>DATKBY010000078.1:0-78220 GCA_035513555.1 Steroidobacteraceae bacterium | reverse complement strand
CGCCGCCATCATCAGCATCAGCGCGGCCACCATGACGATGGCCGGCACGTACTGGTGCAGCAGGGCAAGACCCTGTCCGGCCCCCGCAATCATGCCGGTGACGGTCAGCGCTTCGCCGAGGGCCAGGCTCGCGACCACGATCATGATGACCTTTGACGACAGCGCGTCCGTCGCCTCGCGCCAGCCCAGGCAGCCGGTCAGCAGCATCGCGGCGACGCCCAGTGCGGAGGCCAGCACCATGGGCAGCATGCCGGTTGCGGCGAGCGCGATGACGCCGGCCATGATCGCGAGCGCGATGGGCGCGCGCCGCGTATGCGGCAGCTCCGTCATCGCATCGAGCATCAACACGCCCTGCGAGGCGCCGAGACTCTGCACGTTGTCCTTGTGACCGCGGACCAGCACGACGTCGCCCGGGCGCAGCATGGTTTCGTCCGGATCCACCGGGCGCTCGCGCCCGGGGCGGTGGATGCCAATCGCCGCCAGACGGTGCCGGTCGGCAAAACGCCGCGCGCTCGGCGCGGAACCTGCGATGTCGGCGTCGGTCGTGATCAGTGCCTGGGCGAGCGTCTGGTCGGGTGCGCCGGGGATCTCGTCGCGCTCGCGCGGATGCAGCCAGGCGCCGAGCGTCGCCGCGAACTCGCGCAGGTCATCCGGCGCCGCCTGCACCAGCAGGCGATCGCCGGGGCGCAGCTTCAGGTCCGGCAGCGGCGCGATGTCGATGCCGTTGCGGACGATGCGCAGCGGCTTGAAGCCGCGCGCGCGCTTGGCCAGCAGCGGGAGTTCGCGACCGGCGGCGTAGCCGTTCTCGCCGATCTCGAGCGATGCGTCGAACGTGAGCGGCTGGCCGCGGGCATTGCCGGGGGATTCCTTCGGCAGCAAGCGCGGCATCACCAGCCACAGGTACGGGAGTGCGACCGCGGCTGCAATCGCGACGATGTGATAAAAATCGAACAGCCCGAATGCCGGCACGCCCAGGGACGCGGCGATGCCCACGACCAGCAGGTTCGTCGAGGTGCCGATGGTCGTGGACATGCCGCCGATGATGACCGCGAAGTTCATCGGCATCAGGGTCCGCGACGCGCTGGTGCCGGTGCGGGCGGCGATCGCGACCAGCACCGGCATCATCAGCACGACGACCGGCGTGTCGTTGACGAAGCCGCTGACCGCGATGCAGAAGATCAGGATCAGCAGGAACGCGAGCTGCGGCAGGAAGGCCCACAGCCGCGCGAGCCTGCGGACCACCGGCTCCAGGGCGCCGGTCGTAGTCAGGCCGTGGCCGAGCACCATCAGGAAGCAGATTGTCACCAGTGCGGAGTTGCCGAACCCGGCCAGGAACTGCTCCGGCCCCAGCGGGCGGTCGCCGTTGCGGTAAGGGAAGATGCCGAACAGCAGCATCAGCGCCAGCAGCGCCAGCAGCGCGGTGCTCTGCACCGGCAGCTGCTCCTTGGCGAACAGGTAGAACGTCACGAGCGTGATCGCGAGCACCGCGCCCGCGTGCCAGTCGATCAGTTCAATGAAGCCTAGATCCACCGGGCAAGTCTACTTGTTGGGGCGGCTCGTTGGCCGCGAATCAGCCGGCGACGGGGGGCAGGTAATGGTCGATCAGCAACGCCGCGAACAGCAGGGCGAGATAGTTGATCGAAAACCGGAAAGTGCGCATCGGCAGATCGGCCTGCCCGGACTTCCTGAGCATCCATGCGTGGCGTAGGAATACGCCGTCAAGGACGAGCGCGGCCGCCAGATAGAAGTACCCGGCCATGCCCGTCAGGAACGGCAATACCGTGATGACCGAGAGCAGCACCGTGTAGTACCAGATGAACTGCTTCGTATAGGCGATGCCATGCGTCACCGGCAGCATCGGGATGCCGACGCGCGCGTACTCGTCGCGGCGCGCGATCGCGAGCGCCCAGAAATGCGGCGGCGTCCACGCGAAGATGATCAGGAACAGCAGGAGCGCATTCGAATCGACCGCACCGGTCACGGCGGTCCAGCCGAGCACGGGCGGCGCGGCGCCCGCGGCGCCGCCGATCACGATGTTCTGAGGCGTCGCGCGCTTCAGCCAGACGGTGTAGACGATCGCGTAGCCGATGATCGAGAGGAACGTCAGGATCGCGGTCAGCGCGTTGACGAGGAGCGCCAGCATCAGCATCGAGCCCGCGCCCAGCACGAAAGCGAACGACAGCGCGTAGGCTTCCGACACGGTGCCGCGCGGCAGCGGCCGCATGCGGGTGCGCGACATCTCGGCGTCGATGCGCGCATCGAGGACGTGGTTGATCGCGGCGGCAGAGGACGCGGCGAGCGCGATGCCGATCGTTCCCCACACCAGCGCGCCGGCGGGCGGGAAGCCGGGCACGGCCAGGAACATGCCGACGATCGCCGTAAACATGATGAGCGACACGACCTTCGGCTTGGTCAGCGCGAAGTAATCGCGTGCCTTCGACCACCGGGCGGCGGTTCTGGCGTGTTCTTCGCGGGCGTTCATGAGTCCTATGATGCTAGCACGGCGCTCAGGGGATCGGCCGCAGCCCGGTGTGGGCCGCGGCACGCTGCACGACGTACTCGCATAGCCCGCGCAGGAACTCGGAGAAGACCCGCACACGCGCCAGGCGTTTTGCGGCCGGCGTGTGGACGATGGAAAGCGGCGGCCCCGGGCGCGTGTGCTCGGTCAACACGGTCACGAGGTTGCCGTCCACCAGCTCCCGCGCCGCGAGCAGGTCCATGGTTTGCATGATGCCGACGCCGCGCGCGGCCGCGAGCATGACCGCTTCCGATTCATTGATGGTCATGCGAAACCGGAGTTCCACGGGAGGCGCCGTGTCATCGGCGAACAGCCACGGCCGGGGTTGCGAGCTGCCCGGCGGAATCGAACCGATCAATACGTGCTCGGCCAGATCCTCGAGCTTCTGCGGCCGCCCGTGGCGGGCGAGGTAGATCGGGGAGGCGCAGGTAATCCAGCGCGAGCCGGATATGCGATGCGCGATCACGTCGGGATCCGTCACCGTGCCGGCGCGCACCGCAAGATCCACGCCTTCCTTGACGATATCGACGACGCGCTCGTTGAACCGCAGGTCGAGATCGATGCCCGGATAGCGTTCCAGGAATTCCGGCAGGGCGGGCAACAGGATGTGCCGGCCGAAGGAGCCTGGAACGTCGACGCGCAGCCGTCCGGTCGGCTGTTCCTGCGCGCGGCGCAAGGTTTCCTCCGCGGCGGTCAGCTCGGCAAAGATGCGCCGGCAATGCCCGAGATAATCGACGCCGGCCGGCGTCAGCGCGACCTTGCGCGTCGTCCGGTTAAGGAGCCGCAGGCCAAACCGCTTTTCGAGCCGCTGGACATGGGTCGTGACCATGGCACGCGACAATCCGAGTTCATCGGCGGCGCGGGTAAAGGAACCGAGCTCGGCGACGCGTCCGAAGGCGCGCATGGCCTGAAAGTCCTCCATGTGCCGATTAGATAGCTATGTTGAACAATAAAGTCAATATTGGGGTGTCTATTGGAATAATGATTGCGGATACCTTTATTCCTGCATTAACAGGAGAAGGCCATGTTCATTTTCAATCGTTCGGGTCTGGCCGTTTGCCTGGCGCTCGTGGTTGCCGGCCTGCCTGTCCTGATTCAGTGGTTCTGACCGAGCAACGGACTCAAGGGCGATATCGCCCGACCTGGGTGCGCGGCGTCAGGTAGCGCAGCAGCGTGACCATCGCGAGCACGACGAGCGCCGCTCCCGCGTTGTGGGCAGTGCCGAGCCACAGAGGCCAGCCCTGCCAGATGAGATTCATGCCGATCGTGATCTGCAGTCCGATCGCGACCAGTACGGCGGCGGCCGCGGCGCGCGTGGCGGTGGTTTGTCCGCGCCGCCAGGCGCCCGCCACGACGAGCAGCACGACGAGTGCCGTGAAGTAGGCGCCCAGACGATGCGTGTAGTGGATCGCGACGCGCGCCGGCGCGTCCAGTACGCCGCCCTCGTAGTCGATGCCGAGGCCACGCCAGAGCACGAATCCGTTGTCGAAATCCATGTCTGGCCACCAGCTCCCGTGGCAGGTCGGAAAATCCGCGCAGGCTGCTGCTGCGTAGTTGGTGCTGGTCCAGCCGCCCAGCGCGATCTGCACGAGCACGACGGCCATCGCGCCGATGGCGAGGCGGCGCACCGGCCGCTCGGCAGCCTTAAGCTCCCGCCGCTCCGGCGGCAGCACGAGCCACCACAGCAGCGCGAGCGTCGCGAGCCCGCCGAGCAGGTGCAGCGTGACGATCAGAGGCTTCAGCAGCAGCGTCACCGTCCACATGCCGAGCAGCGCCTGCAGCATGAGCAGCAAGACGATCGCCCAGGGCAGCACGCGCGGTTGCGCGGGATCGCGGCGATTCATCACCGAGAGAGCAGCGAGCGCGAGCACGAGCAGGCCGAGCGCGCCGACGATGTATCGGTGCAGCATTTCGTTCAGCGCTTTCTGGTAATCGAACGGGCGCTCGGGATTCGCGGCGTTGATTTCCGCAGCGCGCTCGACGACCTGGCCTGGATGAAGCTGGCCGTAGCAGCCTGGCCAGTCGGGGCAACCGAGCCCGGCGTTGGTCAGTCGTACCCAGGCGCCGACGACGACGACGATCGCGCACAGCACGGCGGCCGTTGCCGCGACGCGGCGAAACCACACCAATCCCCGGTTACCGGACATCTGCGAGCCCCTAGCCGATGGTCGACAGGCGCAACAGCCGCTCGAGATCCTTGAGAATCCCCCGCGTCGCGCCGGTCGGAGCGTAACCCATCATCAGGTTGCCATGCGGATCCACGATATAGATGCCCGGTTCACCATTCGCCGACGGTGGAAACACCGCTCGTAATGCGCTGCCTGCCGGCCCGCTCGCCGCGAGTACCTGCAGATCCGGCTCATCCGAGCCGAAACCGGCTTCGCAGCAGGCGCCCGCGTGCAGCAGAACGCGCTTGACACGGACTGCATCCTTGTCGAGCGCGAGCCGTGCCTGGCGCATGTCGGCAAGCGCGCCCCGGCAGGTTTTCCCGCAGGCGTCATTTCCGACGTACACGAGCGACCAACCGCTGCGGAGCGCGTCGGCTGGCGCGGCGCCGCCGTCCGGCAGCTGCAACGGCGTATCGGGTAACGGGCGCGGCGGATCGATCAGTTCGCCATGTTCCACGCCGACGGACGGCCGCCAGCCTGACGCAAGGTAAAGCCATGACGCCGCGGCGAGCGGCACGAAGAACAGCGACGCGATCAGCAGCAGATGCCAGCGTCCGGCGCGGCGGCCCGGCGCCCGCGGGTTCAAGCATCGTCTCCATCGCGGTGCAGGCTGAGCGCGAGCCAGATCGCAATCGCGGTTGCCGCGAATGCGAACCATTGGAGGGCGTAGCCCAGATGCCGGCCCGGTGTCGTGCCCGGAAGGATCCATTCGCGCACGAACCCGTCCGGCTCGTCGGCATCGAGCAGGACGATGCGCGGCTCGATCGCGCCACCGAGCATCGTGGCGAGCTGGTCGGACGTCGGATAGCTGACGAGCCTCGGCCAGTCGGTGGCCGGCGGCGCTTCGAGCGCAATGCCGGGGCGAGGCAGCTCGTCGAGCCGGCCCGCGATCGTGCGCGGCTCCGGTGAGACGGCGACGCCCGGCAGGATGTCGCGCGTTGCGCCGAAAGGCTGCCAGCCGCGATTGACCAGCACCACGCCGCCGCCGTCCAGCACGAATGGCGTCAGGGCCTCGACGCCCGCACGGCCGCCGTGGATGCGGTTGTCCAGCAGGAACTGGCGTGCGGAATCGTAGCGGCCGCGGGCGGTCACGCGCTGGTAGCGCGGCCAATCCCGGCTGTCGGCCGGCAGCGCGAGGGCGGGGCCGGCGCCGGCGAAATCCTCGGCGAGTGCGCGTTTTTCGGCGGCGCGGTTCAGCTGCCACTGACCGAGCGCGATGAACGCGACCGCCGCCACGATCGTGGCGAACGTCGCAGCCGGGCGCGGCGCAAAACGCAATCGGCGCGGATTCAGCACCGGGCTATACTCGCGCTTCCGCAGCAAGGGAGCGGGCGCATGTCGGGCATCAAGTGGCTGGTGCTGGCCATTTTCTTCGCGATCGTGCTGAGCCTGGCATCGGCCATGGTGCAGCTCGTGCGGGACCACAAGGGTGAATCCCGGCGCATGGTGCGCGCGCTGTCCGTGCGCATCGGCCTCTCCATCATGCTGTTCATCGTGCTGTGGGCTGCCTGGAAGCTGGGCTGGGTCGAGCCGCACGCCGTCCGGGCCTGAGCAGCGGCATCATTCGGCCGACTGCGACAGCGCGCGAATCGACGGCAGGTTGCGCCACGCGCCGGCGACGTCCATCCCGAATCCGAACACGAACCGGTCCGGCACCCGGACGCCGGAAAAATCGGCGCATAGCTGCGCAGGCCATTCGCGTTCCTTGACGGCGAAGGCCGCGAGCATCACCTCCTTCGCGCCCTGTTCCAGAAGCCGGGCCTGAATGGTCGCAAGCGTGCGGCCCTCGTCGAGGATGTCGTCCAGCAGCAGCACGGTGCGGCCGGCCACCGGCTCGTGCGGGCCCGCGATCCAGACGAGCTCGCCGCCGGTCGTTCTGTGCCCGTAACGGCGCACGTGCACATAGCTGAGTTCCAGGGCAAATTCCAGGCGCGGCAGGAGCTGGCCGGCGAAGATCAGCCCGCCGTTCATGACCGTCACCACCAGCGGATTGCGCCCCGCGAGGCGGGCTTTGATTTCGGCCGCCATGCGGTCGAGCGCCGCCTGCACGGCGGCGCTGCCGATGATCTCGTCCGATGGCGGTAACAGGTTCTTCATCGACGGATTTTACCCTTCGCAGGGCCGCTGCGACGAAGCGGACTCAGGTCGCGGCCGGGCGTTGCCCGCAGGCCGTCCGGCGGGCGTGCCGCTTCCTAGAATGCAAAGGGGACGCAACCCAAAAGGGGACGCATCCCTTTTCGGGTGTCGTGCATCTAAACGAAGGCGCATCGGGTGGAAAAGGGATGCGTCCCCTTTTAAAGGGTTGCGTCCCCTTTGGTCACCCTTTGGTCACCGCGGAGACAGCTTGAATCTGACCGAGAAATCGCTGAAGAGCCCGATCAGCGTCGCCGTCGGCGTGGGACTGATCGTCGTCCTCGGCCTGGTCGCGTTGATCAAGCTGCCGGTGCAGCTATTCCCGGACATCGACGCGCCGGTGATCACGATCTTCACGGGCTGGCGCGCCGCGGCCCCGACGGAAGTCGAGTCGGAACTGATCGAGCCGCAGGAGCAGGCGCTCCGCGGTTTGCCGGGCCTGCAGGAGATCCAGTCTTTCGCGAACGCCGGCGGCGCGTTCATCAATCTCGAATTCTCGATCGGCACCGATATGGGCCGGACGCTGATCGAGGTCATCGCGCGCATGAACCAGCTGCCGCCGCTGCCGCGCGACGCGGACGCGCCGCGCATTTCTCTTGGAGAGAATGGCGGCGGCGGACCGAACGAGACGCTGTCCTGGTTTTTCGTGCAGCTGAAACCCGGCTCGCCGGGGCCGGTCGAGAACTTCCGCCGCGAGGTGGAAGACCTGATGCGCTCGCGCGTCGAGTCGATCCCGGGCGTCGGCACGATCAATGTGAATGCGGGCGCGCCCGACGAACTACGCATCGAATTCGATCCCTACCGCGCCGCCGAGCTCGGCATTCCGATTCCGTCCATCGTCGCCGTCGCCGGCACCGCCGACGACGTGTCCGGCGGCTTCGCGGAACTGGGCCGGCGCCAGTACACGCTGCGCTTCGCGGGGCGCTACAGCCCCGCGGATCTCGGTGAACTGGTGCTCGACTGGCGCGACGGCCGTCCGGTCCGCCTGGCGGACGTCGCAACCATTTCGGTCGAGCGCGGCGACCGCAACTCGCTCGCGGTCCAGAACAACAACCCGGCAATTGCGATCCAGATCCTAAAGGAATCCGGCGCCGACGTGCTGGCGACGCTCAATGCCGTCAAGGCCGAGATCGGGAAACTGCGCGAAGGTCCGCTCGCGGCGATGGGGCTCGCGATCGAGCAGTCGTTCGATCCGTCCGTGTTCATCAACCAGGCAATCGGCATGGTCTCCGGCAATCTGCTGCTCGGCGTTCTGCTCGCGATTGCCGTGCTGTGGCTGTTCCTGCGGCAGCTTCGGGCGACGCTGCTGGTGGGCCTCGCGATACCCGTATCGCTGCTGACGACGATCATGGTGCTCTTCATCAGCGGCCATACGCTCAATGTCATCTCGATCGCAGGTATCGCGTTCGCCGTCGGCATGACGCTCGACGCGGCCATCGTCGTGCTCGAAAGCATCGTCACCCGGCGCGAGCGTGGCATCGATGCGACACAGGCCGCACTGGAAGGCGCACGTCACGTCTGGCCGGCGCTGACCGCGTCGACCGCGACGACCGTCATCGTGTTTCTTCCCGTCATGTTCATGGAGAACACGGAGGGCCAGCTGTTCGCCGATCTGGCCCTGACGATCGCGGTCGCGGTGGCCGTGTCGCTCGTCATGTCGATGACGGTGCTGCCGGTTGCGGCCGCGCGCTGGCTGAAGCCCGGCGCGCGCATGCGTGGCGGCGGCTGCTGGCAGAAGGAGATCGGCGACCGCGTGGTCGCGCTGACCGACCAGCCGAACCAGCGCCGCGCGACCATCGGCGCGCTGCTCGCGGTGCCGGTCGCCCTGACCTGGCTGCTGCTGCCGCCGATCGACTATCTGCCGCCGGTCAAACGCGACGCGATCGACGGATTCTTCCAGTTCCCGCCCGGAATGAATGTCGATGCCATCGAGAACGAGGTCGTGCAGCCGCTGGTGCGGCGGCTCGAACCCTACATGGCGGGAGAGAAAGAGCCGGCCCTCAAGAACTACTACATTCTTATTTTTCCGGGCGGCGGCACGATCGGCGTGCGGCCGCTGGATCCGTCGAAGATCGACGAGCTCGGCCGGCTGATCAATGAAGAGATCGTGGTCGGGTTCCCGGACCTGCAGGTGTTCGCGCAACAGGGCAATCTGTTCGGCGGCTTCGGCGACGGCCGCAACATCGAGGTGCGCCTGCAGTCCGTCGACTTCAACGGGCTGCTCAAAACGGCGCACGCGGCGCAGGACGTCATCACTGAGAAGCTGCCCGGCGCGCAGGTGCGCTCGTTCCAGGATCTCGAGCTGGCAGAACCGGAGCTGCGCCTGGTGCCGGATGACCGCCGCATCAGCGAATCCGGCTGGACCCGCGCGAACGTCGCGACCGTCGTGCGGTCGCTGGGCGACGGCATCTGGGTCGGCGAGCATTTCGACGGCGAGCGCCGCCTGGACATGATCCTGCGCGCGAAGGGATGGGACAGCCAGGATGCGCTGGCCGCCGTGCCGGTCGCGACGCCGACCGGTGCCGTCGTGCCGCTCGGCGAGCTCGTCACGATCGAGCCGACCGTCGGTGCGACGGGCCTCCGGCGTGTGGATGGACGCCGCACGATCGGGCTCAATGTGATCGCTCCGCCCGGCATGTCGCTGCAGCAGACGATGGACCGGATCGAGCAGGACGTCGGTCCGGCGATCCAGCCGCTGCTGCCGGCGGATGGCGGCATCCGTTATGCCGGCGACGCGGGCAGCCTCGAGACCGCGCTCGCGGACATGCGGATCAACATCGGCCTTGCGCTGCTGGTGCTGTTCCTTTTGATGGCGGCGCTCTTCCGCTCCGTCAAGGACAGCGCGATCGTGATGCTGACCGTTCCGCTCGCGAGCTTCGGCGGCGTGCTCGCCATCCGCCTGCTCAACCTGTTCACGCCGCAGACGCTCGACCTGTTGACCATGGTCGGATTCATCATTCTGATGGGCATCGTCGTCAATAACGCAATCCTGCTCGTGGATCGCACGCGCACCAGTGAGCACGAGGGGCTGAGCCGGCGCGACGCGGTGCGCGCCGCGCTTGGCGAGCGCACACGCCCGATACTTGCGACTTCGCTGACCACCCTGTTCGGGCTGCTGCCGCTCGTGATGATCCCGGGGCCCGGCGCCGCGCTGTATCGAGGCCTGGCGACGGTCATCGCGGGCGGCATGGTCGTCAATACCGTGTTCATGCTCGTGCTGCTGCCGGCGTTGCTGCGGCTGGGCGAGACCGTTTCAGAAAGCGCAGCGGTGACGACCATGCCGCCCGCGCTCGAGGAAGGTGCGTGATGGAATATCAGTCCCGAAGCCCGGTTGCATGGAGCGCGGTGCTGGCCGCGCTGGCCATTTCCTCCCTGACGGTCAGCGCGGCCAGCGGGCAGGCGACTGGTCAGCAACCGCCGGCACCGGTCGCCGTGGCGTCGGTCACGAAAGGCGGCGTGGCCGCCACCGTGACCGCGACCGGAACGGTCGTCAGCCGCAACGATGCGCGGCTCGCGGCGGAAGTCGCCGGCCGGCTCGACTGGGTCGCCGAACCCGGCGCGCGCGTGCAGAAAGGCGCGCCGCTCGCGCGCGTCGATGCGCGCGCGCTCGAACTGCAGCTTCGCGAAAACGACGCGCAGATCGCGCGGCTGGCGGCGAACGCGGAACTGCTGGGCACCCAGCTTGCGCGGCTGAACGCGCTGCCGGCCGGCATCGCATCGAAGAGCCAGATCGACGAGGCCGCGGCGCGGCTGTCGATGGCGCGGCATGAACTCGAGCAGGCGCGCGCGACCCGCGACAGCACCCGTCACCAGATCGAGCGCGCGGTGATCCGCGCACCGTTTCCAGGCCACGTGGCCGAACGCATCCGCCAGCTCGGCGAGTTTGTCGGTCCGGGCGCGGAGGTCATCCGGTTGACCGACACGGGCAGTGTCGAAGTGGTCGCCCGGGCGCCGGTCGCCGACACCGGCCATCTTGCGGTCGGACAGGCCGTGACCGTGCGCGGCACGTCACAGCAGGCCGAGAGCACGATTCGCGCGATCGTCCCGGTCGGCGACGAACGCTCGCGCATGATGGAAGTGCGCATCGCGATGAAAGGCGCCGGCTGGCCGATCGGCTCGGCGGTGCGCGTCGATCTGCCGGCGGCGCAGCAGGCGGCTGGCCTATCGGTGCCGCGCGACGCGGTGATCGTCCGCGCCGACGGCGCGCACGTTTATCGCATCGGCAAGGACGACGTCGCCGAGCGTGTCGCCGTGCGCGTCGGTAACGGCGATTCGCGGCGCGTCGAAATCACGGGCGCGCTGGCGGCCGGCGACCGCGTGGTCGTGCGCGGCGGCGAGCGCCTGCGGGCCGGCCAGACAGTCACGATAGCGACCAGCGGCGCGCCGGCGAAGGCGGCCGCAGCGCCCGCGTCGCCCAGGGGCTGAATCGCATAAGCGGCCCGCGGAAAGCCGTGCCCGGGGGTAATGAGCTTCGCGTTCAGTCGTCGTCGATGATGTCGACGCGCATGCCCGACAGCGGCTCGAAAGTGCCGCGGCCTTCGGCGCGCCCCAGGTAGATATTGAAGCTCTTGACTGGCTCCGCGACAGTGTCGTTAATGAGCGGCACAAAAACGGCGCGCATCGTTTCACCCGGCGCAAATCGCTCGATCCGGCGCCCGAGATCGGCAAAGTCCTGACCAGCGACTGCCGACCCGTCCGCGGTCCACCAGGCAATCGACGCGCGCTCCGCCGTGTTGCCGGATCGGCGGATGACGATGCGTGCGGCGACGTCGCTTTCCGAGACGGTCAACACCGGCTGGCTGAAGGCGAATCGCGGCGGCCCTGCTGCGGGTGCGTCGGCCGTTGCAGCCGCCGGCGCCGGGATCTCGACCGCCCCAGCCGGCGCATCGACAGGCTCGGCCGGAATATCGACCGGGGCCTCCGGCATGTCGGTCGGTGCGGCGGCAATGACCGGCGCTTCCACCGGCGCGGAGACAGGCGGGGCCGCATCGGTCGGCACAGCCGGAGTTCGCGGAGCTTCTTGCGTGCGGCTCGCATCGATCGACGTCAGCAGCGCAGACCCTTCTTCCAGCAGTTGATCCTGAAAGAGATAGCCAATCGCGCCGATAATCACCAGCAGGAGCAGCGCCAGTAGCTTGCCCGCAATGCCGGGTCGCGCACGCTCGACCCGTACCACACGCTGGGGCAGCGGGATGTCTCCGGTGTTCCACTCGGTTTTTGCCAGCAACGCGGGACGCGCGGCCGGCGCACGGTCTCTCGCCGGGGCGCGGGTGGCGGCTGGCGCGGGTTGGCGGGCTCGCGCCGGCTCCGTGGCGGGCGCCGGTGCCTCGACGGGCGCGGATTCCGCGGCGGGCGCAGGCTCTGGCGTGCCGCCCCCGACGATGGCGCGCAGTTTCTCATCGCCGGTGACGCCGAGTTCTTCCAGGAACCGCACGATGGTCGGTGTCCGGCGGTCGGGCTGCAGCTCGAGCGCAGCGGCCAGCGCCCGCCACTGGCGCGTGGACAGAAGGGCCAGCGGCGCCGGTTCCAGACCTGCGCGCAAGGCCTCTTCCGGCGTATTCGCGTTGAAAGGATGGCGGCCGGAAAGCATTTCATAGGACAGGCAGGCGAGCCCGTTGACATCATCGCGCTCGTCGGGCTCCCCGTTCAGCGCAGCCGGCCACTCCGGAGGCACGACGTCCAGCAGCCGGACCTCGTAGTCGAACGTCACCAGCACGTTCTCGGGCTTCACGTTGCCATGCACGAATGACTTGGCGTGCAGGTATCGCAAGGCATCGCCGACAGCGCGGACCACGGCGGTGGTTTCCTCGAGCGGGAGCTTGCCGGCGTCATCGAGCACGAAGCGCAGCGATGCGCTGTCCTGCAATTCCATGACGATGAAAAAGCGGCCGTCATCGCGGCCCGCATCCAGCAGGCCGACCAGATTGGGATGCGCGAGACCCTGCAGAGAGATCACGCCGCGCTCGAATTCACCCGTGAAGCGGCGGCTGGCGATCAGGTTCCCGTCGAGCAGCTGGACGGCGACATGGCGTTCGGCGCCCGTCATGCTGGTCTGCTCGTCGAGGGCCTCGTAGATGGCGCCGAGCCGCCCGCTTCCGCGGTGGGCGAGCAGCCGGTAGCGGCCGTTGATCAACCGGTCGAGCGGGTTGGCATGCTCTCCGGATCCGGCTGTGCGGTCGTCAGGCTCGGGGGGCATGGATTCGTGCGCTGGTTCGGGCATCCGGTGGATGTGCTGCGTCCTGGCCTGCATGGGTGTCTTGTCCATCATATTAATTGGAATGCTGGCACCCGATGGGACGGCAATTATCCTCGATGACGTCGCTGAAAAGCGACGTGGCCAAGCGTCGGACGGCACGCCCCGACCACTCATTAGATTGCGGGCGCTTCCAGATGTTCAACGGCCGCCCGGGTCCTCCGCGCCAATGCCGCTGCGACCAGGGAACGATGACATTCCGAGGGGTTACGCTCGTAGCAGAGCAGCGCGACGCGTCCGGACAGGCTGCCGGCGAGCGAATCCAGCAGCGGTCGCTTCGCCGCCAGCTGTTTGCGGAAGTCCTTTCTGAAGCCGTCGAAGTCGCCATCGTCGCGCAGGCGATGGCGCAGCCAGCGCGGGGTACCGAGCGCGGGTCCGTGCGCATACGAGATGCCGGCCCCGGCCAGGGCGAGTGACAGGGCTGTTTTCGAAAAACCCCTGCGCCGGGATATCGCGAGCTCGCGGACATCGAGAACCTGGCGGACGCGATGGGCCTTCAACGTCGCGATGAAGTCCGTGAGGCTCGTCCCCTCATAGCCGATCGTCAGGATATGGAGCCTGGGCATCCGGTCATCAGCCTGGACTGACCACCGTGCGCACATCGCCGCCGCATGCCGCGAGCTCGTCCAGCACCACGTTGATGGCCGCGGCATCGAGCGGAATCGTTTGCGTGACGACGGCCGACAGATCCAGCTGACCGCGTTCGACGAAACCGATCAGCTGGCGCAATTCCGTGGCGAGGTGATCGGACACGCCGATCACCTCGGCCTCCCGGTTCAGCAGGTCGTGATAGGGCGAGAACGAAAGCGGGCGGTCGGTCAGCCCGGCGAGAGCGGCGCGGCCGTGGACGGCGAGGGACCGGATCGCCTGCTGCATCGTCAGCGGCAGGCCGATCAGTTCCAGCGCCGCGTCGACGCCGCGCCCGTCCGTCAGTCGCCGGATGACCGCAACCGGGTCGTCCGCACGCGCATTCACCGGGATGGCGCCGAGCGCACCTGCCAGTGCCAGCTTGCGCGGGTGGAGATCCACCGCATACACGGTCTGGACGCCCCGCAGCCGCGCGAGCTGGATCGCCGAAACGCCCAGCCCGCCGACACCGAATACCGCGACCGTGTCGCCGGCTGCGACCCGGGCCTGATTCAGGGCATGCAGCGCGGTCGCGGAGGAGCACATCATGATGGCGCCCTGCTCGAACGGTATGCTCGCCGGCAAGGGCAGCACGCCGCGTTCCGGGACGCAGACGAACTCCGCGAAACCGCCGTCACGATGCTTGCCGATCATTTCGCCACGCACGCAGAATGGCTCCTGGCCGGCGCGGCAGTAGCCGCACTCGCCGCAAGTGACCAGGTAGTTGAGGCAGACCCTGTCGCCTGCGCTGAATCCGGTGACGAGATTTCCGCAGGCCTCGACGGTTCCGGCCACCTCGTGGCCGAGCGTGCAGGGCAGGCGCGTCGGGGCGACGCCTGCGCGATAGTGCTGGTCCGAATGGCAGATGCCGGCGGCGCGTACCCGCACCAGGACGTCATGCGCGCCGGGTTCCGGCATCGCGAGGTTTTCTGCAACGAGCGGGCGACCAGGCTGCTGAAGGCGGATGGCTTTCATCAATCGAGGAAGCGCTCGATCTTCCGGAAGAGATCGACGCGGTCAACGAGGTCCGTGAGCCAGTCGAGCCGGTCAGTTTCGAGCTGAAGCACCGGCGACAGGTCATAGCGCGCAAACCAGTCCGTATACAGCCGGTTGAGCCGGCTCAGATACGCGACCGGTATGTCCTTCTCCATCGCGCGGCCGCGCAACCCGATGCGCTTCCTGAGCGTCCGCACCGGGCAGCAGAGCTGGATCATCAGGTCGGGCGGCTTCAGCGTCGTGCAGATGGACTGGTAGAGCTGCTGATAGGTGCGCCAGTCACGCCGGTCGATGTAGCGCTGGCGATGGAGGTTCTTCGCGAAGATTTCCGCGTCCTCGTAGATCGTGCGGTCCTGCACGACCGTGCCGGGTTCTCCCTGCAGTTCGAGCTGCAGACGGAACTTGTGCGCGAGGAAATAGAGCTGGGAGCGGAATGCCCAGGTTTTCATGTCGCGGTAGAAATCCGCGAGATAGGGGTTCTGGTCGTTCGGTTCGTAGAACGGCTTGATGTCGTAGCGCCGGCACAGGAAGCGCGTGAGCTCGGTCTTGCCGGCGCCGATGTTGCCGGCGATAGCGATGAAGCGCTTGCCCCCTGTTGGCGCGGCCCCCACGCCGGATCAGAGCCAGTAGACGAAGATGAACAATCCGAGCCAGACGACGTCGACGAAGTGCCAGTACCAGGCAACGGCCTCGAACGCGAAATGGTGGCGCGGCGTGAAATGGCCCTTCAGGCACCGCAGCCAGATCACGACCAGCATGATCGCGCCGACCAGCACGTGCAGACCGTGGAAGCCGGTCAGCATGAAGAAGGTCGAGCCGTAGATGCCCGTGCCGAGCTGCAGGCCGAGATCCTGCCAGGCATGGCCGTACTCGACGATCTGGACCCCGAGGAAGATGAAGCCGAGCACGAACGTCAGCGCGAGGAACAGCTTCAGCATGCCGCGCTGGGCGTTCTTCATTGCGTGATGCGCGATCGTCAGCGTGAGTCCCGACGTCAGCAGCAGCGCAGTATTCAATGCTGGCAGGCCGAAGGCGGGAATGATCTCGTAGCTGCCGTCGTCGCGCGGGCTCAGGATGCCGGGGCCGTTGCTCGGCCATCCCGCCTCGTAGCCGGGCCACAGCAGCGTGGTCAGCGCCTTGGTGCCTTCGCCCCCAAGCCATGGCACGGACAGCTGCCGGGCATAGAACAGCGCGCCGAAAAATGCCGCGAAGAACATGACCTCGGAAAAGATGAACCACATCATGCCCATGCGGAACGAGCGGTCCACCTGCTCGTTGTAGAGGCCCGCCTGGTTCTCGCGCACGACTTCGCCGAACCAGAGGAAGAAAAGCGTGATCAGCAGGACAAAGCCGAGCCCGAGCACCCAGATTCCGGCGTCGGCGCCATTCAGCGTCGTCGCTGCGCCAGCCATCAGGATGAACAGGGCGATCGACCCGAAGAACGGCAGCCGGCTGCCGTGCGGGAAGTAGTACTGGTCCGGTGCGTGGGCTGGTTCGGCGTTCGCCATCGCGTTCCCCGTCAGGTGGCACCGCCGGCCACGCGCCCGACGTCGTAGAACGCATAGGACAGCGTGAGGCGGTCGATGCCGGGAGGCAGGTCCCGGTCCACGACGAACCGCACGACCATGTCGCGTTCCTCGTCCCGCGCGAACTGCTGCGGCGTGAAACAGAAACATTCGGTTTTCATGAAGTACTTCGTCGCACGCATCGGCGCGACGGACGGCACCGCCTGTCCCGTGACATCGCCTCCCGACAGGTTTCTCGCGCGGTAATGGGTCTCGTAGAGTTGGCCGGTCCGCACCTCCATCGAGGACTCGATCGGCGCGAACTCCCAGCGCCCGCCCGCGGGCACGCTTGACGTGAACTCGACCACGATCGTGCGGGGATCCGCGGTTGCGGCGCCGTCGACCGCGGCCGCGCGCGTCAGGCGCTCGCGCGAGCCGATACCGGTGACCTCGCAGAACACGTCATAGAGCGGAACGAGCGCGAAGCCGAAGGCGAAACTGCCCGCGACCATCAGCAGCAGACGCGCCGTCAGGCCGCGATTGGATCCTGGCTTGCGCCCGCTCATACGCCGTTGTCCGCGACGCGCATCAGGATGAAGGCGAGGTACACGGCGAACGCAACGACGCCGAGCGCGATCGCGAGCCGCAGGTTACTCGGGTTCCGGGTCAATGGACCTCCGGCGCTTTCTCGAAGGTGTGGTAAGGCGCAGGCGAAGGCACGGTCCACTCGAGGCCGTGCGGCCAGTCCCAGACACCGGCCGTGGCGGGCGCTCCGCCGCGCACGCACTTGACGATGACCCAGACGAACAGCAGCTGCGACAGGCCGAAGCCGAAGGCGCCGATCGAGGAGACCATGTTCCAGTCGGCGAACTGCGTCGCGTAGTCCGGGATGCGCCGCGGCATGCCGGCGAGCCCGAGGAAATGCTGCGGGAAGAACAGCACGTTGACGAAGATCGCCGTCAGCCAGAAGTGCCACTTCGCGAGCCTCATGTCGTACATGTGGCCGGTCCACTTCGGCAGCCAGTAGTAGACCGCCGCCATGATGCCGAACACCGCCCCCGGCACCAGCACGTAGTGGAAGTGCGCGACGACGAAGTAAGTGTCGTGATACTGGAAGTCCGCCGGCACGATCGCGACCATCAGGCCGGAAAATCCGCCGATCGTGAACAGGAACAGGAAGGCGATGGCGAACAGCATCGGCGGCTCGAAGCTGAGCGAGCCGCGCCACATCGTCGTCGTCCAGTTGAAGATCTTCACGCCGGTCGGCACCGCGATCAGCATCGTCGACAGCGTGAAGAACAGCTGTCCCGCGAGCGGCATGCCGACCGTGAACATGTGATGCGCCCAGACGATGAACGACAGGAAGGCGATCGACGCGATCGCATAGACCATCGCCTCGTAGCCGAAGATCGGTTTCCTGGAGAACGTCGGGATGATCTCCGAGATGATCCCGAACGCCGGCAGGATCATGATGTAGACCTCCGGGTGCCCGAAGAACCAGAACACGTGCTGGTACAGCACCGGGTCGCCGCCGCCGGCCGCATTGAAGAAGCTGGTGTGGAAATAGTAATCGGTCAGCAGCATCGTCACGCCGCCCGCGAACACCGGCATCACCGCGATCAAGAGATAGGCCGTGATCAGCCAGGACCACGAGAACAGCGGCATCTTGAGGAGCGTCATGCCGGGGGCGCGCATGTTGACGATTGTCACGATGACGTTGATCGCGCCCATGATGGACGACGCGCCCATCAGGTGGATGGCGAAGATCGCCATCGGGAACGCCTGGCCAGACTGCAGCACCAGCGGCGGATAGAGCGTCCAGCCGGAGGCCGGGGCGCCGCCCGGCATGAAGAGCGTGGACAGCAGCAGAATGAACGCGAAGAACAACAGCCAGAAGCTGAACAGGTTCATGCGCGGCAGCGCCATGTCGGCGGCGCCGATCTGCATCGGGATCATCCAGTTCGCGAGGCCGACCGTCGCCGGCATCACGGCGCCGAACACCATGACGAGCGCGTGCATCGTCGTCATCTGGTTGAAGAACATCGGATCGACGAGCTGCAGGCCCGGCTGGAACAGTTCCGCGCGGATCAGCAACGCCATCAGCCCGCCGATCAGGAACATGACGAGCGAGAACACGAGGTACATCGTGCCGATGTCCTTGTGGTTCGTCGTCGTCAGCCAGCGCGTGATGCCTTTCGGCGGCCCGTGTCCGTGGTCTGCCATCGGCATCACTCCGTGACCGCCGCGGCGACCGGGGTCGCTGCGGCCTGTTGCTGGCTCAGCCAGGCGTCGAATTCGGCCTTCGGCCTGGCGACGACGACGATCGGCATGAAACCGTGGTCCGCGCCGCAGAGCTCCGCGCACTGCCCGCGATAGGTGCCGGGCTTGTCGGCGTCCACCGAGATCCACATCTCGTTGATGAATCCCGGGATCGCGTCGCGCTTCATGCCGAAGTCCGGGACCCACCAGGCGTGGATCACGTCATTGGCGGTGAGCAGCATGCGGATCTTGGTGCCGGTCGGGACGACCAGCGGGTTGTCGACCTCGAGCAGGTAGTTCTCGACGGTCCGGGGGTCGATGCCGGAACCCCGCTGGCGCGCGATGTCGCTGGTGCGGGCGAGTCGGCTGAAGAACGACACGCCGCTGCCGAGATACTCGTAATGCCATTGCCACTGGTAGCCCGTAACCTTGATCGTGAGCTCGGAGCCGGAGGTGTCCTCGATCTTGATCAGCTTTTCGACCGACGGGATCGCCATGCCGATCAGGATCAGCGTCGGGATGATGGTCCAGGTGGCCTCGAGGCGCGCATTGTGCAGGAGCTTCTGGTCGGCGACCGCGCCCCTCGACTTCCGGAAGCGCACCATCGCGATGATCATCGCGCCGAAGGTGACGACGGCGATGATCAGGCAGATCCACACCATGATCATGTGCATGCCGTAGATTTCCTGGGACAGTTCGCTGACGCCGAAAGGCATGTTCAGCAGGTCCCAGTCCGCCCGGGCCGGGAGGGCGGCGAGGGCCGCGATGGCTCCAGCGACGACCTGCAGCTTCGACATCCGCTTCGAGTTCAACCGGGAAACTCCTGGAGTGCAGCCCGCGGAACCCGGGCTCACGGCCCGCGCATCGTAAGGGACGGCATGACGTGCCGCAACACGATTTTCCCCTTTCTTTCCAGAGAGATGCGCTACAACCGGTGCGCGCCAGCGAGGGCTTTCGCGGCGGTTCCGACGGCGGGTTGCGCCATCCACGGGACGATGCCGAGGCAGGGCGCGGCGATCCTCGCCGCCAAGGTCGCGATATTGGCCTCGCGACGTGGGAAATCCGGCGCCAGGGAATTTCCGACCCATCCCGCGAGCGTCAGGCCGCGCGCGGCCACGGCCTCTACGGTCAGGAATGCGTGATTCAGGCAGCCGAGCCGCAGTCCGACGACGAGGATCACGTCCATGCCGAGGAGGGCGGGCAATTCGGCCATGCTGCGGCTGCCATCGAGCGGCACCAGAAAACCGCCGGCGCCTTCCGCGATGACGACCTCCGCCGAAGCGCAGAGCGCAGCATGGGCGGCGGCGATGCGGTCGGTGCCGATCGCGATGCCCGCTTCGGCCGCCGCGAGATGCGGGGCGATCGCGGGCTCGAACAGCCATGGATTCACCGTCGCATAGGCATGGCGGACACTCGCTTCGGCCTGCAGCAGCAGGGCATCCTCGTTTGCCGGGCCGTCCGGCCCCGCGACGACGCCGGCCGCGACCGGCTTCATCCCGGCGACCGCGACGCCGGACTCGCGCAGCCGACGGATCAGCGCCGCGGCGACCAGCGTCTTGCCGACGCCCGTGTCGGTACCGGTCAGAAAGTAAGAGCGAGTCATTGCCACCGCATGCCGCGCCGCCCGATCGCGGAGACGGGAAAGGCAAATTCACCGTCACGCTCGCCCTTTGCGGTTTCGACGGCGCCCCAGGCCTGTCCAAAGATGACTTCGCAGCTCGCCGGCAGCACGCCGTCGCGGCGATAGCGCTCATAGGCGCGCTCGATAGCGCGCATCCTGCCGCGCCCGGTCAGTGCGCGCCGCCGGTCCGCCGCGGCGTTCTGGGCGCCGGTCGCCTTCAGCTCGTGCATCAGCGTCCGGAGATCCGGATACGTCAGCGTATAGCGCGACACGTCGAGCACCGGCTCGACGAGGCCGGCGCGGATCAGGCCGTCGCCGATGTCGTGCATGTCGGTGAACGGATGCACGTGCGTGCCGTTGTCCGCGTCGCCGCAGGCTTCACGCAGTTCCGCGAGCGTGTCGGGGCCGATGGTCGTGAACGTGAACAGTCCGCGCGGGCGCAGCAGGCGCGCCACCTCGGCAAAGAGCGCATCGAGATCCTCGCACCAGGGCAGAAGCAGGTTGCTGAAGACGAGATCCACGCCCGCATCGGGCAGCGGCACGGACAGCGCGTCCGCGCACAGGCGTTCGCAGCGACCGATGGCATCGTGCCGGGCGGCCTCCTGCAGCATCCCGCGCGCGAAGTCGAGCGCGACGACGCGTGCTTTCGGCCAGCGCGCGGCGAGTGCCATGGCGCCATGGCCCGTGCCGCAGCCGAGATCGAGCACCGTGGCGGGCTCGAATGCGATCCAGCCGAGGCGCTCGATCATCTGCTGGCGCAGCTCGGCCTGCAGGACGGCGGATTCGTCGTAAGTCGCGCTCGCGCGATCGGCGTTGCGTCGCACGGCGCGGGCGTCGAGCAGGCGAGGCGCGACGCTCATGCGCCCGCCAGGACCGCGGCGAGGGCGTCGACGAGCCCATCGACGTCGTTATCGCGATGCGCGGCGGAAAGCGTGACGCGCAGGCGGGAAGTATCCGCCGGCACGGTCGGCGGGCGGATGGCGGCGACGAAGTAGCCGCGTGCCAGCAAGGCTTCGCTCGCGCGTACCGCCGTGTCGGCGCCGCCCAGCATCACCGGCTGGATCGGCGTCGTGGAATCGGCGAGCGGCAGGCCGGCCGACGACGCGCGCTCGCGGAACCGGCGGGTCAGCGCCAGCACGCGCTCGCGCCGCCAGGATTCCTCGATGGATGCCGCAAGCGCCGCGCGGGTGGCCGCGGCGACTGCCGCGGGCAGCGCGGTCGTATAGATGTAGGTGCGCGCGCGCTGCACCAGCGTGTCGATCAGCTCGCCGCTGCCCGCGACGAATGCGCCGAAGCTGCCGAACGCCTTGCCGAGCGTGCCGACGAGCGCCGGTACATCGTCCGCCGACAGGCCGAAATGCTCGAGCGAACCGCGCCCGGTGGCCCCGATCACGCCGAGCCCGTGCGCATCGTCCACGGCGAGGAAAGCGCCGTGCCGGCGGCATACCGCCGCCAGCGCGGGCAGCGGCGCGAGATCGCCGTCCATGCTGAACACGCCGTCGGTCAGCACGACGGCGGGACCCGATTCGACCGTGGCGAGCTGCCGGTCGAGGGCGGGGGCATCGCCGTGCGGATAGTGATGCAGCACAGCGCCCGACAGGCGGCCGCCGTCGATCAGCGAGGCGTGATTGAGACGGTCGCCGAAAACCGCGCCATTGCGCCGCACCAGCGCGCCGACGAGGCCCAGATTCGCCATATAGCCCGTCGAGAACACGAGCGCGCGCTCGCGCCCGGTCCAGGCGGCGAGCTCGCGCTCGAGCGCTTCGTGCTCGGACTGGTGTCCCGTGATCAGGTGCGAGGCGCGCGCGCCGACGCCGTGCTCGCGCGCCGCGGCTATGAGGGCCAGGACGACGCGCGGGTGCGTGGAGAGGCCGAGATAGTCGTTGCTGCAGAAATCGACGCAGGGCCTGCCGTCGAGTTCGATGTCGGCGGCGGCATCGCCCGCATGCTGCGCCAGGCGCCGACGCCGCCGCAGGCCGCGCGCATCGAGATCCGCGAGCAGGGGCCCGAATTCGATCCGCGCGATCGGCACGCGCGTCAGCCCGCCGCGGCGGCAGGCTCGGGCCGGATGCCGAGGCGGCCGAACAGCGCGAGGTCGCTCGCCGTGTCCGGATTGCCGGTCGTCAGCAGCTTCTCGCCGTAGAAGATCGAATTCGCGCCGGCCAGGAAGCAGAGTGCCTGCAGCTCGTCGCTCATCTGCGCGCGGCCGGCGGATAGCCGGACATGCGAGCGCGGCATCAGGATCCGCGCGAGCGCGATGTTGCGGACGAATTCGATCGGATCGAGCGGCGCAATGCCCGCGAGCGGCGTGCCTTCGACCTGCACGAGGTTGTTGACGGGCACGCTCTCGGGGTGCGGGTCGAGCGTCGCGAGCGTGTGCAGCAGCGCGACCCGGTCCTCGGCCCCTTCGCCCATGCCGAGAATGCCGCCGCAGCAGACATGAATGCCGGCGTCACGCACCGCGGCCAGCGTGTCGAGCCGGTCCTGGTAACTGCGCGTCGTGATGACCTCGCCGTAGAACGCCGCCGACGTATCGAGATTGTGGTTGTAGTAGTCGAGGCCGGCCTCGGCGAGGCGTGTCGCCTGGGACGGCGTCAGCATGCCGAGCGTCGCGCAGGTCTCGAGCCCGAGTTCGCGCACGCCGCGCACCATCTCGGCGACTGTTTCGAGATCGCGGTCCTTCGGGCTGCGCCAGGCGGCGCCCATGCAGAAACGCGTCGCGCCGCTGTCGCGCGCCGCGCGGGCGCGCCCGATCACCGCGGCGGGATCCATCAGCGCCTCGCGCTCGAGCCCCGTGTCGTAACGGATGCTCTGCGGGCAATAAGCGCAGTCCTCGGGGCAGGCGCCCGTCTTGATCGACAGCAGCGTCGAGACCTGCACCTGGTTCGGATCGAAGTGGCGGCGATGCGCGGTCTGCGCGTGGTGGATCAGGTCGCTGAACGGGAGCCGGTGCAGCGCGCGCACCTCCTCGAGCGTCCAGTCGCTGCGCAGGTCGCCGAACTGCCTTGCCGTCGCTGTCATGCGCATTGCTCCCCGAACCGCCGGATTAAGAGGCCAACCATGCCGTAAAAACCGCTGCAGTCTGGCGCGGTGACGCAGTATTGGAAGGGTCCCCTGGACTGTCAACCGGGCCGCCTGTCGCAGGTTTACGGCACGGCCAGGTCATTGATCCACAGGCTTTTTCCAGCCACATGCCGCCTGTGCCTCGAAGCCGGCCAGGCGCCCGCGCTCGATCTTTGCCGCGGCTGCGAGGAGGACTTTCCGCGCAACGACCCGGCATGTCCGGTGTGCGCGACGCCATTGCCGCACCGGGGGGCAAACTGTCCCGGTTGCAGCGCCGGCGCGCCGCGCGGCTTCGACTGCGCGCTGGTGCCCTATCGCTACGAATTCCCGCTGGTCGAGCTGATCCATGGCCTGAAGTACGGCGGCCAGATTGCGACCGCCCGGATACTTGGCACGCTGCTCGGGCGGCGCATCGCCGAGCGCGGGCGGCCCGGGGTCGATGCGATCGTGCCGGTGCCGCTGTTCGAGCGGCGCGAAGTGCACCGCGGCTTCAACCAGGCGCAGGAGCTCGCGGTGTTCGCCTCCGCGCAGCTGCGGCTGCCCGTCATGCGGCAGCTTGCGCGCCGGATGCGCGATACCGCCCCGCAAGCGCAGCTGCCGGCGGCCGAGCGCCGCGACAACCTGAAGGATGCATTCGTTCTCAGGGCCGTGCCGCCGCCACGCGTCGCGATCGTGGACGACGTGCTGACGACCGGCGCGACCGTCGAATCGCTCGCCCGCGTGCTGCGCGCGGGCGGCTGCCGGCGCATCGAAGTCTGGGCGGTGGCCCGGGCGGGCTGACTATTTCTTCTTCTGGGTGCCGCGGACGATCAGCGCCACGATGACGATCAGCAGCAGGGCGAACAGCAGGAACCGCACGATTCACCCCCGGTACAGATAATCGAGCGCCAGGCCGATGAAGACGACCATGCCGACGTAGTGATTGTTATTGAACGCGCGGAAGCATGCGTCGCTGTCGCGCCGCCGGATCAGCCAGAGCTGATGAGCGAACAGCACGGCTGCCGCGACGAGGCCGGCGCGATACCAGGCGCCCAGTTTCACCTCGTCGCCCGCGAGCCAGAGCGCGAACAGCGTCATCGCCTGCATCGCCGCGATGATGACCCGGTCGGCGTCGCCGAACAGGATCGCGGTCGACTTGATGCCGATCCGCCGGTCGTCGTCCCGGTCGACCATCGCATACATCGTGTCGTAGACAGCCGCCCACAGGACGACCGCGATCAGGAGCAGCCACGCGATCCGCGGCACTTCCCCGGTCAATGCGGCGAAGGCCATCGGGATGGACCAGCCGAACGCCACGCCCAGATAGAACTGCGGCAGGTGCACGAAGCGCTTGAGCCAGGGATAAGTCACCGTCAGCACGCCGCCCGCGACAGCATACAACCGCGCGAGCGGATCGAGCTGCATCGCGAGCCAGACCGCGACGAGACCGAGCGCGGCGAAAAGCAGCAGCGCCTCGGCGGGCACGACGCGCTTTGCCGCGAGCGGGCGGTCGCGGGTGCGCCTGACGGAAGGATCGAAGTCGCGGTCGGCGTAATCGTTGATCACGCAGCCGGCCGAGCGCATCACCACCACCCCGGCAAGGAAGATCAGCAGCAGCCGCGCATCGGGCCGGCCGTCGCCTGCGATCCAGAGCGCCCACAGCGTCGGCCACATCAGGAGCCAGATGCCGATCGGGTGGTGCAGGCGCATCAGGAGCGCGTACTCGCGCAGGCTGCCGCCGACTGAGAGCGCGGCGTCGCGCAGCACATTCGGCTTCCAGACCGGCTTGTAGTGCGGATCGGCCTTGCGCTTGCGCGGCGGCGCCTGTTCCAGGCGTGCCATCACGAATGCGACTCGGGCAGGAAGACCTCTTGCACCAGCAGCCGGTCGCCGTCGATCGCATACCACGAGCGACGCGCCCACAGCAGAGGCGGCGGGTCCGGGCGGTCGCGCAGCGCGCGCTGATAAAGCCGGTCGCCGGGCGCAAGGCGGGCGAACTCCAGCGGACTGCGCACGATGCCCGGTACGGCGGCGAGCCGCTCGCCGAGGGCGGCGCGGCCGAGCGCGGAAAGCCATCGCTGCCGCGCGAGGGTCGCGTCGGGGATCAGCGTCTGCGCGAACACCCAGGCCCGGCCGTCGCAGGTCAGTTCGATGTCGCGCACGAACGCCGCGCCGCCCGAGGTATTCAGCAGCGCCGCGTCCGCGCCTGACAGCGGCGCCAGCGCCTGCGCGACGATGGCGAGCCCGGTCTGCCCGCTGCAGCAGGCGCGCAGCCGGTCGGTCAGCAGGCCGGGCTCACACAACCAGGCCTGCGCAGCGGCCGAAGCCGCAGGCAGGAAGTCTTCCAGCCGTTCGCTCCACCGCGGTGAGGGGCGTTGCTCGGAGGTGGCGGCGGGCTGCAGGTTCATACTTTTCCGTAGCGGGTCGCGGCGCCGATCCAGCGACGCTTCAGCGGCGCAATGTTATCCGCATGCGAGCGCAGCATCACGTCCGCTGCCGCCTGGACCCGCGGCAACAGGTCCGCATCGCGCATCAGGTCCGCTACCCGCAGCTGCATGAGTCCGGTCTGGCGGGTGCCGAGCAGCTCGCCCGGGCCACGCAATTCCAGGTCGCGCCGGGCGACCTCGAATCCGTCGTTCGTGTGCTTGAGCACCGCCAGCCGTTCTTTCGCGAGCGGCGACAGCGGGGCATGCCAGAGCAGCACGCAGCTGCTCGCTTCCCGGCCGCGGCCGACGCGGCCGCGCAGCTGGTGCAGCTGCGCGAGCCCCATGCGTTCGGCGTTCTCAATGACCATCAGGCTCGCATTTGGCACGTCGACGCCCACCTCGATGACCGTCGTCGCGACCAGCAGCGCAATTGCGCCCGCCTTGAATTCCGCCATCGTGCGCTCGCGCGCGGCGGGCGGCATGCGCCCGTGCACGAGGCCGACGCGGATCTCCGGCAGCGCCGCGGCCAGCGCCGCCGCCGTGTCTTCGGCAGCCTGCGCTTCCAGCAGCTCGGATTCCTCGATCAGCGGACAGACCCAGTAGGCCTGGCGGCCCACGAGGCAGGCCTTGCGGATCCGCTGCACCACTTCGTCGCGGCGCGAGTCCGGCAGCGTGACCGTTGCGACCGGCATGCGGCCGGGCGGCAGTTCGTCGATTACCGAGACGTCGAGATCGGCATAGGCGGTCATCGACAGCGTGCGCGGAATCGGGGTCGCCGTCATGATGAGCTGGTGCGGATAGCGCCCGGTCTCGCCCTTCTCGCGCAGCGCAAGCCGCTGATGCACGCCGAAGCGATGCTGCTCGTCCACGATCACGAGCGCGAGCCGCGCGAAGCGGACTTCCTCCTGGAACAGCGCATGCGTGCCGATCACGATGCGGCCGCTGCCGTCGGCGATCGCCGCCTGCGCATCGCGCCGCGCGCGCGCGGCCAGGCGGCCGGTCAGCAGCAGGGGCTCGATGGCGAGCGGCGCGAGCCAGCGCGCGAAATTCTGGTAATGCTGCTCGGCCAGCAGCTCGGTCGGCGCCATCAGCGCGGCCTGGTGGCCGGCTTCGACCGCGTCCAGCGCGGCCATGGCCGCGACCACCGTCTTGCCGGATCCGACGTCGCCCTGAACCAGCCGGAGCATCGGGTGGGCGATGGCGAGGTCGGCGCGGATTTCCCGGGCCACGCGCTGCTGTGCCGCCGTCAGCGCGAAACCCACGGTCGCGAGCAGCCGCGCGGCGAGCTCGCCTTTCGGCGCGATCGGCCAGGCGGGATCGCGGCGGATCTCGTTTCGCAGTTGCCGAAGCGTCAGCTGGTGCGCCAGCAGTTCCTCGAAGGCGAGCCGCCGCTGCGCCGGATGACGGCCGGCTTCCAGTTCATCGAGCCGTGCATCCGGGGGCGGGCGGTGGACGTAACGCAGCGCATCACGCAGGTCCGGCAGCCGCAACTCGCGCTGCAGCTCTGCGGGAAGCCAGTCCGGGAGTGCTCCGTCTCCGAGCGCGGCCAGCGCCTGCGCCGTGAGATTGCGCAGCCGGCCCTGCGGAATGCCGGCGGTCGCGGGGTATACCGGCGTCAATGCGTCCTGCAGCGCCTGAGTGTCGGGCGCGTCCGCGCGCCGGTACTCCGGATGCACGATCTCCGGGCCATGCTTGCCGCGCCGGATCTCGCCGAAGCAGCGCAGCCTGGCGCCGCGCACGAGCTGCTGCTGTTGCGCGCCGCTGAAATGGAAGAACCGCAGCGTCAGGAATCCCGTGCCGTCGGAGAGACGCACGAGCAGCGAGCGCCGTCCGCGGAACACGACTTCGGCGAGCTCGATCGCGCCCTCGACTGCGGCGCGCTCGCCCGGACGCAGCGATCCGATCGGCACGAGGCGCGTGCGATCCTCGTAGCGGTTCGGCAGCAGGAACAGCAGGTCGGCGACGTTCTCGATGTCGAGCCTGGCGAGACGCGCCGCGAGCGCCGGACCGACGCCCTTCAGCGAGCCAACGCGCCTGCTTTCGATCGTCACGGAATCAGGATGCAGTCGACCTCGATCGCGGCGCCGCGCGGCAGCGCCGAGACGCCGATCGTCACTCGCGCCGGATACGGCTCGTTGAAATATTCCTGCATGATGCGGTTGGCGACGGAGAACTGGCCGAGATCGGTCAGGTAGATCGTGATCCGGACCGCCGAAGCCAGGCTCGATTCTGCTGCTTCGGCGACCGCGCGAAGATTGTCGAACACGCGCCGCGCTTCCGCTTCGAGTCCGCCGGCGACGAGCTGGCCCGACGCCGGGTCGAGGCCGACCTGTCCCGACAGATACACCGCACCGCCCGCGGAAACCGCCTGGGAATAAGGACCGATCGCCGCCGGTGCATTGCTGGTGTGGATGACTCTGCGCGCCATGATTTTTCGTCCCTGCGGCTGACCGGCCGCATGATACCGCGCCGCCACGCCATATCGCCGCGAGTGTCAGGTTCATGACAGATCGCCGGCGCCATCAGGTTCACGATTACTCCCGGGTCGAAACGCAAAACCGAGGAGAACGATCATGAAGACCGAGATGTCCCCGAAAACCCGCTCAGTGCTTTCCGGCGTGACGGCGTTCGCAATCACCACCGTGCTGGTGTCGACGCTGGTGGAAGCCCTCAATCCGGCGCTGATACTGAGCTCCAACGGGTACGCGGAGCCGCAGCAGATCGCCGCCGTGAGCCTGCGGCGCGACGAGTCGGTACTGGAAGTTTGAAGCATGCGCACCCGTAGCGCCCGGCCAGACCCGGCCGGGCGCCTTTTTTGGGAATGCGCAACAAGACCGGAGGGACGCGGGATGGGCGATGCAATCCAACGCAGCGGCTTCGAGAGACTGCTTGCACTGTTCACGAGCGTGCGGGCGGGGGAAGGCCGGTGCGTCGCGATCCTGAGCCTGCAGGCCTTCCTGCTGATGGTGGCCTACTACCTGATCCGCCCGGTGCGCGAAGCATTGATACTGACGCACGGCGGCGCGGAGTTACGGAGCTACGCTGTCGGCGTGCAGGCCCTGCTGCTGATCCTGATCATTCCGCTCTACAGCGCGCTGGTCAGGCATGCGGATCCCGGCCGGGTGTACCGGCGGGTTCACGCATTCTTCATCGCCTGCCTGCTCGTTTTCTGTGTGCTGGGCCAGGCCGGATTCCGGTTCGGTTTCGTATTCTTCGTCTGGGCCAGCATTTTCGGCGTCATGGCGGTGACCCAGTTCTGGGCATTCGCCACGGACCTCTTCAACACGGCTTCAGGCCAGCGTCTTTTTGGCGTCATCGCGATCGGCGTGTCGGCGGGTGCCTGGGCCGGTGCGCGCATCGCGGCGGCGGGTTTCGAGGCCTTCGGGCCCTATGGCCTGATGCTGGCAGCAGCGTTCGTCCTGCTGGCGGTCATCGGCCTGTGCCCGCATGCGCGCGCGGCCGTGCCCGCCGCCGCGCGCTGCCAGCAGGGCAGCGAAGCATCGGCGGCCGCCACCGGCGGCGCCGGCCGGTGGCTCGGCGGCTTCATGCTGATCGGGCGGAGCCGCTATCTGGTCGGCATCGCGGCGCTCGTCGTGCTGCTGAACTGGATCACTTCGACCGGCGACTACGTGCTGTCGAGCTGGCTCGTGGACGTCGCGCGCCGCGAAGCGCCCGGCTCCCAGGTCGTTTTCATCGGCCGGTTCATGGGCAACTATTGCGCGACGATCACGATGGTCGCGTTCCTGGTCCAGCTGCTGCTCGTGTCGCGCATCATCCTCCTGGCCGGGCTCGCGCGCGCCCTGATGGTCACGCCCGTTGCCTTCGTCGCGGGCTATCTCCTGATCGGCGTCGTGCCCGTCTTCATGCTGCTGCAGTCGGTGCTCGTCGTGCAGCGGGGCCTCGATTATTCGCTGCTGAACACGGCGCGGAATGCCCTGCTGCTGCCGGCCAGCCGCGAGGTCAAGTACCAGGCCAAGACGGCCATCGACACATTCTTCTATCGCGCCGGCGACCTGCTGTCGACGCTGTCGGTGTACGTCGGCATCCGGCTGTTCGCCGAGGGCCGCATGCAGTTCCTGTGGATGATCTTCGTCCTGAGCGCGACGATGGCGCTGGTCGCATGGCTCGTCGGCCGCGAGTATTCGCGCCGGTATGGCCAGGCCGATGCTTCAGCCGCCGGCAGCACGCTCGCCGGCGCCGGTCCGGGAGCGGTGCTCGCGCAATAACTGGTCGCGGCGCTTCAGCAGCGCATCGATCTGCCGCCGCTGCAGCCAGGCACCCAGCGCCTGCTGCAGCGTCTCGCGGTCGAGGGTCGCCAAGCGCTCGGCCAGGGCGGACGGAAGCGTCAGCTCTCCCTGATAGAGCAGCCGCGGCCGCTTCTGGTACGTCGGAAACGCGCGCGAGTGATCGATCAGCACGAGCGTCCAGTCGCGCGTGAACAGCGCGTTTTCCTGGGTGCGGTCGGTGTTGTGGATCAGCACGTCGAAAACGTTCATCAGGTTGTACTGTGGCCCGGCCTCGCACCAGCCCTCCGGCTCCAGCTTCCGCTCCAGCATCGTGCGGAGATTCATCGAATCGTCGACCCAGAACTGCAGGATGCCGCGGCGGCCGTTGATGGTTCGCGGAACCGTGACGGGAACCATGTCGAGCCCGAGCAGGCGATCGAGCCGGTAGGCCGCGAGCTCGTACTCGAACCGGTCGGCGTTATCGAGCGACTGCCTCCGGGCCATGGATCCGAAGTCGGTCGAGAGCCGCTTGAACACGGCGCGCAATTCGATGCCGTCCTTCTGCAGCGTGACGCGTTGCGGCTGTGTGATGCCGGCGTCGAGCTCCTCGATGGAGACGACCTCCGCCTCCCTCAGCCAGTGCTCGAGGACGTCATCCGGCAGCCCGGCGGGGCGCGGCCCGACGGCCCGCGCGCGCACTTCGGGCTGCAGCCGCTGCCCGGGGAGGTCCGCGTAGGCGATGCTCGAGCGCCCGTCTTCGATCACGAGTGCGGCGGGCGAACCGCGGTAGACGGGCTTCAGCATGCCGGCATCGAGCAGGATGACGCGACCGTCGAACCGGCTCAGCGCGCGCCCGGTCGGCGAGACGGTATGACCGACGACCAGGCGCGAAACGCCGAGCGCGCGGAACGCTGCGTCGAGGTTTTCCGCCTCCGCGTACGGATTGCAAAGCGCCTGGCCGCGGAACCAGGTGGGCCCGTCGCTCGTGAAGACTTCCGTATGCTGCATCGCCAGCAGCGACCCCGCCTGATCCTCCGTCACCTGGCCGGATACCGCCGCCGGCCGTTCCATGAAGTCGATCGGCCGGGCGGGCGCCAGCGCGGAATCGATCGCCTGCCACGACCGCAGGTACGCGGCGAGCTGGGAGTGCAGCGTACGGTTGGTTTCCTCGAGGCCGAGCCGGGCGACCAGCGCCGGCAATCCGCCATGCGCGAACGCCACGTCGTCGATGACGATCAGGAAGGGCCTCTTCGACAGCCAGCCGCCGTAGTGGCCGCTTGTCGAAAAAGCTTCCCGATGCGCGAACCAGCCTGCCGGATGCGCCTCGTCGAAACCGGCTCGCAGTGCGTCCGGATCCCGTTCCAGGACGCGCCGCCAGGCGGCCTCGCGCAAGGCATCGTCGTCGGCGCCGGCGAACGCCGCGTACTCCGATTCGGAGACGTAGCGCAGATCGCCGGCGATGTTCATCAATTCGTGATTGCCGAGCACGACATGCACGGCGCCGCCCGCAGTCCGTGCCTCGTGTTCCAGGCGCATCAGCAGATCGAGCACCTTGCGCGAGTCCGGCCCGCGATCGACGAGATCGCCGAGGCTCACCAGATGGGTACGGCCCGCCCGCCAGCGCAGCGATTCGTCGATGACCGCAGTCTCAAGCAACACCGCGACCAGTTCCTGGTAGGCGCCATGCACGTCCGCGACCGCAACGACGCGCCCGACATCCTCGTAGCGGTACGTTGAGTCCGCGCGAGCCGCCGGCACGGCCAGAAACAGGGCGAAGACGACGATCAGCGCTCTCTGCATGAGGCGTATCATGCGCCCGATGTCGCACGGCGCACCACAGGTAGTCCCGGCATGACGACGCTCGCCGGGAAGATCGTGCTGCAGCGCAGCCCGCTGTTCCGTGGCCTGCCGCCGCCCGCGCTCGAGCGTGTCGCCGCGCTCGCGACGCAGCGCCACTACGGAGAAGGGGAGATCGTCTGCAGCCAGGGCGATCCGGGCGACGCGCTGCATGCCGTCGTCACCGGCCGGATCCGTATCAGCAGCGGGGCAGCCGACGGCCGCGAGATCTTCCTCAACATCATGGAGCCCGGCGATTCATTCGGCGAGATCGCGCTGCTGGACGGCGGCACGCGGACGGCGACGGCCATCGCGATGATCGCATCCGAGCTCGTGTCGCTGCGGCGCGATCACCTGTTCGCGCTGCTCGAACGCGAGCCGCAGGTCGCGCTCGACCTGCTGCGCCTGTGCGGCGAGCGGTTGCGCTGGACCAGCGGATTACTGGAGGACGCGGCGCTGCTCGATGCACCCGCGCGTCTGGCAAAGCGCCTGCTCAGTCTCGGCCAGTTGCACGGTGAGCGCGCCGGCAGTGGGTATACGCTGCGCATCTCGCAGGAGGACCTCGCGAATTTCCTCGGCGTGTCGCGCCAGGCCGTGAATCAGCAACTGCAGGCCTGGAAGGCACAGGGCTGGGTCGAGCTCGGGCGCGGCAGCGTGACCGTACAGGATGTCGGCGCAATCCAGGACGCCTCACAGTCGCGCGAAGCAGGCCCGGCTGCGAGGCGTTGACGGCGCCTATTCGACCCAGATGATCGGGTCTTCTTCTGCCGCATCCCCGATCTGGGCGGTGTACTTGAACCACTTGCCTGCCATGCCGCGGCAGATGGTCAACATCTTCTCGTCGCCTGCGTCGATTCGAATGGGATTATCTTCCGCCTTGCCATCTCCTTTGCAGAACGGGCTCTCTTGCTCCCCCTTTTCGTTATTGAACAGCAACGTCAGTTCGCGTTCGCCTTTGTTATAAAAAGCAACTGCCCCCCGCTCCCGCACAACGAATCTTGAAACCGTCTGGTCATCTTTGACTGTGACGTTGATGCTTAGTCTGTCAGGGTTGTCGGAGGGTGTCGTCGTATACGAGTCTTCGCCCTTCTTCGAGCACGCGACACACGCCGCTAGCAATACGAAAATGGAAAAGCGCCAGATTGGAGGTACCAGCGTCGTCTGCATCGTCATGTTCCTGCTCCCCGTTGGTCGATGTTTTCAGAGCATTGTCCGAATGTCTCCCAATTCCGGCGCAGCCTTCAACAGGCTTTCCGGATAGCCCAGTTGCCGCGCGCGCCTCAAGTGGGCCAGGGCCTTCACCCGGTCGCCGAGCCCGAGCTCGGCCAGCGCAACGTAATAGTGGACGTAGTTGCTGTCATCTCCCTCCGGCAACGCCCGGGCGATCCCGTGCCGCGCGCGGCCGTCATCCCCGAGTTGAACCGCATAGTACGCCGCCTGCGCCTGATTGATGGCGTGCTTCGGATTGATGGCCAGTTCGCCGTCCGCGAGCTCGAGTGCTCGTCGGTAAGCCTCCTGGGCCTCGTCCGGCCGGGCGTCGAACCGCAGCGTATCGGCGAGATTGCCCCACACCCGGTGGTCGGCCGGGGCAAGCTCGATCGCCTTGCGGAACATGTCTTCCGCGAGTTCGTAGCGGCCGAGGTAATACTGGACGCTGCCAAGACCCGAGTAGCTGCCCCGGCGCGGCTCGATGGCGATTGAGCGCTCGAGCGCTCGACTCGCACGGTCGAAATCCCCGGCCAGCATGTAGGCGCTGCCAAGGTTGTTGAATGCGTTCGGATTGTCCGGGGCGAGGATCGTGGCGCGCTCATAGAACATGACGGCCTCCGTGGGGCGTCCCTGGCCGAAGAGGAAATTGCCGTAGGCGATGTGTGCGTAGGCATAGCGGGGCTGGGCCGCGATCGCGCGCTGGTGCATCGGTTCGGCTTCCGCCGCATCGCCCCCGGCTGCCAGCGCAAACGCCAGCCCGATCAGCGCGTCCGGCGACTGCGGCACCAGGGTTAGGGCCCGGCGATAGGCGGCGACAGCTTCCGCCGCATCGCCGGTCGCGAGGCGCAGCCGCCCCACTGCCTCGTGCACTTCCTGCGCGCTGCTATCGAGCGCCCGCGCCCTGGCGCAGGCTTCCTCGGCTGCGGTGACGAGCGCCGGCACCCGCTCGAGGGCGTAGCGCTCGACCTGGGTTTCGCAGAGGCCTGCCTGCGCACGCGCGAAATCCGGCTGCTCTGCAAGCGCGCGCCGGAACAATTGCTCCGCCGTGTTCAGCGTCTTCGCGCTTTTCGGCTGCCGCAGCCAGGAGAGTCCCTGCAGGAACAGATCGTAGGCAGCCTCACTTCCCTCGGGGTGCGGCGACTCCGCGGTACCGGCGTCGGTGCCGAGCACCAGTTCGAGCGCGATCAGGACCTGGTTGCCGATGTCGCTTTCGATGGTGAAGAAGTCGTCCGACCGGACCTCATAGGTATTGGACCAGCGGCTCGAGCCGCTTCCGGCTTCGACCAGCGCCGCATTGACGCGTACGCGATCCACCTGACGCTTGACGCTGCCTTCGACGACATAACTGACGCCGAGCCGGTTCGCAATCTCGGTCACGCCCAGGTTCTTTCCCATGACCGCAAACGCGGAAGTCCTTGCCGCGACGTGCAGCCCGGGAATCTTCGCCAGGCGATGCGATAATTCTTCGGCGAGTCCGTTGCCAAGATAGTCGTCGCGCGAATCGCCGCTCATGTTCAGGAACGGCAGGACGGCGATCGAGTTCGGCGGCGGCGCATCACTAGCAGGACGCAGCAGCGATCCCAGTCGCCCACCGGTGCCCGGCACCGGGATTTCCCGCCAGAACAGGCCGAGCGCGACGGCGGCCGTGAGCAGTGCGACGGTAGACATCGCGCGCAGGACGCGCCGCGAGGCGAGATGCACGAACGCGCCGGTGACGCGGCCGAAAAAGCCCGGTGACTCGGCCGGCAGGACCTCGAATGTCCGGACCGATTCCTCGATGTTCTTGACCTGGCGCGTGCCGGCGGAGATGTACCGGGCCGGGATCTTGAGATGGACCTGGTCGTATACCGCGCCGGAAATCAGTACCCCCGCGGGTTTCGCCAGCGCCTGCAGCCGCGCTGCAACATTGACCGCGTCGCCGAACAGGGAGCCTTTCTCGTCGATGACATCGCCGAGATTCACGCCGATGCGCAGGTGCATGCGCCGCGCCGGCGCCAGCGGTGCGTTTTCGGATGCGACGCGCTGCTGGATTTCGAGTGCGCATGAAACCGCGTTCACGGCGCTCTGGAACGCCGCCATCAGGCTGTCGCCGACGCTGCCGAACTCCCGGCCTTCGAATTCCCGGACCAGTTCCTCGAATATCGCCCGGCGGGCCTTGAGCGCCGCGAGCGTGGCGGCTTCGTCGGCCCCCATCAGCCGGCTGTAGTCGACGACATCCGCTGCCAGGATGGCAGCTATTTTCCGGCTGTCCCTGATCATGGCGCCCGGCGCCTCCCGGGCGAGTATAACGCGGGCCGGATCGGCCAAGCCGCGGCAGCGTCAGGTCAGACTGCGCTCGACTTTCATGACGTCCGGCATGCCCCGGATCGCCCGGATGAGCCGCGCGAGGTGCGCCCGATCGCGCACCTGGACCTCGAACAGGATGGTCGACTGGTCGCCCTGCGAGGAATCGACGTTGACGTGGCTGATGTTGCTCTGCTCGTCCGCGATGCGCGTCGCGACCTGCGCGAGGATGCCCATGCGGTTGGTCACCTCGACGACCAGGCCGGACGTGAAGAGCCGCTTCTGGTCCTTCTGCCAGACCGCGGGAATCCACTTGTCCGGCTGCTTGCCGAAAGCCGCGACGTTTGAACAGTTTTCGCGATGGATCACGACGCCGCGGCCGCTCGACAGATACGCGACGATCGCGTCGAAAGGAATCGGGAAGCAGCAGCGCGCGTAGCTGACGACGAGGCCTTCGGTGCCCGCGATCGCGAGCGGCGGCGACGGGCCGGCATCCGGGCGCTCGTCGTCCGCAGGCAGCAGCCGCCGCGCGATCAGGCGGGCCAACCGCTCGCCGAGGCCGATCTTCTCGAGCAGTTCCCCGCCATTCTTGAGCGCGAGCGTTTGCGCGACCTCATCGAGCCTGCCGGGCGGCAGCTTTTTCATCGTGAGCTGGAATTCCTCGAGCGCCTGGTTGAGCATGCGCCCGCCTAGTTCCGCGGCTTCGCCGCGCTTCAGTCCCCGCAGGTACTGGCGGATCGCAGAGCGCGCCTTGGCTGTCGTGACGAAGCTGGTCCAGGCCGGGTTCGGGTGCGCGCCTTTCGCGGTGATGATCTCGACGGTCTGGCCATTGCGGAGCACGGTGCGCAGCGGCACGAGCCTGCGGTCCACTTTCGCGGCGACGCAGCGCTGACCGACGCCGGTGTGCACGGCGTAGGCGAAGTCCACGCAGGTTGCGCCGCGCGGCAGGCGCATGATGTCGCCCTTCGGCGTGAACACGTAGACCTTGTCCGGGAACAGGTCGACCTTGACGCTTTCAAGCAGCTCCTCCGCGGAGCCGTCGTGGAACTGCATGACGCCCGCGAGCCACTCCCGGGCGCGCAGCTGCTGCTGGGCCTGGCCGTCCTGCTCGCCGGTCTTGTATTGCCAGTGCGCGGCGATGCCGGCCTCCGCCATGCGATGCATGTCCTCGGTGCGGATCTGCACTTCGATCGGCATGCCATTCGGGCCGAACAGCGAGGTGTGCAGCGACTGGTAGCCGTTCACGCGCGGAATCGCGATGTAATCCTTGAAGCGGCCGGGCATCGGGCGATAGAGACCGTGCACCAGGCCGAGCGTGCGGTAGCACTCGTCCACGCTGCTGACGATGATGCGCACGCCGAACATGTCGACGACCTGCGATAGCGGCAGGCGTTTCCTGCGCATTTTCACGTACACGCTGTAGAGGTGCTTCTCACGCGCCTCGACGCGGCCGGTGACGCCGGCATTCGCGAGCGACTGGCGCAGCGCCTTGACGATCTTCGGCAGGAACTCACGCTGATTGCCGCGGGCGCGCTTCAGTTCCCGCTCGATGACCCGGTAGCGCTGGGGGTAAAGCGTGCGGAACCCGAGCTCTTCGAGCTCGAGCTTGATCGAGTGGATGCCGAGGCGGTTGGCGATCGGGCCGTAGATGTCGAGGGTCTCGCGCGCGACGGCGCGCCGCTTCTCCGGCGACATCGCAGAAATCGTGCGCATGTTGTGCGTGCGGTCCGCGAGCTTGACCATGATCACGCGGATGTCGCGCACCATCGCGAGGATCATCTTGCGGAAGCTTTCGGCCTGCGCTTCCTTGCGGCTCTTGAATTGCACCTGGTCGAGCTTCGTCACGCCGTCGACGATCTCGGCCACTTCCTTGCCGAACTTCTGCTCGACTTCCGCCATCGAGGAGGGCGTGTCCTCGACGACGTCGTGCAGGATCGCCGCGGTCAGTGTCGCGCCGTCGAGATGCAGGTCAGCGAGGATGCCGGCGACCGCGACCGGATGGGTGATATAGGCCTCGCCGGAATGGCGCTTCTGGCCCTTGTGCGCGACCTCGGCATAGTCGAACGCGTCGCGCACCCGCTCGACCTGATCGGCCGGCAGGTAACCTTCGATCTTGGAGATGAGCTGGGCGATCCCGGGAGCGCGTCTTCCGCCCGGCAGCAGCCCGAGGATGGAAGACGCGTAGCTCATCGTGCCCCGTAACCCGCGATCAGTCTCCGAGGCCAAGCTGCGGTGCGCGGAAATCGACGCCGAGGTCGAGCGGATTTTCCGGAATCAGCTCCGGCTCCGGCTCGGGATCCGGCTCGGAGAGCAGATCAATCGTGATCTTGCCTTCCGCGATCTCGCGCAGCGCCACCACCGTGGGTTTGTCGTTTTCCCAGTCGACGGTCGCTTCCGCGCCGTTGACGAGTCGCCGCGCGCGCTTGGAGGCGAGCAGGACGAGGTCGAACAGGTTGTCGACCGAATGGAGGCAATCTTCGACGGTGATGCGGGCCATGGAAAAGACCGTAATTTCAGATAATTGGACCGCAAATCATACCCGATCCGGGGGGTGCGCGGCCACTACGCTCTACGGTTCAGTCTTCCTTGGGCGAGCGGCGGGACTTGCGCTCGCGGCGTTCGTTCACGACCGGGGGCCGCTGGATGAAAGCGTCCAGTTCGTCAGCGCGCCGGCCGCCGCCCCGGCGGTCGTCATGATGCTGGTAGGTGCAATGGCAGGTATCGGGCTTGGTGCAGCCGGGCAGGGGGAGCATCGGCGCCTCGCGGGAAAGCCAGCGCCGCTGCCTGCCGGAGACGGCCGCACCGCAGGCTCCCGGGGTGGGCTTCACCGACACGGAATGCCAGCGCCGGTCCGCCTTTGGTTTTTCCGCAACTTTGTCCTTGGCGACCATCCACCCGTCCTCCGCTACACGACCATGCTAGCGAATCCGGGGCCGCTCTACAGGCTCCGGACGCCGGTTATGTGACTTGGGTGCCAACCAGCTCGTTCACCAGTGCGGCGATTCCGGGCCGGTCGGGCCGGCTGGCCGCTCCGCGGCCGTCGAAGATGGCTTCGAGCCCGGCCAATGCCTGGTCGAAATCGCGGTTGACCACGACATAATCAAAATCACGCCAGTGCGACATTTCCGCGACGGATTCGGCGAGACGGCGGGCGATGGCCTCCGGGCTTTCCGTTCCGCGCTTGCGCAACCGGGCTTCGAGCTCGGACCGGGACGGCGGCAGGATGAAAATCTGCGCGGCTTTCGGCAACCGCTCACGCACCTGGCGCGCCCCCTGCCAGTCGATTTCCAGGATCAGATCGCGGCCTTCCGCGAGCGCCGATTCGACGACGCTCCGCCGCGTGCCGTACAGGTTGCCGAACACGTCGGCGTGCTCGATGAATTCGCCCGCCGCGACGAGCCGCTCGAATTCCGGCCGGCTGATGAAGTGATAATCGCGCCCGTCCTGCTCGTGCTCGCGCGGCGCGCGGGTCGTGCAGGACACGGAAAAGGAAAGCGCGGGCCGGCGGCGCATCAGCGCCTGCAGCAGGCTCGTCTTGCCCGCGCCGGACGGCGCCGCCAGGACGAACAGTTGTCCGCGTTTTGCCACGCGCCGATTCTAATCGTAAAAGGGACGCAACCCTTTGACGCTTGTAGCCGGCCGGGCTGGGATGGCAAGCGAGCGAATTTTCCGGTTCTTCTCTGTTGAGCGAGCGAGCCATCCCAGCCCGGCCGGCTACAAGCGCAATCGAAGCGACGGTTATACGATCAGCAACGACGCGCCGGCGACCGCAGCACCGATGCCGATCGCGGCCAGCACATCGCTGGGGTAATGCAGGCCGAGCACGATGCGGGAGAGTGCGACCAGGACGGTGAAGGGAATCAGCACGATCGCGAGCGAAGAAAACCAGAAGCAGCCGACGACCGTGAATGCGACCATGCAGCGTGTGGCCCGACGGGAAACTGAACTGGTCGAGCGGCGCGATCCGGGCGATGACGCCGGCACCGGCATCCGCGGGCCGCGGTCTGCGAATCCGGCGCTTCATCGTCCGATAGAGAGCGAGTGTCGCCAGTCCGGTCAGCGCCATATGCGCCGCCGCGAGCATCCCGCGCGTGCCGCCGGAGATCGCGAGCGCGAGCATCGCCGCGTACCAGAACGCGCCGTCACCCAGCCGGCTGATGGTCGCGAAGAAGCCATGCACGACGCAGTGCGCGCCCCAGCGGTTGAGCGCGAGGCAGACCGGCATCTCGGCAGCATGCAGGCCGCTCATGCCGCCGCCCGCGCCGGCAGCCCGGCGAGCAATCCGACGAAGTCGCGGGCGACCTGTTCCGGCCGCAGCGCGAGCGTCGCCGCGCGTGCGGCCTCGCGCATGCCGCGACGCGCCGCATCCGCGGTCGAAAGCGCCGCCGCCGCCGCGATGAATCCGTCGGCATTGCCGCGTGTCACGAGGCGGCCATGCTCACGATCGCGCAAGTGCGCGCGCGCCGCGCCGTAATCGAAAGCCACCGTCGGCACGCCGCTTGCCATTGCCTCAAGGGTGACGTTGCCGAATGTCTCGGTCAGGCTGGGAAACAGGAACAGATCCGCGGAAGCGAAGTGCGCCGCCAGGTCCTCGCCGAGCCGCAGGCCCGCGAAGATGAAATCCGGATTTTCGCGCTTAAGCCGCGCGGCCTGCGGGCCGTCGCCGACCCAGACGAATCGCGCGTCGCCCCGATGTTCCCGGATGCGGCGGAAGGCCCGGATCGCAAGCTCGAGATTCTTCTCGGCGGCGATCCGGCCCACGTGAATCACCGCGAGGCCGTACTGCGGGATTCCCCAGCGCGCGCGCAAGCGCGGATCGCGTCGCGCCGGGTCGAATAGCGCCGTATCGACCGAGCGGGCGATGACGTGTACGCGCTGGAAACCGCGCTCTTCAAGCCATCCGCCCAGTTCCGTCGTCGGCACGATCGTGGCGCTCGATGCATTGTGGAGCCGGCGCAACCAGCGGTGCGCGAGCCGCGACAGCGCACCCAGGCCATAAGATCGGGCGTAACAATCGAAGCGCGTGTGAAATCCGGTGGCGACCGGAATGCCGAGCCGGTTTGCCGCATGAACGGCGGACCAGCCAAGCGGCCCTTCGGTCGCGACATATACGGCGTCCGGGCGCCGTCCGGCGAATTGCCGCGCGAGCGTCCGGCCCGCCGGCAACCCAAGTCGCAGGCCGGGATACTTCGGCATCGCGGCGCCGGGGACGAGCAGTTCGCGGATCGGATGGGCAGGGGGCACTGCGGAGACGCCCGGCTGGTCCGGCCGCACGAGCAGGATGTCATGTCCGGCCGCCGCCATCTCCGAGACCAGCGTGTGCACGGTCAGCGCGACACCGTTGACTTCCGGCGGGTAGGTCTCTGTGACGACGGCTATTTTCATAGGGCACCGCAGGTGCGGCGCCAGTGTCGGTGTCCCGCATGGCGCGGTGATTACCGGCGGATTACGATTCGATTAAACGCTGCCTCTTTTGCGCCGGGGCAGGGGAAACGCCGGATTACAGGCTCGCGAGCCAGGCGTCCGGCGTCGGAAAGTTCGCCGCTTCCTCGCGCAGCCACTGGCGGAGCGCGCAGACCTTAGGCAGTTCCGAGTACGAGGGCGGGCAGACGAACCAGTAGCGGAAACGCGATGTGACGATCGTGTTGCTCGCCAGCACGAGGCGTCCCGAGAGCAGATCATGCGCCGCGATGGACCAGCGCGCCGGCGCATAACCCAGGCCTTCGAGCACGGCTGAGAGCACGCTGACCGAATCGTCGATGATGGTCGGGCCGGCCGGCCACGGCGTCGGCGCCGCGCTCTTTTCGAATCGCGACCAGGGTTCGTCCTTCGCCTGCAGCATCGGGATGCCCTTCAGGCTGTCGCGATCGTCGATCGATCCATGCTTCTTGAACAGCGCCGGCGACGCGACGACGACCAGCCATTCATCCATCAGCTTGTCGTGATCGAGTCCGGGTGTCGCACCCTCGCCGAGCCGGACCGCCGCATGGTAATCGCTGCGCGCGAAATCCACGGCTTCGCGCGACGTGTGCCAGTCGACCTGCAGATCCGGAAACTTAGCGTGCAGGCGGTGCAGGCGCGGCGTGAGCCATTTCTGCATCAGCGAGGAGAGCGTGCTGACATTGACGACGCCGCCGGCGCGATTCAGCCGCGATTCGCGCAGCGCCAGCACCAGCGCGTCGAGTCCGGACTGCACGCCGGGCAGCAACTTCGCGCCTTCCGGCGTCAGCTCGACCTTGCGGCCGCTCCGGCGCAGCACCGGTATCTGCAGGTATTCCTCGAGCGCCTTGATCTGCTGCGATACCGCCGCCGGCGTGACATTCAGCGCGTCAGCGGCCTCCGCAAACGACAGGCGCGTAGCGACCGCTTCGAACACGCGCAAGGCATTGAGCGGTAAGCGTCCATAGGCAGAGGCGGCCACGCAAGATTCCCTTAACCCAGCTTGAGTTAATGCGTTTGTTACGAGAGCACCAGAACGTCAGAGTTTATCCCGAACCGGGACGGAAGGGCGCAGTGCCCACGCCGCCCGAACCGAGGAGAGAGACCATGAACGCACGTTTGCAGGGCTTCCTGAACTTCCTGGACCTGCTGGCCGAGGGCCAGCGCCGTCAGGCCGAGTCGATTGCCGGCCGCAGCTTCCGCTTCGAGCCCGAACTGCAGCCGGTGACCGCCGCGAAGGTGGTCAAGTTTCCCTTAACCGGGAATCAGAAAGCGCATTTGTTCAAAGACGTCCGGACGCCCAAAGTCAGAGTCGAACACTGAATCGATTGACCCCACTGATTTAAAGGAGAACGAGATGAGGACCTATTCGACGATTCGCAACACGGGACTCGCGGCGGTGCTGGTGGCGACGCTGGCCGGCGCGATCAGCAATGGCCTGGCCATCGACCAGAGGATCGTTTACGAGCGCGACCTGCCGGAAGCCGCGGCCGTCGTGGTACTGCCCGAGGTAGTGGTCACCGCCACGCGGCTCGAGACGTGAGGCCGGAAACGGTGCCGGGTCGCAGGTTCGCAGTTATTGTCCGATCGGTCGCGCCGCTGACTCCTTCCCCCTCCCCAGCGCGCGAGCAATGACTGCGAACCTGCGACCCGGCACGTTGTTCATTCCACGTTCTGGACCTGTTCGCGCATCTGTTCGATCAACACCTTCAGTTCCACCGCCGACCTTGTCGTCTCCACGTCCTGTGATTTCGACGACAGCGTGTTCGCCTCGCGGTTGAATTCTTGCATCAGGAAATCGAGCTTGCGACCGACCGCGTCGCCGGAGGCGAGCGTGTTCGTGAGCTCGGTGACGTGACTCTTCAGCCGGTCGAGCTCCTCGGCCACATCCATCTTCAGCACGATGATCGCGATCTCCTGCTCGAGCCGCTCCGGATTGCCCTCCGAGCCGAGCGCCGCCAGGCGCTCCGACATTTTCGCGCGGATGCGTGCCTGCACATCGGGCAACCGCGCGGCGATGCCGTCGACGAGGCATGCGACGGCCTGGGCCCGCGAGGAGAGCATTTCCGCGATGCGCTCTCCTTCGGCGGCGCGCGAACCGGAGAATGCAGCGAGCGCCTCCGCGAGGAGCGCAAGCGCCGCGGGTCCGAGCGGCGTTGTGTCGCGTTCCGCCTCGCGCACGACGCCCGGCCAGCGCAGCAGGTCCATGGCGCCGATCCGGCCCGCGTCCCCGAGACGCCTGCAAACCGACAGCGCGTGCTCGACCAGCCGGTCGAGCAGGACGTCATCGAGCGTCAGTTCGCGGCCGGCGGCAGCCACGGGCCGCAGGTAGCAGGCCGCCTCGACCTTGCCGCGGCGGGCGGTCGCGCCGATGGTGCGGCGGATGTCGCCCTCGAGGGCGCGCAACTCTTCGGGGAGCCGCAGACTGACCTCGAGATAGCGGTGATTGACGCTCCGGAGTTCCCAGGCAAGCAGTCCGGCCGTCGTCGCCCGCTCGCTGCGCGCGAAGCCTGTCATGCTCCTGAGCATTCGATTTGGTCCCCGGGGCTACGGCAAGAGCCGGTGTTGTAAGCTGCGCGACAGTTTAGCAGGGGGCGGCGGGACGGGACCGCCGGGAACGCGTGGCCATCGAGTTCGCCGACATCAGCCTGACCGGCGATCGCGACGACAATCAGGACCGCGTCGCGGTCGCCGCGGGCGATGACGCCGCAATGCTGGTCGTGATGGACGGCATGGGCGGGCATGCTCATGGCGCGCGCGCCGCCGAGACCGGCTGCAAGGTGATGCTCGAGCAGTTTCGCTCGCAGACCTGGCCTCTGTTCGATCCGCTCGGTTTCCTGCATCTCGCGCTCGGCCGCGCGCATGCTGCGGTCGTGACGATGGGCAGCCGGCTCGCGCTCGATCTGCGTCCGCGCGCGACCTGCGCGGTCTGCGTCGTTCAGCGCGGCGAAGCGTACTGGGCGCACGTCGGCGACAGCCGCGTCTATCACCTGCGCGACGGCCGCGTGCGTTATCGCACACGCGACCACAGCCATGTGGAGCAGCTGCTGCGCGATGGCTCGATCACGGAAGACGAGAGCATGGGTCATCCGATGCGCAACTACGTGGAATGCTGCCTTGGCGGGGAAGCGACGCTGCCGGAGATGACGATGTCGCGCCGGCAGGCGCTTGAAGACGGCGACGTTCTGCTGGTCTGCTCCGACGGCATCTGGGCGAACCTGAAAGACACTGATATCGCGGCATTCTGGAAGCCCGGCAACGGCAGTTGCCGGGACGCGCTCACGGCGCTCGCCGATCATGCGGTGGCGGCTTCGGCTCCGCATAGCGACAATGCCTCCGCCGCCAGCCTCGTCTGGCACCATTGACCGGAAGGTAATTCATCATGCGAAGCGGCGGCCGCCAGGCCGATCAACTGCGGCCCGTGCGATTCACGCGCCGTTTCACGTCCCATGCCGAAGGTTCGGTGCTCTCTGAGTTCGGCCAGACGCGCGTGCTCTGCACCGCGAGCGTCGACAACGGCGTGCCTCCTTTCCTGCGCAACAGCGGCCGCGGCTGGCTGACCGCGGAGTACGGCATGCTGCCGCGCGCGACGCACACCCGCTCTTCGCGCGAGGCGGCCCGCGGCAAGCAGGGCGGACGGACGCATGAGATCCAGCGGCTGATCGGCCGGTCGCTGCGCGCCTGCATCGATCTCGGCGCCATCGGGGAACGCACGATCACGATCGACTGCGACGTGCTGCAGGCCGACGGCGGGACGCGCACGGCGGCGATCACCGGCGGCTTCGTCGCGCTCGCGGACGCCGTGGAGGCGCTGATCGCGCGGCGCACGATCCAGGTCAATCCGCTGCACGGGCAGATTGCCGCGGTGTCGGTGGGCATCGTCAAGGGCGAGCCGGTCCTCGACCTGGATTACGCCGAGGACGTCGATGCCGAAACCGACATGAACGTCGTGATGAACTCGGGCGGCGGATTCATCGAGGTGCAGGGCACGGCCGAGGGCCACGCGTTCCGGCGCGAGGAGCTCGACGCGATGCTGAATTTGGCCGCGATCGGCACGGCGCGACTCTTTGGCCTGCAACAAGAGGCTCGCACCGCCTGATGCGGCGAGTCGTGCTCGCGACCGGCAATGCCGGAAAGCTTCGCGAGTTGCGCGCGATCCTCGGCGGTCACGGCCTCGAGGTCGTCGCGCAGTCGGACCTCGGCATCATGCCGCCGCCGGAAGACGGGGCGGACTTCGTGGCGAATGCACTGATCAAGGCGCGCCACGCGGCGGCGATCGCGGGGTTGCCCGCCATCGCCGACGATTCGGGCCTCGAAGTGGACGCGCTCGGCGGACGTCCGGGACTGCACAGCGCGCGCTTCGCGGGTCTGCAGGCGGATGCCCGTGCGAACAACGAGCGGCTGGTCGCCGAGCTTGCCGGCGTGCCGGAACAGCGCCGCACGGCGCGCTACCGCTGCGCGATGGTATTCCTGCGCAATGCCGCGGACACCGCGCCGATCGTCGCGCAAGCCGCCTGGGAGGGGCGGATCGCATCAGCGCCGAGGGGCGCGGGCGGATTCGGCTATGACCCGTATTTCATCGTCCGGGACAGCGAAATCACGGCGGCTGAAATGCCGGCGGCGGAGAAGAACCGCGTGAGCCACCGGGGTCAGGCACTGGCGGCGCTGGCGGCCGCGATGAAAGAGGCGGGGTGGTAGGGGACGCAAGAAAGGACAATCCGCCTTTTTCACCTCGTGAAAAAGGGGACAGTCCCTAGCGCACCGTCTTGATCAGGTCGCCCGGCTTCGGCTCGCCTTTCGGATAGAGGTCGTTGAACAGGCGCAGCTCCTGGACCGGATATTTCTTGATCGCGGCGGTCTTCGCCAGTTCCTCGATCGTCGTGGTCGCGCTAGCGCGCATGATGTGCAGCCGGTACGGCTCGGCCAGCCGGAACTCGTTCGACTTCAGGCGGCGGAACGTCTGCGCGGTCGACAGGAAGAACGGATCGCCGGACGGCGTCGTCATCGTGTTCGAGCGGCTCGCGCCCTTGAAGACCCACATCAGGCTGTTGTAGTAGACGATGATGTAGCGCACGTTCGTTGACTTCCCGAATGGCGAAGGGTCGTTGCGTACGACGGCGGTCCAGGCCTTCAGGCCGTTGATGTCGAGCGTCTCGGGCCGTTCGAGTCGCCGGTTGCCGAGGCCGCGCATCGCGAAATCGCGCGGATCGGTCAGGTCCGCCGGCGGTCCCTGCGTGCGGATCTCCATGATGTGCTCTTTGTTCGGTGCGATCGCAATCAGCTGGTCCGGCGCGTTGACGACTTCCCAGCCGCGCGGAAAAGCCAGCGTGAACTGCATGTCCGCGTGATAGAAGCGGTTGTCGCGCAGCATGCCCTGGCGTTGGCTGGAGCCGACCGGCAGCCCGTTGATTGCGCTCAGGAACCCTTCCCGGTTCGACGTATCGCCGGTCGCACTCGATTCCACACGCCCGGCGGTCGTCACGGCCTCGCGTAGCCGCGTGTCGTTGTCCGGATGACTCGAGAACACGCCGTGATACAACCGCGGCTTGCGATTCTCCAGGCGCGCGCGCTCGCGTTCGAACGTGTCCTGATCTTTCAGCGTCGAGATCACCTCGATCATTGCGTTCGGGTCGTACCCGGTCTTCGCGAGCAGGCGTGCCCCGATGCCGTCCGCCTCGAGTTCGGCCTCGCGGCCGTAGCCGCTGATGATCGCGGAACCCGCCATATTGGTGAGTTCGGCCAGGGCGGGCATGCCGGTGAAGATGGCGGTGGCGGCGCTGGCGATATTGGAGACCGTGGATTTCCGTTGCCGCGACTGCAGATGTTTGGCCGTGATGTGCCCGATCTCGTGGCCCAGCACCGCGGCGAGCTCGGCCTCGTTCTGAATGTACGGCAGGATGCCGCGCGAGATGTAGACGTAGCCGCCCATGGTCGCGAAGGCGTTGACGTCATCGGTGTCGATGATCGTGAACTTCCAGTCGAGTTCGGGACGGTCGCTGGCTTTTGCGAGCTTCTCGCCAATGCGTTGCACGTACTCCTGCAGCTGGAGGTCGTTGTGCACGCCCGATGCCATCGTGAACTGGATGTGGAGCTGCTTGGCGGTCCGGACCTCCTTGCTGTCCTTCTTCGCGGGCTCCTCATCCTGGTCTGCGCCCAGCACGGGCAGCACGGCACTGCCGCCGAGCCATGCCGCGGCGATCAGGCAGAGGAGTTTCCCTGGCAGTTTCCGCATGAAGATCTCCCGGTGCGGGACCGAGCGTACCCTGACGCGATTAGACGGGCGATACGGCGGAAAGTTGACGGCAGATGGTCGCCAGCCGGCTTTTACTTCAGGCCGTACTTCTTGCGGAAGCGGTCGACGCGGCCGCCGGAGTCCACGATTTTCTGCTTGCCCGTATAGAAAGGATGGCAGTTCGAGCAAACCTCGACATCGAGGTTGCTGCCGAGCGTGGAGCGCGTCTGGAACTTGTTCCCGCAGCTGCAGGTGACGGTAATTTCCGTATATTTCGGATGAATGGCGTCTTTCATCGGTGCATTCCGCTGGCGTGCTGCGAGGGGCGCGCAGTCTATCCGGACACCCCGTGGCGGGCAAGGCGGCGTCCGGCGCGCTCCTGCAGGAACCTGTAAGTCAGCGAATCTGTGGGAGTTTTATCCTTATCCACAAATTGTGTGGATAACTCTGTGGACGGATGCATCCGCCCCGGGCCGCCACACGCGCATTCGCGCATATATGTCGGATTGATTAAATTTTGATCAGGGCGTATTCTCAATACGAAACAGTGGGTTACCGCATGGCAGTTAAGGCATCTCACGAACTATGTGACGAAAGTCCCTCTCCCGCACCACCCGCGAGGGCGCTGTGTACAACTCCCCGGGAGGGCCCGCTGGCGTTTCATCGGACAGAAAGGCGGCATGCAGCTCGTTCAGGAAGCGGAACCCGAGTTCGGTCGGCTTCAGGACGCCTTCTGCTTCGCCGATCAGCCCCCGGGCAGCGAGTTTGCGAAGCGGGGGTTCGATTGCGGCCGCTGCCAGTCCGGTTGCGCGCTCGAAATCGGCCCGCGTGAAGCCCTCGTAGAGGCGGAGCGCGTTCAGCATGTACTCGAACGGTAGTTCATTGGCCTCAACCGGGCGCCGCTGGCCCCCGGTCCTGCCGCCGCCGGACAGATACAGGCGCGGGAAACGAGGCTTTTCGGTGCGGAAGACGACGCCACCGACGGTTGCCTTGCCATGGGCGCCGGCGCCGATGCCGAGGTAATCGCCGAAGCGCCAGTAGTTCAGGTTGTGCCGGCACTCCCGGCCCGGCCTGGCGTAGCCGGAGATTTCGTATTGTTCAAAGCCGCGTGCCGCGAGCAGGCGCTGGCAATCCAGCTGCATGTCGAACGCCGTGTCGTCGTCCGGCAGCACCGGCGGACGACGATGAAAGGCCGTGCCCGGCTCGAGCGTGAGCTGGTAATGCGACAGGTGCGTCGGAGCCAGTTCGATCGCGGCCTCGAGATCGGCCATTGCGCCTGCCCGAGTCTGCCCCGGTAGCGCATACATCAGATCCAGGTTGAAGTTGTCGATGCCAGCGGCGCGCAGTTCGGCGACCGCGACCGCGATTTCGCCGGGCCCGTGAATGCGCCCGAGAGCGGCGAGCGCCGCGGCGTCGAAGGACTGGGCGCCGAGCGACACGCGATTGATCCCGGCCGCCGCATAGCCTTCGAAACGGCCGTGCTCGATCGTGCCGGGATTCGCCTCCATCGTGATCTCGGCGCCCGGAGCGAAGGGCAGGCGGCTGGCGAGGCCCCGGAGCAGCGCCCCGATCGCGGCGGCACTGAAAAGCGACGGCGTTCCGCCTCCCAGGAACACGCTGCCGACTGCGCGCCCGCGGGCGAGATCAAGGTCGCCGTCGAGATCCGCGAGCAGCGCCGTGACATAAGCGTCTTCCGGAATCGACGGGGGCGCCGCATGCGAATTGAAATCGCAGTAAGGGCACTTGCGCACGCACCACGGCAGATGAACGTAGACGGCGATCGCCGAGCTCATCCGCGCATTCTAGGCCATGCGACCAAAGCAGCCTTGATTCCAGCGGAACCGCATGACAGTCTGCGCAGCTGAACCGATGACCAGCAAGAAATACCAGCTGACGAACCTGGCGACCGGGCGGTCGAGCGAACTCGACGCGTTGCCGGGCTCGGTGGGTCCGGACGTCCTCGACATCGCTTCGCTCTGGAAGGATCACGGGGTCTTCACCTACGACCCGGGCTTCATGGCGACCGCGGCGACCTCGAGCGCGATCACCTACATCGACGGCGACGCCGGCATGCTGCTGTATCGCGGCTATCCGATCGAACAGCTCGCGAAGCACAGCTCGTTCCTCGAGGTGTCGTACCTGCTGCAGAAGGGCGAGCTGCCGAGCGCGGCCGAGCTCGCGGCGTTCACGCACTCGATCACGCGCCACACGATGCTGAATGAATGGCTGCTGCGGTTCTACCGCAGCTTCCACCACAACGCGCACCCGATGGCGATGGTCGCGACGATCGTCGCTTCGCTGGCGGCTTTCTATCACGACACGACCGACATCAGCGACGACCGGCACCGCGAGATATTCTCGCACCGGATGATTGCGAAGATACCGACGATCGCAGCGGCCGCGTACAAGCACGCGCTGGGCCAGCCGTTCGTCTACCCGCGCAACGATCTGGATTACTGCGCGAACATGCTGCACATGTTCTTCGCGGTCCCCTGCGAGCCCTACGCCGTGGATTCGCTGCACGCGAAGGCGCTGGACCTGCTCTTCATCCTGCATGCCGACCACGAGCAGAATGCGAGCACCTCGACCGTGCGGCTCGCCGGCAGCACGGGCTGCAATCCGTACACGGCGATGTCGGCCGGCGTGTCCGCGCTCTGGGGGCCGGCGCATGGCGGCGCGAACGAAGCCGTCGTCGACATGCTGGAGAAGATCGGCGATGCGGGCCACGTGCCGGAGTTCCTCGCGCGGGTGAAGGACAAGGCGGACGGCCTGCGCCTGATGGGCTTCGGGCACCGTGTCTACAAGAACTTCGACCCGCGCGCGACCATCATCCGCGAGATGTGCCACCAGGTGCTGGCGAAACTCGGGCAGACCGACAACCCGCTGTTCGAGCTCGCACTCAGGCTCGAGGAAATCGCCCTGAAGGATGACTACTTCATCAGCCGGAAGCTATACCCGAACGTGGATTTTTATTCGGGCATCATCTACCGGGCACTCGGTATCCCGCGCGAGATGTTCACCGTGATGTTCGCGATCGCGCGTACGGCCGGCTGGGTTGCGCACTGGCAGGAGATGATCGCCGACCCGGCGATGAAGATCGCGCGCCCGCGTCAGCTCTATACCGGGCCGGAGAAGCGCGAATACGTGCCGGTCGCGAAGCGCTGATAAAAAGGGGTCGCATCCCCTTTCGCTGACCCCCGGCCCGGGCTGGCTCGCTCAGCAGAACCGGAAAATTCGCTCGCTCGCCACCCGGGCCGAGGGGCAAGGGGATGCGACCCGTTAGGAAGGGGATGCGACCCCTTTGACCAATCCCTCGACTTCCTGCACCGTCGCGCGCCGCATCGGGCGGCCGTCCACCGGCCCCGGCGGCGCCTGGCGGATCCCGTCCAGCGGAAAAATGGTCGCGTCGACCTCGTGTCCGTCCGCCGTAAAGCGTACGGAAGGGAAGGCCTCAATTTCGTCGCGCTGCACGCGAAAGCGGCGTTCGGCGAACTCGTGCGGGATGCCGCGGTCGATGAGCCGCACCGCGACGTGCTCCGGCGTGTCGGCGAAAAGATGCAGCGTGATGTCATTGTGCGCGGTGGCGGTGCCGGACAGCAGCGGGCCGACGAGGCGCGGCTCGAAATCGGCAAGCAGGCGCATCGCCTCGAGCGCGGCACCACGCATCGCGAAGAGCTCGCTCGCGTGGCTGTCCGGGACGAACAGGCGCTGGTGCTCGGCCAGCGCTTCCTCGATTTCAGTGTTCTTCGGCAGCACCGCGAGGTCGGTCACGCCGAAGCGTTCCGCGGCCTTGCGCTTGGCGATGCCGTAGTCCTCGTGGCCGTGCTCGATCATGAGCCGCGCCGCTTCGCGGGCGATGGCCTGGCGGAGCATGTCGGCGCGTGGCGAGCGGCGCGTCATCAGAAAATCGGCTCTTCATAACGCTGAGACGGCGCATTCGGCGATGTCTCGTCGGTCGCGCCCTGGACGCCGGCCGGCAGATGGTCCGCGAGGAAATACTCGAACGCGCTGGTGGCCGGCATCTCTTCCCCGAACTGCGTCGCTTCGTAGTTGACGCGCGCCGTGACGACGCCATCCGGCATCGGCAGCCGGTGCTCGGGCCGGCTGCCGAGCGCCTCGCGCATGAAATAGATCCACATCGGCAGCGCCGTTCGCGACCCTTCCTCGCCGGCGCCGAGCGGCCGCTCCTGGTCGAATCCGATCCAGGCGGTCGCGACCACGTCCGGATTGAAGCCGGAGAACCACGCATCGCGGCCATCGTTGGTCGTGCCGGTCTTGCCGGCGATGTCGTCGCGCCCGAGCGTGCGTGCTCGCTGTCCGGTGCCGCGGCGCACCACGTCGCGCAGCAGATCCGTGATGATCCAGGCGTTCGCTTCGGAAATCGCGCGTGGCGCGGTTTCCTCTTCCGCCGGCGGCATCAGGCCGCCGCCCATTTCGGCGGCTGTCGCGCCTTCCGGCACGGACAGCGGCGGCGGACCCCTGAAATCCGAGTAACCGCCGCATTCCGGGCAGGCGACCTGCGGCGTCGCCTGCTCGATCAGCGTGCCGTCCGCTGCGTAAATGCTGTCGATGAAGTACGGCTTCACCAGCGAGCCGCCGTTCGCGAACACGGCAAAGCCGGTGGCCATTTCCAGGGGCGTCAGCTGCGCCGTGCCGAGTGCGGCCGTCAGGTCGGCTGGAATGTGCTCGCCGGGCAGGCCGAACCGCTGTACGTATTCCCGCGCAAAGCCGACGCCGATCTGGCGCATCACGCGGATGGTCACGAGATTGCGCGAGCGCGCGAGCGCATCGCGCAGGCGGGTCGGCCCGTAGAAGCGGCGCGAATCGTTGACCGGGCGCCAGTCCTCCTGCTCCGGCTCCACGCCTTCGGCGACCGTGCGCACCCCGATGCCATCCTCCGGCGCCGGCGCCTCGTAGATGACCGGCGCGTCGAGCACGACCGATGCCGGCGTGAGCCCGGCTTCTAGCGCCGCCGAGTATATGAACGGCTTGAACGAGGAGCCGGGCTGGCGCCTTGCCTGGATCACGCGGTTGTACTTGGAGGCGCGGTAGTCGAATCCGCCGGACAGCGCGATGACCGCGCCGTCGCGCGGGTCGAGCGCCACGAATGCGCCCTGCACCTGCGGCGGCTGCGCGAGCAGTGCTTCCTCGGCCGAGGACGGCAGCAGATATATGACATCGCCGGCCGTGACGACGTCCGCGGGATTCTTCGGAGCCGGCTGGTCGGCGGCGCGCGCCCAGCGCATCCCGTCCATCGGCAGGCGGTAGCGCCGGCCGCTGCGCGCTATCGCGGTCGCGTCGCCGGCTTCCGTTTTGACGATCACGGCGGGAATCAGCCCGCCGATGACCGGATACTGCTCGAGCGAGTGCGCAAGCACCTCGTCCGGTTCGCCATCCAGCGGCAACCGGCCGATCGCGCCGCGCCAGCCATGCCGACGGTCGTATTCGAGCACTGCGCTTCGCAGCGCGACGTCGGCAGCGCGCTGCAGGCGGCTGTCCACCGTCGTGACGACCTGGAAGCCGTCGGAGTAGAGGCGATCGCCGTACTTGCCGTAGAGCGCGATGCGCACGAGCTCACCGACGTAAGGCGCATCTACCTGCGTGCGCGGCCCGTGCATCTGGTCCGAGACCGGCACGTCGAGGGCCGCGGCATATGGCTCGTGCTCCAGGAATTCGAGTTCGCGCATGCGGCGCAGCACGTAGGCGCGGCGGCTGCGCGCGAGCTCGGGGCTGGCGACGGGGTTGTACTCGGACGGCCGCGCCAGGATGCCGGCGAGGAGCGCGGCTTCGGCCGCGTCGATCTGCGAAAGCGACTTGCCGAAATAGGTTTCAGCCGCGGCGGCAAAACCGTAGGAACGCTGGCCGAGGAACTGCGTGTTGACGAAGAGCGTGAAGATTTCCTGCTTGTTCAGCTCGTGCTCGAGCCGCAGCGCCAGGAACATCTCGCGCAGCTTGCGCCGCAGGTCGCGTTCGTTGGTGATCAGCAGGGTGCGTACGAGCTGCTGTGTCAGGGTGCTGCCGCCCTGCGTGACTTCCATCGTCGTGACCGCGACCAGTACGGCGCGCGTCACGCCCTGCCAGTCTACACCCGGGTGTTCGAAGAACCGGTCATCCTCGGCGGCGAGCACCGCCTGGACAACGACGGGCGGTATCTGCTCCCATGTCACCGGCACGCGGCGCTGGTCGCCGATCTGCGCAAGCAGCCGGCCGTCCCGGCTGTAGACTCGCAACGGCACCTGGAGGCGCACGTCACGCAGCTGGGCGACGTCCGGCAGCGTGGGTTTCAGGTAATAGTAGGTCGAGAGAAATGCGAGCCCGATCAGGCCCGCCAGCAACACGATGACGGTCGCGACGATGCGGATCCGGCGGTTCAATCGCGTTATCACCGGCAACGATTATGCATAGTAATGTCTGGCACTGCCGGGGCCTCAGTCGCCCCCCTGCGACTCGCGTACCGTGACGGGAGACACGGTGCGGCCGTCGTTTCACGTGCAGCATCGACGGCAGATCGGGCGGACCAGGCCCCGCCGGGGTGCGAAACCCAGCCGGATCCAGGGTGGTCGGCCCGGGGGTAAGCCCCCGGCTGGCACCGTTGAGGCTCTTGGAAAGGCACTAACGCGACTGATTTGCGAGTCGGGTCACGTTCAATTTAACAGTTGCTTGCTATATAGTTGGCCGGCAAAGTTGACCCCGCGCAGCGATTGGCATCGCAATAGCCTGACCTAAAAAGGAAATTTCCGTGCTCAAGCTGCCGAAGTTCTCGCTGGGACCGCGGTACCGTCCGTTGATCGGGCTCGACATCACGACCTCCTCGATCAAGCTGATCGAGCTGTCGGAGTCCGGCGGCCAGTATCGGGTCGAGGCCTACGCGGCCGAGCCGACCCCGCACAATGCGATCAATGAAAAGGCCATCGTCGATGCGGCGGCGGTCGGCGACGCCATTCGCCGCGCAGTCAAGCGCTCGGGTGTGCGCTCCAAGGAATGTGCGGTGGCGATCAGCGGCGACGCCGCGATCACGAAGGCCGTGCAGATGCCGCGCAACCTGTCCGAGGCCGACCTCGAGCAGCAGATCGAAATGCAGGCCGACCAGTACATCCCGTTCCCGATGGAAGAGGTCAGCTACGACTACCAGGTACTCGGGCCTTCGGAGAAGGACCCGGAAATGCGCGACGTCCTGCTGGTCGCCTCGCGCTCGGAGAACGTCGAGCAGCGCGTCGCCGCGGTGACTGCCTCCGGGCTCGTGGCCAAGCTGGTCGACGTCGAAGCCTTTGCGCTCGAGAACGCCTGCCGCCTGCTCACGCACCAGATGCCGGACGGCGGCATCGACCGCACGATCGCGGTCGTCGATTTCGGCGCGAGCACCACGACCTTCAGCGTGATGCGCGACCTCGTCGTCGTGTACACGCGCGACTTCGCCTTCGGGGGCCAACAGCTTACTGAAGAGATCATGCGCACCTACGGACTGTCGATGGAGGAGGCCGGCCGCGCCAAGAAGGAAGGCGGCCTGCCCTCGAACTACCAGCCCGAGGTGCTCGATCCGTTCATCGACGACATGACCCAGCAGGTCAGCCGTTCGCTGCAGTTCTATCTTGCGTCCGGCAGCGGCCGCAGCCAGCCCGAGCAGATCCTGATCTGCGGCGGCTGCGCCAACATCCCCGGCGTCGCGGACGTGATCGCGAGCCGCGTCGGCATTCCGGCGGAGCGCGGCGACCCGCTCGGCCAGATGAAGATTGCCTCGAAAGCGAAGGCGCTCGGCGTGACGCGGGATGCGACCGCGCTGCTGCTCGCCTGTGGTCTGGCACTGCGGAGTTTCGACGAAGATGCCAAGTATTAACCTACTGCCCTGGCGGCAAGCGCTCCGCCAGCGGCGCCGGAAAGAATTCCTGATCGGCCTCGGCGCCGCGGTCGGCCTTGCGGTCGTCGTCACGCTGCTCACGCACCTGGCGGTCAGCTCGATGATCGACGCGCAGAACCGCCGCAACGACCTGCTGAAAGCGGAGATCGCCGAACTAGACAAGGCGATCGAGCAGATCCTGGCGCTCGAAGACCAGAAGGCGCGGATGATCGCGCGCATGCAGGTCATCGACACGCTGCAGGCCAGCCGGCCCGAAGTCGTCAAGCTGTTCGACCAGATGGTCTCGTCGCTGCCGGAAGGCGTCTACCTGACCTCCGTCAAGCAGAGCGGCAAGAAGCTAGAATTCAACGGCGTCGCTCAGTCGAGCACGCGCGTCTCCGCATTCATGCGTAACATCGATTCCTCCGAGTCGCTGTCGGCGCCGGAACTGAAGGTCATCCAGACCGGCGCGACCGCCGGTCCGGGCGCGCAGTTCACACTGTTCGCACAGCAGCGCTCGGCGATCGAAGAGGAAGTGACGCCGGCGAAACGCAATACGCGCGTTTCGGAGGCGGGCAAATGAACTACATTGAACAACTCCGCCAGCTTGACTACAAGGACATCGGCCGCTGGCCGTTCGCGTTCCGCGCGCTCGGTATCCTGCTCGTGCTGGTCGTCGTCAGCGCCCTGCTCATCTGGAATTTCGTGCTGAGCGAGAGGGGCAACCTGCCCGAGCTGCGCACTGCCGAAGCCGAACAGCAGACGCTCTGGCAGACTTTCGACGAGAAACAGCGCAAGGCCGCGAACCTCGAGGCCTATCGCCAGCAGATCGCCGAGATCGAGCGCACCTTCGGCGCGATGCTGCGCCAGCTCCCCGGCAAGACCGAGGTGCCGTCGCTGCTGGTCGACATTTCCCAGACCGGCCTCGCGGCCGGGCTGCAGGAGCGCCTGTTCCAGCCGGGCAGCGAGTCGAAGAAGGACTTCTATGCCGAGCTGCCGATCAAGATCCAGCTCAGTGGCGGTTATCATGAGTTCGGCCTGTTCGTCTCGGGCATTGCGGCGCTGCCGCGCATCGTGACGCTGCATGACATCGAGATCACGCGCGGCGGGACGCGCGGGGCCGCGCGCGGCCGCGCGCCGGCGCCGACGGACCAGCTGACGCTGAACCTGACCGCGAAGACCTACCGGTACCTCGACGAAGAGGAAACCGCCCCTGCAGCCGCCCCGGCGAAGGGCGCGAAGCCGAAGCGGAACACGACATGAGCCTGCATCCCATGCGCACGCTGACAATCGCCGGCCTGGCCGGCACGCTGGCGCTCGGGGGCTGTTCCGACGGCCTCGACGATCTTCGCGCTGAGATCGAGAAGGCCAAGCAGCGCCCGGGCGGGCGAATCAGGCCGCTGCCGGAAGTGCAGCCCTATAACAGCCACGAATACCAGATGGCGGATCGGCGCTCGCCGTTCCTGCAGAGCCTGGCCGGAGAGAACCCGACCGGGCCGCGTCCGGACGTGCAGCGTTCGCGCGAATACCTCGAGCAGTTCCCGCTCGACACGCTGAAGATGGTCGGCACCCTCCGGCTCGGCGGGGGGAACTACGGGCTGGTGCAGACGCGCGACGGGCTGATTCACCGCGTGCTGCCCGGCAACCACCTCGGCCAGAATGACGGCCGTGTGATGACCGTCAGCGACGCGCGCATCACTTTGATCGAGATTATTCCTGATGGACTTGGCGGTTACCTAGAGCGCCCCGCGGCGCTCGCGCTGAGCGACTGATTTCCGGGGAGAACGTCTGATGGCTGGCAACAACCTGACAATCCTGGGCAAGGCTTTCGGCGGCGCACTGGTCGCGCTCGTCATCGCATGGGCGCAGCCCGCGGTGGCGCAGGGCACGGTGCGGCTGACTGCGGTCGAAGTGCTGCCGATGCAGGGCTCGACCCTGCAGGTCAGGCTGCGCACCGACGGCATCGCGCCGTCGCCGCTGACGTTCACGATCGACCAGCCCGCGCGGCTCTCGGTCGATCTGCCTGACGTGGTGCTGGCCCTCGACAACCGGCGCATCGACGTCGGCGTGGGCGGCGTCGACACGATCGTCGCGGCGGAGGCTTCGGGCCGTACCCGGGTCGTGTTCAACCTCGATTCGCTGGTGCCCTACACGGCGCAGGCGGACGGCGACAGCGTCGTCATCACACTCGGCCGCGGCATGGATGCTGCAGCCGTGGCGGCTTCGGCGCCGGCCTCTGCCGGCGGCGCGCGCAGCATCACCGGCGTGGACTTCCGGCGCTCGCCTGACGGCGCGGGCCGCGTGGTCGTGCAGTTGTCGGATCCGGCCACCCCGGCGAGCCTCAAGCAGGAAGGCAACCGCGTGATCGTCGACTTCACCGGCGTCGCCCTCGGCGAGCAGTGGATGAAGCGCTACGACGTGGTGGACTTCGCGACCCCGGTGACGATGTTCGACGCGATGCGCGTCGGCGACAGCGCGCGCCTGGTCGTAACCGCGACCGGCGATTTTGAGCAGGTCGCGTACCAGACCGACAACCAGTACGTGGTCGAGGTTCGCCAGCGCCCGCGCGCGACGGCCGCGACTCGCGCCGAAGAGAAGGTCTACACCGGCGAGCGCCTGACGCTCAACTTCCAGGACATCGATGTGCGGCCGCTGCTGCAGCTGCTGGCGGACACCAGCGGGCAGAACATCGTGGTGTCCGACTCGGTCAAGGGCCGGGTGACGCTGCGCCTGCAGAACGTTCCCTGGGACCAGGCGCTCGACATCGTGCTCCGGACCAAGGGCCTCGACATGCGCCGCAAGGACAACGTGATCCTCGTGGCGCCGCAGGCCGAGCTGGCCGCGCACGAGAAGGCGGAGCTCGAGGCGCGGAAGGACATCCAGGATCTCGCGCCGCTGCGCACGGAGTTCCTGGCGGTCAACTACGCGAAGGCGTCGGAGATCGCGAGGCTCGTCAAGTCGACGGGCGGCGGCTCGCTGCTGTCCTCGCGCGGCAACGTGACCGTGGACGAGCGCACCAACACGTTGCTCGTGCAGGACACGGCGGAGAACCTCACGGCCGTGCGCAACATGGTGCAGACGCTGGACATCCCGGTGCGCCAGGTGCTGATCGAGGCCCGCATCGTGATCGTCGCGGACGACTTCAGCCGCGAGCTCGGCGTGCGCGCCGGCTTCACCCGCGTGTCCGACGACATCCGCGACCTGTTCGCGATCAGCGGCAGCGCGCAGTCCACCGATTCGATCATGGGATCCGCGCTCGACAATCTGGCCACGACCGGCCAGCCGTTCCCGGTCAACGTGCCGTTCGGCAACTTCGACCGCTACAACGTGAACATGCCCGTCTCGAACCCGGCAGGCCGCATCGCGCTGTCGATCCTGGATTTCGATGATTTCCTGATCGACCTCGAGCTGTCGGCAGCTCAAAACGAAGGCCGCGGCGAGATCAAGTCGACCCCGCGCGTCGTCACGGCGAACCAGCGCGAGGCGATCATCGAGCAGGGCGTCGAGATCCCGTACCAGGAATCCTCGTCGTCGGGTGCGACCACTACGCAGTTCAAGAAGGCAGTGCTGTCGCTCAAGGTGACCCCGCAAATTACGCCGGACGACCGCGTGATCCTCGACCTGACAGTCACCAAGGACAGCGTCGGCCAGCTCGTGCCGTCCGCGACCGGCGGCTTCGTGCCCTCGATCGACACGCGCAACATCCAGACGCAGGTGCTGGTCCGGGACGGCCAGACGGTCGTGCTGGGCGGCATCATGGAAACGGAACGCCGCGACAACGTCAAGAAAGTGCCGCTGCTCGGCGACGTGCCGGTCCTCGGCAACCTGTTCAAGTCGACGCAAAAGATCAACAATCGCGACGAGCTCCTGATCTTCATCACGCCGAAGATCCTGCGCGAAGGTTCCAGCATCAACTGAACCGGCCGGAGACCCGGCTTGCGTCGGGGGCCGTTTAGCCCGGCACCGAAGAGTTGAGCGTGGCGCAGAGTATTTTCCTGGTGGGACCGATGGGTTCCGGCAAGACAGCGGTCGGCCGGCAGCTTGCCCGCAAGCTCGACTTGACCTTTCTCGACAGCGACACGGAAATAGAGCAGCGCACGGGTGTCGACATCGCCTATATCTTCGAGCGCGAAGGCGAAGAGGGTTTCCGCATCCGCGAACGCGACGTCATCGACGAACTGACCCGGACCGCGGGCATCGTGCTCGCGACGGGCGGCGGCGCGATCCTGCTGCCCGAGAACCGCGAGCGTCTCGCGGGCCGCGGCACGGTCGTCTTCCTCGACACGACGATCGAGCAGCAGCTCGAGCGCACCGCCAGGAGCCAGCACCGGCCGCTGCTCGCGACCGCCGACCGGCGCGCGAAGCTCGAGGAGCTGATGCGAATCCGCGACCCGTTGTATCGCTCGATCGCCGCGATCACCATCCGCACCGACAACCGCCCGGCGGGAGCCGTCGCGGCCGAGATCGAAAAGGCGATCAGGAACACGTGAACGCATGCAGCGCATCGACCTGAAGCTCGGCCGCCGCGGTTACCCGATCCTGATCGGGGCGGGCCTGCTCGGCTCCGTGGAACTCCTGCAGCAGCACGCCGCGGGGGCCCGGCTTCTGGTCGTGACGGACGAGGCCGTGGCGCCGCTGTGGCTTCCGCGCCTCGAGCAGGGGCTTGCCGGGCGGCCGTTTGCACGCTGCGTGCTGCCGGGCGGCGAGCAGCAGAAAACCCTCGGCACGGCCGCGACGGTCATCGACGCCCTGGTCGCCGCGCGCGTGAACCGCGACGGCCTGGTGCTGGCCCTCGGCGGCGGCGTGGTCGGCGACATCGCGGGCTTCGCCGCGGCCACCTACCAGCGCGGCGTCGCCTTCGTCCAGCTGCCGACCACGCTACTCGCGCAGGTGGACTCCTCGGTCGGCGGCAAGACCGGCGTCAATCATCCGGGCGGCAAGAACCTGATCGGCGCCTTTCACCAGCCGTCCGCCGTGATCAGCGACACCGACACCCTCGGCACGCTGCCGGACCGCGAACTGCGCGCGGGATTCGCCGAGATCGTCAAGGCCGCGCTCGTTGCGGACGCGACTTTCTATTCCTGGCTTGAGGATCATGCCGAGCGCGTGCTGGCGCGCGACCCGGCGGCACTCGAGCATGCAATCCGCCGCGCCTGCGAGATCAAGGCGGCGATCGTCGCAGCGGACGAGCGTGAGGAAGGCCGTCGGATGGTCCTCAATCTGGGCCACAGTTTCGCCCATGCCATCGAAGCCGGCGCAGGCTTCGGCCGCGTGCTGCACGGCGAAGCCGTCGCAGCCGGCATCGTGCTCGCAGCCGAATTGTCCGCGCGCATGGGACTGCTGCCCGGCGCGGACGCGATGCGCGTGCGGGAGCTGCTGCTGCGCGCGGGCCTGCCGGTCGATCCGCCGCGGCTCGGGCGGGCGCGCATGCTGGAATTGATGGGGATGGACAAGAAGGTCGCGGACGGCAGGCTCCGGCTCGTGCTGCTGGACGGCATCGGCGCGCCGACGATCAGCGCGGACTATCCGGCGGACGTGCTCGATGCGCTGCTGGCGGAACGGGCCGGCGCGTGAGGAAGGGCCGGGATCCCGACGCGGGGCTTGCGCCGTATGCGGCGCTCGAGCGGCACTCGCGCGGCCGCCGCCATCCGGAACCGCCCGCCGACTACCGCGGACAGTTCCAGCGCGACCGCGACCGCATTCTCCATTCCAGCGCCTTCCGGCGCCTGGTCTACAAGACGCAGGTGTTCATCAATCACGAAGGCGACATGTACCGCACGCGGCTCACGCATTCGCTCGAGGTCGCGCAGATCGGCCGGTCGGTCGCCAATGCGCTGGCGCTCTCGGAACCGCTGACCGAGGCCATCTGCCTTGCGCATGACCTCGGCCACACGCCGTTCGGCCACGCGGGCCAGGACGCGCTGAACGACTGCATGCGGGAATACGGCGGCTTCGAGCACAACCTGCAGTCGCTGCGCGTCGTCGACGAGCTCGAGGACCGCTATGCGGAGTTCCGCGGCCTCAACCTCTGCTTCGAGACGCGTGAAGGCATCCTGAAGCACTGCTCGCTCACGAATGCGCGCCGGCTCGGCGAGCTCGGCCGGCGCTTCATCGAGCGTACCCAGCCCGGCCTCGAGGCGCAGATCGCCGATCTGGCCGACGCGATCGCCTACAACAACCACGACGTCGACGACGGCGTGCGTTCTGGACTCGTGACGATCGAGGAACTGCGTGCCGTGCCGCTGTTCGCGCGCCAGCACGACACAGTGCTCGCGCGCTATCCGGAGCTGCCGGCGCGGCGCGCGATCCACGAGATCATCCGCCGCATGATCCACGAGGTCGTCTCGGACCTGATCGAGGAGACCGGCCGGCGCCTGGCCGCGATCGCGCCGGCGGACATCGATGCCGTGCGTGCGCAGCCGAACCCGATCGTCGGATTCTCCGAGCAGCACGACACGCTGCACCACCAGATGAAGAAGTTCCTGCGGACGCGCCTGTACCGGCACGAGCGCATGCAGGCGACGCGCACCGGTGCCGGCAAGCTGCTGGAGGACCTGTTCGAAGGCTTCATGGCGGATCTCTCGCTGCTGCCGCCCGAGCACCGGGATGCCGCGCAGGCGCTCGAAGCCGCAAACGGGCGTGCCGGGCGCGCGCTCGCGGTCGCCGACTACATCGCCGGCATGACCGATCGGTACGCCTTTCAGGAACACGAACGGATAAAATGACGGCCTCGAAGGGAGGCCGGATGCCGAGGGCCGTGATACCGGCGCGCGAGCGCCTGATCTTCGCGATGGACGTGCCGGACGCCGGCGCGGCGCGCCGTCTCGCGGAAACGCTCGGCGACTCCGTGTCCTTCTACAAGATCGGCCTCGAGGTCTTCATGTCGGGCGGCGGGTTCGAGCTGCTCGACTGGCTGGTTGGCCGCGGCAAGCGCGTTTTCGTGGACCTCAAGTTCTTCGACGTGCCGGCTACCGTGGCGTCCGCAGTGCGGAACCTGCGCAATCGCGGCGTGACCTTCACGACCGTGCACGGCAACCAGGCGATCATGGAAGCCGCCGTCGCGGCCGCGGGCGACGTCGGCGTGCTGGCCGTGACGGTGCTGACGAGCCTCGACCGCGGCGATCTCGACGACCTTGGATTCCGGTGCGACGTGGAAGCGCTCGTGCTGTCGCGCGCCCGGCGCGCGCTCGCGGCGGGCTGCGCCGGCGTCGTGTCCTCGGGTCTCGAGGCAAATCTGCTGCGCGCGGGCGTCGATGACCGTCTGATCGTCGTGACGCCGGGCATCCGTCCGGTCGAGAACCGCCCGGCCGACGACCAGAAGCGCGTGGTCGGCGTCGACGAGGCGTTCTTGAACGGCGCCGACTACATCGTCGTCGGCCGCCCGATCCGCGATGCCGCCGATCCGCGGGCCGCCGCCGAGTCGATCCAGGCGACAATCGCCGATCAGTTTCCGCGCGGATGAGCGCATTGCAGAACGACCGCCTGCTGCGGGCGCTCCTGCGCGAGCCGGTCGACCGCACGCCGGTCTGGATCATGCGCCAGGCGGGCCGGTATCTCCCGGAGTATCGTGCGACCCGCGCAAAGGCCGGCAGTTTCCTCGCGCTCGCGACCAACCCCGAACTCGCCTGCGAAGTGACGCTGCAGCCGCTCGCGCGCTTTTCGCTGGATGCGGCGATCCTGTTCTCCGACATCCTGATGATCCCGAAGGCGATGGGCGTAGGGCTCGCATTCGCGGAGGGGGAGGGCCCGCGCATCGAGCGGCCGGTGCGCTCGGCGGCGGATATCGACGCGCTGCCGGTGCCGGATCCGGCGCGCGAACTGCGGTTCGTGACCGATGCGGTGTCCCTGATCCGGCGCGAGCTCGCGGGACGCGTGCCGCTGATCGGTTTCGCCGGATCGCCATGGACGGTCGCGACCTACATGGTCGAGGGCGGCAGCAGCCGCGACATCACGACGATCAAGACGCTGCTTTATGCGGACCCGCGGGCGCTGCATCAGCTGCTCGACAAGCTCGCGCGCGCGACCATCGATTACCTGAATGCGCAGATCGTCGCCGGCGCCCAGGCGGTGATGGTGTTCGACACCTGGGGCGGCGTGTTGTCGACGCCGGCGTATCTCGAGTTCTCGCTGCCGTACATGGAACGGATCGTCGCGGATCTCGTGCGCGTGCGCGAAGGCCGGCGCGTGCCGGTGATCCTGTTCACCAAGGGCGGCGGCGCCTGGATCGAGCGCATGGCGATGACCGGCGCGGATGCGCTGGGCGTCGACTGGATGACGGAACTGTCCGCGGCACGGCGCATGAGCTTCGATCGCGTGGCGCTGCAGGGCAATCTCGATCCTGCCGTCCTGTTCTCGCCGCCCGCTGCGATCCGCGCCGAAGTCGCCCGCGTGCTCGAAAGCTACGGTCACGCGCCCGGCCACGTGTTCAATCTCGGCCACGGCGTCCAACCCGGCGTAAACCCCGATCACGTGGCCGCAATGATCGAAGCCGTCCACGACCTCTCGCCCGACTACCACAAAGGGGTCGCATCCCTTTAAAGGGGATGCGACCCCTTTTAACGGAGGCGGAGTTCGTCGCGCAGGGTGCGACGAAGGATTTTCCCCACGTTAGTTTTTGGCAGCTCGTCGCGGAAGTAAACGGCGCGCGGGACCTTGTAGCCGGTGAGCTCACGCTTGCTGAAAGCGATGACCTGCTCGGCCGTCAGCGCCGGATCCTTGCGGACCACAAATACCGCGACGATCTCGCCCGATTTCTCGTCGGTCTGCGCGACCGCTGCGACCTCGAGCACGCCCGGCATCTGCGCAATGACGCCTTCGACTTCGTTCGGGTACACGTTAAAGCCCGACACGAGGATCATGTCCTTCTTGCGATCCTCGATGTAGCTGCGTCCGCGCTGGTCCATGCGCCCGATGTCCCCGGTGCGCAGCCATCCGCCCGGCAGCATCACCTGGGCGGTTTCCTCCGGCCGGTTCCAGTAGCCCCGCATCACCTGCGGCCCGCGCACGCAGATCTCGCCGACGGCGCCGATTTCCAGCGCCTTGCCGTCGTCATCGCGGATCGAAACCTCGGTGGACGGCAGCGGGTAACCGATCGAACCGTTGAATTCGAGCGTGCCGGGCAGGTTCGCGGTCGCGACCGGCGAAGTCTCGGTGAGCCCCCAGCCCTGGCAGATATGCCGGCCGGTGACCTGGCGCCAGCGCTCCGACACCGCCGCCTGTACCGCCATGCCGCCGCCGAGCGCGACCTTGAGCGAACTGAAGTCGAGCTGGTCGAAGCCCGGCGTGTTGAGCAGCCCGTTGAAGAGCGTGTTCACGCCCGTGATGAACGTGAACCGGACCTTCGACAGTTCCTTGACGAAACCCGCCATGTCGCGCGGATTCGTGATCAGCAGGTTCTCGCCGCCGACCCGCGTGAACACCAGCATGTTCGAGGTCAGCGCGAAGATGTGATAAAGCGGCAGCGCCGTCACGACGACTGCATTTTCGATTTCACCGAGCTCCGGCATGTAGGACGTGACCTGAAGCGTGTTCGCGACCATGTTCCGGTGCGTCAGCACGGCGCCCTTGGAAATGCCCGTGGTGCCGCCGGTGTACTGCAGGAAGGCGATGTCGTCGCCGCCGATCTCGACCGGGTCGAGCGAGAGACTCTGCGCGCGCGCCATGACGGCGTTGAAGCGCAGCGCCCCCGGCAACGAATACGCCGGCACCATCTTCTTGACGCGCCGGATGACGAAATTCGTGATCGCGCCCTTCGGGAAACCCAGCAGGTCGCCGATGCCGGTGACGACAACCTTGCATACCGGCGTCTTTGCGATCACCTGCGCAAGCGTCGCCGCCGCGTTCTCGAATATCACGATCACGGTCGCGCCGGAATCGTTGAGCTGGTGCTCGAGTTCGCGCGCGGTATAGAGCGGATTGACGTTGACCACCGTCATGCCGGCGCGCAGCGTCCCGATGATCGCGATCGGGTACTGCAGGATGTTCGGCATCATCAGCGCGACGCGGTCGCCCTTCTTCAGGCCCGCTTCCTTCTGCAACCAGGCGCCAAAACACCGCGAAGCGCGGTCGATTTCGGCATAGGTCAGCGTCCGCCCCATGTTCGAAAACGCCGGGCGCGACGCGTAGTCGCGGCAGGCGTCTTCGAACATCCGCTTCAGTGAGGTGAGCGAATCCGGATCGATCTCGGCCGGCACGCCGGCCGGATAGTCCTTCAGCCAGAACCTGTCGCCGGGAGCGCCGGAAGCTGTAGCATCATTCATTGTTGCAATGCAAAATAGCGCCGGGGTCGTTGCGCCGGCGATCGTTCCGATTTGACGCGGGTTTGCCTAGGGGCGCAAGAGCGGCGCGAGCTGGCCCCAGACATTGCCCAGCAGGATCGGCTGGGCCTTCGCATTCGGATGAATGCCGTCCGGCAGGAAGTACGCCAGGTTGAGCGCGATGTCGTCGCTGACCAGTGCCGCGACGCCGATGCGGTAACGCCTGGCGAGATCGCTGTAGATCTGCTGGAACGAATTGCCATAGCGCGGGCCGTAGTTCGTGGGAACGCGGATCGCAAGCAGCAGCACCTCGGCGCCCGCGGCCTGGCTTTTGGTGATCAGGAGTTCGAGATTGGCGCGCACGCGAGAAACCGGCAGGCCCCGCAACCCGTCGTTGCCGCCGAGCTCGATGATGACGATGGCCGGCCGGTGCGTGACCAGCGCGCGGTCGAGGCGCTGGACGCCACCGTCGGTGGTTTCGCCCGTTACGCTGGCATTGACGACGCGGTGACCGTAACCTTCTTTCTTCAGCCGTTGCTGCAGAAGCGACACCCAGCCTTGCCCGGGGGCGAGCCCATAGCCAGCCGACAGCGAATCGCCGACCACCAGGATGACCGGCGGTCCGGCGGCCTGCGTCGGCGCAGCCGACACGGCGAGCAGACATGACAGGAGACCGATGATCAGTCGCATGGACAGGAAGACAGTGCTTGAAGCCAGAAGTTTGCACAAGGAGGTGTCGAGCCCCGAGGGCCGGCTGACGATCCTGAACGACGTCGACCTGGCGGTCGGCGAGGGTGAAACGGTGGCAATCGTCGGGGCTTCCGGCGCCGGCAAGTCGACGCTGCTTGCGCTGCTGGCCGGCCTCGACGAGCCGACCAAAGGCGCCGTCTGGCTGGAAGGCATCGAACTGTCGGCGCTGGATGAAGACGGCCGCGCCGCCGAGCGCGCGAAGCACGTCGGCTTCGTGTTCCAGTCGTTTCACCTGATTCCGTCGCTGACCGCGCTCGAGAACGTCATGCTGCCGCTCGAACTCGCCGGCCGCGCCGATGCGCGCGCGGCGGCGCGCGAGGTGCTGACGCAGGTCGGACTCGCCGAACGGCTGGGCCACTATCCGCGGCAACTCTCGGGCGGCGAGCAGCAGCGCGTCGCGATCGCGCGCGCCTTCGTCACGCGCCCGGCCGTATTGTTCGCGGACGAACCGACCGGCAATCTCGACACGACGACCGGCGCGCGCGTGATCGATCTCCTGTTCGAGCTGAACCAGGCGACCGGCACGACGCTCGTGCTCGTCACCCACGATCGCGAGATCGCGGAACGCTGCGACCGTGTGATCAGGATGGATGCCGGGCGGCTGGTGCACTGATGCGGGCACTGCGCTTCGCGATGCTGGCGCTGATGCGCGACTGGCGCTCGGGCGAGCTCGCGGTGCTGCTGCTGGCGCTCTTGATCGCCGTGACGGCCCTCACCGGCGTCGGATTCTTCACCGACCGCATCGGTCAGGCGGTAGCGCAGCGCGCCTCCGAGGTCATCGCCGCCGACCTGCGGCTGCGCTCGGGGAGATCGCCGGACCCCGCGTACGAAAAACTGGCGACCGAGCACAACCTCGCGACCGCGCGCACGGTGTCGTTCCCGAGCGTCGTCTTCTTCGGCGGGGATTCCTCGATCGCCGCGGTGCGTGCCGCGGGGCCGGGTTATCCGCTGCGTGGCCGCCTCAAGATTTCGGACGTTCCGTTCGCGGAGGCGTTCGAGACCGCGAGCCTGCCCGGCCGCGGCGAGGTCTGGCTCGATTCGCGCCTGCTCGCGCGGCTCGGCGCGGAGATCGGCGACGTGGTCAACATCGGCGCCGAGAACTTCACGGTGACGCAGGTGCTCGCCTACCGTCCCGACCAGGGCTCGGCCTTCGTGGATCTCGCGCCATCGCTCCTGATTCCGCTGGAGGACCTGGATTCCACCGAGCTGCTCGGACCGGGCAGCCGTGCAGCCTATTCGCTGCTTTTCGCCGGAGACCCCGACGACATCCGGCAGTTCAGGACGATCCTTTCCGAGCGCAAGGAGGAGGGCGAGCGCCTGGTCGATGTTTCCGAGGAAAGCCCGCAGATCCAGTCTTCGACCGAACGGGCCGGCCGGTTCCTGAACCTGTCCGCGATGATCACCGTGCTGCTCGCGGCGGTCGCGGTCGCGATGGCCGCGCGGCGCTACACGCGGCGCCATCTGGACAACGTGGCGCTGATGAAGTGCATGGGCGCCACGCAGGCGCTGGTGCTGCAGGTCACGATCATCCAGCTCGGATTGCTCGCGGTGATATCGGCGATCCTCGGCAGCGGATTCGGTTATCTCGCGCAGCTGTCGCTGGTCTGGCTGCTCGGGGACATCGTGCGAACGGACCTGCCGCCGCCGGGCACCGCGCCCGCCATCCTGGGCGTGGTCACGGCGCTCGCGATCCTGATCGGCTTTGCATTGCCGCCGATGCTGCAGCTCAAGCGCGTGCCGCCGGCGCGCGTCCTGCGCCGCAATCTCGATCCGCCGAAGCTCCGGTACACGTTCACCTACGGCATCGCGGTCGCCGCGCTGCTCGGCGTGATGTTCTGGCTGGTGCGCGATACCAAGCTCGTGATCTATGTCGCCGGCGGCATCGGCGCGACGCTCGCCATTCTCTATGGCGCCGGCTGGCTGCTGGTGCGCGCGGCCGGCAGGCTGCGCGGCGCGGTAGGTGTCGCCTGGCGCTATGGACTTGCGAATCTCGCGCGGCGCCGGCGCGACAGCGTGGTTCAGGTCGTCGCGTTCGGGTTGAGCCTGATGGTGCTGCTGCTGCTCGCGGTGGTGCGCAACGACCTGCTCGAGAACTGGCGCGCGAGCCTGCCGCCGGACACGCCGAACTTCTTCATGATCAACATTCCGGTATCGGAGGCCGAGGAATTCGAGCGCTTCGCCGTCGAGCGCGGCCTGCCGAAGCCGACGCTGTTTCCGATGATCCGCGCGCGCATGACCGAGATCAATGGCAAGGCGGTCGAGGATCTCCGGTTCACGACCGACCGGGGCCGCGGATTCGCCGACCGCGAGCAGAATCTCTCCTGGTCGGCGGAGCCGCAGGTGGACAACCGCATCACCGCTGGTGACTGGTGGACCGAGGAGGATTACGGCAAGGGGATCGTGTCGGTCGCGAGCGAATACCAGGAGGAACTCGGCCTCGCGCTCGGCGACAAGCTGACTTTCGACGTTGCCGGCGAATCACTCGAAGCGGAGGTGGCAAGTTTCCGCGAAGTGCAATGGGACAGCTTCCGGCCCAACTTCTTCCTCGTGTTCCCGCCGGAGACGCTGGACGGGCTCGCCGGCACCTGGCTCACCAGCATGCAGCTTAACCAGGAAGAGCGGCGGGTGCTCGTGGACCTGGTGCGGCGCTTCCCTTCGGTGTCGGTGTTCGACATCGAGGCGATCCTGGCGCAGGTACGTGACGTGATCGACCGCGCCTCGCTTGCCGTGCAGTACGTATTCCTGTTCACGCTCGCGGCCGGCATCACGGTGCTGCTCGCCGCGATCCAGTCCACCCGCGACGAACGCCGCTACGAAAGCGCGATGCTCCGGACACTGGGCGCGCGCCGGCGCGTCGTACTCGCCGGCGTCGCCTCCGAGTTCACCGCGCTCGGGATGCTGTCAGGCGTGCTGGCAGCGGTCGGCGCGACGGTCGTCGGCTGGGTGCTGGCGGAGAAAGTGTTTGACCTCGAGTACACGGTCGATCCCTGGGTCTGGGTAATCGGCCTGGTCGCAGGCGCGGTGATCGTCGGCGGAGCGGGCACGTTCGCCGCGCGCGGCGTCGTCAATCATCCACCGATCAGCATGTTGCGGGAGGGGTGGGGGTGAGGTCCTTACTGCCGACCTGACTATCGTCCAACCACGCTCATCCGCGCCTCGTCGAATCTCTCCAGTTCGCCACTGCGCTCGTAGCCTTCAACCCGGATCCGGTACTGGCCGTTCGGTAGCACCGACGTATTGAACGACAGCCTGAGATCGAAGTTCGAATCCCGCACCAGCCGATCGGCGTGCAGGATGAGGGTGCCGTCGTCGCGCAGCAGGCTTACGCGAAACAAGTGATAGCGATTGCTGCGTGCATTGAGCAGGAGATCGATGCGCTGCGGCAGGCCGCTGCCATCGATGCCGATCTGCCGTGACACGCGTGGATCGATCTTGACCGTCCGCGTGGACGACGGCGCCTGGATGAATCCCTCGGCGGCCTGCTGTTCGAGCATCTCGAAGCGGTCCTGCGTGATGCCCCAGCGCCAGAAGACAAAAAGAACCGTCAGTAACAGCAGCAGGATCAGGCCGATCCCGGCGAGCAGGACTTCCGGCCGCTGCAGCCTCTCGATCCAGGGGAAATTTTCAACCCGCATTGACCCGACTCCGAGACCCGCTCCGTTATTCTATGCAAATGCAGCCCAAGGAGGGCCTGTCATGAAGTCCTTGTCCGTTCGTTCCGGCCTGCTGGCAGCCGGCGTTTTGTTCGCGCTAAATGCAATAGCGGCCGAACCGCAGGTGTCGCTCACTGTTTACAGCTCGGCGCAGCCGGGCGGCATCCCGGCCGAATGGTACCGGCCGCTGCCGGGCATGGGCTCGCCGCCGGGGAATGCGCTGCCGGGATTCGCGCTGGTTCGCCTCGACCGCGATCTCGAGCTCGAGCGCGGGCGGAGCACCTTCAAGCTGACGAACGTCGCGGCGCTGCTCGACCCGACCACCGTGCAGTTCCTTTCGCTGACGGATCCATCAGGCACCAAGGTGCTGGAGCAGAACTTCCAGTTCGACCTGGTCAGCCAGGACAAGCTGCTGTCGAAGTACATCGATCGGTCCGTCAGCGTCGAGCAGCAGCGGGGCGACGGCGTGAAGGTGATCGAGGGCACGCTGCTCTCGTCAAACGACGGGTTGGTGCTCCGCGGTGCCGATGGGCAGATCCACGCGCTGCGCGAATGGAGCAACATGCGCTTCGGCGAACTGCCGGGCGGCTTGATCACACGCCCGACGCTCGAATGGGACGTGGTCTCCGCGAAGGGCGGCACGCATCGCTCGCGCGTGTCCTATCAGACCGGCGGCATCACCTGGTGGGCCGATTACAACCTGATCTTCTCCGAAGGCGCGGATGCCAATTCCGGTTTTGTCGATGTCGGCGCCTGGGTGAGCCTGCTGAACCAGTCCGGTGCGCGCTATGAAGACGCGAAGCTCAAGCTGATCGCGGGCGACGTCAATCGCGTGCGGCCGGAACAGAAACTCATGCGGGCGCGCGTGGAGGAGATGGCAATGACGGCCGATTCGGCTGCGGGCTTCGAGGAGAAGGCGTTCTTCGAGTATCACCTCTATACGCTCGGCCGGCCTGCGACGATCCCGAACAGTTCGACCAAGCAGCTCGAGCTCTTCAGCCAGGCGACGCGCGTGCCGGCAAAGAAGCGGCTCGTCTACTACGACGCGGATTTCAGCGGCTACTACGGCGGGCCGATGATGGACCGCGAGTTCGGCCCGTCCTCAAACACGAAAGTGGACGTATGGCTCTCGTTCCGGAACGACAAAGCATCCGGCATGGGCATGCCGCTGCCCGCGGGACGCATCCGCGTGTCGCAGCAGGACAAGGCCGACAGCAGCCTGGAATTCATCGGCGAGGACAGGATCGACCACACGCCGAAGGACGAGGACGTGCGCGTCAAGCTCGGCACCGCATTCGACGTCGTCGGCGAGCGCCGTCAGACGGACTTCGTGCTGAACACGAAAGGCCGCGTCATGGAAGAGGCCTTCGAGATCAAGCTGCGCAACCACAAGGATCAGGCGGTCGAGGTGATCGTGCGCGAGAACCTGTATCGCTGGAGCCAGTGGTCGCTGATCGAGCAGTCGATCCCTTCGGAGAAGAAGGACGCGCGGACCGTGGAATTCCCGGTGCGCGTGGCCGCGGGCGGCGAAGCGGTCGTGACCTACCGCGTGCGTTATGCCTGGTAGGGTTCGATCGAAAGGGCCGCGCCGACCGCGAGCCTTTCGCCGACGCCGGCATGCAGCGTGCAGTTCTGGCCGAAGGTCACGCCGCGCAGCACCCGGTCGTGCCGGTACTTGTGAAGCGTGCGCAGCGGCTGCTGATGCGGATCGCGCGCGCCGGTCCGCTGATCGGTGGTCGTGACGGTGCAGCGCGTGCAGTGCTTGACGCCGCGCAGCACGACCTTGCCGAAGCGGAACAGCACCATCGCGTCCTCGGCGTGTTCGGGGACATCGTCGATCACGACATTCGGCCGGAACCGGCCCATCGGAATCGGCGCCGGCAGGCGGCGATTGAGCGCGTCCAGGGATGCCCGCGAGATCATCAGGACGGGATAACCGTCCGTGAACGTGAGGGGCTGCGGTTCGGCGCCGGCGTATTTCTGGTTGGCGTTCCGCGGTACGGCCGGATCGATGCGGACGAGCCGCATCGGCTCGTCGAGCACACGCGAAAGCCAGGCGGCGGGTTCGTCGCCGGCGTCGAGGCCGTTGCAGTCGTCATGCCAGACGCGCGTGCGCCGGGATTCGCCCACCTGCTGCACGTCGACGCTGACCGAACCATAGCCCTCAGCGGATAGCGTGAGCCGGCCGCCGCCGACGGCGACCGTGAGGGTTGCGAGTTTCGGGTGGGTGCGCTGCGTAACGAATCTGTTTCGAGCGGCGAGAATCATCCACCGCCGGTCCCACTCGAGGCCGGTCGGCGTCACGAGCGCGTCCGTGACGTCGATGCCGCGGCAGGACTTGACCGGATAGACGTGCAGGCTCGCGATGTGTCCCATGGCGCCGGCCTAGCGGTCCTGCTTCAGCGAGAAATCGTAGCTGCCGTAGTGCAGGTAGTTCGCCCAGTCGGCAGAGGCGAGCGCGCGCACAGCCGCGCGCGAGGCATTCAGCGCGTCGCCGATCGAGCGTCCCTTCGCGAGGTCGCGGTAGAGCGTGCCGGCGAAGGCGGTCGCCGCCGTATCGGACACCGGCCACCAGGTGCCGATGAAGTTCGCGACGCCGCCGCGCAGGAAGGCCTCGGCAAAGCCGATGCTGCGGTCGAGTTGCCGCAGCGGCTTGATCGTCGTGCGCAGCCGCGCGGATTCGCAGGCATTGAAGAACACGAGCGCCGGCACCGATTCGAGCGCCGCCAGGTCGGCGCCGGACAGCACGCGGCCCCCCGCGCAGAGGATGCCGCTCGAGGCCGGCGCGCCCGGGTCGAAGTACGCATGACCGGCAAAATGGATCGCGTCGTAATCGCCGGAGCGGAATTCGGCGAGCAGGCGCGTGCGCGTGGCGTCGCCGCCGCGGACGACGGTGATGCCGGCGCCTTCGAGCTGCGCGAGCATCTTCGCGACACGCTGACCTTCCTCGACCGCGCCGGGCAGGTCGCCGGTCGGGTTCACGACCAGCAGCACGTTGAATTCGCGTTCCCGCCGGCGCTGCTCGCGCCATTTCGCGACCGACATGCCCTCCGCTGCGTAGCGGCGGCTCAGGCCCCGGGTCGCGGCCGGAGCCCAGCCACCGATGCAGAGCGCTTCCCAGGGCCAGTGGGCGCTCGCGCGGTCGTGCACGACGACCAGCGGCACGGCCTGGATCGCAGGCAGCGCGGCGGCGATCTCATCGGGCAGCAGCAGTTCGCTCAGCCGCTCGCCGAAGCTTTCGAGCTCGGCAAGCGGCATGCCGGGCGCTAGCCGCGCATGCTCGCGCTCGAGCGCGCGCAGGTCGAGACGCCGCGTGCCGACGAGCGCGGTCGCCTTCGGCGTGGGGCCGAGCAGCGAGACCTGCATCTGGGTCGCCGATTGCTGGACGAAAAGCCAGGCGAGCGGCGTCGCGGTCACTTTCGGGGGGCGTGCGGGCTTGCGGGCCGACTTGCGGTCCGGCATCAGCTTCAGGAGCCGCGCGGCCGGATGCAGGCGCAGCAGGTCCTCCGCGACGTTTCGTGCAGCCGTCAGGCGCGCGGCGTTGCGCGAGATGATGGTGATGCGGCGCAGGCGCATCTCCGGCGCCAGATCGGCGAGCGCGGTCAGCACGCCCTCGATCTGCGCGCGCGCGGCCGCGGTCGGCTCGGCGCCCGAGGCCGTGCCCCAGAGCACCATCGCGAAATCATCGACGCCCGCGAGCGCGAGCGTGCGCGTGACGTTGGTCGCGGCGAGCCGCTGCACGTCCGGCCCGTAGCGGCCGAATGCACCGAGCCCCGCGAAGACGACGAGCCGCGCGGCGAGGCCGCGACGGCCGACGGGCAGCACGAAGACTTCACCGGCGGCAGCGCTGATGGCGCGGCGGCGCGCGAGGTCGCTGATCGCGCCTTGCAGGATGCGGTCGATCGCCAGCGCCGCGCCCGCGGGTTCAACGTTTGCAAAGGCGCCGAGCACGATCGCGCCGGCGCTGCTCTGGGTGATGCTGCCTTCGACGAAAGCGAGTTCGACCGGCTTCACGGCCGCGCCGCGCTCGGTGCCCGGGATCGGCGCTGACGGCGGCTGGGCGCTGTCGACGAACTCGTGCAGGAACTCGCGCTGTTCGCGCTCGGAGAGATCCGACCAGGCGATCTTCGGATCGGGCGCCGCACGCGTGTCTTCCTGCCAGAGCACCGGCACGCCGCGGCTACGCGGCAGCACATGCGGCAGCGTGTCCGTCGTTTCGCCGCGCGCGAGATCGACGACGGCACGACCGACTTCGACATTGCCCGGCAGGGAGCCGTGGGCTTCCTCGACATACCAGGCCGGCAGGCCCGGCCAGTGCGCGAGCGCGAGCGGCACGGTGCCGTCGCCGGCGGGGCTACGGCCGAACTCGAGCTTGCGGTTGCGGCGGCGCAGGCAGGTGACGGTGTCCTGACCATGGCCCGCGATCAGCGCGAAGCGCTCATCCGGCGGCGGCAGCGCCTCGATGGCGAGCGCCGCGTCTTTCAGCAGCATGACGCTCGGGCGCGGCCCGTCGAGCCAGTGCGTGGCGTCGAATGGATCGAAGTCCTTGCAGGTGGCGGCCGCTGGCAGCATGCTGCAGAGACCGGGGAACGTCGTCAGCACTTTTTCCGCGATCTCGCCGGCGTCGTGGTGCAGGTCGAGCATCGCGACGCGACGCACGAGAGGGTAAGTGCCGCGCAGCGCCTGCACGGCGACGAAAGCGCCGCGGTTCGGCGTGCCGAGCTGGATGACGCGGCCGATGCGGTCCGCGCCTTCGTGTGCGAGCGCGGCGCGGGCGACGAGGCCGCCCATGCTGTGGCCGATCAGGATCACGTCCTTGCGGCGCTCACTGACCAGCCGGGCGATGAGCTGCTCGCCACTCGAGGCGAAGTCACGGCGCCAGTCATAGGGATGGAATGCGGCATCGAAGCCCGCGATCCGCAGCACCAGCCGCAGGCGCTCGTAAGCGAAGCGCATGACGCCGAGCGGCGTGTAACGCAGGCCGTCCGGCAGCGCGAGCTTGGTGATCTGGCCCTGTGCGATCTCGAACGGGTCGAACCAGGTGATGTCTTCGGTGCCGTCCTTGCGCAGCCGCCCGATGGTCGAGCCCATGATGCCCGGCAGGATCAGCGCACGCGGCCCGCCGCGCATGCCGGCCGCGCGCCTTACCAGACGCGCCAGTTCCTGTTCTGCCTCGAGATATGCCGCCATCGGAGGATTCTAAAGGGGACGCAACCCTTTACGCTCATTAAAGGGGACGCATCCCTTTATTCCGCGCACGAGCGTAAAGGGTTGCGTCCCCTTTAGTAGAATGCCGCCGTGGACACGTTTGCACGGGACAGGCTGCCGCCAAAGGAGCAGTGGCCGCGGCTGCATTTCGATCTGCCGGAGTTGCGCTATCCGGACCGGCTGAATTGCGCGACGGTGTTGCTTGACGACGCCATCGCGGAAGGGCGGGGGGACAGCCCCGCGCTGCTGACGGACGCCGGCGCAATCAGCTATGCCGAACTGCTCGCTCGCGCCAACCGCATCGCAAACGTGCTCGTGGCCGCGGGCGTCGTTCCCGGCAACCGCGTGCTGCTCCGCGGTTTTAACGGCCCGGAGCTGTTCGCCGCCTGGCTTGCCGTGATGAAGGCGGGCGCGATTGCCGTGACGACGATGCCGATGCTTCGCGCGCCCGAGCTCGGCGCCATCATCCTGAAATCGCAGCCCGCATTCGCGCTCTGCGACCAGCGCCTGCTCATGGAACTGCAGAATGCCGCGGCTGGCAGTGAAGGCCTCAGCACCGTCATCGCCTGGGGCAACGGCGATCTGGAAGCGCGAATGGCCGCGGCCTCGGACCGCTTCGTAAACGTGGAAACGGCGTCGGAGGACATCTGCCTGCTGGCATTCACGTCCGGCACGACCGGCAAGCCAAAGGCCTGCATCCATTTTCATCGCGACGTGCTCGCAATGGCGGACGTGGTCGCACGCCACCTGCTGAAAACCGCGCCCGGCGATGTCTACGCCGGCAGCCCGCCGCTCGGCTTCACGTTCGGGCTCGGCGCGCTGCTCGTGTTTCCCCTGCGCTTCCGCGCGGCCGCCGTGCCGATCGAAGCGCCGTCGCCGGCAACCATCCTCGCCGCGATCGAGAAACACCGCGTCACCTGCCTTTTCACCGCGCCGTTCGCGTATCGCGCGCTCGCGGGCGAGCTGGCGGGGCGCGATCTCTCATCGCTGAAGCGCTGCGTCTCGGCGGGCGAATTCCTGCCGAAGGCCATCTCCGATCTCTGGTACCAGGAGACCGGCATTCGGATCATCGACGGCATCGGCGCCACCGAGATCATCCACATCTTCATCTCAGCCGCAGGCGAGGACATCCGCCCGGGCGCGACCGGCAAGCCCTTGCCGGGCTATCGCGCCTGCGTTCTGGATCCGCTTGGCCAGCCGCTGCCGCGCGGCAGCACCGGCAGGCTCGCCGTGACCGGCCCGACGGGTTGCCGTTATCTCGACGACGACCGCCAGCGCGACTACGTGCAGTTCGGCTGGAATGTCACGGGCGATATCTACCGCGTGGACGAGGACGGCTATTTCTGGTTCGTCGCGCGTGCCGACGACATGATCGTCTCGGCCGGGTACAACATCGCCGGGCCCGAAGTGGAGTGGGCGCTGCTAGCCCATCCGGCCGTGCGCGAATGCGCCGTGATCGGCGCGCCGGATCCGGAGCGTGGCACGGTCGTGAAAGCCTGCGTCGTGCTCGCCCCCGGAAGAGCGGGGGATATCGCCCTCGTCCGGGAGCTGCAGGACTTCGTCAAGCAGCGCATCGCGCCCTACAAGTACCCGCGCACGATCGAGTTCATGGACGCGCTGCCCAAGACCGCCACGGGCAAGCTCCAGCGCAAAGCGCTCCGCCAGCCCTGAAAGGGGTCGCATCCCATTGCCAGGTTTGCAAAGGGGTGCGTCCCCTTTGCACGTCCCCTTTGCAAACGGATGCGACCCCTTTGTGGCCGCCGTCGCAGTCCCCGACTTATTAGTTGACATTTAAACTATTGAGATCTGTAATATCAGCCGGCATGGACACCCGGCCATGAAGCGCATCGTTTGTCTTGGCGGAGGCCCGGCGGGCCTGTACGCAGCGATCCTGTTCCGCAAGGCGCTGCCGCGGACCCAGGTCGAGGTCTACGAGCGCAACCGCCCGGACGACACCTTCGGCTGGGGCGTCGTGTTCTCGGACCGCACGATGGAGGGCTTCCAGGCCGCGGACGGCCGGTCCCACGCCGCGATCACCGGCAGCTTCCACCACTGGGACGACATCGACGTCCATTACCGCGGAACCACCGTGACGACCGGCGGCCACGGCTTCTGCGGCATCGAGCGCAAGCGCCTGCTCGCCACCCTGCAGGAACGCGGCGCCGAGCTCGGCGTCCGGCACCATTTCCAGCAGGAGATCGAAGACGACGCGCCGTTCGCGGAGGCGGATCTCGTCGTCGCCGCCGACGGCGTCAACAGCCGCACGCGCAAGCGCCATGAGGCGATCTTTGAACCCGACATCGACACGCGCGAATGCCGCTACATCTGGCTCGGCACGACGAAGCCGTTCCCGGCGTTTACCTTTGCGTTTGAGCGGACCGAGCACGGCTGGTTCCAGATTCACGCCTATCAGTTCAGCAGGGATCTCTCGACCGTCATCGTCGAGACCCGCGAGGAAACCTGGCGCGCGCACGGACTCGACCGCGCGGACCATGCGCAATCGATCGCCTTCTCGGAGAAACTGTTCGCGAGATACCTCGGCGGCCATCGTCTGATGAGCAATGCCGCGCACCTGCGTGGCTCCGCCTGGCTCAATTTTCAGCGCGTGCTCTGCAAGCGCTGGCACCACGGCAACCGCGTGCTGATCGGCGATGCCGCACACACGGCGCATTTCTCGATCGGCTCCGGCACGAAGCTCGCGATGGAGGACGCCATCTCGCTCGTCGCGCGGACGGCGGGCGCAGCCGATATTCCGTCCGCTCTCGCGGCCTACCAGGAGGAGCGTTCGACTGAAGCACTGAAGCTGCAAAGCGCGGCGCGCAACCGCATGCGCTGGTTCGAGGAGGTGGCGCGCTACACGCGCCTCGAGCCCTGGCAGTTCACCTACAGCCTGCTGACCGGCAGCCAGCGCATCGGCCACGCGAACCTCCGCCTGCGCGATCCGTCGTTCGTCGCCGACGTCGAGGCCCGGCTCGCCGCCCGAGCCGGCGCGCCGAGTCCGCGCCCGCCGATGTTCCTGCCGTTCGAGCTGCGCGGCATGACGCTCGAGAACCGCATCGTTGTCTCGCCGATGGCGCAGTACTCGGCCGAGGACGGCATGCCGGGCGACTGGCATCTCGTGCATCTTGGCGCGCGCGCGACCGGCGGGGCCGGCCTCGTGTACACGGAGATGACCTGCACCTCGCCCGACGCCCGTATCTCGCCGGGATGCACGGGGATCTGGAACGAGGCGCAGCGCGACGCGTGGCGTCGCATCGTCGATTTTGCGCACCGCCACAGCCGCGCGAAGCTCTGCATGCAGCTGGGGCATTCCGGCCGCAAGGGCTCGACGCAACTCGGATGGGAGGACGACGACCATCCGCTGCGCGCGGGCAACTGGGAGACGATCGCGCCGTCGCCGCTGCCGTATCTCGAGGGCATCAGCGCGCCGCCGCGCGAGATGAACCGCGCCGACATGGACCGCGTGCTGGCGGACTTCGTCAGGAGCACGCGCTTCGCCGCCGAGGCCGGATTCGACATGCTCGAGCTGCACATGGCGCACGGCTATCTGCTCGCGAGTTTCCTGTCGCCGCTGACCAATCTGCGCAAGGATGCCTACGGCGGGCCGGTCGCGAATCGCCTGCGTTTCCCGCTCGAAGTCGCGACCGCGGTACGGGCGGCCTGGCCGGCGGAGCGGCCCCTGTCGGTGCGCCTGTCGTCGACCGACTGGGCCGAAGGCGGCCTCGAAGAGGACGAGCTGATCGCGA
>DATKBY010000077.1:0-2334 GCA_035513555.1 Steroidobacteraceae bacterium | reverse complement strand
GGCGCGATCTCGCCGGCGCTGAACATGCCGGCGACCGGAATGTCGATCCGGCGGCGCAGCGTTCCGGAGTCATGTCCGGTGATGCCGAACAGGTGCCGGCCGCGACCGGCGCAGGCGAAGAGCAGCGCCGCCTCCGGCGGCGGACGCGCCGTGAGCGATTCGCCGAGACGGGATTCGAGTTCCTGCGACGCGATGCCGCCGTCGCGCAGGTGGAATTGCACGATCGCATTCGGCGCGAGCCGTGCGCCGACCCACAGCGCGCCCGTGTCCGGATCGAGCCCGAGCACGTTCCGGATCAGGAAATCGCCGGCGCCCACGCTCTGCCGGGGACCCGGTAATGCGAAGCCGATGCACAGCGAATCGCCGAAGCCGGTGCGATCCGGCTCGTCGAGCTGCGTGAACAGGGCCGTCAGCAATTCCTTCGGGCGGCGGCCGTCGAGTTCGCTGATCAGGTTGCCGTCGCAGGCAGTCACGAACAGCGGGTCCCCGATCGGCTTGCATCCCTGCGCGAGCACCGGGTCGATGACGACATTACCGGTGAGCGCGAGCAGCACGGCGCCGGCGCTCTGCAGGCTGCCATTCGCCAGCAGTCGCGCGGCCCCAGGCGCCCGGGAGCCGGTTGATAGCGCGCCGATCACGGGGGCTCCCGGATACGCGCGATCGAGGCCCCGCGCACAGGTTTCCGCGTCGAACGTCGCGGCGTCGGCAAGCAGCACGAAACTCGCCGACGATTCGGGCCCGAGGTCCAGTTTTCGCCACCAGTGTTCGCGCGAAGCCGCGAGCGACGGCAGCGTCGCCTGCTCGAGGTGCAGCGTCGAGAGCGTGACGTCGGGCAGGCGTCCGCACAAAACCGCGATGCCCGGCTCCTCCTCTTCCTCGATGCCGCCGCCGATGAGGCCGGTCGCGTTGCAGCCGAACAGCAGGCAGTCGCCGAGCAGCGAGCGCAAAATCTGCGGCAGATCCTCGATCGACTGGCCGTAGGCGGACGATGCGAACACGATCGCGAGGTCCGGCTTCCGCCCTTCGAATGCGGCCGCAAGCTGGCCTGCCGTGCCGGTGGCCGCGGCTTCGATGCGCGCGCCGAGTCCGATGGCGCTCGCCCAGGACATCCCTGCCGCCTGCTCAGGCGCCGGCACCGACTTCCTCATGGGGCACGACGACGGTTTCAACGCAGGCGGCCTCGATCCATTCCTGCAGCGGCGGGTCGGCAAGCAGGGTGTCCCGGTAACGCGCCGCGAGCTCGGACAGCGGCAGGCCGTAGCTGCGTATGCGCAGGACGACCGGCGCGTGCATCGCGTCGGCGATGCTGAACTCGCCGAAAAGATACGGACCGCGTTCACCGTTGTCGCGACGGCAGCCGGACCATATCGCGTCGATGCGGGCGAGGTCCTGGGTAAGCGGCGGAGTCATCAGCACCTGACGGCCGGTTGCACGCACGTTCATCGGGCAGGCGGCGCGCAGCGCGTGGAATCCTGAATGCATCTCGGTCGCGACCGACCGGGCGCTTGCCCGCAATCCGCGATCGGCGGGCCAGCCGCGTCCATCCGCGAGTTCCGACGCGTACTCGCAGATGGCAAGCGATTCCCAGACGCGCCTTTCGCCGTGGATCAGGACCGGCACCAACCGCGTCGGCGACAGCTTCGGGACTTCGCTGTCGAATTCCGGCGTGCCGAAATGGTACTGCCGCTCGGCGAATGCGAGACCGAGATGGCGCAGCAGCAGCCAGGGCCGCAGGGACCAGGAACTGTAATTGCGGGTGCCGATGACGAGCGTCAGCTCATTCATCGGCCGAGCCTGCGCGTGAGATCACGCGCGGTCAATAAGCGCTATTCGTCTTTTGGCTTCCGGGACTTGATCCAGCTGGACAGCTTGCGCAGGTCCTTTTTCTTCTTCCACTCTTTCTTGACCAGCAGGCCGCTGTCGTAAGGATCGTAGCCTTTCTTGACGCCCTGCTGGTTCGGCTGAATGCGCCGTTGCGTGCCCTCGCTGTGTTCATCGCTGAATGCGAGGTTCGGATCGTTGAGCAGGAGGCGCATCACGTCGTCGCCGGTTGCGCCCTGGTTCGGGACCCAGATCGCGTTGCCGAGTTCGTCGAATTCGATGCGGCCGTGCCCGAGCCGCTGCTCTTCGGAGAAGTGCGACAACTCCTTCGCGTCGGTCGAGATCTTCTTGAACTTGTCGAATTCGCCCATGGTGCCCGGCTTCCGTGCGCATGGAATTGCCCAGCAAAACGGTAACGGATCGGGGAGCGGCTGTATGCGAAAACCTTCACATAACGCAACCGTCATCATGATCGTTGTCGGGGACCCGGTGTTGTTCAGGCACAACAAAATG
>DATKBY010000076.1:0-3415 GCA_035513555.1 Steroidobacteraceae bacterium | reverse complement strand
AATACCGATCCCTACCAGCCGCTGGAAAAGCGCCTCGGAATCACGCGTTCCCTGCTCGAAGTGATGGTCGAAAGCCACCACCCGGTGACGATCGTGACCAAATCCGCGCTGGTCGTGCGCGATATCGACCTGTTGAAGCCGCTCGCCGCGGAACATCTGGTCCGCGTCTTTGTCAGTGTGACTACGCTCGATGACGAATTGAAACGCCGCATGGAGCCGCGTGCGGCGTCGCCGGCGGCCCGGCTGGCCGCGATCTCGAAGCTGGCGGCCGCGGGAATCCCGGCGGGGCTGATGTTCGCCCCAGTCGTGCCGGCCATCAACGATCACGAACTCGAGCGCGTCGTGGAGGCTTCGGCTTCGGCCGGCGCGACCACGGCGGGTTATGTGCTGTTGCGCTTGCCGGGAGAAGTCAGGGACCTGTTCTATGAATGGCTCGACACGCATTACCCGGACCGCGCCAATCGCGTCAGAAGCCGTATCCGTGAACTGCGCGGCGGCCGCGACAACGATCCGCGGTTCGGGCACCGCATGCGGGGCCACGGCCCCTGGGCCGAGCTGCTGCGACGGCGATTTGACGAAAGCTGCCGCCGCGCGGGCCTCGGCAAGCACCGGGGCAACCCGCTGTCGACCGCTTTTTTCCGCCCGCCAAGCCGGAACCCAGGTCAGATGGAACTGTGGTAGTCGCGGCGTATACTCGAATCGACTATCCATCGCACGCCAGGGAGCCGCCGCATGACGCGCCAGAACCTTCGGTCGTTGCGTCAGGCAGGTGCCGGCGCCGCCACGCTGCTGCTGATTACCGGCTGCATGACCGCGCGGCTCGAGGAAGACCGTAACACGGCCACCAATATCGAGGCGCACGAAGCCGTCGTGCTGCTCGCGAAGCCGCACGTCGAAGGCATCACGGCCGAAGACGACTTCATGGACTGCGTCGGCGACAAGATGAACAAGGCAACCGGCATCCAGGTCGTCGCGAACGATGCCTTTGTCGATTCGATGTTTCCCTGGCTCGAGCCATCGACCGCGCCGCAGCGTCCGGAGGGCGTGACCAAGCTCCTCGCGCGCGATGCCGTTGCGGATCGCATCGCGGAGAGCGGCGTGCGTTATCTGATCTGGGTCGATGGCGCGACGCGCCAGATCGACAGCGGCGGAAGCCTGACCTGCACGATCGGTCCCGCCGGCGGCGGCTGCATTGGCTTTGGCTGGTGGGAGAAGGAATCCGACTACCAGGCGGTCGTCTGGGACATCAGTACGGCGAAGACCGCGGGTTCGGTCTCGACCAACGTGACGGGCACGTCGGCGCTGGTCGGCGTGGTCCTGCCGTTGCCCTTTATCGCGCGCGTGCAGGGCACGGCCTGCGATCGCCTGGCGACGCAGCTAGGTGCATTCCTGCGCGGCGACGATCCTTCGGTCGTTCGCGAAGGCGGCTGATGACAGAACCCGCCCAAACACCGGTGAACCATCGGTTCGGGCGGCTTTCCAAGATTTTAGGACGGGGTCCCTATGCCGGTCCCGCGCATGCGCGGTCCCGGTCGGGAGAACGAGCATGAAGTCCAGATTATTGTTACCTGCCATCGCGACCGCCGCGGCGCTCAGTCTGCTGGCCGGTTGCATGACCCAGAGTTCGACCTCACGGCCGGAATCGCCTACCAGCGCGCCCAGTGGCGGCGGTTCTTCGGGCGGTTCTTCGGGTGGCGGAGATTCCGGCGGCGGTTCGACTTCCGAGTTTCCGAGCGACGGTGCCGGCAGCGGCACGCCTGCACCCATTCCGATGCCCAGTGAAGATGATGGCGCGCGCGGCGGCTCGACCGATGGCCAGGGCGGCAGCGCCGGCGGCGGCGCGCAGTCCGATAGCCAGGGATCGAGCGGTGGCGCCGGCCCGAGTGGGACCACCCCGGACGGCAGGCCCTGCATCAGCAAGGACGACGTTGACGGCGACGATGCCACTGACGAAAGCGGCACCGACGTGGAAGTCTGCATCGAAGCCGGCAAGTTGCCGGGTGGGATGCCGGGAGTGCCCGGCACGGGCACCGGAACGCCGGGCACAGGAGAGCCGGGCACGGCGGAAACTGGCACGCCCGGCGGCGGTGAGCCGGGCGCTGCGGGTACTGGCACCTCGAGCGGCAGTGGTCTTCCGGGCTCGACCGGACCCAGCGGTGGCGCACCGGCAGCCGGCACACCCGGCGGCGGCGAACAGGTCGGCGGGGCGACGGCCGGCGGATCCGCCGGCACCGTCGGCAGCGCGGGTAGTCCCCAAGGCGGCGAGCCGGGAGGCGCCGGAACCGAAGGCGCGGGCGCAGGCCCCGCCGGACCGGGCAGCGGCAACCGCGGCGCGGAGATCGGCCGGCGTCTCGACGAAACATTTGGCTCGTTTGACGAGGCGGTGCGCACGGCGCAAGCGGCGATCGCAAAGGAACGCGAGGCGGCGGGCGCGACCGGCACCGGCGAGCCGGGCGATGGCGACGGCGGCGCCGAAGACGGAGAATCCGGAGGCGGCGGCGATACCAGCGGCGATGGTCCGAGGGCGCCGGGTGGCCTCGAATCGACCAGCAAGGGCAATACCGGCACGGGCACGGCGGACGGCGGCGATTCCGAGCCCTCGGAGCAGGGCGGCGTTGGCGGCGGCGGAGCGGGTGGTCGGGGTCCATCGTCGATACCGGCTGATATTCCGGACGGCCGGGATGACGATATTGTCGCGCGCCAGATCCGTGAGGCGGCCATGAAGGAGACGGACCCGGAATTGCGCGAAGCCCTCTGGGAGGAATACCGTCGTTACAAGAGGGGGCGCTGAAGCGCGCTCCGCGGGAACAGTGGGCATGAATCGACCGAACATTCTGTGGCTGATTGGGGCGCTGGCGCTGATCGCCGGCGGCTGCGTCAAGGAAACCCGGCCGCTGCCGATCCTGCAGGCGACGCAGGCGACGACCGAGATTCCGGCCGAGCAGTTGCTCGACGTCGGCGTGCACATCTTTGACCCGGGCGTGCCGAAGGACGTTGAGGAAGACCCTGATCTCGCGGACAAGGAGCGCATCTATCCCGAGATCCGCCGCGCCGAGGCGCGCTATATCGCGATGCAGCTGCGCGACACGCTGGAAGACACCGGCCACTGGGGCACGGCACGCGTCGTGCCGACGTCGGTCGATTCTTTCGACGTCACGGTGGACGGCCTCATCGTCGAATCGAACGGCGCTTACCTGAAGCTCGAAGTGACGGTGCGGGATGCGACCGGAAAGGTCTGGTACGCCGATCGCGAGTATGAAGGCACTGCCGATACGCGCGCGTACAAGGACGGCTATACTTCCGGACGCGATCCGTTCGAGAACGTCTACGTCGCGATTGCGAACGACCTGCTCGCCGCACGCGCCGAGCGTTCGCCCGCTGCGCTGGCGAACATCCGCCGCGTCAGCGAGCTGCG
>DATKBY010000075.1:0-3981 GCA_035513555.1 Steroidobacteraceae bacterium | reverse complement strand
GACCAGGAAAGGCCGGCGCCGAACCCGGTCAGCAGCAGATTGCAGCCAGGCAGTACGCGGCCTTTTTCGAGCGCCTCGACGAGGGCGACCGGCACGGTCGCGGACGACATGTTGCCGTAGCGCTGGATGTTCACGAAGCAGCGCTCCATCGGAATACCGGCACGCTTCACGACGGCCTCGATGATGCGCAGGTTTGCCTGGTGCGGCACGACGAGATGCACGTCGGCGGGAGAAAGTCCGGTCGCCTTAAGGACGGTCTCGCAGGCGCGGCTCATGCCGACCACGGCGCGCTTGAAAATTTCCTGGCCGTCGAACACCCAGTCGGTGTCGCCGAGCACCCAGTCGCGGTTGGCGTAATTCGTGCCCATGCCGTGCACCTGCAGGATGCCGCGCGCGTCGCCGTAACAGCCGAGCTTGTCGGCCAGCACGCCTTCCTGGCGCGTCGTCGCCTGCAGCACGACGGCCGCGCATCCGTCGCCGAACAGAACCGAAACGTTCCGGTTGCTCCAGTCCATCAGCGGCGCGATCAGTTCGCCGCCGATCACGAGGACGTTGCTCACGGTGCCCGACTTGATCATCGCGGATGCCGTCGTCAGCCCGTAGAGGAAACTCGTGCAGGCGGTGTTGACGTCCATTGCGCCCGCGCCGGTCGCCCCCAGGCGCTTCTGGAGGCCCGAGGCCATGTTCGGCACCTGCTCGTCCATGCTGCAGGTGCCGAAGACGATCAGGTCGAGTTCGGCGGCGGTAAGTCCCGCCGCTGCCAGTGCGCGGCAGGAGGCGACGTAGGCGAGCTCGCCGAGCGACACATGGGAAACCCGTCGTTCATGGATACCGGTGCGCGACTGGATCCACTCGTCATCGGTGTCGAGGAATGTCGCCAGGTCGGCGTTTGTCAGGATGGCCGGCGGCATGCACTTGCCCCAGCCCGTAATGGTCGCAAACTGCACGGATGAACCTCGCCGGTGCCGGAAGCCGATTGTACATTCCAACCCCCGGGGCAACCGGAGCGTCCAATGGCATGTAAAGGAATGAATTGCGGACCCCAGGGGGCGGAGTGACGGACCTGGCCAGGCAGCCCAAGGCGGGCGAGGACGAGCGGATCGTGCTGGCGAGGCAGGGCGATGTACGGGCCTTCGAGGCGCTCTATCGCGAACACGTCGGACGGGTGTACGGCCTGTGCCTGCGCATGGCCGGCGAGCCACAGGCCGCCGAAGACCTGACCCAGGACACCTTCGTCAACGCCTGGAGAAGCCTGCCGGGGTACGAGGGCCGCAGCAGCCTCGCCACCTGGCTGCACCGGATCGCGGTCAACGCGGTGCTGGCAAAGCGGCGAAGCCCCGTCGGCCGGAACGAAGTCAGCCTGACGGACGATAGCGGAGAGCAGATGGAATTCGCGGCGGAGCAGGACATGGACGAAGCGACACCGATCGATCTCGAGCGCGCGATCGCGGCCCTGCCTCCGGGCGCGCGCGACATCGTCGTGCTGCATGGCATTTACGGCTACAGCCACGAGGAAGCGGCGACGATGCTGGGGCTCGCGGTCGGCACCTGCAAGGCGCAGCTGCACCGCGCACGAAACCTGATGCGCGGGCGGATGCGGATGGAGGCAACGACATGACGACACTGCGGTTCACCGATCGCAACCGCGATCAGGATCCCCTGCTGGCGCAGGCGGCAGAGCTGCCGAAGGACATCGCGCCCGCGCATGACCTGTGGCCCGGCGTCCACGCGCGCCTCGATGAGGCGCCAAGGCAGCGAAGGTCATTCGGCTGGCCGATGGCGCTCGCGGCTGGCGTCGTGGCCGCGACGGTTTCCGCGCTCCTGACCTGGGGGCTGATGCGCGAACCGGCGCCGCAGGCACCGCAACTCGCGGGCGATCCCACGCCTCCGGCCGAATTCGTGCCGGTCAGCTACGGCACGAACTCGGCGATCGGCGCCGAACAGCTGGCCGCGCGCGACGAGCTGCTCTTGCAGTTCCGCCGGAAACTCGACCGGTTGTCGCCGCAGACGCGCGAAGCGGTCGTCGCGAACCTCACGGTCATCCAGCGCGCCGCCGACGAGATCGATGCCGCGCTCGCGCAGGACCCCGCGAGCGGACTTCTGAACGAACTCCTGGTCGGCGCCTACCGGCAGGAATTGCAGTTGTATTCGAAAGTCGTCACCACGGGTGGCGACACCATGAGGAGAACCTGACATGACGATTCGTTTCACCCTGTTGACCGCCGCCGTGCTTGCCGGCCTGGTCCAGCCCGCGATAGCGGCACAGAACCTGAGCAAGCGCGCGACCGTCGCGGCCGACGCGACCGTGGACGTCTCGAATGTCCAGGGCAGCGTCAAGGTCACGGCATGGGACCGCAATGAAGTGGAGCTGTCGGCGATGCTAGAGAGCGACAAGGATCGGCTCGAGTTCGAAGCGACCGACCGGCAGGTGCGCATCAAGGTGCAGAGGCCGGAAGGGCGGTACCGCGATTCGGACGATGCGCTGCTGACGCTCAAGGTGCCGGCGGGCGTGCGCCTGATCGTCAACACGGTCAGCGCGGACATTACCGTTGACGGCGTTCGCGGGGAGCAGCGCCTGAAGTCCGTCAGCGGCGACGTCGGGACCAATTCATACGACCAGCCGGTTTCGCTGCACTCGGTGTCGGGCGACGTCACGCTCACCGGCAGCGGAGGCAAGGCGCAGGTTTCCACCGAGAACGTCAGCGGGTCCACCGTCGTCAGGGGAATACGGGGCGGACTCGAGGCAGAGGCCGTCAGCGGCAACATCAAGGCCGGCGTCGCCGCCGCCGAACGCCTGCGCGTCAGCTCGGTGTCGGGCGACGTCGAGATCGGCTCGGATCTCTTGCCGGCGGCCCGCGTCGAGATGAAGTCGGTCAGCGGCAGCATCGCGCTCACGATCAAGCCGCCGGTCAATGCCGAGTTCGAGATCGAGTCATTCAGCGGGGACATCGACAGCTGCTTCGGGACGAAGCCCCGCGACAAGAGCAGGTACAGCCCCGGCAGCGAGCTCGACTACACCGAGGGCAGCGGCGGCGCCCGGGTGATGATCCAGACGCTGAGCGGCGACATCAACATCTGCGACCGTTGATAGAATCCGGGGGTCCACACGGGCCCCCGAATCATGCGACTGACCAGACCCCTCAAGATTACGATTGCCGCCCTCGCGCTCGTCGTGCTGGCGGCCGCGGCGATACTCTGGATTCTTGGCCGCACGCCCTTCGTACGCGACAAGGTAGCCGCGTGGGTGACCGAGGCGACGGGCCTGCCGGCGACCCTCGACGCGGTTTCCATCGGCCTGCTACGCGGACCTTTTTTCGAATTGCACGGCCTCGCCATCGCCCAACCGCCGGGATTCGGTGACAAGCCGCTGGTCGAGGTCGGCAGCGCGCGCGTGACCGCTCCGTGGAGCAGCCTGTGGGGCGATCCGGTCGCTCATTCGCTGACCGTCGACAAGGCCGTGCTGCGCCCGGCCGTCGCCGCAGATGGCAGCGACAACTGGACCGGCGTGATCGAACGCCTGACGGCGGACGACGATGAAGCGACCACTCCCGCCTGGGCGGTCGGCCGGCTCGATGTGCGCAAGGGCGCGATTGAGTACGAAGACGCGGCGTCCGGAACGCGGTTTCGCCTGACGGCGATCACGATCGGCGCGGCCGACGTGTCTCTGGCCGCGGACTTTCCTGTGGATCTGCAGGTCGCGGGCGTTTCCGGCACGAGCACATTCCTGATTGCCTGCGACGGGCGAGGTCTCGCGGATCCCGGTGGCGGGCGCTTTGCCGCGACAGGGCTGAACCTGCGCGGATGGGCTGGCGGCGAGCCGTTGCCGCTCGCGGGCGTCGAGTTCCTGGGCAAGATCAAGACTGTCACGTTCGACAGCACGGCCGGCGTCGCCGCGATCGACGGCGGCAGTTTCAACCTCGCGGGAATTCCCGGCGAGTTCGCAGGCAGCGTGCATCTGGGCGAGCCGGATGAGACGCTGAT
>DATKBY010000074.1:0-2364 GCA_035513555.1 Steroidobacteraceae bacterium | reverse complement strand
CGGCATCGATTCCCGCATCGTCCGCGCGGACGACACCTTGCGGCGTATCCGTCTCGCCAAGTCGCCGACCGAGTTGCGGCTGATGCGTCTTGCCGCCCAGCAGAACGTCGATGCCGCATTCGCGGCCGCGCGATTCGCGCGGGAAGCGGGATCGACCCGCGTGCTGCGCTCGCGCTTCCTGGCCGAAGCGGCACTGCGCGGCAATACCGGCCTGTTCATGGTCATCGACGGCTCCTCGTCGGAGGTGATGGACTGGCCGCTGCGGGACGGGATGTCGGTGTCGATCGATTGCGTCAGCACCTGCCGCCATTATCACGGCGATTTCGGGCGCACCATTTTCATCGGCGAGCCACCGGCACCCATCAAGCGCGCCGTCACCGCGGTCGCGACCGCATGGGACGACGTCCGCGGGAAGCTGAAGGCGGGGCTGAAGTTCAGCGACATTCCGCGCCTCGGCAAGGAATCGCTCCGCAAGCAGGGTATGGACCTGAGCGTCAGTTTCCGGCCGCACAGCGTCGGCCTGTTTCACACCGATCACCCGCTCAATGACCTCTCGCAGGGTCGTTTATCACCCGACCTCGTACTCGAGGAAAACATGATCCTGAGCGTCGATTGTCCGGTGCTGGACACCGGCCTCGGCGGCACCGGCCACCTGGAGGACCTGATGCTGATCCGTGCGAATGGCGCCGAGCCGCTGCACGAGATCGGCCCCCGCGTGATCGTCGTCTAGCCGTGGGGCGTCCCTGGTGGACGCAGAAGCGATGGTGGGTCGCCATCGCGCTCTGCGCGGTCACGATGATCGGCTATGTGGACCGCCTGGCGCTCGCCGTCGCGGCGCCCGTGATCCGCAGGGAATTCGGATTCAGCAACGAGCAGTACGGCCTGATCACGCTGGCCTTTCTGCTCTGCTACGCCTTCGGGCAGCTGTTCCTAGGTCCGGTGATCGATCGGCTCGGCAGCAAACGCGCCCTGTCGCTCGCGGTGCTCTGGTGGAGCGTGGCCTCGATGCTGCATGCGCTCGGCCGCGGGGTCGGCAGTTTCTTCGCGGCGCGCGCATTCCTCGGAATCACCGAGGCCGCCAACTTCCCCGCCGCCTTCAAGGTGATCGCCGAATGGTTCCCGCGCGCGGAGCGCAGCTTCGCGGCCGGGTTCGTGACCGCGGGCACCGGCCTCGGCGCGATCGTCGCGCCCCCGCTGATCGTGCTCCTGATCGGTTCATTCGAGGTGTTGCACGCAAGAGGCCTCTCGCCGATCCGCGGCTGGCAGGCGGCATTCATCGTGCCGAGCCTGCTGGGCTTCGTCTGGGTGTGGCTATGGAATCGCCATTTTCACCTGCCGGAAGCGCACCCCCGCATCTCCGCCGACGAGCGCGCGCTCGTGCTGGCCGACCGGGCGATGGCGACGACGGAGCTGCGCCCCGCGCAGGCCTCGATCCTCGGGGAGATCACCGATTATTTCCGCCGGCTGGCCCACTGGTTCCGCTACCGGCAGACCTGGGGCTTGGCGCTCGCGCGGTTCTCCGGTGACGGCGCATTCTATTTCTTCGCTTTCTGGATCCCGAACTACTTGAATGACGTGCGCGGCTTCAGCCTCGGTGCAATCGCCTGGGCCGCGGCGATTCCGTTCGTCTTCGCCGATGCAGGCGCATTGCTCGGCGGCTGGACCGGGCAACGACTGATCCGCCGCGGAATGAGCGTCGATGGGTCGCGCAAGCTGATGATCTGGACCGGGGCGCTGCTCGTGCCGCTGGCGCTTCCTGCCGTCTACGTGGACTCGCCGGTCCTCGCGGTGTTGCTGATGGGGCTCGGCATCTTCGCGATCCAGGTGAAGTCTGCTTCGCTCTTCGCCCTGCCGACCGATCTGTATCCGTCAACCGCGGTCGGCACCGTCTGGGGCGCCAGCGGCGCGGCGGGCAGCCTGGCTGCCGCGTTCTCGCAGCCGGTGATCGGCTGGACGATCGATAATTATTCGTACGAGCCGGTGTTCATCGCGGTTTCCCTGATGCACATCGTCTCGGCCACGATGGTGATGCTGCTGATCCGCCGCATCGAGCCGGTCGTTCCGAAGGCCCCGACCACGGTAAGCGCTCCCGGTCAGTAGCCCAGCCGCGAGTCCTCAGGCACCCCGTAGCGCTCTTCGAGTTCGCGTATTTCCTGCATGCCGACGAGATCGAAAAACTGCCTGAAGTCCGGCATTTCCGGCGCGATGCCGGCAATGGATTCGTCGCGCTTGAGAGTTTCAAGCACCAAACTCGCCGCCTGGATCGCCGCGAGCAGCAGCCAGTTCGGGTACAGGATCAGCTTGAAACCCAGTTGCGCGATCTCTGCGCGGTTCAGGAAGGGCGTCTTCCCGCTGGTCGCCATG
>DATKBY010000073.1:0-6554 GCA_035513555.1 Steroidobacteraceae bacterium | reverse complement strand
GGCCGCGCCGCCGACGAGGTAGCCGAAGTCGCCAATCTGCGCGCCGGCCTGGCCGGACTGGCTGTCCGGCACATCAAACCATTCGAAATCCGGATGCGCGCCGAATAACCAGCTCACTGGCGATGAACTCATCGCGATATTGCCAATCCGCGCGGCGGCTCCCTGCAGGTAGTCGAGCACGGGGTTGCGCGACAAGGTCGGGTCGGCTTTCGTGCCAGCCGTCAGCACGATCTGCGAAGGAGACACCAGCGTTCCATTCTGCATTACGCAGGCGAGGCCGCTGCTGTCCTGCCCACACGGGTCACGCTGCGAGGCCGATTCCGCCTGCGCGAAGCCGGAACCGCCGACGAAGTGGAAGGCGGTGCCCCACCGAAGTCCGATCACCGTCACCCTGGCGCAGGCGCCGCTCTGCGTCACCATGCAAGGCGTTTCGGCATCGAAGCCGCTGGGATCGACGAAACTCAGCGGGTTGTTCCACACGTACGAGTAACGGTTCAGGCTCTGGCCATCGTAGGGCGAGGACACGAAGGGATCGGCACTGATGAACCGGCCCAGTTGCGGGTCGTAAACCCGGCCATTCATGTGGATGAGATCGAGGTTGTCGAGATGCTCGTGCCCCGTGAAGCCGTCCGGGGTGATGCTGCGCATTGATGCGAGTTCCGCGGCCGTGGGCGTTCCGGTCCAGTTCGAACCGCGGCGCTTTCCAAAGGGCGCGAAACTTTCCGCGGCCACTGGGGTGCCTGCGGCGTCGAGGATGCGATCCGTGCTGCCAAGATGATCGTGCGTCAGATAGCGCAGGGTCGGCGCGGCGCTGCCACTCTGCAATTGCACGGCGATCGTGCCGGTCGGCGCCGCGACGTATTGCCGCCACGTGGTCGTGCTGCCGCGCTTGAATTTCTCCGTCAATTCGCCGGCGTAGATGGTGGTTTCAGTCGTGCCAGCATGGTTTGCGACCTGCTTCCAGCGGTTCCCGGCGGCGCCATACCAGAACTGGCTGCGATTGCCATTGGCGTGGTAGATCGACTTCGGCAGGTTGCTGCTGGTCCAGGCAATCGCGGCACCGGACCGGCTCTTCATGTTGCCGTTGGCATCGTACGTGTAGGTCTGCGACCCCGCGGCGGTCACCGCGTGCTTGCGCGTCGCGTGGTAGCTGTAGCATGGTGCCGATGTCGGGCAGACATCGGACTTCCAGCGAATATTGCCGGTGACGTCGTAATCGAGGTCCAGGTTGATCACACCGTTTCTGCGGGAATCATCCAGGCGATCGAGAACGTCGTAGCGGAAATCCTCGGTCAGGCCACGGATCGCGTCCTGGCGCCGCAGCAGGTTGTCGGTAACATCCCAGGTGTAGGAGAGATTCTGGATCTCGCTGTTTCCCACGGTCGTCTGGCGGTACTCGATGGCATTGCTCAGCGGGTGAAAACCCGTGACGGTCCGGATCGACGCGCCGAGGGTCTCATCGAGTGCGTTTCCCGAAGCATCGCGTGCGCCGAGGCGCCAGATCGAGCCGAACGGAGAGGCGGCATCGCGGATCTGCGTGAGCCGGCCAGCATCGTACTGATGCCGGATTGCGAACCGGTTTCCGGATGACGTGGCCGGATAGGTCAGGACGTCCAGCAACCCGAACGAGTCGTAGGTGTAGTCATAACGATACGTGGCATCGGTCACGATTGTGCGGGCCGAAGGGCGGCCGGCCGCGTCATACAGGAAAGACTCCGAGTATCCAGGGCTCGCTCGACCGGCCAGCCGGCCGATATTGCGGCTGGCCGCGGTGCTGCCCCAATTCCACGTCGTGACGCCTTCCGGCGCCGTCCGGCTGGTCAGTCGCCCGAGCTTGTCATAGGTAAAGCCAAAGACCTGGGACTTTGCGTCCCGCATCGCAGATGCTTCCCCCAGGGCGTTGCGGGTCCAGGTCCACGTACCCATGTCCTTGCTGTTGTGCGAGACCTTCATTCCTCGCGCGTTGTAGCCGATCGTATCCATTAGGGTGCCGAGCGCATCTCGCACCTGCACCAGGTTTCCGAATGCGTCGTGTTCATATCGGGTTCTGTTGCCCGCCGCGTCGACGACCTGAGCGAGCTTGCCCCAGGCGGTTCGCGTGCCGGTCGTCGAGCGTCCGAGTGCGTCCGTCTGCGTCACGGCCAGCCCGTCGTAACGCAATCGCATCGTTCGATTCACGCTGCCGCCGCCCGCATGCAGCACAGCCTCGGTCGGGCGGCCGATCGAGTCGTATCCGTACTGCCAGTAGCCGCCGGGTGCAGCGCCATCCCAGAACGGCAGGTATTCGCGTTGAATCCTGCCGCGTGCGTCGGCATCGACGAGGGCGACTGACAGGCCTCCGCCCGGCTGCTGCATCGCCATGCGAAACGCACGATCGTGCTGATCGTGGTCAATCTGTGTCGTCACCCGGATCGTGCCGCTGGCGTCACGGTCGTGCTGCGTGACGCGGTAACGCGCACGCGCATCGCATCCACTCGCGCAGCCACTGTGGCTCCATGTCGTCCGCGTGCCGTCCGGCTGGGTCTCCTGCAGGCGATTGCCAAAGGCGTCGTAGGTCCAGGTTATCTTCAACGCGTTGGGGTCGATCATCTCGAGTGGCTGACCGGTGGCCGGGTTCCAGATGACTTTCGTTTGCTTTGCGGCCGGATAGGTGATTGTCGCCGGCAGCTGGCCGCGGTCGCCCCAGTGCAGCGCGGTGGTGCGCGTGCTCATGCCGGCGCCCGTCACGTCGTGGCCGGAAAGATTTCCGAAAGCGTCATATGAGCGGCCGTAGATGACCTGCATTTGCGAGTCACCCGGTTCGAGATGTTGCCTTGTAGGCCGGCACTTGACGCTGTCCCAGATCTGGCTGGCATTTCGCGTGATCGCGCCGCCACCGGTGAGGCTGTGACTCGCTGTCAGTTGCAAAGCCTGGGGCCTGCCGAGACACCAGTTTGTCGTGTCGTTGAGAATGCCGCTGCGAAGACTGCGCAGACTGGCGACGGCGCCCGCGTGTTCGCCGCCAGACAACTCGGTGACGGTCGTCGTCTCGTCGGTAGCCAGACCCGACGCTGGATCCACCGCGGCAATTGTGCGCACGAGCCTGGCCATTTCGGTTCCGTTCAGTGCACCCCCCAGGTGGAATCGACGATGCGTTTGCGATGCGAGCCGGGGAAAGCGCCTCTGGGCAGGTCCGGTTCCAATATCGAGCACGGTCCAGCTGTAGGCGGTTGACGCAATCTGCGCGCCGGATTCCTGGCGTTCGACATGCGAGGAAGGCAAACCCGTGTACGGAAAGTCTTGCCGCCGCGTCTCTTCTACCCGGTTGCGCTCGCCCGGCGTCAGGTCGGTAACCGTGCGCTTTGCGAACCCCAGCGAGCCGCGACCCAGCAGGTGATGACGCAGGCCCTCGTATGCATAGCGGGTCGCGCTGGCCGTTCCGGTGCCGCTGCCGTCCGTTGAGGTGAGTTCCGAAACGACGATGGTCGATGACCGGCGATCCTGCAGGGGATAGATGGCGCCCGAGCCGCGCACATACACGGTGTCGTCGGTGAGCGGCCGATAGCTGAATGCCGACCGGTTTCCGAATCCGTCGACCGCAGCCAGCATCAGGTCCTGCTTCGGCCCGTTGCGCAGCCGATGCCGGAATTGCCCGCCGGCAAGCCAGGCCAGGTCGCGCAAGCCATCACCGTTGATGTCGGGTGTGCGGACGTTGCTTACACCGTCGTGCGGTACGCTGGTGTCGACAATTGGCTGCACCGAGTCGCCATTCGAGAGGGCAAGATGCCAGGTGCTGGTTCCGCGAAGCAGGATGTCCTCGCGTCCGTCGTTGTTCCAGTCTTGGGCCTGGAGGTACACGGGATAGGCAGCCATCGCCGGACCGAGGAGTTCGGGTCCCGACCAGGGCACGCCACAACCGCCGATCCGGACGCGCAGCGTCCCCGTGTAATGCTTGTAGGCAAAGTCGCTGCAGCCGTCACCATTGAAATCGAACACGACCGCTCCGGTAAACGCGCCGTCGAAATAGTCGGTGGCATGCGTCGCCGCGGAGATTCGCGCGATCGTATAGTTCTCGTTCATCAGCAGCTCTTCCGCGCCGTCTCCATCGAGGTCGATGGGCCTGCCAGGGGGACCGATGAACTGTCCTCCTTGCGGCGTTTCATACCCCATGCTCTGCGCCTGGTCATACAGCGTGATCGGCACTGCATTGAAGCCGCCCCCGGCCAGCGCCAGCCGGGCCCGCACTGCGAGGCTGTTGCCGCTGTAAGCCGGAATTTCCGACCAGACGATGTCACCCAGTCCGTCGCCATTGATGTCGGCGCCGCGATAGTCCGGTATCTGCGGCGGCACGCCGAAGCTCGTTGAGATCGGTGCACCAAAGCCGGTAGCGCTCCCCGGCACGATTGTCCAGTTGCGCGTGGCGGAAATCATCAGCAGGTCGTCTCGAGCATCGCCGTTGTAGTCGAACGGCACACCCGGCCCGTAGGGACTCGCAATGTTGGTATTGATCTCCGGCCCGAAACCGCCACCCGCCAGTCCCAGTCGATAACGGATCGTCGAAGCGCCCAGTGTGCTGCCGCCTGACCACACGAAATCGCTGCGACCGTCGCCGTTCATGTCGATCAGTTGCCATAGCTGATCTGACCACGCGACATTGCCCGGCATCGTGGACGCAAAGCCAGCCAGTGCGAGGAATCCGGGGGCGCCGTTCTGCCACGCAAACGTCGTCGGCGCCAGGCAGTCCACGCCCGACTGAGCACACTCCTGGACCGAGGCGAGCCGGCTGCGCCTGCTTTCGGTGAGTGCCGGCTCGTAGTTCAATTCATACCGGCGCAGTACCACGCCGTTGTAACGCACATCGATGCGGTCGAGACGCAGGACTTCGCGGATGGGGGTGCCGGCGACATACGAGATATCGACCTCGTTGTTCGGACGGCTCTCGTAGTTAAAAGCAATGTCATGGGACGATGCGACGCCGGCGCCGGGATTCGAGTTGTAGCGGATGCTCGCAATGCGAAACGCCGCGCCGGGACCTTCCTGATACGCGAAATCGATGACGTTCCCGGACCGGTCGCGAATGCGATTCAGCGCCCAGAGCAGCGGCGGCGCCACCGGGTGCGCAGCGGCGGCGCTGCCGTCAATGCGGGAATCGGGCGTTGCGCCGTACTCGAATATTCGGCCATCCGGCGACTCGACGGTGAAGTACTGGGGCCCCACGCCCGGTCCCGCAAAGGAGCGGATGCGCGCAAAGGATTCGATCTCGGTCCGGTACTCCGCCGCCGATGATCCGTACGCGACGCCATTCGTAACGACCAGGCGCTGTCCGTCGAGACAAAACCGGTCGGCTGCAGTCTGCGTTACCGGAGACAGGATGCCATCCTGGGCGATGGTCCGCGGACAGCGCGCAATCTGCGAGAGACCGTTAATGCTCCAGCCGACGCCGAGCAGGCCGCTCTGGGTGCGATGGCGGTATTCCAGCGACAGGTTGGGCGTCATGCCATTGGTTCCTGGTGGCACGACGAGCGGGATCGAATAGGCCGCTTCGCCATCAGCCGATACCGACGCGGTTCCCGGTGTCCGGCCGACGGCGGAATATGCCGGCGGCACGGCAGCTACCAGACTGGCGAACAGTACGAAAAGGGAGCGCCAGGCGAATTGCAGTTCCATTGCGAGATCTCCGGTGCGGATCCGGCGTCCTGCCGGTTGATGTAACGCTATCGTTGCGGGCCGGGCGTGGCCCCGCCGTTTTCTGCAGCGAACGGCATAATAGGGACGAGACGACAATCGGCACCGGGATGGCGCAGGCACGGCGCGTACCCGCTCCACGGCGGTGCGTGCGTGCCGGGAATGTCGCGGCAACCGGTTGATTCACGCAGGCGCTGCCTCTCGGCATAGAATCTGCATCTGTTACGCGGATAGCCCCACTACCCGCAGGAGCCACCGATGAAGCTCGTCACCGCCATCATCAAGCCCTTCAAACTCGACGACGTGCGCGCCGCGCTGTCGGATATCGGTATCTCCGGGATGACCGTGACCGAGGTCAAGGGCTTCGGCCGCCAGCGCGGCCACACGGAGCTCTACCGCGGCGCGGAGTACGTCGTCGACTTCGTGCCGAAGACCCGCATCGAGGTCGCGATCCGCGACGACCTGGTGGACCAGGTGACCGAGGCAATCATCGGCGCCGCCAGGACCGGCAAGGTCGGCGACGGCAAGATCTTCGTCACGACGATCGAGCGGGTCATGCGCATCCGCACCAGCGAAACGGACGAGGCGGCGCTTTGAGCGGATCGGGCGAGAACCCGCAGACCGTCTCGCTCGGGGCCGCTGTCGCGAAAATCGGGCTCGGCGGCGCGCGCCGGCATGTCTTCTTCTGCACGCATGGTGATTGCGCACCGCAGGCCGTCAGCGAGGCGTCGTGGAATTACCTGAAGCGTCGGCTGCGCGAAGTCGGGCTCGCGGATGCGCAGGGCGGCGTGCTGCGCACGCGCGCGGATTGCCTGCGCATCTGCCGCGAGGGGCCGATCATGCTGGTCTATCCCGAAGGCACCTGGTACCGGAACGCGACGCCCGAAAAC
>DATKBY010000072.1:0-3432 GCA_035513555.1 Steroidobacteraceae bacterium | reverse complement strand
CACCATCACGGTCGGTATGCCGGTGAGCAACGGCACCGTGAACTTGGGATGCAGGATCAGGTCGGCCCCGAGCTTGCGGCAGGCTCGCGGCACGCTCACCTGGTCCCACCACGCCTTGCCATGCGCCGGCAGCAGGTGCTCGCTTACGCGGGGCCTGCCGGCATAGCGCCCGAGCTGGGCCGCATCGCGATACAGCAACAGGTACTCGTTGACCGGGTCGACGTCGAGCAGGGTCTCGATGAGATTCCGGCTGTAGACGCCGATCCCGCCTTTCTCTTCCAGCGTGCGCAGCATGACCGCGATGCGCACGGCGGCTGTCTCAGGCCTTGATCGCGGTGACCGAATACTTGTAGGCGTAGCGCAGCGCGACCGATTCGGGGAGCAGGTTATACAGCGGCGCGAATACGCCGCGGTACAGCGCCGCCTTGATGCCGCGTTTCGCGACCGGCAGCGCGCGATGATGCTCACGCGCGGCTTCGACGACCTTGAACCGGCGGAACATGTCGAGGATCTGCTGCTCGGTGTAGAACTCGTTGACCGGTGGGTCCTCTTCATGCGCCTCTATCGGCTCGCGGCCCAGCCGGTGCACGGTCCACATCCAGGACGGGCGCCGGTAAAAGTGCGAAATGATCGCGCGACCGCCCGGCTTGAGCACTCTGCGCACTTCGTCGATGGCGCGCTGCGTGTCGCCCGTCGCATGCAGCACGCCGTTGGACCAGACCGCGTCGAAGCTGGCGTCGGCGAAATCGAGCGCGAGCGCGTTGCCGACCCTGACTTCGTCCGCCTTGACGCCTTCCACCTCGAAATGGCGCCGGGTCATGCGCACGGCATTCTCAGTCAGGTCGATCGCGGTGACGCGCACGCCCCGCTTCAGGAACTCGAGGCTGTCATAGCCCATGCCGCAGCCGATCTCCAGCAGCCGCTTGCCCTGCAGCAGCTGCGCCTCGCGCTCGATCCGCTGCATGATCCACGGAAACTTGTAGGGATTCATCCACGGCCGGATGTGCGCGAAGAATTCGGACGAGCCGGGTTCGAGGCTCGGGTCGCTGACGTACTGCAGCCCCAGCGTGTGCAGGTTCCAGTAGGCATGCACGGACTTGACGACATCGCCGGTGGCCGGCGGTTGCGTGACGGCATTCATGCGGACACCTCTATGGCGGTGCGCGAAATCCGGGAGCCGATGCGGCGCGCCGGCGAGCCCGCGACAACCGAGTAGGCCTCGACATCGTCCTTGACGACAGACCCCGCGGCGACAACGCAGCCGCGCCCGATATGAGCGCCGTCAATCACGATGACGCCGGCGCCCAGCCAGCAATCGTCGCCGATCACCACGCCGACCCTCGGCTCGGGCTGCTCCGCGATCGGCACGTCCGTGCGACCATAGACCGCATAACGACCTCCGCCGATGTAGCACTGAGCCGCGAGCATCGTGTCGGCGCCAATCTCCAGCCGCGTCGAGGCATACATCACGCAGCCTGCCCCGATCGACGCGCGCGGGCCGATCGACAGCGGCCCGTCCTTGCCCGAGACGATGCAGCCGCGGCTGATCAGCACGCCATCACCGATGCGGAATTCGCCGGCTGCGCAACCGCGGGCATCGAGCTGGCTGCCCTCGTCCACCGCGACGCCATCGCCGATCCACATTTTCCGCGAGTGCCACAAACCGACATTACGCCCCCACATCGTGCCGCGGCCGGCGCGATGAAACATGCCGCCGCGCCAGGTCAGGCGGCGAAAACCAATGCCCGTTGCCCCGGGCAACACTCCGCCCCAGGCGACAATCAGCTCGTGGTGCAACAAGGCAAGCCACGACGGCGATCCGACCACCAGGTCGCGGTAGGCCGCCGCGGCCGAACCAGTCGACCCCTGTTGCAGCCGGTCCAGCCCGATCGAGCCGTCATTGCGGTCGTTCACGTCGTCTTCCTGCAATGCGCGACCAGGTGCCAGCCATAGCTTCGAAGCCCACGGCTGCACAATCTGCCAATTATGCCGTGCCCGGCGCCGCCAGCCGGCGAAAGTCTTTCGACAGTGATCACGCTTTGCTTAAAAGGTGCAACAAGTTCTGCGAACTGGTCGCGGCCATATAGCCGGAAACCCGGCGCATCCCCATGGCCCAGTCGGATCCGAGCCAGCCGGACAGCGAGATTCATCCACGAGCGTCGATTGTACACCATGAATATCGCGGTTCCGCCGGCGCGCAGGACCCGCTGGCTTTCGGCGACGATCGCCGCCGGGTCGCGGGCGAACGGCAGCACGCCGTGACAGTACACGAGGTCGAATTGATTATCGCTGAGTGGCAGGCAGGCGCCGTCGGCTTCGAGCAGCGTCGCCCTCACGCCCGCGACGTCGCAGTACCCGCGCGCGAGCTCGAGTGCCCCGGACGCGACGTCGACGCCCGTGACCCGGGCACCGCCACGTGCGAAGCGCACGAGATCGAGGCCGGCGCCGCAGCCGATTTCCAGGACATCGCGGCCCGCCCAGCGATCGAAGCCGACGGATTCCAGCAGGTACCCGTTCTTGCGCAGCCGATAGGCATCGAGCGCCGCATAGAAGGCGGCGGAACCCGGCGGGTCGGCCGATAACTCGACATCGTGAATGCGCTCGTCCCAGTACGCGCGGATGGCCGCATCCAGCGCCACGTCGCCTGAGCTACGCAAGCCAGTACCAGCGCAGGCGGCGAAGCAACGCGGGCCCGCTTTCGTCACTGACATGAATACGCGGTGTGGCAAGCGCATCCCCTGCGTCCCAGACGAGGTCCGGTTGTGACGTGCAGGCAAGCGTAAACCCCGCCTCGCGCACGAACGTGTGGCTCTCGGCGTCCACGTCGCCATTGGGGAAGGCGAATGCGGCCGGCGCCCGGCCGGTCAGGCGTTCGCAATCCGCGCGGCTTTGCCGGATCTCATTCGCCTTATCGGCGGCCGGCAGGCGGCTCAGCAGAGGATGGGTCACCGAGTGAGCGCCGACGTCCACGAGGCCACCATCCATCAATGCGCGCAGCTCATCAGGCGTCATGGCCCAGGAATCCGGGTCCGGCGCCGGATCGACGCCGGCCCACTGCGCCACGCCCGCCAGGATGGCGTCGCGCCGGCCATCGGGCCGGTTGATGCACCAGGCCCAGATCCGGTCGTGCAGCCGCCTGCGAGCCCGGCGCGCCCGATCGCCTGTCGCCGGCAGTTGCCCGTCTTGATGGTGAAATCGTTCATTGCCGATCGCGAGTTCCAGGTCCGGGGGCAACGCCCTTTCCGGCAGGACGAGTTTCGCCAGGCGGTCCCACCAGAAATCGGCCCTCCTGCCGACCTGGCCGGTCGCGATGAAGACGGTCGCCGGCGCCTCACAACGTTCCAGAACGGGCTTCGCGACTTTGAGGTTATCGACGTAGCCGTCATCGAACGTGATGGCGACCGCCGGCCGCGATCGGCGACCCTTGCGCAG
>DATKBY010000071.1:0-18754 GCA_035513555.1 Steroidobacteraceae bacterium | reverse complement strand
CGATGTCCATGCTGCACATGATTTTTACGCGCGACGTCAATGCCAGGGCGAGGGCCTTCGGCGGCGATACTACCTCGTGCAAAATGCCGTCCAGCCGGAGGCGGATGCGGAAATCTTCTTCATAGACCTCGAAGTGGATGTCGGACGCTTTTTTCTGCACCGCCTCGAGCAGCACGAGATTGACGATCTTGATGATCTCGGGTTCCTGCGCGAGTTCAACAAGGTTCTCCACGTCGCCGATGATCTGCTGCTGGCCCAGCTCTTCCATCGTCATTTCTTTGTTGCCGACCTTCTCGACCAGTTCTTTAAGCGTCTCGTGGACGTTGTCGCCCTCGAACGAATAGTTGTTCTTGATCGCCGCGCTTACGTCGGCGAGGTTGCTCACCGCGCCCTCGACCGGGCCGCCGACGATCTGCGAGATGTCGTCCAGGAGCCCCAGGTTGAGCGGATCGGCCAGCGCAACGACGAGCGTGCCGTCCTCTTTCATCTTGATGGGGATGACGTTATAGAACCGGGCCACGTCGGCCGGGATCTTGCGCAGTACCTCGTCTTTAATCTTGAACTTCGCGAGGTCGACGCGCTCCATGCCCTGCTGCACGCCGAGCGCTTCGAGCACGTCCTGCTCGGCGCACAACTCGAGCTTGACCAGCACGCGGCCCAGAAAGTCGCCCGTGAGCCGCTGGCGCTGCAGCGCCTCGTCGAGTTCGAGCGGCGTGATCACGCCTTGTTCGACGAGGATGTCGCCCAGGGCGCGCCGGCGTTTTTGTTCGACCGTCGCCATGGCCCGGGCCTAGTGGCCCCCTCCGCCCTGCTGCTGTGCGCGTCGCGCGTTCTGGCCGTTCTCCAGCGGTTTGGGTCCGCCGGGCAGGTTGAGTTCGCGGGCCTGGTTCTCGAATTCGGCGCCGTCCTGCGCCTTGGCCAGCGCCTCCTCATACGTCACGACGCCCTTGCGCCACAGCGCCATGAGGTGTTCGTCCATGAGGTTCATTCCGTACTTGTGGCCCGTCTGAATCGCGGACGTGATGCGGTAGGACTTGTTGTCGCGAATCAAGCTCATGATCGCCGCGGTCGAAATCATGATCTCGAACGCCGCCACGCGGCCGCCCTGCTTTTTCTTGAGCAGCGTCTGCGAGATCACGGCCTTGAGGTTACCGGCCAACTGCGTCCGGATCTGTTCCTGCTGGTTGGTCGGGAACGCGTCCACAAGTCGGTCTATGGTGCGCACCGCGCCCGTCGTGTGAAGCGTGCCGAACACCAGGTGGCCGGTCTCCGCCGCGGTCAACGCGAGGCGGATCGTCTCGAGGTCGCGCATTTCGCCGACCAGCACGACATCGGGGTCCTCGCGCAAGGCCGAGCGCAGCGCCTCACTGAAGCCCAGCGTGTCGCGGTGCACCTCGCGCTGGTTGATCAGGCAGCGTTTCGACTCGTGCACGAACTCGATCGGGTCCTCGATCGTGATGACGTGCTCGGGCCGGTTGACGTTGACGTAATCGATCATCGCCGCGAGCGTGGTGGACTTGCCGGAGCCGGTCGGCCCGGTCACCAGCACGAGCCCGCGCGGCAGCATGCACAGGTCCTTGAACACTTTCGGCGCATTCAGCTCGTCAAGGGTCTTGATCAGGGACGGAATGTTGCGGAACACGGCGCCGGCGCCGCGGTTCTGGTTGAACGCATTGACGCGGAAACGGGCCAGGTTCGGGATCTCGAACGAGAAGTCGGTTTCGAAGAACTCTTCGTAAACCTTCCGCTGCTTGTCGTTCATGATGTCGTACACCATGCTGTGCACTTCCTTGTGCGTCAGCGGCGGCATATTGACACGCTTGATGTCGCCGTCCACGCGGATCATGGGCGGCACGCCGGCGGACAGATGCAGGTCCGATGCGTTGTTCTTGACGGCGAAGGCCAAGAGTTGGGCGATGTCGACAGCCATCAGGACTCCCTGGCACGGTGCATGGCGCATGGCCCCGGCGAGCCGGAAAGCGGCTCATCGTGGCCGGGGGCAGTATATCCCCGAGCACCGCACACCAATATGTTAACTGCTCCGCAGAATCCCGCAGCGAGGCTCGCCCTGGTGCGGGACAGCATCACAACCGCGGCAGATGCAGCCTGCCGGGATCCGGCATCGATCACGCTGATCGGAGTCGCGAAATCGCAAGCGCCTGCGCGCGTCGTCGCGGCCGTCGATGCGGGCCTCGCGGACCTGGGCGAGAATTACCTACAGGAAGCCCGGGCCCACGCTGCCCTGCTGGCGGGCCGCACTCTGCAGTGGCATTTCATCGGCGCGCTGCAAGGCAACAAGACCCGGTTCGTCGCGGAGTCGTTCGACTGGGTGCACACCGTCGATCGCGCGCGCATCGCCCGGAGGCTGTCCGAACAGCGACCCGCGGAACTGCCTCCACTCGCGGTCTGCATCCAGGTGCGCCTCGGCGACGAGCCGACGAAGGCCGGCGTCAGCCCGGCGGAGCTGCCGGCACTCGCCGACGCCGTCGCGCGGCTGCCACGCCTGTCATTGCGGGGACTGATGTCGCTGCCGCCGGCGGAAGCCGACGCGGATCGCCAGCGTCACTGGTTCCGCGCGCTTCGGGAACTGCGCGAACGGCTGAATGCCGGCGGCCATCGCCTCGATGCACTGTCCATGGGGATGAGCGGCGACTACGCCGCGGCGATCGCCGAAGGCGCGACGCACCTGCGCATCGGCACGGCGCTCTTCGGCGAACGCGGCTGACGCCGCGGACTCAGGCTTTCAGGGTCTTCGTGATCGGCAGATCGCGTATCCGCCTGCCGGTCGCCGCGAAGATCGCATTGCATACCGCCGGCCCGACCACTGCCGTCGAGGGTTCGCCGGCGCCTCCCGGTGCTTCCGTGCTCTCGAGCAGCTTCACCTCGATCGCCGGCGCCTCGTTCATGCGCATCAGCCGGTAACGATCGAAGTTCGTCTGCTGCACGCGGCCGCCAGCGAGTGTGACCTCGCCCCACAGGGCCGCCGTCAGGCCATAGACGATACCGCTTTCGATCTGCGATTCGACGATCGCGGGGTTCACCATGCGCCCGCAATCGACGGCGCAGACGACGCGATGCACCGTGAGGGCGCCGTCCCTGACGGACACCTCCGCGACCTGCGCGAGGAAAGTGCCGTAGCCTTCCATCAGCGCGATGCCCTGGTGGCGCCCGGCCGGCGCCCGACCCCAACCAGCCATCGTCGCCGCCTCCTCCAGCACGCGCCGGAAGCGCGGCTGCTTTTCGAGCAGCGCGCGGCGGAACTCGAACGGATTCTTGCCGGCGGCATGGGCGAGTTCGTCCATGAAGCTCTCGGCGACGAAGCAGTTCAGCGCGTGACTGACCGAACGCCAGTAGCCGACATCGATGCCGATCTCCTGCCGCCGGTAATCCACGGCGACATTCGGCACGTCATAGGGGAAATTCTGCGCTGCCTCGACCGCGAATGGATCCGCGACTTTCGGGTCGGCGACCGCGCCCGGGAACATGCGCGCCGTCACCGACGGGCCGGCGAGATGGAATTGCCAGGCGATCAGGCGGCCCTCGGCGTCGAGTGCACCCGCGATCACGTCGTGCGCGGCCGGACGGTACGTGTCGTGGGTCATGTCGTCTTCGCGGGTCCAGATCACCTGGACCGGCATGCCGAGCGCCTTCGATGCCTCGACCGCAGCCGGGATGAAATCGACCTCCAGCCGCCGGCCGAAACCGCCGCCGAGCAGCGTCGTATGCACGCGCACCTGCGACGGTTCGAGTCCCGCAGCCTTCGCCGCGGTCGCCTGGGCAATGCCCTGCACCTGGGTGCCGACATACAGGTCGCAGGCGCCGTCGCGCACATCTGCAGTGCAATTCATGGGCTCGAGCGTCGCGTGCGCGAGCAGCGGCAGGCGATACACCGCGCGCACGACACGGTGGGCGCCGGCGAGTGCGGCCGCGGCGTCGCCCTCGCTGCGCACCGGTATGCCGCTGCCGGGCTCCCCGGCGCCTGCGAGCGTCGCGGCGATCTGCTTCGAGTCGAGGCCGGCGTTCGGTCCTTCGTTCCACGTGATCTTCAGCGCATCCCGCGCCTGGCGCGCCTGCCAGTAATGGTCGGCGACGACCACGACGCCGTTCCCGCTCGTCAATACGCGCCGCACGCCTGGCATCGCTTCGGCGGTCGCGGCATCGACGGCCCGCACGCTGCCGCCGAGCACGGGGCATTGAACGAATGATGCGTAGAGCATGCCGGGCAGCCGCACGTCGAGACCGAATACCGCCGTGCCGTCCACCTTGCCGGCGGTGTCGGTGCGCCGCGCGCGGGTACCTATCAGCGTGAAGTCGGCGGGCGCCTTGAGCGGCACGTCTTTCGGCACGGGCAGCTTCGACGCAGCCTCGGCGACTTCGCCATACGTCAGCGCCTCGCCGTCGGCATTCAGGATCCGACCGCCATCCACGCGGCATTCGGCGACGTCCACCGCCCAGTGCGTAGCGGCGGCCTGCATCAGCATCACGCGCGCCGAGGCGCCAGCCAGGCGCAGCCGGTCCCAGGCATCGCGCACGCTCGTGCTGCCGCCAGTGATCTGGCCGCCGATCAACTCGTTGACGTAGACATCGGCGGCCGGCGCCGCCTCGACCGCGATCGCAGCGAGCGGCACCTCCAGTTCCTCGGCGAGCAGCATCGGCAGCGCCGTGTAGACGCCCTGCCCCATCTCGGAACGATCCACCAGCACGGTGATGCGGTTGTCGCCGCCGATCCGGAGCCAGGCATTCGGCGCGCCACCCACGGCGCGACCCGCGGGCTTGCCCCTGCCGCACCCGGGCAGCGAGATGCCGAGCACGAGGCCGCCGCCGGCGACTACGGTCGCCTTCAGAAAATAGCGCCGGCCAGGATCCGCGATCGCCGTTGTCATGGTCATTCTCCTTCGCGGGCGAGTTCGGCCGCGCGATGGATCGCCTTGCGGATCCGCGGGTAGGTGCCGCAGCGACAGATGTTGCCGGACATGGCGGCGTCGATGTCGGCATCGCTCGGTGCCGGATTGGCCGCGAGCAGTGCGGCCGCGGACATGATCTGGCCCGACTGGCAATAGCCGCACTGCGGAACGTCGATCTCCATCCAGGCGCGCTGCACCGGATGGCTGCGATCCTGCGACAAGCCCTCGATGGTCGTGACCCGCCGGCTCGCGGCCGCAGACGCGGGCGTTATACAGGCCCGCACCGGCGCGCCGTCGAGATGCACCGTGCAGGCGCCGCAGAGCGCCATGCCGCAGCCGAATTTGGTGCCGGTCATGCCGAGGTGATCGCGCAGCACCCACAGCAGCGGCGTGTCCGGCGTCGCGTCGGTTTCGATCTCGCGGCCATTCACGTTGAGTTTCATCACGTGGCAGTCCTCCCTTGCGCGCCGACCAGCCGCATTATTGCGCCGCCGACGCGCGGCCGCACTAGAATTGGATCATGGATGCCCTCATTTTCCTCGTCGATTCGGTACTGACCTTTGCGGTCTACGCTTTCCTGCTGCGTTTCCTGCTGCCGCTGGTGCGCGCCGACTTCCGCAACCCGCTCGCGCAGGCCATCCTCGCGCTGACGAACTGGCTGGTCATGCCCCTCCGGCGCGTCCTGCCGCCGGTCGGCCGGGTGGACACGGCCTCGGTCGTGGCTGTCCTCGCCGTCCAGTTCGTGGCCGTGCTCATCATGTTCCGGCTACGCACGGGCGTCGTTTTTCCGTTCGGCCAGCTCCTGATCGCGGCTCTGCTGTCGCTCGCGGTCGCAACGCTGCAGCTCTTTACGGTCCTTATATTCATCTATGCGCTGCTGTCCTTCATCGCGCCGGGCGTGCGCAGTCCCGCGACCGGGCTGCTGGCCGCTTTGTGCGAATGGCTGCTCGCGCCGATCCGGCGCGCGTTGCCGGCCGTTGGCGGCATCGACTTTTCGCCGCTCGTGGCGATCGTCGGCCTGCAGGCGTTCAGGCTGCTGATCACCTGAACGTGTTCCGGGACCGTAGATCGAATGCGTCAATGCCGCCCGTCCGGTGTCCGCCCGGATGGCCGTACCGTCGCCGTTCGCCGCTTGCGCCGCACGCCCGTGCCGGCCTGCTCTGCCTGCTGGCATGCTTCGCGGCCTGCGGCAGCCCGCCGCCGCCGCCACCTCCCGCGATCCCCTACACGGACCCGGGATTCATCGCAACCGGCGCGGTCCGCCTGCATTACGCGCTCACGCCCACGCAGGACCTGCCCGCTGAAATTGCAGGCAGTTACGGCATTGTGCAGAGACGCAATCTAGCTCTGCTGACGATCACGATCGTGCCGCAGGGCACTCCCGGTGCGACGCGGCTCGTCGCGAGCGAGCTGTCGGCGACGGCGATCGCACTCACCGGCGAACGCAAGACGCTCATGCTCGCGCGCCACGATGGCGACGGCGGCCCGACTTATCTCGCGACCGTCGACGTGCGTCACCGGGTCCCCGTGACCATTGAGCTACAGGCGCGCGCGTCGGCCGACTCGCCGCGGATCAGTGCCCGATGGACGCGGCAGTTTCATCTCGACTGAAAGACGGACCTGCGCGCCGAGCCTTAAAAAACCGCATAAAACCGACGTCGGCTACTTATGCCGCGTGATTTTCCGTGATATGGTGCGCGCCGACATTGATTCGGCGGGATCGTCCCGCCGCTGACAAACCAACAGGAGACATCTCAATGGCGAAGAAGAACGCGGCTCCGACGAAGTCGCAGATCGTATCGGCGGTTGCCAGCGCAACCGATCTCAGCAAAAAGCAGGTCGGTGCCGTGCTCGAATCGCTCACCGGACAGATGAAGAAGGCGCTCAAGGGCGCCGGCGTTTTCACGCTGCCGGGTGTCTGCAAGATGCGCGTCGTGAGGAAGCCTGCCACGAAGCAGCGCGAGGGCGTGAACCCCTTCACGGGCGAGAAGATGACGATCAAGGCCAAGCCGGCCTCCAGGAAGGTGCGTATCCGCGCCCTCAAGAACCTCAACGAGATGGTTGGCTAAGCCAGCGATCGCATTCCCGAGTTCTGGGAACGAACGGGGCGGCTGCGGCCGCCCCGTCCTTTTTCAGGGTAATTCCGCGGTCCGCGCGGCCAGCCAGGCGCCGAGCACCGAACGCATCTCGGTCAGCCGCCCGTGGAAAAAATGCTCCGCCCCGGAAAGAATCGTCACCTCGGGTGCCGGCGACACGGTCCGGGTCCAGCCGCGAACGGCCTCATGATCGACGCGTTCGTCCCGGTCCCCCTGGATCACGAGCCAGGGACAACGGGGCACGGCAAGCGTCGCAAAGTCGAAGCGCTGCACCGGCGGCGCGACGGTGACCAGCAATTCCACGTCGCGCGCCGTCGCCAGGCGGAAAGCGACGAAACTTCCGAACGAGAATCCGAACGACCACTGCCAGGTCGCGCCCAGCTCCTTCCGGCACCAGTCCGAAAGGAACGCCGCATCCTCGCTCTCGCCCACGCCGTTGTCGTACGTCCCTCCGCTCGCGCCGACGCCACGGAAGTTGAACCGCAGGCTCGTGACATTCCGGTCCTGCGCCGCGCGCGCCAGCGTATGAACGACTTTGTTCTGCATCGCACCGCCGTATAACGAGTGCGGGTGGCAGCAGATCGCGATGAAACCTTCGCGTGCTCGGGGCGGCCGCTCGATCATGGCCTCGATCGGACCGGCCGGCCCGTCGATGAAAAGTTTCTCGACGCTGGGCGCCGTGGATGTCATGCGATGTGATTCGCCGTGCGGGCGAGGGGGACCTCCCAAGCGAGCGAATTGTTCCGGTTCTTCTGAGCTCGCGAGGGATGGGTCCCCCTCGCCCGGAACGGCGTTCGATCCGCTGCCATCATCGGCTCACTGCGTGTAGATGACGCCGTCCTTCATGACGAACTGGACGCGCTCCAGAACGTGGACGTCATCGCGCGGGTCACCCGGCACCGCGATGATGTCCGCGAGCTTGCCAGCCTCGATGCTGCCGAGCCGGTCGGCGACGCCGAGGTATTTTGCAGGGACGATCGTCGCGGAACGGATGGCGGCCATCACCGGCATGCCCGCCTCCGTCATGTAGGTGAATTCCCTGGCGTTGCTGCCGTGCGGGCAGACGCCGCAGTCCGTTCCGAACATGATCGTGACGCCGCCCTGCCAGGCCCTGGCGAAGGTTTTCTGGATCTGCGGGCCGACTTCCAGCGCCTTCGGCCGGACGATGTCCGGGAAATAGGTCGGATCCTGCGCCTGGTCGTACACCCAGCGGCCCGCGGAGATCGTCGGCACGTAATGCGTGCCCTTCTCCTTCATCATCTGGAGCGTCTCGTCGTCCATGAACGTGCCATGTTCGATCGAGTCGATGCCGGCGCGCACGGCACGCTTCATGCCTTCGGCGCCGTGGGCGTGGGCCGCGACCTTCATGCTGTAGTCGTGCGCGGTCGTGACGATGGCCGCGAGTTCTTCGTCGGTGAACTGCGGCGCGGTGCCGGACTTCGCGATCGACAGCACGCCGCCGGTCGCCGTGATCTTGATCGAGTCCGCCCCGTCCTGGTAACGCTGCCGCACCGCCTCGCGGCAATCGTCCGCGCCGCTGCAGACCGTGTCCAGCCGCGGGTCATCGCTGGTCAGGAACGGCCCGAACGAATTGCGCGCGTCCGCGTGGCCGCCCCGCGTGCCGATCGAGCGCCCGGACGTGAAAATGCGCGGACCGGTCACCTTGCCGTCGTCGATCGCCCGCCGGAGCGCGATCGAGACATTGAACTGGTCGCCAAGGTTGCGCACGGCGGTGAAGCCCGCGAGCAGCGTGCGTTCCGCGAATGGCACCGAATCGAAAGCGCGCTCCGCTTCGCCCTTCTTGACGCTGTCGAGCTCGCTGCGCCGGCTGTGCTCCCCGGTCAGGTGCACGTGCATGTCGAAGAAGCCCGGTAACACGGTGGCATCCTTCAGGTCCACGACGACATCGCCTTCCGCGGGCGCCGAGAAGCCGGCATCGACGGAACGGATGCGATCTCCGTCCACCACGACCGTCACGCGGTCGCGCGGCGCATCGGACACTCCGTCGATCAGCCGGCCGGCGTGAATCAGCGTCGCGGCAGTGGCATTGCCCGCGACGGCAAGCGCGGCGAACGCCGCGGCGGATGTGGCGCATCGCATCAGGTTCAACCTCTTCATTGGGCCTGCGGAGCAAGCGTTACGGTCTCGACGGCGAGCAGTTCGATCTCGAACAGCAGCGTCGAGTGCGGGGGGATCAGGCCGTCGGCGATGTTGCGCGCGCCATAACCGAGCGACGGCGGGATAACGAGCTGGCGAAGGCCGCCGACTTTCATGCCGGGCACGCCCTGCTCCCAGCCCTTGATGACATGCGCCGCGCCGAGTGGAAACGAGAACGGCTGCCTGCGGTCGCGCGAGCTGTCGAACGGCCTGCCGCGCTTGCCCGGCGCTGAGGCATCGAAAAGCCAGCCGATGTAGTGCACGACGACGGTGTGGCCCGGCAGTGCCTCGTCGCCGATGCCGGTGACGAGGTCGGTTACCAGCACCGCTTCCGCCTGCGGCGCAGGTGTCACGGGCGGCTCGGGCTGCGCAGGTGACTCCGCCGCCGGCGGTTCATCGGCCATGATCGCGGGCGCCAATGCGATCAGCGCCAGCGCCGCCAGTCCCCGGATGAGTGGATTCATTTGTCGGACTCCGGCTTGAAATCGAGTGCGGCGGAATTGATGCAGAAGCGCTGACCCGTCGGCTGCGGCCCGTCCTCGAACACGTGACCGAGGTGCGCGCCGCAATTCGCGCAGCGCACTTCCGTGCGGATCATGCCGTGGGCACGATCGCTGCGTTCCTCGACACTGCCGGCGGCAACCGGCTTCCAGAACGAGGGCCAGCCGGAACCGGAGTCGTACTTGGCACCGGACGAGAACAGCTGCTCGCCGCAGACAACGCACAGGTACATGCCGTCGCCCTCGTTGCGGTAGTGCTCGCCGGTAAATGCACGCTCCGTGCCCTGCTGCTGCGTGACGTGATACTGCTCAGGCGTCAGCCGCGCTCTCAGCTCTTCATCGGTGGGCTTCCCGGCCATCCGACAACGATACCAAAAAAGGGGTGCGACCCCTCTTATCTCAGCAGCCAGTCGTTGAGCCGTTTCAGGAATGCGGCGGGATCGGGCGGCACGGAGCCGTCCGCGATCGTCGCCTCATCCGCGACGAGCGCGGCCAGCGACGCGAACTCGTCGCCTTCCGGCAATGCAGCCAGCCGCTCGATCAGCGGATGCGCGGGATTCAGCTCAAGCCAGGGCTTCGACGGCGGTACTTTCTGGCCGGCGGCCTCGAGCAGCCGGCGCAGCTGCGGTCCCGGGTCCTGCGCATCGCGCACCAGGCAGGACGCCGACCCGTGAAGGCGCCGGCTCGTGCGCACACCCGCGACACGCTCTCCGAGCACTGCTGTGGCGCGCGCGCAAAGCTCCGGCATCCCGGCGCCTGCCGCTGCGCTCTCCGTGGGCTCGGGCAAGCCGTCGAACGACAGCTCGCCCCCCGCTGCGTCGGTGAGCCGGTGTCCGTCGATTTCGTCGAGCTGGGCAATCAGCCAGGGATCGATATGCTCCGTCAGCAGCAGCACTTCGATGCCGCGAGCCCGCAGGCCCTCAAGCTGTGGGCTAGCGCGCGCGACCGCCGCATCGTCGGCGGACAGGTAATAAATGTCCTTCTGGCCCGCCGGCATGCGCGATATGTATTCGGCGACGGAGCAGAGCCGGTCATCGGCGGCCGTCGAGGCGAAGCGCAGGAGCGGCAGGATGCGCTCGCGGTTACCCGGGTCCTCGATGACGCCTTCCTTCAGCACGTTGCCGAATGCCTCCCAGAAGCCGCTGTACTTGTCCGGCTCGTCCTTCGCGATCGTCGCCAGCAGGTCGAGCATCCGACGGGTGATCGCGCCCCTGATCGCCTGCACCTCCGGATCCTGCTGCAGCAGTTCGCGCGAAATGTTGAGCGGCAGGTCGGGCGCATCGACGACGCCCTTGACGAAGCGCAGGTAGAGCGGCAGGAACTGCTCGGCGTCGTCCAGGATGAACACACGCTTCACGTACAGCCGCAGGCCGCGCGGCGCCGTGCGGTTGTAAAGATCGAATGGCGGCTTGGCCGGCAGATAAAGAAGTGTCGTGTACTCGCGCCGGCCTTCGACCTGGTTGTGGCTCCACGCCAGCGGATCGGAGGCGTCGTGCGAGACGTGCCGGTAGAACTCGCGATAATCGGCGTCCGTCAGTTCCTGCCTCGGTCGCGTCCATAACGCCTGCGCCTGGTTGACCCGGTCGTACTCCCCTTTCCCGCCGTCAGGGCGGAGCAGCACCGGAAACGCGATGTGATCGGAATAGCGGCGGATCAGCGCGCGCAGCCGGAACGGATCGGTGAACTCGGCGGCATCCTCCTTGAGATGCAGCGTGACGGTCGTGCCGCGTTCCTCGCGCTCGACCGTCTCGAGCGTGAACTCGCCGTCGCCCGCGGAACGCCAGACAACCGCCTCGGCCGGCGGCGCCGCGGCATGGCGGGAATGGACCTCGACGCGTTCCGCGACCATGAACGCCGAGTAGAAACCGACGCCGAACTGCCCGATGAGCTGGCTGTCCTTCTGCGCATCGCCGGTCAGGCGCGCGAAAAACTCCGCGCTGCCCGACTTTGCGATCGTGCCGAGGTGCTCGGCCGCCTCGTCACGTGTCATGCCGATGCCGGTATCGGTGACCGTCAGCGTGCGCGCCTTCGAGTCGAAATCGATGCGAATCGCGGGTCCCGCGCCCGCCGCCAGCGCCGGATCCGAGAGCGCGGCGAAGCGCAGGCGGTCGCAGGCGTCCGAAGCATTCGAGACCAGCTCGCGCAGGAAGATCTCACGATGGCTGTACATCGAGTGGATGACCAGCCGCAGCAGCCGGCTGACCTCCGCCTGGAATGCACGGGTTTCGGGGACGTGTTCTGCCATCGGCGGCTCCTTCGGTCGGGAAGCCCCCATGGTGGCACGAACGGCGGGTTTCAAGCGCGGGGCGCGGCCCCTCGCGATCAGCGGCGGCGGGAAAACCGGGCGGCGGGGAAAAGTCCCAGCCGGTGGCGCAGCACGGCCACCAGGTCCTCGATCTCGTCGATCAGTTGCGCCAGCTTTTCCATCGCAGCGCTAACGGCGCGGCGTGCCGGAATCGTTGGTCCGCGGCGGCTCATCCGGATCCGCGGCGAAGGCGCCCCGGACCTTTTCAGCCCACAACTTGTAGTTCGCGTACTTCGTGAGTTCGCGCGAGATCGCGCCGTGGCGGCTCACCGGCACCGGGCGGCGCGGCAGGCGCGGCAACGTATCGGTCGGGCTGCGGTCGACGCGGTCGTCGCTGGCTGCGGCGGACAGCTTGATGTCGCTCACGAGACGGAGACCTGATCGGGCTTCATGCCCTGCAAGTTACGCGGCGGATGGGGCAGTAGACAGGAACTGCATCACAGCTCGCGGGCCCGAAAACCCGCGATCCGCGCCATTCAGACGATGCGGTAGCTCGGCCGGTATTCGCCGACCAGCTTCATGCGCCGCTCCGCGACGAAACCACGCAATAATTCGTCGAGCGGGCGGGCGATGCCGGCATCCGCGCGGATCTCGAACGGTCCGTTTTCCTCGATCAGCCGGATACCGTGTTCCTTCACGTTGCCGGCCACGATGCCGGAAAACGCACGGCGCAGATTCGCCGCGCGCTCGTGCACCGGCTGGTCGAGCGAGAGTTCGAGCCCCGCCATCGTCTCGTGACTCACGATGAACGGCTGCTGGAATGCCGGCCGGATGCGCAGCAGCCAGTTGAAATTGTAGGCATCGCCGGCGCGCCGGCGCGAACGCCGCACGAGATCGAAGCCGCGCTGCATCTCGCGCGCGACCTCCGGCGGGTCGTCGACGATGATACGGTAGCGCTTCTGCGCCTCCGGACCGAGTGTCAGCTCGATGAAGCGGTCGAGCTGGCGGAAATACCCCGCGCTCTCGCGCGGACCCGTGAAAACGAGCGGCAGCGGCTGGCTGGCATTGGCCGGATCGAGCAGGATGCCGAGCAGGTACAGGATCTCCTCCGCCGTGCCGGCACCGCCCGGGAACACGATGATGCCGTGGCAGATGCGAACGAACGCCTCGAGGCGTTTCTCGATGTCCGGCATGATCACGAGCTGGTTGACGATCGGATTCGGCGGTTCCGCCGCGATGATCCCGGGCTCGGTGACGCCGACATAGCGGCCGTCGCGGATGCGCTGCTTCGAGTGGCCGATCGTCGCGCCTTTCATCGGACCCTTCATCGCGCCAGGGCCGCAGCCCGTGCAGACCGAGAGGCCGCGCAGCCCGAGCTCGTAGCCGACTTTCTTCGTGTAATCGTATTCCTCGCGCGGGATCGAGTGCCCGCCCCAGCAGACCACGAGGTCCGGCCGGCCACGGTATTCGAGCGCGCGCGCATTGCGCAGGATGCAGAAGATAGCGTTGGTGACGCTCGCGGGATCCGTCAGGTCGAAGCGCGCGACGATCTCGTTGTGCGTGTAGACGATGTCGCGCAGCACCGCGAACAGGTGCTCCTTGACGCCGCGGATCATGTCGCCGTCGACGAACGCGGAAGCCGGTGCGTGGCTCATCTCGAGCTTGATGCCCCAGGGCTCGCGCACGATGCGCAGTTCGAAGTCCTTGTAGGCCTCGAAGATGACGCGCGCGTCGTCGATCAGCGTGCCGGAATTCAGCACCGCGAGCGCGCAGCGGCGAAACAGCGGATAGAGGCCGCCCTGTCCGCGGTCTAGCAGCTTATCGACCTCCTGCTGCGACAGATTGTCGAGCACGCCCTTCGGCGACACCCGCGCATGCACGACTGCCGTCAGGTCGAGTGCCGGAGCGCCCGTCACGGCCGGATCTCGATCGGCGTTCCCTGCCCGGTCAGCAGCCAGAAGTCGAGCATGTCCTCGTTGGACAGCGCGATGCAGCCGTCGGTCCAGTCGGTGCTGAGATATCGATCGCGCGGATACTTCGGCATGTTCGGCAGGCCGTGCACCATGATGAGCCCGCCCGGCGACCAGCCGTTCCGGCGCGCGAGCGCGAGGTCGACGGGTTCGGGATACGAGACCTGGACCGCGAGGAAGAAATCGCTGCGCGCGTTGCGCCGCGTCAGGCGGTAGCTGCCTTCGGGCGTGCGGAAATCGCCTTCGCGCTGCTTGTGACCGTTCGGCACGAGGCCGAGCGACACGCGATAACTCGCGATCACGCCGCCCTGGCGATACAGGTCCATGCGGCGGTCGGCCTTGCGCACGACGATGCGGTCGGCGGTCGGAAGCGGCCCGCCCGGCGCGGTGCCGGCGATCATGTCGGCGCGGGCGCCGGTCGCGAACAGCGCCGCGAGCACTACGGGAATCAATGACTTGAAGTACATCTAACGCGGGATTATAGCGTCCCGCGCGCGCCCTGGCCGCTCAGTGCGCCCGCAGTTCGACCGCTTCACAGTTTCGCGTCGAGGCGAAGGCGACCAGGCGGTACTTGCCGCCGGGCTTGAGCTCCACATCCAGCGTGAAGCGTTGCGTCGTTCCGCTCTCCGTCACGCGGCAATCGACCAGCAGCACGTGCGGGCCGGGTTGCAGCTCGACCGCGCTCGCTGCAAGCGGAATTCTGCGCTCGTCCACCTGGCGCAGCCGCAATTGAACCGGCAGGCCCGCAGATACCGCCGGGTCGGCGTGCACGACCGCGCGCTCGGCCGCCGGTAGCCGCGGACCATCATACGCGCGCTCGGTTGCGCAGCCGGCGAGCAGCAGCGCGGCAAGCAGCATGAGGGGTCGCATCCCCTTCTCAAAAAGGGGTCGCATCCCTGTCGGATGTTGGCTTGCCCGGCACTCGAGTTGGATCATGGAAAGGGATGCGACCCCTTTTTGAGAAGGGGATGCGACCCCTTTGGGAAAAAAGGCGGCCCGGAGGCCGCCTGGGAGGTCACGCGCAGTTCCTGTTGTCAGGAGCCGCCGGGCGGGGACCCGGCTGGCGCGTGATTGAAATCGCGCCGCGCCGTCAGCCGCACTTCGACTCGCCGCAGGCGAGACAGGTCGAGCAGCCGTCCATCATCACCGCGGCCGCAGTATTGCACTTCACGCAGAGCTGCGCGCCTTCCGGATAGTTCGACTGCGCGAACGCGTCCTGCTGCCGGCTGCGATGTTCCCATTCCTTGCGCTTCGCCTCGATCAGCAGCCGCTGCGAGTCGTCCATGCCGGGCTTCTGCATCAGGCCGATGGTCTGCAGGTGGCGCTCGACGACATAGCCGATCTCCGCGACGATCGACGGCATGAACTTGCCGCCCGGCTGCCAGTAGCCGCCGCGCGGATCGAACACGGCCTTCAGCTCCTCGGTCAGGAACGCGACGTCGCCGCCTTTCCTGAAAACCGCCGAGATGATGCGCGTCAGCGCGACGATCCACTGGAAATGATCGAGGTTCTTCGAATTGATGAAGATCTCGAACGGCCGCCGGTGCTCGTGCTCGGTGCCCTCGTTCAGCATGATGTCGTTGATCGTCAGGTACATCGCGTGGTCGGAGACCGGCGTCTTGATCTTGTAGGTCGAGCCGATCAGCACCTCCGGACGCTCGAGCTTCTCGTGCATCCAGACGACCTTGCCGCCGCCGTCTTTGCGGGCGCGGCCTTCGCGCGCCGGCAGCGGTCTGTCGGCCTCCGCCTTCTCCGCCGCCGCCTCGGGCTTCTGCACCCGGTATTTCACGATCTTCCTGTCCAGCTTGTGCCTGCTCATGTTTTTCCCCGTCTTTCCCGGCGCTCACAAACGCCCGTAGTAGCCTTCCTTGAGCGCGTCAAACAGATTGGCGGCGGTGTGAACCTCGCCGTCGTACTCGATTTCCTCGTCGCCGCGCGCTTCGATCTCCGTGCCGTCTTCCAGCGTGAACACATACGTCGTGTTCTTGAGGTCGTCTTCCTTGACCAGCACTCCCTGAAAGGCCTCCGGGTTGAAGCGGAACGTCGTGCAGCCCTTGAGGCCCTTCTCGTGCGCGTACAGGTAGATGTCCTTGAACTGCTCGTATGGAAAATCCGTCGGCACGTTCGCGGTCTTCGAGATCGACGAATCGACCCACTTCTGCGCAGCAGCCTGGATCTCGACGTGCTCGCGCGGGCCGATGCTGTCGGCCGTGACGAAATAGTCGGGCAGCGTTTCGGCCGGACTGGCCGATCCCGCGATCGCGCGCGGATTGACCAGCTCGCGGTAGGCCAGCAGTTCGAAAGAATAGACGTCGATGCGCTCCTTCGACTTCCTGCCCTCGCGGATCACGTTCCTGAAATAGTGGTGCGCGAAGGACGGCTCGATGCCATTGGACGCATTGTTCGCGAGCGACAGCGAGATCGTGCCGGTCGGCGCGATCGACGAATGGTGCGTGAAGCGGCTGCCGACCGTTTCGAGTTCCTTGACGAGTTCCGGCGCAACTTCGGCGAGCCTGCGCATGTAGCGGCTGTAGCGCGCGTGCAGGAGGCGGCCCGGCACGCGATCGCCCACTTTCCAGCCGTCGCGCGCCATCTCCGGTCGCTTGCGGAGCATCGCGCGGGTGACCGTGAACTCCTCGTTCATGATCGGCGCGGGGCCCTTCTCACGCGCGAGCACAAGACCGGCTTCCCAGCCGGCGATCGCCATCTCGCACGACACGTTGTCGGTGAAGGCGATGGACTCGGCCGAGCCGTACTTCATGCCGAGCATCGTGATCGTCGAACCAAGGCCCAGGAAACCCATGCCGTGGCGACGCTTGCGCACGATCTCGTCGCGCTGGCGCCCGAGCGGCAGGCCGTTGATCTCGACTACGTTGTCGAGCATGCGCGTGAACACGCGGACGACCTCGCGGTACTCGTCCCAGTCGAAGCTCGCCTCCTCGGTGAACGGCCGGCGCACGAAGCGCGTCAGGTTCACCGAACCGAGCAGGCAGGAGCCGTACGGCGGCAGCGGTTGCTCTCCGCAGGGATTGGTGGCGCGGATGTTCTCGCACCACCAGTTGTTGTTCATCTCATTGACGCGGTCGATCAGCACGAAGCCGGGCTCGGCGAAATCGTAGGTCGAACCCATGATGACGTCCCACAGACGGCGCGCCGGCAGGATCTTGTAGATGCGGCAGGCGACGAGGCCGTCCTCGTTGGCGACGTAACCCTCCGATTCCGGCCACTCGCGCCAGACGAAGGCGGCGGGATCGTGCAGGTCGTGCTCGTTCGGGTTGTATTCGCGCGCCGGCAGCGGAAAAGCGAGCTTCCAGTCCAGGTCGCCCCGCACGGCCGCGATGAACTCGTCGGTCACCAGCAACGACAGGTTGAACTGGCGCAGGCGGCCGTTCTCGCGCTTGGCGCGGATGAAATCCACCGCATCCGGATGGCCGACGTCGAAGGTGCCCATCTGGGCGCCGCGGCGACCGCCCGCGGAGGAAACCGTGAAACACATGCGGTCATAGATGTCCATGAACGACATCGGGCCCGAGGTGTGGGCGCCGGCGCCCGCGACATAGGCGCCGCGCGGACGCAATGTCGAGAATTCGTAGCCGATGCCGCAACCGGCCTTCAGCGTGAGGCCTGCCTCGTGCACCTTGTTCAGGATGTCGTCCATCGAATCGCGGATGGTGCCCGACACGGTGCAGTTGATTGTGGATGTCGCGGGCTTGTGCGCGAGCGCGCCGGCATTCGACAGGATGCGACCTGCGGGGATCGCGCCCTTGCGCAGCGCCCACAGGAATCGCTCGTTCCAGTGTTCGCGCACGGCGGCGTCTTCAACGTCGGCGAGCGTGGCCGCCACGCGCCGCCAGGTATCGTCCATCGTGGCATCGATTGGCGTGCCGTCCTTGGCCGTCAGCCGGTACTTCCGGTCCCAGATGTCGAGCGACGCTTCCTGAAAGGGAATTTCTTCGACTTCTTTGCGCTCGATCCTCACCGCAGTACTCATTTCGCTCTGACGCTCCCCTGAAACCCGCTGACCGGCCTGTCTCGAGAGAAATCCCCGCCGGGCCGGCGCACGGACGCGCCGCCTGCAGTCGATTTCAGTAACCCCCTGACTCTTCTGCCGGCCCCCACCCTTCTGGCCGGCAACCACAAGATCTTGTGTCAGGGGAAGTAAACTATTTTCGCGGGCCGGGTGTGTCAAGGATTTCCTTAGGTAAAAAAGCTCGTGTAAAACATACTGGTTTTTCAATAGGTTAGATTTGGCACTTCAGGCGATTTCCGGCCCCGGGTCATGTCCTGCCCGACCGGCCGGTAAATCTGCGCAATACAACATCTGGTAGTCACAAAAAGCGCACAAAATACGCACAGTTTGTGCACGGACGCGCTCGCACGCCGGAAAATAAGCCATCTGCGCGACAGGAACTTGTGGCAACGGCGCCGGGTCAGACTTCGCGCACCAACGAGGTTGCTTCACATGACAAGATTGTTCGCGGCCGCCGCAGCCGTCGCTGCGTTGGCCGTCGCCGCCCCTTCTTTCGCGCAGCAAGCACCGGCCCACCCGAGCTTCGCGCCGGTCATCAAGCGCGTGTCGCCCGCGGTCGTCAACATCGGCGTGCGCGGCACCGTGGCCGCACCGCGCAACCCGTTCTTCGACGATCCGGGCTTCCGCCGGTTCTTCGGCGTGCCGCCGGACGCGGCGCCGCGCGAGCGCGAGTTCAGGAGCGCGGGCTCCGGCGTCATCGTCGATGCGGACCGCGGCTTCATCGTCACGAACGCCCATGTGATCAAGAACGCGAGCGAGATCACGATCACGCTGGTCGACGATCTCGAGCTGAAAGCCGAAGTGGTCGGCACCGACGACCGTTCCGATGTCGCCGTGCTGAAAGTCATCGAA
>DATKBY010000070.1:0-5324 GCA_035513555.1 Steroidobacteraceae bacterium | reverse complement strand
CACGGCCTTCAGGGCCATGCGGCGGCGAAAGGCCTCGTCCGCGCCCTCGGTCAGCGCGGCGAACAGCGGCACGAGCGAGATCGGCTCGACGACGACGAAGAACAGAATGAAGAATTTCAGCAGTTCGTCGATCATGCGCCGCTCCTCCCCGCCGTTCCGAGCGCGCGGTCGATCAGGCCCCGTCGCATCATGAACCAGAACAGCAGGATGCCGGGCACTGCCAGCAGGGTCGTGAGCAGATAGAAGTTCACGTAACCGATTGCCTGTATCAGGCCGCCCGCGGTCGTGCCCGTCAGCGTGCGACCGAGGACGCTCGCGGCCGCGGAAATCAACGCGTACTGCACGGCCGTGAACTGCAGGTTGCACAGCGCGGAGAAATACGCGACCACGACGACGCCGCCATAGCCGCTGGCGAAATTCTCGAAGCCGATCGCCGCGGCGAGGCCCGGGTTGCTGTGCCCCACGGCGGCCAATAGCGCGAAGCTCAGGTTCGAGACGCCCATGAGCACGAGCGCGAACAGCACGGATCGCTTCAGTCCCAGCTTCGTGTACAGGATGCCGCCGACGAAGATGCCGGCCAAATATGCCCAGAACCCGAAGCCGACGTCGTAGAGGGCAATCTCGTCATTGTCGTATCCGAGATCGTTGAAGAGCAGGCGCAGCGTGAGGTTCGCCAGCGTGTCGCCGATCTTGTGCACGAGGATGAAAATCAGCACCAGCAGGGCGCCCGTGCGACGCAGGAACTCCGAGAACGGACCGACGATTGACTTCCAGACCGCCGCCAGGCCCCGCTTCTCGATCGCGACATGCCGCGCCGGCTCGCCGACTATGAGGCCCGTCAGCATCGCCGGCAGCGCGAACGCCGCGCAGGCGACATAGGCCGCGGCCCAACCCATGCGTTCCGCAACGACGAGTGCGAGCGCGCCTGCGGCCGCCGAACCGATGCGCCACCCGTACTGCGACATGCCGGAACCGACGCCGAGCTGGTACGGTTTCAGCGTCTCGATGCGGTAGGCATCGATCACGATGTCGTAGGTGGCGCCGGCAATGCCGACCAGCACGGCCGCGATGACCGTCGCCCGAATGCTCGCGGAAGGATCCACGAAAGCGAGGTTCACGACCGCCGCAATCACCGCAGCGCCCGCGAGCAGCAACCAGGACACGCGCTGGCCAAGACGCCCGAGCAGCGGAATCCGCACGCCATCCACGATCCAGGCCCAGAACACTTTCAGGTTATAGACGAGGAAGGCGAGCGTGAACGCCGTGATGGTCCGCTTGTCGATGCCCTCCTGCGCGAGGCGCGTGGTCAGCGTGGCGCCGATCATCGCGTACGGAAATCCCGAGGAGACTCCGACGAAAAATGCGGCCAGTGATTCCTTCTCGAAGTAAGGCTTGAGCGCAGCCCACGGCCCGCTCACAGCTCGTACTCCATCGTGAGCGGAGCGTGGTCGGAAAACCAGGTGTCGCGGTAGATGGCCGCCCGGCGCGCCCGGCCCGCGAGCGACCTGCTCGCGATCTGATAGTCGATGCGCCAGCCCACGTTCTTCGCGCGCGCCTGGCCGCGGTTCGACCACCAGGTGTACTGCTCCGGCCGCGGATCCACCTCGCGGAACGTGTCGACCCAGCCGAGCTCGCCGAACACCCGGTCGAGCCAGGCTCGCTCGTCCGGCAGGAAACCGGAGTTCCTGCGGTTCGCGCGCCAGTTCTTCAGGTCGATCTCGCGGTGCGCGATGTTGATGTCCCCGCACAATACGTAGTCGCGGTCGCGGCGGCCGAGCTTGCGGAGGTACGGCAGGAACGCCTCGAGGAAACGGTATTTCGATGCCTGGCGCTCCGGGCCCGCTGAGCCGGACGGCAGGTACAGCGACACGATCGACAGCCGCCCGAACCGGAACTCGAGGTAGCGGCCCTCGCGGTCAAACTCGGGAATGCCGAAGCCGGTGATGATGCGATCGGGCTTCTGTTTCGAGTAGATTGCGACGCCGCTGTACCCCTTGCGTTCGGCGTCATGATAGCGGCAGTGGTAGCCGGTCGGCTTGAAGCAGACATCCTGCAACTGGTGCTCCTGCGCTTTGGTTTCCTGCAGGCAGACGACGTCCGCTGCCTGCGACGGCAGCCATTGAAAGAGCCCCTTGGTTGCGGCGGAGCGGATACCGTTGCAGTTGAGCGTGATGATGCGCATGCTGGACTTGCGGCCGTGCCGCCATGATACGCATAGACGCGGAATCTGCATGCGGGCCTACCAGAAAGAATTCATCGAGCTGATCCTCGCGAAACAGGTGCTTCGCTTCGGCGAATTCACGCTGAAGTCAGGCCGCACGAGCCCCTACTTCTTCAATGCAGGGATGATCAGCGACGGAGAATCCCTCGGCGTGCTCGGCGCCTGCTATGCCGAGGCGATCCTCGACGCGTCGATCGGCTTCGACATGCTGTTCGGGCCCGCCTACAAGGGCATTCCGCTCGCGACCGCGGCCGCAATCGCGCTCTCGACGCGTCATGGCCGCAATGTCCCCGTCGCCTTCAACCGCAAGGAGGCAAAGACTCATGGCGAAGGCGGCAGCCTGATCGGGGCGCCGCTTGCGGGGCGCGTGCTGATCGTGGACGACGTGATCACGGCAGGCACCGCCGTGCGCGAGTCGATCAACCTGATCCGCAGTGCCGGGGCGAGCCTCGCCGGCGTCGTGCTGGCGCTCGATCGTCAGGAGCGCGGCCAGGGCGCCATGTCCGCCGTGCAGGAGGTTCAGTCGACGTTCAGCCTCCCCGTGATAACAATCAGTACGCTGGACGACCTGATTGCCCACCTGGAAGCCGCCGGCGGCGAAGCCGAGCTGGCGGCCCTCAGGAACCATCGATTGCTTTACGGTGTCGACAGCGAAGCGTGATGCAGTTACCGCCGCGGCCCCCTGGACCGGCCGACAATGTATAGACAGAGGTACGCCTAGATGAATGCCTGGTTGCCGAGACTGCTGCTTCCCGCCCTGCTGCTGACGCTGGCCGCCGGCGTGGCTGATGCGCAGTCGGGCCAGAAGAAGGTCTATCGCTGGGTGGACAAGAATGGCCAGGTCCATTACGGCGACAGCGTGCCCGCGGAATATGCGGACCAGGACCGTGATGTCATAAACCGGCAGGGCGTAACGGTCGGGCGCGAGCAAGGACTCATCACGGCCGAGGAAGCCACCGCCAAGGCGGCCGCGGACAAGGCCGCGCGCGACGAGCAGAAACGCAGGCTGCGCGATCGCGTGCTGCTGCAGACCTACCAGTCGGTGGAGGAGCTGGAGGTGCTGCGCGACAACCGGCTGGAACTGGTCGATTCGCAGCTGACGATCCAGGAGCAGTCGCTCGCAAACCTGCGCGCGCAACATGCGAAGATAAAGAAACTGACGGCGCGCTATGCGCCGATCAACACGAAGCCGGACGCGGCGCCAGTACCACCGGAACTCGCGAACGACCTCAAGCGGGCGGCGAACGATATCGCCACCCAGGAAGACAATCTGCAGAAGCGCCGTGACGAGCGCGAGACCATCCGCATGACCTTCGAGGCGGACATCAAGCGCTTCGCGGAATTGCGCGCGGTCGCGCCGCGCTAGCGATCCGCTCAGCCTCGGCCTGAACTGCCGAAGCCGCCCGCGCTCCGCTGTGTCGCCTCGAAATCGGCGACAACCTCGAATTCCACCTGCACCACGGGCACGACGATCATCTGCGCGATGCGTTCGCCCGGCTCGATCGTGAAGGGATGGTCGCCGCGATTCCAGACCGAGACCATCACCTGGCCCTGGTAATCCGAATCGATCAGTCCGACCAGATTGCCGAGCACGATGCCGTGCCGGTGTCCAAGACCGGAACGCGGCAGCAGCACGGCCGCCAGGCCCGGATCGTCGAGATGGATCGCAATGCCGGTCGGCACGAGGTGCGTCTGGCCCGGCTCCAGCAATAGCGGCGAATCGAGGCAGGCCCGCAGGTCGAGCCCGGCCGAGCCGGCGGTGGCGCGCTCCGGCAGTGCAATGTTGCGGCCGACCCGTGGATCCAGGATGCGCACCTGCAGTTTCCTCATATGCCGATTATCCCTTTACTGGCGCGATTTGCGACCCGCGGCATGCCATCGGCCGCCGCAGACTGGCCGCGGGAGGAACAGATGCACATCCGTGACTGGCCGGCGGGCGAGCGCCCGCGCGAAAAGCTGCTGCAGCTCGGTTCCGGCGCGCTGTCGGAGGCCGAGCTGCTGGCGATCTGGCTGCGCCACGGCACGAGCGGGCGCAATGCGCTCGACGTCGCGCGTTCGCTCCTCACCCATTTCGGATCGTTGCGCAGCGTGCTGACCGCCGAGCGCAATGCGCTGTGCGGCCAGCAGGGTGTCGGGCCGGCGCGCTGGGCCGAACTGCAGGCCGCGCTCGAGATCGTGCGCCGCCATCATCTTGAGCGGCTGCAGGCGGGCCCGGTGCTCGGCAGCCCGCGCGCCGCACGCGATTACCTGATCGCGCGGCTCCGGGACCTCCAGCACGAGGTCTTCTGCTGCCTGTTCCTCGACAGCCGCCACCGCCTGACGAGCTGCGAAGAGCTTTTCCAGGGCACCATCGACGGCGCCAGCGTTCATCCGCGCGAAGTCGTCAAGCGGGCGCTGGCCCGGAACGCGACCGCCGTGATCCTGGCCCACAACCATTCAAGCGAACTTAAGCCGCTGATCCAACAGCCAATAGCTGCGCGTACTGGTCGGCGGTACTCGCACGGATACCCGATTGAGACGCGAAATGGCGCAGTCCAGGTGCGATCGCCGCTTGCTTGGTCGCAGTCAATATTACCCGGAACGGCGTGAATTGGATTTCCCCGGGCCGCGCGACTGAGGCGCCCGTTCGCACGCTCGCTCTTTAGGGACTGCAGCTTGCCCCTTTTAGGGTTGGCGCTTCGCGGCCCTTGGGGCGTGACCGACACACGCCGCCACAGTCGATAGGTTCATGAGTTTGGCCTTCACACACCTCGCCTAGCCATTCACACCTAACGTAGAACCCGCGATCGCTACCTAACCCATGTCGAGGGGTGGGTCGGAGACGAGCGGGCCCATGTGGATCGACGGCACTGGCGGCCTGACTTGCCACTGGCCGAGCGAGCCGCACTTGCGGCACCTGGGCCGGCACCGCTGAATGCACCGATCGCCCAGGCCATGGCTCACAACATGAGCCAGATCGCAGGCGGCCCAGCGGCGGCATCCGGGGCACCAGCAAGCCAGCTCGTGCTTGTGCTCGAGCAGGGCGGCGAAGGTGTCGATGCGAATCGCTTCCATGCGCCATGATGGGGCCGGCGTGGCTTACAGGGCGACCCCGCAAATCCAC
>DATKBY010000069.1:0-32523 GCA_035513555.1 Steroidobacteraceae bacterium | reverse complement strand
GACTCATCAGCTGAAATCGGCAATTTGGACTTTGCTAAACGGTGCTTGGATTTCGACGGCGACTGCCTCTGGACCGCAATTCACACGAAACCCCACGAACAATGTCTCGGTCTGTTCGGTAGCACACAGACCGTCTGCCGTCCGCAACCATTTGCTCTAGACTTCAGCGGCCATGACCCACGCCATTCGCCTGCCTGCCGTCTGGTTCGCACAATTGCTTTGCATGCTGTGCATCGCCTGCAGTGGCCCCGAACAGGCGGCGAGTCCCGTGGAAGACAGAGCCGGTCTGCTGACGGCAGCAGAAATCTTCTATGTTGTCGAATGGCATACGGCGCTCCTCGCGCAATATGACATTGATTATCGCGTGCTGACAGTTCCGTCCGCCGACGACCTCAGTCAGCTTGCGGTACACACTTTCGAAACCGCGAGTGTCGGCAGCCTGAGTCACGCCGGACGAGGTCTGCTGTTGGTGATCGACGTTGGCGCCAAACGTGTTCGTGTCGAAGTGGCGCGGCAGCTGGAGGGCGTTCTTGTCGATTCCTTCGTCGCCTTCATTGAGCGCGAACAGATGGTTCCATTCTTTTCAGCGGGCCGGGTAGGTGACGGCATCGTAGCCGCCAGCGAACTCATCGCCGTGCGCGCCGAAGAAGCGCTCGTCGACGGCGCTCTCGACGCCCCGGCAATGGCCGCCACCAGTGCCGGTGGGGGAGCCGAGACGGACGCGATGCTGGACGGCGGCAAGGAGCGCCCGATTGCACGAGAGACCACCGATACAGGAGCCGGAGAGGCGCCCGGCGATACCGTTGCGGCTTACCTCGCGGCCATGGCGGCTCACAATGCAGATGCTGAACGATCTATACACGGCGGCGACGCAGGAGATGCTCGCGAGGCAGGTAATGACCCGCGCACAGATGGATAACGTGGTGCGCACTTATCGCGAGTGCCCGTGGCCAGAACTGCTGCGGCAAGAGGATGTTGCAGTTCTGAGCTATCCGGCAGTCGCTCGAAGTTGTGCGCCGTGGTTGCTCGAACGCGGGCCTGAAGGTCGGTGGCGTCTTGACCTCGCGGCCATGCAACTGGCATTCCGCTTCGACACGCGCAATGAATGGAGAGTGGCTGATCCCAATGCGCTCGGTAGCTATGGATTTGCGTTCGACCCTTGAAAGAGCGGCGGCAGTCGTGTCAACGACCGCCGAACACTGCGCCATGCGGAATGCCCTTGGCATCGCCGCCGTGCGGCCAGGTCTTGTTGTCCATGCGGAAGCCGGGCTCGGTCGCGCCTTCTTCGCGGAAACGCACATCAAGGGCCAGCTTGCCGTTGGCGGGATCGAAGCGCGCGATGAACACGCGATGCTGCATCCCTTCGTAGCCGGTCACGACGATCCGGCGCTGGTCAGGGGATATCGAGATCCAGTGCGGCACGTCACCGGACCCGAGCGCAACGCGGCTGACTTCGCGCGGCGCAGCCGGGTCGCTGATGTCGAGACTGACGACCGCGTTCCACGCTGGCACCGTGACCAGGTAGTAATCGCCTGAAATCACGGGGATCGCGCAATAGGTGCCGTCCTTGCGCGGAAACGAAGCGACGAATCGCGCGGACGGCGCCTCGCCGTCGATGCCATCCAGCAGGTAAAGGCCGCAGTTGAACGTGGAGACCAGGAGCGTCCGGCCGTCCGCCAGCAGCCTCGGTTCCGCCGTGAGCAGGCCTTCGTTGCCGGCAGGGCCGTCGGGCAGCGCAAATGTATGGAGAAGCGACAGATCGGACAGGCGCCAGACCTGGAGATTGCGCGACGCCGGGTAATCCTTGTCCATGTCCGTCGTGGTCGTCACGATCCGATCGAGCGCCGGAACGATGCCGCCGCTGTAAACACGCAACTGCGGATCGATTCCCGGACCATCGGCCGACCGTGACCGTACCGGCTGCGCGCCGGGCGTCATCTCCACGAGGCCGCCGGCGCGCACCGCGCCAGAGTCGTGATCGTGCCGCATCTGGAAGGTTGCGAGCACGTTTCCATTCGGAAGCCGGAGAAATGAATGCGGGTGCGAATATCCCTCGACATCCTCGAACCGGGCAGCGATACGCGGATTCCCGGGTTCGGTGAGGTCGAATACGAAGCTCTGACCGGTCGTAAAACCATTGGCGAACAACTGGCGGTCTTCGGGCATTTCGTGCTCGGTGTGGTGCGGGCCATTGCCGTGCCCCGGTACCGGCAGCGTCGTCACCAGCCGCCCGTACCGCGAATCATTTTCTGTGACATCGAGGACCGCCAGGAAATCGGGCTGGGTTGCGTCCTCCGACGCCGTCCACAGATAGAGATACTCCGGCGGTTTGCTGCTGGCCGGCGCGGCCACGTCGGAGCCGCAGCCTGCCATTGTCAGCAAGATGATCGGACAGTAACAGCGTGCAATGATCACCATGCGGTCTCCCAAGCCTGGCGAGCGTCAAGGCAGCGCGAATCCTACACCCTGGCCTTTATTCAGGTGTAAACGGCCGGAAAACGTGCTGTGGATCCGGAAATTCTGCTCTCAGTGCGTTACCGCACCGCAATTCATCTGTATTGCGCATAAACTCGTAGCCTGACCATGTCCGACCTGCCCGGTTCCAACAGCGCTCCCCCGTCCGCCGCCGAACTGCCGTTGCGGCGGCTCATTGTGCCGTTCACGCGGGCGGACAACCGCCGTGCCTGGTTCCAGCTCGCGACGACCGGCCTGCTCTTCGTCCTGGGATGGAGCGCGATGGCCTTCGGCCTGCGCGCGGAATGGAACTATGGTTTCGTGTTGCTGCTCGCGGTGCCGGTCGCCGGGCTGTATGTGCGTCTCTTCATCTTCCAGCACGATTGCGGGCATGGCTCATTCTTCAGCAGTCCGCGCCTGAACGATGCCGTCGGCCGCGTGCTCGGCGTGGTGACCCTGATGCCGTATTCCTACTGGCGACGCACGCATGCCATTCACCATGCGACGTCCGGAAACCTGGACAAGCGCGGGACCGGCGACATTGTGACGATGAGCGTGAGCGAGTATCTGGCCGCGCCCTGGTGGCGGCGCCTGGCGTACCGGCTCTATCGCAGCACGCCGGTGCTGCTTGGCATCGGGCCGATGTACCAGTTCGTGCTGAAACACCGCCTGCCGTTCGATCTGCCGCGCTCATTCCGGAAGGAGTGGTCAAGCGTCTGGATCAACAACGTTGTGCTCGCGCTCGTATTCGGCGGTCTGGCGCTGGCACTCGGCTGGCAGACGCTGCTGCTGGTGCACCTGCCGATCCTGCTGGTCGCAGGCGCTGCCGGCGTGTGGCTCTTTTACGTCCAGCACCAGTTCGAGCATGCGTACTGGACCGGAACCGAGGACTGGAAAGTCGAGCGGTCGGCAATCGAGGGTAGCTCCTTCTACGACCTTCCCGCGATCCTGCGCTGGTTCAGCGGCAATATCGGCTATCACCACTTGCACCATCTGGCGAGCCGTGTGCCGAATTACCGATTGCGCGAGTGCTTCGACTCGCACCCGCGGCTGCAGCATGCGCCGCGCCTGACCCTGTGGACCAGCCTGCGCTCCGCGCGGCTGCGACTCTGGGACGCGGAGGCACGGCGCCTCGTTCCATTCTCCGCGCTGGCCGGGTTGCGCAGAAACGGCTGATCTACTCGTCGGCGGTCCTGAGCTTCGCACCCCAGCTGCCGTCGTCCTCGATCCAGACATTGACCTGCCAGGGTCTGCAGCAAACAGAACAGTCTTCTACGTAGTCCTGGTGCGCGTCGCCGCCAGTATCGATGTACAGTTCAATCATCTGGCCGCAGTAGGGGCATTGCAGTGTCACGCAGTCGTCCATTACGCCCATCCTTGCACGGTTACCGGCTCCTGTGCCTCTCTGTTGCCTGGGTGAGCGGGGTGCTTATGGCCGCGGAAACCATGGCTCAGGAACGCGATGCCGCATCGATGCCTGTGATTCTGTCCGCTCCACTGAAGTGGATTCGAGCGATACCGGTGCCGCTGGAACCGGCTTTCCCCCTGACCGACGATAGCGAATTGTGCCAGGACAAGCCGCAAGGCCCTGCCTGGATCGATCGCATGCATGCGGGCCTGTACCGGGTCATGTGCTCGACTGCGGTCGGGTTCGACGGCTTTTTTGGCAGCGCCCGATTTGACGATGAATACCAGGCAACGCACGGGAGTCTTGCCGTTGGCGCACTGTGGGATGAGCGCGATCACTGGGACCCGAGCGTGAGGTTCCGGGTTCAGATGAAGCTGCCGCAGATGAGTGAGCGCTTGAGCGCATTTGTCGGCAAGGTCGATCCCGATGAGTACGTGACCGAGCAACGCGACGACTTTGACACGCTGCCAAGGCAGTTCGGGCGCGAGGGCGACGATGATGTGCTGTTCGGGCTGGGCTACAGACAGCCCGGCCGACGCATCGGGCGATTCGATGCAGGCGTAGGCACCCGGCTCGATGCACCCGCGGAACCGTATGCCAAGGCCACCTACCGTATCGACGTGCCATTGCTCGAACGCAACCTGTTGCGCCTCCGCGAAACGGTCTTCTGGGAAGACAGTGAACGCCTCGGCGCCACCACGCGCTTCGACCTGGAGCGGCTCCTCGCCGACGGCTTTCTCGCCCGCTGGACAGGCTCTGCCACCTTCACCCAGAAGACGGAGGGCGTGCGCTGGTTCTCGCACGTAACTCTCTTTCAGCAGCTCGGCAATGGCCGAGCGATATCCTATCAGGTCGGAATCTCCGCAGAGTCAGACCGCGAGGTCCCCGTCACCGACTACGGACTAAGACTCATTTATCGGCGCACGATTTTTAACCGCGACTGGTTGTTCCTGGAACTGCGTTCAAATGTCACCTGGCCGCGCGAGAATCTCCTCGAGCGTCGCGAGCCCGTGTGGGGTGGCGGCGCTGCCGTCGAGATGATGTTCGGCGAGCGCAAGAATTGATGATCAGCAAATCCGGGACTTTGGCCGAAATCTTGCGGGCCCGCGAGCGCATTGCCAGCGTCGCAATCCGCACGCCGCTCGTGCGGCTCAATGCGCCCGATAGGCCCGCCGACATCTGGCTCAAGCTGGAGAATCTCCAGCCGATCGGTTCTTTCAAGATCCGTGGCGCTGCGAACGCGATGGCGAGGCTTGGGCCCGACGCGCTTGCCCGCGGGGTGCTGACCGCATCGGCGGGCAACATGGCCCAGGGCGTCGCCTGGTGCGCTCGCGCACAGGGCATAGCCTGTACGGTGGTCATGCCTGATTCCGCGCCCGCGGCGAAGACGGATGCGGTCGAGCGCCTGGGCGGGCGTGTCATCCGTGTACCGTTCGAGCGCTGGTGGCAGACGTTTCAGGATCGTGAGTATCCGGGCGTGGAGGGTGAGTTCATCCATGCGTTCGATGACCCGTATGTCATGGCGGGCAATGGCACGATAGGTCTCGAGATCCTGGAAGACCTGCCCGACGTCGACGCTATCGTGATTCCCTGGGGCGGTGGCGGGCTGGCCTGCGGCATCGCGAGCGCGGTCCGCACATTGCGGCCGCGGTGCCGGCTGTATGCGGCGGAAGTCGAGACCGCGGCACCGCTTGCGCCGTCGTTGGCCTCAGGGTCGCCTCAGGACGTGGAATACCGGCGGTCGTTCGTCGACGGCATCGGCAGCCGCACCGTTTTTCCCGGCATGTTCGAGCGGGCGCAGTCGTTGCTGGACGGCTCACTCGTGGCGAGCGTCGCCGAGGTTGCCGCGGCGCTGATCTTGCTGGCCGAGCGGAATCGGGTGGTCGCGGAAGGTGCCGGTGCCTGTCCGGTCGCCAACGCGGTCGCGGCCCGGGCGGGCACGGGGAAGGTCGTTTGCGTCGTTTCCGGCGGCAACATCGATTTCAGCACGCTCTGCGCCGTGCTGAGAGGCGAAGTACCCTCATGACCGAGGTGCGACGACCGGTTCCAGGGCGGCGCACATTATTTACGGGCGACATGGACAACTAATGCCGCAATGACGCTGTCTATAGTGTCGCGGAGTCCCTCAAGAACACGGACCCGCCGGCCGTTTCGGTGGTCGAATACGGTGACCGTCGATCGGACTCTCGATACCGCGCTGCCGGAAGCGAATGTCGACAGTTGGCGTTACTGAACCATCCGGCAGGAGTGCTGGAGATGAAAAACAAGATGATCGCGGGATTCCGGATCGCGGCAGTCACGCTTCTGCTTGCTGCCTGTGCGACGAATCCGGTAACCGGCAAGAAGGAACTGATGCTGGTTGGCGAAGGGCAGGAGATCACGATCGGCGCCCAGAATTTCGCGCCGATGCGCCAGTCGCAGGGCGGGGACTACGTCATGGATCCCGGGCTGATGTCCTACGTTCAGGGTGTCGGGCAGCGCGTCGCCGCAGTCAGCGACCGCGAGCTGCCCTATGAATTCGCCGTGCTGAACAACTCGGTGCCGAACGCGTGGGCGCTGCCCGGCGGCAAGATCGCGGTCAATCGCGGCCTGCTGACCGAGCTAAAGTCCGAATCCGAACTCGCCGCCGTGCTCGGTCACGAAATCGTGCATGCAGCCGCCAGGCACTCAGCCCAGCAAATGAGCCGCGGGATGCTGCTGCAAGGCGGCCTCGTCGCGGCCCAGATCGCGTCTGCGGACAGCGAGTACGGCAATCTCTATGTGCTCGGCGCAAACATCGGCGCGCAGCTGCTGATGCAGCGCTATAGCCGTGAGGCGGAACTCGAGTCCGACAAATACGGCATCGAGTACATGCAGAAGGCGGGTTACGACCCCCGTGGCGCCGTTACGCTGCAGGAAACCTTCGTTCGAATGAACGAGCGCAAGGACAGTGGCTGGCTGGCAGGCATGTTTGCGAGTCACCCCCCTTCGCAGGAGCGGCTCGATGCCAACCGGAAACGCGTGGCCAACCTCCCGCCCGGCGGCGATGCCGGCGTCGATCGCTTCCGCAATGCAATGGCGCAGACGATAAAGTCCAAGCCCGCCTACGACGCCTACGACGAGGGACGCAAAGCGCTCACAGACAAACGCGCGGACACGGCGCTCGCCAAGGCCGAGCAGGCGATTCGCCAGCTGCCCGGGGAGGCGCACTTTCATGCTCTGAAAGGCGACGCCTACCTGGTCGAAAGGAATTATCCGGCGGCAACCAGGGCGTATACCGACGCGATTTCGCGCAACGACGGCTTTTTTTATTATCACCTGCAGCGGGGGCTGATCGCCGAGCGTCAGCGAAACGATGCAGCGGCGCGGCGTGATCTCGAGACCAGCATCAAGCTGCTGCCCACGGGCCCGGCTTATTATTCGCTAGGCAATATCGCGCGCCGGTCAGGGCAGCTGAACGCAGCCAAAGATTATTACGCGGCCGCGGCGGGCGCGCAGGGTGAGGTCGGCGAAGCGGCAACAGCGGCGCTGATGCGCCTCGACCTGGCGGACAACCCGGAGAAGTACCTGCGCAAGCAGGCTGGCCTCGACCAGAACGGCATGCTGATCGTCGCTATCGGCAATCCGACACGGGTGCCGGTGACGGGCATCTCGATCGCGGTGCAGTACCTGGACGGGCAGGGCCGCAAGCGCACATTTCAGCGCAATCTGAGGGGATCGCTGGGCGCCGGTCAGCAGGAACAGATTCCGACCGGACTGGGGCCGTTCCAGAACACCGGGCAGTTCCAGGTTGCGATCACCCGCGCACGCATTGCGCAGTGATCATGCATGAAAAACCGCCCGCCCCTGGACTCAGGGACGGGCGGCTGATGGTGCGAGAGTCCGGTCAGGAACGCGAAACGAGGGGCTCGCCGTCCTTCACGGGAATCCGGTCGCCAGGATCATGGTCCATGCGAACCGTCCGCTCTGCGCCGTCGAGCTCGTACGTCACGTCGTAACCGGCCGCGGACCGCTGGATGTCATAGACGGTGACGCAACTCTCCTCGGTCGACTCCTTGACGTTGTTCTCCTGCATTTTTTTCTGGATCTTGCTGCCGGCATAGCCGCCAGCCGCGGCACCGGCGACCGTCGCCGCCGTATTGCCGCTGCCGCTGCCAACCTGGTTGCCGAGCACGCCACCCACGACCGCGCCGATGGCTGAGCCCGCAATACGCTTCTCATCCTTGACGGGCTCCTGCTCCAGCACGGTTTCATCGCCGCAGACGGCACGCGGCGTACGCTTGACGTCGTACGCGGGCTCGACCGCAACCACGGTCGCATAATCCTGCATTGGATTGAATCCGCTGTTCGCCGCAATGGCGCCGACCGCTGTCACAATGACTGCGCCGATAATCACTCCGGCCAATACTGAATTGTTCACTTCGGCTCCTTCGCGGCCTTCACCTGCCGCTAGTTGCTCAATTGCGTACCCACAATTAGCGCCATACTGAGAAAATCGGTAATGCATCGCGTCGCGCAACGGAGACGTAGGAAAACTTTACCGATGGGCTTCAACCATTCCGACACGGTGGACTGGGGCTCGTGATTCGTGTTTCCATCGCGTCATGGGGGATGCGATGCCGATGGTGACCGAGCCCGCCGCAGTGCTCGTGGTGCTGCTGGTCGTGCTCGCGAGCATTTTCTGGTTCGGCGAAACCGGCGCAGGCAAGCGCCTGTTCGGCGTCGTGCCGATGCTCGTGTTCTGCTATTTCCTGCCCACGACGCTGACGACGCTCGGAGTGCTGCCGGCCGACTCGCCCGTCTATGACTGGATCAAGACGTACTTGCTGCCGACGAGCCTGATGCTGCTGATCCTGTCGCTCGACTTGCCGGGCATCGTCCGGCTGGGACCGAAAGCGCTGATCATGATGCTCGCAGGCACTGCAGGAATCGTCATCGGGGCGCCGTTATCGCTGTGGCTTTTCTCGTCGATGGTGCCGCCGGACACCTGGCAGGGCATGACCGCACTTTCCGGGAGCTGGATCGGCGGCGGCGCAAACATGGTCGCGCTCGCCGAGATGGCCGGCACGCCGGACGCGATGTTCGGAATGATGGTCATCGTGGACGTTGCGGTTGCCAATATCTGGTTGGGTGTCCTGCTGTACCTGGCGGGCCAGCACCAGCGCATTGACCGGTGGACCGGGGCCGATACGGCGGCGATCGAGGAGCTCAAGCGCCGTGTCGGCGAATTCACCGCGAAGACCACCCGAGTGCCATCGCTGACGGACCTCGTCCTGATTGTCGCGGTAGGCTTCGCGGGGATGTGGATTGCGACGCTGGCCGGGCGCGCGCTGGGCGTGGGAAGCGAACTGTTCGACGCGACGGTGTGGAAGTTCATCGTCGTGACCGCGCTGGCGATCGCCGCGTCGTTCACGCCGATCCGCAAGCTCGAAGGCGCTGGAGCGTCGCGCGTCGGCACGCTGATGCTGTATCTCCTGATCGCGAGCATCGGCGCGCATGCCGATTTCACGCAGATGAAGGAGGCGCCGATACTGGTTGCGGTTGGCGCTGTCTGGATGCTCTGCCACATTACGATCTTGAGCCTGGTCGCCTGGCTGATCCGCGCTCCGGTCTTTTTTCTTGCAGTCGGATCGCAGGCGAATGTCGGCGGCGCCGCCAGCGCGCCGATCGTCGCTTCCGCGTTTCATCCGAGCCTTGCGCCGGTCGGCGTGCTGCTCGCCATCCTCGGGTATGTGCTCGGTACCTATTGCGGTCTGCTCGTGATGGCGATGCTGAAGTCGATTGCAGGGGCCTGAGCGGCGGCCGGCGCAGGCACTCTCAGCAGTCGAGCAGCCGTCTCAGGCGGTGATGGCGCAGGACGCGCCGGTGAAACTTCCGCTCGTTGGGGCCGGCCTTCGATTCGATCAGCCGCAGCAGATTCCGACGCTCGCTCCGGCTCCAGCGGCCGCGTGCGGTCAGCGCGAGCACCAGTCCCGCCCAGCGTTCGAGCATCGACCGCACACCCCTGTCGAGGCGCCTGTTTTTTGCCAGGCCGAGGCGTTTCGACGCGGCATCCGCGGCGCCCGCGGAACGGTTGTCGCCGCCGGATCGCGGAAAATGACGCAAGGCCCGGGTCGCGGCCGCCAGCCAATGATGCGTTCTCGGTAATCGCGACTGCTGCATGCGGTCCAGCGAATAGAAAAGGTGTGAGCGAGCCAGTCTGCGCAGCGTATTGGGCGAACTCCGGTATCCGGAACTCGCAGATCGACGGGAACTTTCGCGGGCCGCCAGTCGCCGGGCTGCCGGTGCACGCGGCCGAAAGCCAAATCGATGATAAAACCACCAGGCTCCGGACTCGATGCCTTCCTCGTTGCCGAGGCCGAGCTGGTAGGGCTCGACGCTGAAGTCCGTGCAGCCGAACAGGTGGTACGCGATTGCAATGAAGCGCGCGAATACATGTGCCGCCTCGGCGCCGCGGAATGTTTCGAACGTATTGAACGACAACGCGCCGTGCCGGCCCAGCACGTCGGCCTGGATGTAACCGATCGGCACGCCGTTCTTCAGGGTCAACGCCGTGTAGGCCGTCGTCAATGTGGCGCGGCGCGCCGGCAACACGCCCATCATCGCGAAAGCGAGACCGCGCCCGTCTTCGACCAGGAACGCATCCCCGGGGTTGGCGAACTGGAATGCAGCCAGATCGCGTTCACGGGTGATCATAGAAATGCGCGCCAGCCGGATTGCAGCCAGTGCATCGCGGCGACGCAATGCCCGGACCCGCTGCGGCTTGCGCCGCGCCTCGACGCGCAGGTCGGCGTAGCCGGTTCGCAGCGGCGACTGCTGGAATTGAGTCGCTTCGGTGCCGAATCGCGCGTTTGTTCGCTCCGGGGTGTCGCGTCTGGCGCGGAGCACATAGGAGAGGTCGAGGCGGTCGCCGAAAGCCTCGCGGCTGAATTCGTCGCCCGGCATGTCGGCGATCAGTCCGATGACGAAATCGGCGTCGGTCATCCGCGCTGGCGCGAGTTGGTCGAGCGGTGCGAGATCGGTCGGATGGAGTCCCGCCAGCCATTCCGCTCGCAGCGGGTCGAGCAAGGAGGGCAGCGCGGCAAGCAGCTCGCGGACGGCATCCGGATCGTTACGGTCGAGCGCCAGCGCGCCGGGCCAGTGTCGCGTGATCCAGTGCGCCGTCGGAAAATAGAAGCGGAAGGGCGTGTCGGTGCCGGCGATGCCGGTGCCAGCCAAAGCCTGGCGATGCGTCTGCAGATCCGGCCGCCGACCGAAATGCCGCAGCATGCGCCGCACCTGTCGGTGGACCTGTCGATCGTCCGGATAGGCGTCGAGGAAGCACAACAACTCGTGCAGGCGCAGCACGAGGCGCGCAGAGGGCAGTCGCGATCGTGCCAGCCTTCTCAGCAGATCAAGTTTGCGTGCGGCAAGACCGGGTGCATGGTGTCTCCCGATGCGCCCGAGCGAAGCCAGCGTGCCAGCCGCAGCCCGTCGTTTCACCGCTCGATCCTATCAGGCCGGCTGCGCTAGAGTAGCGCCGATGCGAAGCGCGTTGCTTCTTCCGCTGTTGCTCGTTGCAGCTGCCGGCATCGCCTTGCCGGCACGGGCGGACCATGGCATGGACTCGGCGGCGGCCGGTCGCTTTGCCAGCCTTGCACTCGCCTGCGTGCATCTCGAATATCCGAACAAGATTGCCCATGTATTGCAGGGCAACGCCGACGTGCGCCCGCCGCGGGAACTCACGCCGGTTTTCTTTGGCTGCTATGACTGGCATTCGGCGGTGCACGGACACTGGCTGCTCGCGCGCCTGCTGCGGCTGCACCCGGATGCGGCATTTGCCGCGCCGGCACGGGCCGCGCTCGCCGCCAGCTTTACGGATGCAAACGTCGCGATCGAGCTCGCCTACCTGCGCGGCCCGGGCCGCGTGTCGTTTGAACGACCCTACGGACTCGCCTGGCTGCTGCAGCTCGCGGCCGAGTTGCGTTCCTGGCCGGATCCCGAGGCGCAGCGGTGGGTCGCCAGCCTGCGGCCGCTGGAGCTCGAGGTGGCGGGAAGCATCCGCTCCTGGCTGCCAAAGCTGCGTTATCCAATCCGAGTCGGGGAACATGCGCAGACAGCGTTCGCATTCGGATTGATCCGTGACTGGTCCGTGATCGCGGGCGACGTCGAGATGCGGACGCTGATCGACTCGCGCAGCCGCGACTATTATCTGGGCGACGTCGCCTGTCCTCTTGCCTACGAGCCCTCGGGCGAGGATTTCCTGTCACCGTGCCTGGCGGAGGCGGACCTGATGCGGCGCGTGCTTTCCGCGGACGAGTTCGCGAGGTGGCTCGACACTTTCATGCCGCAATTACCGAAGGACGGCAGCACCGAGTGGCTCGCCCCGGGCATCGTCACCGACCGCAAGGATCCGAAGCTGGCACACCTCGACGGCCTCAATCTGAGCAGGGCCTGGATGCTGCGCGGCATCGCGTGGGGATTGCCGGAGAAAGATCCACGCCGCGCGGCGCTCGAGAGTGCCGCCGCGCGGCATGGCAATACCGCATTGCCTGCCGTCACCGGTGAGCACTACGAAGGCGGTCACTGGCTTGGCAGCTTTGCGGTGTACCTGCTGGGCGGCTCAGGCCGCCCGCAGGTGGAACAGCCTTAGCGTTATTTGAAGTCGATGCGGCGGAAGTTCTGCTCACCGGCGAAAGTGCGCATTTCCTCGTAACCTTCCACGATCTTATCCTGCTTGTCCTCAGCGAGCTGCGCACGCGTCTGCGCCATGAATTCCTTGAATCGCTCGGCATTCGGATCGAGGGCCGCGCCGCTCGCGTACTTCATCACGAGCATCAGGTTGAAGTCGCGGTTCGCCGCTGTTTCGCTGAGATAGATAAAGCAGTCGAGCACCGTTCCCTGCTTCTTGCTGATTTCGCAGCCGGGCGCCCAGGTCTGCTTGAGACCTTCCAGGTAATCGTCGATGCGATTCGGGTTTACCTTCACCATCGTCACGTTCCAGACTTCTTTGGAAGGCGTGTAGTCAGTGTAAGCCTCGAACGCCTGCGCGTTGAATGCCAACGTCAGAGCCGCAGCCGATGCTGCAATTGTAAAACGCTTCATTAATCGATCTCCCTTACCGGACTGGGTGAAGAGCCTGTCCGCTGTGTTTATGGAGCCGGTTCTGCCCGGATGGCAGCCGGCCGGCGTGCACAGAAGGTATGCCTGCGCCACACGGGAAGCAAGGACAATCGGTCAATCCGGCGTGGATGCCTGCAGGTAGTCGACGGCGATACGCAGCATCGTGCGCATGCCCACGGAAAGCGCAGCCTCATCGACGTAGAACTGGTCCGAATGATTATCCGGAGCGGTGGCCGCATCCTGCCCGGGCGGCGTGACGCCCATCCAGTAGTAAAAGCTCGGGACGCGTTGCGAGATGTGTGCGAAGTCCTCGGCAACGGTCAGCAGGTTACTGGTCTTGACAGCTTCGTCGCCCAGCACGGCGCGCAAGGACCTGGCCGCGCGCTCGGTCAATACCTGATCGTTTTCCAGTACCGGGTTGGGTGCCGGCATCATCTCGAGCCTGGCACTTGCACCATGCGCTTCAGCGACATGGGTGACGGTGCGGCCGATGCGATCGATGATGTCCTGCCGCATCGCCGGGCTGAACGTGCGGATCGTCCCCAGCATTTCGACGGATTCCGCGATGATGTTATGACGCACGCCGCCATTGATGGCGCCGATGGAGACGACGGCGGGCAGCGCCGTGATGTCCACCTGGCGGCTGACGATTGTCTGCACGGCGTTGACGATCTGCGCGGCCGCGACAATTGCGTCGACTCCCTCCCATGGGCGCGAACCGTGGCCCTGGCGGCCGGTGACGACGATGCGGAAGAAATCCGACCCGGCCATCAGCGGGCCCGGTCGAAATTCCACCGTGCCTGTATTGAGTTTCGAGCCGACATGCAGCGCGAACGCGGCTTCGGGCTTCGCGATGTCGAGCAATCCTTCGTCCAGCATGAGCGGCGCGCCGCCGCGCTCACCTTCAGGAACGCCTTCTTCGGCCGGCTGGAATACCAGCAGCACCCTGCCGGGAAGTCGTTCGCGCAATCCGGCCAGTACCTGGGCGGTTCCCATCAGCATGGCCGTATGGGCATCGTGCCCGCAGGCGTGCATGACACCGACCGGCCGGCCGCGAAATTCGCCGGTGGCCGTCGAACGGAACGGAACGTCGGTGCGCTCTGTGACCGGCAGCCCGTCCATGTCGGCGCGTAGCAGGATCGTGGGTCCGGGCAGCGCGCCGGTTATGACTGCGACGACTCCCGTATGGGCCATGCCCATCCGCACTTCGAGCCCCAGCGAGCGCAGATGGTCGGCAACCTTCGCAGCCGTGCGGAATTCGCGGTTTGCGAGTTCCGGATGTCGATGGAAATCCCGGCGCCACTCGATGACTTGGGGCTCGAGTGCAGCCACGGCAGCGTCGAGTTCGGCCGGCGTGATCTCGGCGCGCGCAGCGCCGACGGTGAGACCTGCGAGCGCGGTCACGAGCAGGGCGGCTTTCATCGGTTTCTCCGTGAGAAGCGCGGAGTCTAGCGCAGGCGTATTCCGCCCAGACCCCGCAATCGCAGGTTGAGGCAGGACTGCGCCCTGCGCTATCATGCCGGCCGGTCGGGGGCCTGGCAGAGGCCACCGCGACCCGGGCAGCGAGGCCCGGTCGTGGTCCCCCGGAACCGCAAGGTCGATCAGGAGGCCCCCTCGCGGGGCCTTTTTGTTGCGATCGGTCGCCGGAAATGGGCCTCGCGCCCATTTTTTGTTTCCGGGATGGACGGAGGCGGGTTGAAGGACAAGCTGTTCGACCTGCTGGAGCCGGTGGTGTCCGGTCTGGGCTATGAGCTGCTCGACATCGAGTTCAGTTCCGCAAGCCAGACTTCGCTGGTGCGCGTGTATATCGACCGGACCGACGACGAAGGCGTCGGGCTCGACGACTGCGAACGGGCGAGCCGCGCGATCAGTGCGGCGCTCGATGCCGCGGATCCGATCGGGCACGAGTACCGGCTCGAGGTGTCGTCGCCCGGATTCGACCGGCCGTTGCGAACCGCGGCGCATTTCGCGCGGTTTGCCGGAAACGAGGCGAGGATCGAGCTTGCGGTGCCGCTGGAAGGCCGGCGCCGCTTCAGGGGCCGGCTCGGGATGATCGATGCGGGCATCGTGACGATCGAGGTGGACCGGAAAGAGTGGAAGCTGCCGCTCGCCGGAATCAGCAAGGCGAGATTGGTAGGTTGATCATGAACAAGCAGATCCTGGAAGTCGTCGAGGCCGTCTCAAACGAGAAGGGCGTCGCGCGCGAGATCATTTTCGAGGCGCTCGAGGCGGCGCTCGCGTCCGCCACACGCCGCAAGCACGGCGACGACATCGACGTGCGGGTCGAGATCGACCGCAAGTCCGGCGAGTACAAGACATTCCGCCGCTGGAAGGTATTCGCCGACGACTCCAATGAACTCGAGTTTCCGGAGCGCGAACTCCGGCTCGACGATGCTAAAGACGTGAATCCGGCCGCCGAAGCAGGCGGTTTCGTCGAAGTGCCCATGGAATCTGTGGCATTCGGCCGCATCGCTGCGCAGACCGCCAAGCAGGTGATCGTCCAGAAGGTGCGCGAAGCGGAACGCGCCCAGGTCGTCGACGAATACAAGGACCGCGTGGGCTCCCTGGTCTCCGGCATCGTGAAGCGGGTCGACCGCCATGGCGTGTACGTGGATCTCGGCGGCAATGCCGAAGGTTTCGTGCCGCGCGAGCATATGATTCCCCGCGAACTGGTGCGGCCGCAGGATCGCCTGAAGGCGCTGTTGCGCGAGGTCCGGTCCGAGGCGCGCGGACCGCAGCTGTTCCTGTCAAGGACCTCCCCGGATTTCCTGATCGAACTGTTCAAGCTCGAAGTGCCGGAAGTCGGGCAGGGCCTGATTCAGATCCTCGGCGCCGCCCGGGATCCGGGCGCGCGCGCCAAGATTGCGGTCAAGAGCCTCGATCCGCGCATCGATCCAGTCGGCGCCTGCGTCGGCATGCGCGGATCGCGCGTGCAGGCCGTCTCCAACGAGATCGCCGGCGAGCGCGTCGACATCATTCCGTGGGTGGACAATCCGGCGCAGTTCGTCGTCAACGCGATGCAGCCGGCGGAAGTGACCTCGATCGTCATGGACGAGGACGCGCATTCGATGGACATCGCGGTGTCCGAGGACCGCCTGTCGCAGGCGATCGGCCGCGGCGGGCAGAATGTCCGGCTCGCGAGCGAATTGAGCGGCTGGCGGCTCAATGTGATGTCCGAACAACAGGCGGCCGAGCGCAGCGACGAGGAAACCGGCCAGCTGCGCGAAATGTTCAAGCGCCTGCTGGACGTCGACGAGGACGTATCGAACGTGCTGGTGCAGGAAGGCTATTCCTCGATCGAGGAAGTCGCCTACGTTCCCGCGAGCGAACTGCTCGGCATCGAGGAGTTCGACGAGGAGATGGTCGAGGAGCTGCGCAACCGCGCGCGCGACGTGCTGCTGACCCAGGCCATCGCGAGCGAAGAAAAGATCGACGAGTCGGGTCCCGCCGAGGATCTGCTGGCCGTCGAGGGCATGGACAAGGAACTTGCTTACGAGCTGGCTTCGCGCGGCATACGCACGCGCGACGAGCTGGCGGAGCAGTCACTTGACGAACTGGAGGCCGTGCCGGGCCTCGATCCGGAGCGTGCAGGTCAGCTCATCATGGCCGCCCGCGCGCACTGGTTCGAAAGCGCGAGCCCGGCCTGAGACTGGAGTAAGTACAGATGTCCGACGTCACGGTCGAACAATTCGCCGAGGTCCTGAAGGTCCCGGTCGACCGCCTGCTGGCGCAGCTCGAGGAAGCCGGCATCACGGTCAGCGGACCGCACGACCGCATCAGCGAGGATGCCAAGCACGAGTTGCTGACGCATCTGCGCAAGGCGCACGGCAAGGCAGAGGACGGCGGCGCGCCCCGCAAGATCACGCTTCGCCGCAAGGCGCAGAGCGAAATCAAAGTCGCCGCCCCGATGGGCAAGGCACGGACGGTCAGCGTGGAAGTGCGTCGCCAGCGCACGTACATCAAGCGGGACGTGCTGGAAGAACAGGCCCGCGTGGCGCAGGAAGAGGTCGATCGTCAACGCGAGGCGGAGGATGCCGAGCGCCTGGCCGTCGAGGAGAAACAGCGGCGCGATGTCGAGGAGAAGGAGCAGCAGCGGCGCGAGCGCGAGGAATCGGAGCGTCGCTCGGCGGAAGAGAATTCACGCCGCGCGGCGGAAGAACAGACGCGGCGCGAGGCCGAGCAGAAGGCGCGCGAGCAGGCGGAGAAAGAACGGCGCCAGCGCGAGGAGAAGGCGCGCAAGACGGTCGAGGACGACAAGAACACGCGCTACGGACGCCAGGAGCTGCATATCGCCGGCGGCCTGTCGGCCCGGCACAAGAAGGGGCGGGCCCGGCCGGAGTCGCGCCGGCGCGCGGCATCGGTCGGCGGCGACCGCAAGCACGGCTTCGAGCTGCCTACGCAGCCGATGCAGCATGAAGTTGCGGTCGGCGAGACCATCACGGTCGCCGAGCTGGCACAGCGCATGGCGGTCAAGTCCAGCGAAGTGATGAAGACGATGCTCAACATGGGCGTGATCGCGACCATCAACCAGCCGGTCGACCAGGACACCGCCGTGCTCGTCATCGAGGAAATGGGGCATGTCGCCAAGGTGCTGAAGGCCGACCAGGTCGAAGAAGCGCTGCAAGCCGGCATGCACACGTCCGACGAGGCGCTTCCGCGGCCGCCGGTCGTCACGATCATGGGCCACGTCGATCATGGCAAGACGTCGCTGCTCGACTATATCCGGCGCACGAAGGTCGCGGCGGGCGAGGCGGGCGGCATCACGCAACATATCGGCGCCTACCACGTGGAGACGCCACGCGGCGTCATTACTTTCCTCGATACACCGGGCCACGCTGCATTCACGGCGATGCGCGCACGCGGCGCACAAGTCACGGATATCGTCGTGCTGGTGGTCGCGGCCGACGATGGCGTCATGCCGCAGACCAAAGAAGCCATCCAGCATGCGAAGGCCGCCAGCGTCCCGATCGTGGTCGCCGTCAACAAGATCGACAAGCACGATGCGGATCCCGAGAAGGTCCGCAACGAGTTGTCCCAGGAATCCGTCATCGCGGAGGAATGGGGCGGCGAGAACATATTCGTGCCGGTTTCAGCCAAGACCGGCGATGGCATAGACAAGCTGCTGGAGTCGATCCTGCTGCAGGCCGAAGTACTGGAACTCAAGGCCGTGCACGATGCGCCGGCCGTCGGCGTCGTGCTGGAGGCGAGCGTCGAGCGCGGCCGCGGCGCCGTCGCAACGGTGCTGGTGAAGCGCGGCACGCTGAAGGTAGGCGACTCGGTCGTCGCAGGAGAGCAGTTCGGGCGCGTTCGTGCGCTGTTCGACGAACTCGGCAAGGAGATCGAGTCCGCCGGCCCGTCGATCCCGGCGCAGATGCTCGGATTGTCGAGCCCCCCGAACGCCGGCGACGAATTGCTCGTGGTCGAGAGCGAGCGCAAGGCCCGTGAGGTTGCGCTGCACCGGCAGGGCAAGTTCCGCGACGTGCGCCTCGCGCGCCAGGCCGGCCCGAAGCCGGAGGACGTGTTCTCGCAGATGGGCGAGGATGCCAAAGGCACAGTCAACCTGCTCCTCAAGGCGGACGTGCAGGGGTCGGCGGAGGCCTTGCGCGAATCGCTGACCAAGCTCTCGACAGGGGAAGTATCGGTCAAGGTGATCTCGAGCGGCGTCGGCGGCCTGACGGAGTCCGACGTCATGCTGGCGGCCGCGTCGAAGGCGCGGATCATTGCGTTTAATATCCGCGCGGATGCGGCGGCCCGCGAGGCGATACGCGACCAGAATGTCGAAGTCCGCTACTACAGCATCATCTACGAGGCCATCGACGATATCCGTGCGGCCCTTACCGGGATGCTGGCGCCGGAGGTCAAGGAGCAGATCGTCGGGCTTGCGGAAGTGCGCGACGTGTTCCGGTCCAGCAAGTTTGGGACCGTCGCCGGCTGCCTCGTGGTCGAAGGGTATGTGCGCCGCAACAACCCGATTCGTGTCCTGCGCGACAACGTCGTCATCTTCCAGGGCGAACTCGAATCGCTGAAGCGCTTCAAGGACGACGCCTCTGAAGTGCGCGCGGGCACTGAATGCGGCATTGGCGTCAAAGGCTACAACGACGTCAAGGTCGGCGACAATATCGAGTGCTTCGAGCGCATCGAGGTTGCGCGCCAGCTCTGAGCCCGCCATGCCGCGTGAGTTTCCCAGGGCGCGACGGATCGAAGAGCAGCTCAAGCGCCTGCTGTCGGAACTGGTCCGCCGCGAGGTCAAGGACCCGCGGGTCGGGCTGATCACGATTACTGCCGTTTCAGTGACGCGCGACCTGAGCCATGCGAAGGTCTACTTCACGCCCTTTGCAGGCATCGGCGATGCGGAAGCAGCACTCGAAGCGCTGCAGCACGCGGCCGGGTACCTGCGCATCCAGGTGCGAAACCAGATGCGGCTGCGCACCGCGCCGGAACTCGCCTTCCAGCTCGACGATTCGCTGGAGCGCGGCGCCCGTCTTTCGACGCTGATCCACGATGCGGTCGAAAGCGACCGCAGCCGCCACGTCGAACCCGAGCCGGACAAAGAGTGATGGAAGCGGCGCCGACTCCCGCCGCGCGCTGGCGCGACGTGGACGGCATCCTCCTGCTCGACAAGCCGGAAGGCATCACGTCGAACGCCGCGCTGCAGCGTGCGCGGCGCGCGTTTCGAGCTCGCAAGGCCGGCCATACCGGCAGCCTGGATCCGCTCGCGAGCGGGCTGCTGCCGATCTGTTTTGGACAGGCGACGAAAGCGAGCGGACTGCTGCTCGATGCCGACAAGACGTATCGCGTCACGATCGGACTGGGCGAGCGCACCACGACGGCCGACCGGGAAGGCGAGGTCATCGAGCGGGCTCCGGTTCCGGCGCTGACCGACGAGCGGGTGCGCGAGGTTGCCGGGCGTTTTCTCGGGGAATCGCAGCAGGTGCCGCCGATGTTTTCGGCACTGAAGCATGCGGGCCAGCGACTTTACCGGCTGGCGCGCAAGGGGCTCGAGGTCGAGCGTCCGCCGCGGCGGATCGTGATCCACCGTCTCGACCTTCTCGGCCTGACCGACACGCGACTGGAACTCGAAGTCGATTGCAGCAAGGGGACTTATGTCAGGAGCCTCGCCGAGGACCTGACGCGCGCGCTCGGGACCGTAGGGCACGTCTACAGCCTGCGGCGCCTGCGCCTCGGTCCGTTTAACGGCTTTCCGATGCATTCCCTGGAGTCGGTCGAACAGGCGGCTGGTCTCCCGGAGCGGCTCGCGACGCTCTTAATGCCTGCAGACTCGGCGCTACCCGGACTGCCGGCCGTTCAGCTCGGTGCGGCGGAACAGGCCTGCATCCTGCGCGGACAGCCGGTAACGGCAGCGGGCCCGGAAGCATGCCAGGTGCGAATGTACGGCCCGGACGGGCGCTTTCTGGGCGTTGGGCGCATGAGCGAGGAGGGCTGCCTGCTCGCGCCCGAGCGAATCATGGTCGACCTGGCCGGATCAGCGGATTTACCAGCTTGAGACACTCCCGAGCCGCGGGTACAATGCCCGGCTTTCCAAAGGGTTAAGTGAACGAGATGCCACTCACGAATGCACGCAAGGCGGAAGTCGTCGGCAAGTTCCGGCGCGCCCCGACCGATACGGGATCGCCGGAAGTGCAGATTGCATTGCTGTCAGAAAGAATCAACGGGCTGACCGAGCACTTCACCACTCACAAGGGCGACCATGCCTCGCGGCGCGGCTTGCTCAAAATGGTGGCTCAACGCCGGCGGCACCTGGATTACCTCAAGGCCAACGCCCCCGAGCGGTACACCAAGGTCGTCAACGAACTTGGCTTGCGGCGCTGACGCGCTCCGGGCGCCGGGCGCCCGTGTCCGTTCCAGAAATCAAAGGGGATACGCTTGACTGTTTCCAGGCAGACGTTCAATTACGGCAATAATCAGATAATCATCGAAACCGGCCGGCTCGCACGCCAGGCCGATGGCGCGGCACTCGTGACCATGGGCGACACGGTGGTGCTCGTTACCGCAGTCGGCAAGCGCGAAGCGATTGCCGGTCGGGATTTCTTCCCATTGACGGTCAACTATGTCGAGAAGACTTATGCGGCCGGCAAGATTCCCGGCGGATTCTTCAAGCGCGAGGGCCGGCCTTCCGAAAAGGAAGTGCTGACTTGCCGACTGATCGACCGGCCGTTGCGGCCCCTGTTCCCCGAGGGCTTCTATAACGAAGTCCAGATCATCGCGACCGTTCTGTCGCTCGATCCGGAAATCGATTCCGACATTCCGGCCCTGATCGGAGCCTCTGCCGCAGTCGCGCTGTCCGGCATTCCGTTCACAACGCCGATCGCGGCTGCCCGGGTGGGCTACAAGAACGGCCAGTACCTGCTGAATCCGAACACGACCCAGGTCAAGACCGAATCGGATCTCGACCTCGTGGTCGCCGGCACGGCGGAAGCCGTCCTGATGGTCGAATCGGAAGCCAGCGGCCTGTCCGAGGACGTCATGCTGGGCGCGGTGCTCTTCGGCCACGAACAGATGCAGGCGGCGATCGGAGCCATCAATAAGCTCGCAGCCGAAGCGGGCAAGCCGCGCTGGGACTGGAAGGCGCCGGAACCGAACGTTGCGTTCAAGCAGGCGGTGGCGAAGCTGGCTGAAGCGGATTTCGCCGCGGCCTACGGTATCGTCGTCAAGCAGTCGCGGGTGACGCGGCTCGCCGAGATCCGGTCGGCCGTTCAGACTGCGCTGTCCGACGGCGAGAATCCCCAATACACGCGCGACCAGGTCAAGACCGAACTGCACGATCTCGAGTACCGGCTGGTACGCGATCTCATCCTGAGCGGCAAGCCGCGCATCGACGGGCGCGACCTGCGCACCGTGCGGCCGATCACGATCGAAGTCGGTGCGCTGCCGCGCACCCATGGTTCCGCGATCTTCACGCGTGGCGAGACCCAGGCGCTCGTCACGACCACACTCGGGACGGGCCGCGATGCGCAGATCATCGATGCGCTCGCCGGCGAACGCCGCGAACCGTTCATGCTGCACTACAATTTCCCGCCATTCTCGGTCGGCGAGACCGGTTTCATAGGGTCGCCGAAGCGCCGCGAAATCGGCCACGGCAACCTGGCGCGCCGCGGCATCAGTGCGGTCATGCCTGATCTGCAGAGTTTCCCGTATGTGCTGCGCGTCGTCTCTGAAGTGCTCGAATCGAATGGCTCGAGCTCGATGGCGACCGTCTGCGGCACCAGCCTAGCGCTGATGGATGCGGGCGTGCCGATCAAGGCGCCGGTCGCCGGCGTCGCGATGGGACTCGTGAAGGAAGGCGAACGCTTTGCCGTCCTGACTGACATCCTGGGCGACGAAGACCACCTAGGCGACATGGACTTCAAGGTCGCCGGCACCGCGACCGGGGTCACCGCGCTGCAGATGGACATCAAGATCAACGGCATTACCGCCGAAATCATGAAGGTCGCGCTCGAACAGGCCAAGGCCGCCCGTCTGCACATCCTGGGCGAGATGAACAAGGTCCTCGACAGGCCGCGCACGGAAATGTCCGCATGGGCGCCGACCATCGTCACGATCAAGATCGACCCGGAGAAGATCCGCGACGTCATCGGCAAGGGCGGCTCCGTCATCCGTCAGATCACCGAGGAAACCGGCGCGACGATCGACATCGAGAACGACGGCACGGTCAAGATCGCGTCGGTCGACTCCGTCTCGGGGCGCGAGGCGCTGCGCCGCATCGAAATGATCACGGCGGACGTCGAAGTCGGCCGGATTTACGAGGGCAAGGTCGTCCGCTTGATGGATTTCGGCGCTTTCGTTGCGATCCTGCCGGGCCGCGACGGCCTCGTGCACATCTCGCAGATCTCCGACGAGCGGGTGGAACGCGTCAGCGACAAGCTCAAGGAAGGCGACGTCGTAAAGGTGAAAGTGCTCGAGGTGGACCGCCAGGGCCGCGTGCGGCTGTCCATGCGCGGAGTCGCCTGAAACGGGCCGCGCCTGCCCTCAGGGCAGGCGCACCTCGAGTTGCCCCGCGATCTTTGCCGGGCGCCAGTTCGCCATTGCCCAGCCCCAGATCTCCGCGACGCCGGCGTACGCCAGCGTCGCAGGGGGTCCCTGTTGCAGCCAGTTCAACACATCCCATAGCTGGCCAGCGGCTTTGGTCGGGTCGAGCGGCACCGATCGACGCGACTTGGCGAGCTTGCGGCCGTCCGGCTCGGTCAGTAACGGCAGATGCGCGTAGGAGGGTGTACGGTAGCCGAGCGAGCGCTGCAGCAGGATCTGGCGCGGTGTGCTGGACAGCAGGTCCGAACCCCTCACGACCTCGCTGATCCCCTGCAGCGCGTCGTCCACGACGACGGCCAGATGATAGGCAAAGTATCCGTCCCGACGCCGGATCACGAAATCGCCGGCGTCGCGGCGGCAGTCCTGGCTGACGGATCCCTGCAGCAGGTCATCGAACCGCACGGGCGGCTGCGCGTCGGCAATCCGGTAGCGCAAGGCGTGCGCGCTGTCGCCAGCAGCCGGGTCATCACGGCAAGTGCCCGGATAGACCGGCTCGGCGCCGGCGTCCGCCAATGACGCTGCAAGCAGGGCCCGGCTGCATCGACAGGGGTAGCAACGGCCGGCATTGCGCAATCCGGCGAGCGTCGCCTCATAAAAATCGGTTCGACGGGACTGGAAATAGACAGTTCCATCCCATTCGAAACCAAAATCTTCGAGTACGCGCAGGAATTCGTCAGCGAGGTTGGCCCTGCAGCGTTCCCGGTCGAGGTCCTCGATGCGCAGCAACCACCGGCCGCCTTGGCTGCGCGCGCTCAGATAGCTGCCGACGGCCGCGAGCAACGAGCCGAGATGCAGCGGTCCGGAGGGTGTGGGAGCGAAGCGGCCGCAGGGCCGCGTCTCAGCGGTACCAGTCGTCGCGGTCGCCGTATTGCTTCTCGCGCCGTTCCCGGCGTTCCTGCGCTTCGATGCAGAGCGTGGCAACCGGCCGCGCCTCGAGGCGCTTGACGCCGATCGGTTCGCCGGTTTCGACGCAGTAACCGTAACTGCCGTCGCCGATTCGGCTCAGCGCCTCTTCGATCTTGCGGATCAGCTTGCGCTCGCGATCCCGCGTGCGCAGCTCGAGGGCAAACTCGGATTCCAGCGTCGCGCGGTCGTTTGGATCGGGCGGGTTGGCCGCTTCGTCCTTCATATGCGTCATCGTGCGATCGACTTCTTCCATCAGGTCGCGCTTCCAGTTACTCAGGATGCTCCGGAAGTGCTCGAGCTGGTCCCGGCCCATGTACTCCTCGCCCTTGCGCTCGCGGTACGGGCGGACATTGCGCGGGCCAAGCAACAGATTGTGGCTGCCGCCACCATCGTCGTCGTCGTCGTTGAACATCTGGCGGCGGGCGACCCGCGGCGCGATGGACGCAAGGACTGAGCGTGAATCGGGCACTGCCGGCGCCGGGTTTGCCGACTTCGACCTGACGATGATGGGTTTGCGCACCGCTGCGACCGGCTTGAGCGGCTTTGCGGCTTTTGCTGGCGCTCGGGATGACGCGGCGGCGCGCGCGGTGGTCCGGGCCCTGGACTTGCCGGGCTTTGCAGACCTGGCGCGGACGGCGGCCGGTTTGGCTCTGCGCGGCGCGGGTTTTGCAGTCTTTCGGGCGGCGGGCGCCTTGCGCGCGGCAGCCTTTGTGGCGCGTTTTCTGGTCCTGGAAGTCTTCTTGCCTGGCATCAAGTTCTCCGCTGCCCGTCCAATCGAGCGCCGGATTATAGCCCCGGTTCCGGTGCGGTCCAGTGTTGTCGACAGCCCCGGATTGAGCGGGCCGGAGTCAGGGCAGCACAGCGGGCGGGCTGGCGGTCCAACCCGGCTTGCGGTGCTCGGCAATGATGCTCGTATAGATGCCGCCTCGCACGTTGAATTGGGCCGTCAGACGCAGGAAACGCGGTTGCAGCGCGGCGGACAGGCGGTCTGCAATTTCATTCGTCACGGCCTCGTGGAATGCGCCACGATCGCGAAAAGACCAGATATAGGCTTTCAGCGACTTGAGCTCGACGCAGCGCTGGTCCGGGACGTATTCGAGGTCCATAACCGCGAAATCAGGCTGTCCGGTGAGCGGACAGAGACAAGTGAATTCCGGCAGGCGCATGCGGATCGTGTAGTCACGTTCCGCTTGCGGATTCGGAAACGTTTCGATGTCGCCAGATGGCGTCAATGGACACATGCGGGGATTTCCGGTCTTACTCAAGCGCGGGCGGTTAATTTACACTAGCTGGAATGCGCCTCGCCAGGATCAAACTCGCCGGTTTCAAATCCTTCGTCGATCCGACAACGGTTACTTTTCCCGGAAATCTGACGGGCGTCGTGGGTCCGAACGGCTGCGGCAAGTCGAACATCATCGATGCCGTGCGCTGGGTAATGGGAGAAATCTCCGCAAAGCACCTGCGCGGCGACTCGATGACGGACGTCATCTTCAACGGTTCGCGCGGTCGCAAGCCGATCGGCAGCGGATCGGTCGAACTCGTCTTCGACAATGGCGACGGCAAGATTGCCGGCCCTTACGCCGGGTACGCGGAGGTTTCGCTGAAGCGCGTCGTATCACGTGACGGCAATTCGACGTATTACATCAATGGTTCGAAATGCCGCCGCAAGGACATCACGCACCTGTTCCTTGGTACCGGCCTGGGTTCCCGCAGCTACGCGATCATCGAGCAGGGAATGATTTCACGCCTGATCGAAGCGCGCGCGGAGGACATGCGGTCATTTGTCGAGGAAGCCGCGGGCATCTCGCGTTACAAGGACCGGCGCCGGGAAACTGAAAACCGGATGGCGCATACGCGCGAGAACCTCGATCGCCTGAACGACCTGCGCGAGGAAGTGGACAAGCAGATCCGCCATCTCCAGAGGCAGGCGGGCGTTGCGCGCCGCTACCAGGAACACAAGAACCGGCAGCGTCAGCTCCAGGCGGAACTGCTGGCGTTACGCATCCGGGATCTCGACGGAGACATCGTCTCGCGCCAGGCCTTGTCGACACAGCGCGAGACGGAGACCCAGGCGACGATCGCCGGACTGCGCGCCGCGGAGGCTGCGGTCGAGCGCGCGCGTGCGCTGCACGCGGAATGCTCGGACGCACTGGCAATCGTGCAGGAGCGTTACTACCAGGCGGGCGCAGACACGACCCGGACCGAGCAGGCACTGCAGCACGCCCGCGAACTGCGTCAGCGCCAGCGTCAGGATCTCGAACGTGTCACGCGCGAGCATGACGAATCCCGCATTCTGGTCGGGCGGGACCAGGAACAGATGCGTGAACTGTCGGAGTCCCTCGCCGGTGCGGAGCCGGAACTGGCCGCGGCCCGGGAAACAGAAAACAGCGCTCGTGCCGCGCTTGCCGCAGCCGAGGCTGCGATGGCGGACTGGCAGCAGCGCTGGGAGAACTTCAGCCGCGACGCCGCCGATGCGACCCACCAGGCGCAGGTCGAACGCGCACGCATTGAACAGATTGAAGCGGCGCTGGCGCGACTCGTCGCGCAGCGTGCGCGATTGCTGGAAGAACAGGCGCAGCTGCAGCAAAGCATCTCCGGCGCGCGCCCGGACGAATTCGCGAGCGCCGAAAAACAGGCCCGCGATCGCGGTGCGGCCGCGCAGCAGGAGCTTGACCGGACGCTGGAATTGCTGCAGACGGTCCGCGACGGTGAGAAGAGCGCTTCGGCGGCGCTCGATTCGGCAAAAGCGGCGCTGCAGGCTGCCCAGGGCGAACTCATTACCATGGAAGCCGTTCAGAAGGCGGCTCTCGGGCAGGCCCAGGAAGGCGTGGCCGACTGGCTCGCGCGCCAGCGACTGGATCGACTTCCACGACTCGCGCAACAGCTCGAAGTCGCCGGCGGTTGGGAACGGGCCGTTGAAACAGCGCTCGGGAGTTATCTCGAAGCCGTGTGCGTCGATGCGCTGGATGCCGTCGCTGGCGCCGCAGATGAGCTCGACGGCGGCCAGTTGACGATCGCGGAAACGGCGCAATCCACAGGCATCAAGGCGGCTCCAGATTCGCTCCTCGCACGCGTTTCCGGGCCGGCAGTAGTCGCCGACCTGCTCGCGGGCATTATCGCCGTCGAATCGGTCGCCGATGCGTTGGCGCGGCGCCGGTCATTGCAGCCCGGGCAGTCCGTCATCACGCGCGCCGGCCTCTGGTTCGGCCGCGGATGGATGCGCATTGCACGCAGCGAAGCCGGTCATGCCGGCGTCATCGCGCGCGAACTGGACCTGCGCAGTCTGAAGGCAGCCGTTGCGAAGCACGAGACGAACGTGGCGGAACTGGACCGTTCGTTGTTGCAGGCGCGAACGACCATTGTCGAGCTCGACCGCCGGCGCGACGAGCTTCATGCGACTGTCAATCGGCTGCACCATGACTTCGTCAATGTTCGCGGCGCGCACGAGGCGATTCGCCTGCGTACGGAGCAGATCGCGGAGCGGCTCGCGCGCATCGGCGAGGAACTGGAACGGGCTACCGGCGCGATCGAGCGGGACGAGGCGGATCTTCGCGGGTCCCGGCAAACGCTGGAAGCAGCGCAATCACGATCCGGCGTGCTGGAGAAGCAGCGGCCTTTGCTCGAAGCAGGGCGCGATGACTTGCGTGCGCAGCTGGCGGCCGCGCGTGAGAAGAGCGCGTCCGACGTCGCTGCAGCTCAGCAGGTTGCGATCCGCGTCGAGTCCTGGCGATCGACGCTGGCAAGCCTTCGGACGACCCTTGCGCGCGCGAGCGGTCAATCGAGCCATCTGGAAATGCGGCGGGCGGACCTGTTGCGGCAACTGTCGGATGGAGAAGCGCCATTTGGCGATCTCGAACAGCAGCTTCAGCAGTACCTTGAGAAACGACTTGCAGTCGAATCGGAGCTGTCGGAAGCAAGACGGAAGGTGGAGGAAGCCGAAGCGAATGTCCGGGAGCTGGATATTGCCCGGCAGAATTCTGAAACGCAGGTCGAATCGGCGCGTGCGGCGTTTGCCGAGATCAGCCTGGGCGTGAAGGAAGCCCGCGTGCGCCGGGAATCGCTAGTGGAGCAGTTCGGCGCCACGACATTCGACCTGGAGCAGGTGACCGGCGCATTGCCGGTGGAATCAACGGTCGCGTCGTGGGACCAGCAACTGACCGAAACCAATGAGCGCATCGAACGGCTGGGCGCCGTCAATCTGGCATCGATCGACGAATTGAAGGAGCAGTCCGAGAGAAAGGAATATCTCGACCGTCAGTTCGCCGACCTGTCCGATGCGCTGAATACGCTCGAGCAGGCAATCCGCAAGATCGATCGCGAAACACGCGCCCGGTTCCAGGATACGTTCGATCGCATCAACAGCGGCCTCAAGGAGAAATTCCCGCGGCTGTTCGGCGGCGGCGCGGCCTATCTCGAGCTCGTCGGCGACGATTTACTGAGCGCAGGCGTCGCAGTCATGGCGCGCCCGCCCGGCAAGCGCAACAGCACGATCAGCCAGCTTTCCGGCGGCGAGAAGGCATTGACCGCCGTGGCGCTCGTCTTTTCGATCTTCGAGCTCAATCCCGCGCCGTTCTGCCTGCTGGACGAGGTCGATGCGCCGCTGGACGACAATAATGTCGGACGCTTCTGTGACATCGTCAGGGACATGTCGGAGCGAGTGCAGTTCGTGTTCATCACCCACAACAAGAGCACAATGGAACTGGCGAGTCACCTGATCGGAGTGACGATGGGCGAGCCTGGCGTTTCGCGACTCGTTGCCGTGGATGTGGACGAGGCCGTCCGGATGGCCGCGGTCGGCTAGGCCGGAGGCAGATCGGTGTCACAGCTGCGGTGGATTCTGCTGGTTGCCGGACTGGCCCTGATCCTGGGACTCTGGTGGTGGGAAACCCGCAAGGCACGGGCCAGGGTGGCGGACGAATCCGGCGCGGTCTGGCCGCACGAGCGCGCCGAGCCCACCGTGACAGAAGAGGAACGTGCTGCGCAGGAAGCCGATGCGACGATCACGTCCTATGCACCGACGATTGAACGCGTGCGCACGCCGCGCCGTCCTCCGCTAATCGAGATCCCGGACGACCTCGAAGTCGATGTATCGGCGTATGTCGGCAAGGACCGTCGTGGCGCGCCTGATGTCGGCATGATTTCGGTTCCGGTGATGGATACTGATCCGGCAGCTGACAATCCGCTGACGGAAACCAGCGAGCCTGAAGAGGCCGACGTTGATGAGCCGGACGACTATCACCGCGCGCCGTGGGTGCGAACACAGCCGCTCGAACGTTCGGAAGTCGCGCCGGCATACGAAGAACCACCACCGGCAGCGCCGCCGGAGGATCCCATCGAACGGCATGCCCTTGAAGCATCGCAGCAGCGCATCGTGGCGTTGCGACTGGTGGCTCCCGACGGAAACTGGAGCGGCCAGCAGCTCCGCGAAGCGCTTGAAGCCGAAGGTCTGCGCTTTGGCCGTTATTCGATCTTTCACCGCGAGCGCGAGGATGGCAAGACGCTGTTCTATGTCGCGAGCATGATGGAGCCGGGCTCGTTCGATCTCGCGAATATGGATGCACAGGCATTTCCTGGCGTGTCGTTGTTCGGTGTCGTGCCAGGCCCGCTCGAAGCGCCGGCGATGTTCGACATGATGCTGAGCGTCGGCCGACACCTTGCAGAGTGCATGACGGGCCAGTTGCAGGACGAGCAGGGCAGTACCTTGACGGCCCAGCGTATCCTCAACCTGCGCGAAGAACTGGTGCACTTCGAGCACCGCCACAAGCGGTTGCGCCGCGGCTGATGAATCCGGCACCTGCAGCCGTGCGTCAGCGCGTGACGCGGCTGCGCGCCGAAATCGATCGCCACAACTACCGGTACCATGTGCTGGACGATCCGGAAATCCCGGACGCCGAGTACGACCGGATGCTGCGGGAACTGCGGGCGCTCGAAGAGAAGCATCCGGAACTGATCGTCCCGGAGTCGCCCACCCAGCGCATCGGCGGTGCGCCGATAGCGGCGTTTGCCGAAGTCCGGCACCGCAAGCCGATGCTGTCGCTGGACAACGCATTTTCGCGCGAAGAGGTTGAGGCATTCGACCGTCGCGTGCGCGAGCGGCTCAAGACCGACGGCGAGATCGACTATTGCTGCGAGGCAAAACTAGACGGCCTTGCGGTCAGCCTGACCTATCGCGACGGCACGCTCGCCATCGCCGCGACGCGCGGTGACGGCGCCGTGGGCGAGGACGTCACTCACAACATACGCACCATAGAAAGCGTTCCCTTGCGCCTGACCGGGCGAACTTTGCCCGAACTGATCGAGGTCCGTGGGGAGGTGTTCATGTCGAAAGCGGGATTCCAGGAGATGAATCGCAGGGCCGCTGAACAGGGAGAGAAATCGTTCGTCAATCCGCGCAATGCCGCAGCAGGCAGCCTGCGCCAGCTCGACCCGCGACTGACGGCGAAGCGTCCGCTCGAGATTTTCTTCTACGGCGCGGGGCTTATCGAAGGTCGGAATTTGCCGGCACGCCATAGTCTCGTGCTCGAGCAGCTTCGCGCATGGGGATTGCGTACGTCGCCGGAGACACGCGTGATGCGCGGGGTCGAAGCTCTATTCGCATATTACGCAGACATTGGCAGACGGCGGGCCAGCTTGCGATATCAGATAGACGGCGTCGTTTACAAGGTCGATTCGTGCCAGCAACAGGACGCACTGGGCTTCGTTGCACGCGCCCCGCGCTGGGCCATCGCTCACAAGTTCCCGGCCGAAGAAGAGACGACGCGGGTGCGCGATATCGAGTGGCAGGTCGGACGCACCGGCGCGCTGACACCAGTGGCGAGGCTCGAGCCAGTTTTCGTAGGCGGCGCCACGGTCAGCAATGCGACCTTGCACAACATCGACGAACTGCTCCGAAAAGACGTTCGCATCGGTGACACGGTTGTGCTGCGCCGCGCCGGTGACGTGATACCGGAAGTCGTTGGCGTCATCAAGGAAAAGCGGCCGGCCAGAACATCGCCGGTCCAGCTTCCGAAGCATTGCCCGATCTGCGGTTCCGATGTCGAGCGCCAGGAAGGCGAAGCGATTGCCCGCTGTACCGGCGCGCTCGTGTGTCCTGCGCAACTCAAGGAATCATTGCGACACTTTGCTTCGCGCCGGGCGCTGAACATTGACGGGCTTGGCAGCAAGCTGATCGAGCAGCTGGTCGATGCCGGCGTGGTCAAGAACCCGGGCGATCTCTTTCGACTGACCGCCATGGAGCTCGCCAGCATGGAGCGCATGGGGGAGAAATCGGCCGCCAAGCTCATCGATTCCCTCGAGCGGAGCAAGCAGACGACGTTGGGGCGCTTTCTATATGCGCTCGGAATTCGCGATGTCGGCGAGGCTACGGCAGACGCGCTGGCGGGTCATTTTCGTACAATTGCGGCCATCCAGGAGGCCAGCACCGAAGACATCGATGAGGTTCCGGATATCGGGCCGGTGACGGCTGCGCACATACATGCGTTCATGGGCGAGCCTCGAAACCGAAAGGTAATCACAACTTTGATCCGGCTTGGCGTGAGATGGCCGGAAGCCACCCAGGTTGACGTGAGCGACAGCGCATTCAGTGGCCGGACGATCGTTCTGACCGGCAGACTGTCGTCGCTGTCCCGGGACGATGCTGGCGAACTGGTGCGCCGGCTGGGTGGGAAGGTCGCCGGGAGCGTGTCGAAAAATACGGACTACGTCGTAGCAGGAGAAGATGCCGGTTCAAAACTGCGCAAAGCAAACGAACTCGGCATCAAGATCCTCGACGAGGGCGAGTTCCTCGCGCTGGCCGGCCAGGAGCGTTGACTACGTCGTGCGCCGGTTGGGCTCTGCATCGCTGGCTTCCTTTTCTTCGTCAATGAACATCCGTACGGTGACTCCGGCTCGAGTCGTATCCGGCGATTCGGGTTTCTCGTGTTCCGAAATCCAGCCTTCGATGTCTTCGAGGAAAGCTGCGCCGCGCTGCCGCAGCAAACGGCGGAAGAGCGGCAACGCCGCGCGGTCAAAGGCGGCGGCGACGACGGTGTCGTCGTATAGGCGTGAATCAACCGGTGCCGCAATGTTGTGCTCAAGTGTGCTGAAGAGATCGCGGGCGCTTTGTCCGAGCTGCTCGAGCGTCGCGGGATCCGCGCCACCCAGCGTGTATCGGCGTGTGACTGCGCGCAACGCGCCATCCTGCAGTACGCGAACTGCTCCAACTTCAAGTAGTTCGTCGAGGATGATTCTCGGGTAGATGTCCCCGCTGAAATCGTGAACGAGGGAGGTGAAGGAGGGCGTAGGTCCGTCAAATTGCAAAAGGCGGGGCCGGCCATCCGCGTCCGTATACGTCGGGCTTTCGAACCACCCCGACAGGACCCGCGCCAGGCGATTACGCCGGTAATCCTTGTCGCGCGTAGTGCCGGGGCTCGCATCACTGCCCGAATTGACTATCTCGCTGACGACGTGGCGGTGCAGTCCTGTAATTGTTGAAACGCGCGAGAAACTCAATGGTTTGCCCTGCTCATGCAGGATATCGCGGGCGGCCTGAACAAAGGCAATATTGGCGATACGCGAGAAGTCATAGGTGGACAGGCCATGACGAAGCATTATCCGGGCGAGAGGGCGCAGGAGGCGGAGGCAAGCGT
>DATKBY010000068.1:0-8161 GCA_035513555.1 Steroidobacteraceae bacterium | reverse complement strand
TCGGCAAACTCGAGCGCCCCCCAGGAGTCCACGATCGGGTCGCCGTCGAACGCCACGCCGCGCAAGGGCATCGGCTCGGAGCCGGTAGCCAGCACGACGTGCTTCGCCTGCAGCGTGCGTTTCGCTCCGTCGTGTGCGGTGAACTCAACCTTCCGGCCGGCGAGCAGCCGCCCATGGCCGGTGAGCGGCGTGACACCCGCGCCCTTGAAGAGCTGGAGGATGCCCTGGGTGCTCTGACTGACGATGCCCGCTTTGCGCTTCTGCATCGCCGCCACGTCGAAGCGAAGGCCGTCGATGCCGACGCCATGCGCGGCAAACTCGTGCTGCGCGCGGTGATATAGCTCCGTCGACTCGAGCAGCGCTTTCGACGGGATGCAGCCGGCATTCAGACAGGTGCCGCCAAAGGCCGCGCTGCCGTCGCGATTCTTCCATTCATCGATGCAGGCAACCGACAGCTTGTTCTGGCCGGCGCGGATGGCGGCGGGGTACCCGGCGGGACCGCCGCCGATGACGATGACGTCGAAACTGTCGCTCATGATGCCTCGCTCGATCAGACCTGCAGCAGAAGGCGCGCCGGATCCTCGAGCGCCTCCTTGACCGCAACCAGGAACTGCACGGCCTCCCGGCCGTCGATGATCCGGTGATCGTACGTCAGCGCGACGTACATCATCGGCCGTATCGCGACCTGGTCGCCGACGGCGACCGGACGCTGCTGGATCCGGTGCATGCCGAGGATCGCGCTCTGTGGCGCATTGACGATCGGCGTCGACAGCAGCGAGCCGAACACGCCGCCATTGGTGATCGAGAACGTTCCGCCGGTCAGCTCATCGATCGTGATCGTGCCGTTCCTGGCCCGCTCGGCGAATCCGGTCACTGCTTTCTCGATATCCGCGAAGCCCTTGCGATCCGCATCCCGGAGTACCGGCACGATCAGACCGCGGTCGGTGGAGACAGCGACACCGATGTCGTAGTACTCGTGATAGACGATGTCGTTGCCCTCGACCGATGCGTTCACCACCGGGTAGCGATGCAACGCTTCGACGCAGGCCTTGACGAAGAACGACATGAATCCGAGCCGCACTCCGTGGCGTTGCTCGAAAGGCTCCTTGTATCGGCTGCGCAGCGCCATCAGCGCCTGCATGTCGATGTCGTTGAAGGTCGTCAGCAGCGCCTGGGTCGCCTGCGCCTCGACGAGACGTTGCGCGATGCGTGCGCGCAGGCGCGACATCGGTACGCGCTGATCCTGGCGCGATCCGGCCTGGGCGCGCGCCGCTGTCCCGCCTTCGAGATGCTGCGCGACATCCGCCTTCGTGATGCGGCCGTCGCGGCCGCTGCCGGCGATCTCGTCGGCCGACAGGCGATTCTCCTCGACCAGGCGCCGCGCCGCAGGCGAGAGCTTGCCGCCGCCATCATCCCTGACCGCTGGCGGCGACTCTTTCGCGGCAGCGGCTGGCGCCCGTTCCGCCTTTTTCGGTTCCGGCGCACGTTTCGATTCCGCTTTCGGCGCCGGCTTTGATGCAGCGGCCGCCTTTTCGTCGATGATGGCGAGGAGCTCCCCGCTCGTCACCGTCGCGCCGGCATCCTTGTCGAGCGACTTGATGACTCCGGCGACGGGCGCCGGCACTTCGAGCACGACCTTGTCGGTTTCCAGATCCGCCAGGTTCTCGTCGCGGGCGACGGTATCGCCTGCCTGCTTGTGCCAGGTCACAAGCGTCGCGTCGGCGACGGACTCCGGCAGCTGCGGCACGCGGACTTCGGTGGTCATGGACTCTTCCTCGTGGCTGTGCCGGTCAGGCGATGGGTCGCCCGGTGAGACTCCCTGGATTCTGCCGAAAGCAGCGCGGCGGTCACCAGCGTTTCCTGTTCGCGCTGGTGCAGAGCATGGATGCCGGTCGCGGGAGCGGCCGCGCCTTCGCGGCCGGCATACAGCAGCACGTGATCATCGCCGAGCGCGGCCTGCAGCCGGTGGCGGATCTGGTACCACGCGCCCTGGTTCTGCGGTTCTTCCTGGCACCAGACGACGTGGCGCGCCTTGGCGTAGCGCCCGACGATCGCCTGGTACTCCGCCGCCGGGAACGGATAGAGCTGTTCAATGCGCACGAGTGCGACATCGCCGACTGCGTCGGCGTCACGGCGCTCGAGCAGGTCGTAATAGACCTTGCCGCTGCAGAACACGATCCGGCGCACGTCGGCGGGACGGGGCGCCGCCGGGTCGTCGATGACCGTCCGGAACTCGCCTGCCGAGAGCTCGGACAGGCTCGAGGTGGACTGCTTGTGGCGCAGCAGGCTCTTCGGCGTCATGACGACAAGCGGCTTGCGCAAGTCGCGCAACATCTGGCGACGCAGCATGTGGAACATCTGGGCCGGCGTGGACGGCACGCAGACCTGGCCGTTCTGTTCGGCCGACAGCTGCAGGAATCGCTCCAGGCGCGCGGAGCTGTGCTCGGGACCCTGGCCTTCGTAGCCGTGCGGCAGGAACAGCGTAATTCCGGACACGCGGCCCCATTTTGCCTCGCCGGACGAGATGAACTGGTCGATGATCACCTGGGCGCCGTTCACGAAATCGCCGAACTGCCCTTCCCAGATCACGAGCGTGCCGGGATCGGTCGTCGAGTAACCGTACTCGAATCCGAGGACCGCTTCCTCGGACAGCGTGGAATCGATGATCCGGAAACGGGCGCGCCCTTCGGCGATCTTCTCCAGCGGCACGAACGAGCGACCGCTCGCCTGGTCGTGCAGCACCGCGTGACGATGAAAGAACGTGCCGCGCGCGGAGTCCTGCCCGGTGAACCGCACGTCGAAACCGTCCGTCAGCAGCGTGGCGTAAGCCAGGGTCTCCGCGGCACCCCAGTCGAGCGGCAGTTCGCCCGCATGCATGCGCCGGCGATCCTCGATGATGCGCGCGACCCGCGGATGCAGCGCGAACTTGTCGGGCAAAGTCGTGAGGTCTCGCCCGAGGGCGGCGAGTTTCTCGCCAGCGACCGCGGTGTCAGGTTTCTGCGACCAGTCTCCCGCCAGATGGCGGCTCCAGTCGATCGTATGGCGATTGCCGCTCGTTCCCGCGAATGCGCGCGCCTGGGGGTGTCCCTCGTCGAGGCCGCTCCGGTAATCCTCGACCATTTTCGCCGCCTCGCCTTCGCCGAGCAGGCCGTCTTGCTCGAGCCGCTCGCCGTAGATCTGCCGCGCGGTCGGATGCTTGCGGATCGCCTGGTACATCAGCGGCTGCGTCACAGCGGGCTCGTCCGCCTCGTTGTGGCCGTGCCGGCGATAACAGACGAGATCGATCACGACGTCCTTGCGGAACTTCATCCGGTACTCGAGCGCGAGGCGCGATACAAAGACCACCGCCTCCGGGTCGTCCGCATTCACGTGGAATATCGGCGCCTCGATCATCTTGGCCACGTCGCTGCAGTAGAGCGTCGATCGCGCGTCCCGCGGGTCGCTGGTGGTGAAGCCGATCTGATTGTTCACGACGATGTGCAGCGTGCCGCCGGTCGAGAATCCGCGCGCCTGCGACAGCTGGAGCGTTTCCATCACGACACCCTGTCCGGCAAATGCCGCGTCGCCGTGGATCAGCACCGGAACCACGGTTGCGCCGCTTTCATCGCCGCGCTGCTCCTGCCTGGCTCGCACCGAGCCCTCGACGACCGCGTTCACCACCTCGAGATGCGACGGATTGAACGCCAGCACCACGTGCACATTGCCGCCGGTGGTGCGCAGGTCGGCCGAGAAGCCCTTGTGGTACTTGACGTCGCCCGAACCCTTGAGGTCATCGAGATCCTGTTTGCCCTCGAATTCGGAGAACAGCATCGAAGGCGCCTTGCCGAGCACGTTGACGAGAACGTTGAGCCGGCCGCGGTGGGCCATGCCGATCACGATTTCTTCGACGCCGCTTGCGCCGCCGCACTGGATGACGTCGTCGAGCAATGGAATGAGCGAATCGCCGCCTTCAAGCGAAAAGCGCTTCTGGCCGACATAACGCGTGTGCAGGTAGCGGTCGAGGCCTTCGGCCGCCGTGAGCTGCCAGAGCAGGTTCAGGCGCTCGTCCCTGCTGAACTGATGCAGCAGGCGGCCTTCCTGGAATCGATCCTGAAGCCACAGCCGTTCGTCACTGGTCGACACATGGGCGAACTCGGCACCGATGCGCCCCGTATAGATGTGGCGCAGCTGCCGCAGGATCTTGCGCAGCGTCATCCGCTTCTCGACGCCCGCCGTGCGGCTGCCGGTGTGGAACTCGGTATTCAGGTCGGCGTCGGTCAGCCCGACGTAGGACGGATCCAGGACACGCGGTGTCGGCCGCTGCATCATGCCCAGTGGATCGATGTCCGCGATCAGGTGGCCGCGGTTCGCGTAGAACTGGATGAGCCGCGACACGGCAGCCTGCTTCTCGCCGTCGGCAGGCGCCTGTGACGACGATGGAAGCTTGCGGGGACGGGGCGCCGGCGCCGCCGATGCAGGTCGACCGCCGCCCAGCTCGTCGAAGAAGCTGCGCCACTCAGGCTCGACATCGGAAGGATTTCGCAGATAGCGCTCGTACTGCGCTTCGAGAAATGGCGCCTGGGCGCTCGAGAACGGGCTCGACTCGTACAGCTCGCGTAGGGATCGGCTCATGGCCTGCCCGATTATACCGGACCAAACTGGTACGGAACGGAAAGCTTTTCAGCAGCTTACGCGCGGAAGCTGGCGCCCCGGGCCGGAGTTGAACCGACGACCTGCCGCTTAGGAGGCGGCCGCTCTATCCACTGAGCTACCGGGGCGAGCGCGCGGGAATGTTACCCGACGACCGGTCCGAAGGGACCGGTCCCGGGTTTATTCCGAAGCTCGGTACTCGTCGTTCGCTGGATCAGGCTGCCCGCGCAGACTCATCCGGCGACATGGCCGTTTCAACGGCGGCGCTCGCCCGCTCGACCTGCTCCGCGGTGGTCGTGACCATCTGGTCGGCGGCCCGTTCGACCGCATGCGTCGCCTCGCGTACTTTCTCGGCGGATTCCTTGATCGCGGCGCGTGCCTTGGCCTGTACCGCCCGCGCCGACGTGCGCGTGGTCGTAGCGGCACCGCGCGCGATGCCGCGTGCGGCCGTGACCGTCCTGCCAACCGGCGACTGCCGCCGCGTTGCGCGGGCCTTCCGTGGGGCGGACTTCACGCGCCTGGCAGGCTTGCGCCGGGCCGTTGCGCGCTTCGCGACCTTGCGCTTCGCGACCTTGCGCTTCGCCGTCGTGCGCCGCGCAGACGTGCGCTTGGCTGAACTGCGCTTTGCTTTGCCGCGCTTCGCGGTCGTACGACGCCGGGCACGCACCGGGCGGCGGCGCGCGGGCTTCCTCGACTTCTTCCTGGCTGCCATCTGGGCTTCTCTCCGAATGAATCTGAAGTGGACGAAAGTCGCAGGAGCGCGACCTTCCGGATCACGCTAGGCCGCGATCAGGTTCGTGTCAATCGGAGAAATGGTAGAAATGGTGGAGCGGAAGGGGATCGAACCCTCGACCTCTGCATTGCGAACGCAGCGCTCTCCCAGCTGAGCTACCGCCCCACGAACGAGGGGGCAGATTGTAAAGAGCGGCCGCCGGGCCAGCAAGCAAAGGGCCCGGAAAGACGGCGGCCGGCGCTTGGTGTACCGTTGCTGACTCATGAAGATCCGCGATGCGACCCTCGCCGACCTTGGCTTCATCGCCGCCGCCAATACCGCGCTCGCGTCCGAAACGGAGGGCCAGGTGCTGGATCCGGCCCTGCTCCGGCCCGGGATCCGGTCAGCACTGGAAGACCCCGCTCTGGGCCGCTATTACATTGCCGAAATCGATGGCCAGCCGGTCGGCCAGCTCATGACGACCTATGAGTGGAGCGACTGGCGAAACGGCAGCTTCCTCTGGATCCAGTCGGTATACGTGTTGCCTGCCGCGCGCGGCACGGGCGTATTTCGCGCGCTCTTCCGGCACCTGGAGGAGCTCGCTGGCGCGGACCCGCGTATCTGCGGCATCCGCCTGTACGTGGACCGCGACAACGACCGGGCCCTGGCTGTCTATTCCCGGCTCGGAATGCATCGGTCTAACTACCGCATCATGGAAACGACTTTTCGCGGCCCGTCATCCGGCCTATAGGAGCGCCTGCCCATGCTGCCCGCTGGCGAAAACGCCCCGGATTTCGAGTTGCCCGATCAGGACGGCAAGCCGCGGCGGCTGAGCGCCCTGCTGGGCGGCAAGCCGATCATCCTCTATTTCTACCCGGCGGATTTCACGCCCGGCTGCACCCGGGAAGCCTGCGACCTGCGCGATCTTCATACGCAGATCCTGGCGGCGGGCCTGCAGGTCGTCGGCATCAGTCCGCAGCCGCCGGAAAGCCATCGCCGCTTCCGCGACGAGTTCGGGCTGCCATTCGTGTTGCTCTCCGACGAGAAGAAAGACGCGATCAGGGCCTACGGCGTGGACGGTCCGCTCGGTATCGGCGTGCGCCGCGCCACCTTCCTGATCGGCCGCGACCAGCGCGTGCAGGACGCCGTGCTGGCGGATCTGCGCATCAGCCGGCACCAGTCATTCGTGCAGAAGGCGATCGCGGCTAGGGAAAATCGAAGCGGGTGACGGCGGCGCGGCTGAATCGCGGCACCGCGACGACGTAAGCGATCCCGTATTCGCTCTCGTCCATCTCGGGCACCTCGTCGCCGCTAAGCTCCTCGACGATGGCGGGCACGGTGTCCGAATGGCCGACGATCAGAATGCGCCCGCCGCGGTACTCACGCAGGGCGCGTCTTGCGACCCGGGCGGAGTCCGCGGCCGGCACGACGATCATCGGGATGCCGAGCCGGTTGGCGAGCGGCCGCACCGTTTCCTGCGTGCGGCGGAATTCACTGACGTAAATGCAATCGATGCCGAGGCCTCTAGGCGCCCGGCCCAGCTGTTCCGCTAGCGCGGTAGCCCTCGCCTCGCCGGTGGACGACAAGGGCGGATCGTCGGGCGGCGTCAAGGCTTTCTCGGCATGGCGGATGACGAATACCGTTGTGGTGGATGCCGCGCTCAGCATCCAGGCCGCGATCGCAAGCAGTACGATGCCCGCGAATGCCGCAATCCATACCGGGGCCAGCAGGGGGCGGCGCCGCAGGCTCGCGTATTCTTTGCGCATGCGCCCGATGATACCCCGGCCCCGCGTCCTGCTGCTTGCGGCTGGTGGCAGCCGCCGGTTCGGCGGACCGAAACTGCTCGCCCGCTACGGCGGCGAATCGCTGCTGCGCCGCGCCGCGCGCGTCGCGCTCGGTTGCCGCTCGGCCGGTTGCACCGTCGTGCTCGGCGCCAGCGCGATCCGGCTGGAACGCGAGCTCAAGGGACTCGCCGTGGACATCGTCGTCAATCGGGCCTGGCGCACCGGTCTCTCGTCGTCGCTGCGCGCCGGCATTGCGGCAATGCCGACGTCGGTGCCGGGAGCGCTCGTGTTGCTGGCGGATCAGGTTTCCGTCGGTCCTGCCGATCTGGAATTGCTGATGACCGCCTGGCAGCGCGATCCCCGCACGATCGTCGCCGCACGCGCCGGTGCGGTGCTCGGCCCTCCAGTGATCCTGCCGCGATCGGCATTCCCTGCCGTGCGCCGGCTGCGTGGCGATACCGGCGCGAAAGTGCTGCTCTCGGATCCTGGGCGCACGGTCGTTGAGATCGGGATCACATCTGCGGGATTCGACATCGATACCCCCGCCGACCTCGCCCGCTGGCGCACCGACTCCGTGATATCGTGATTTCGCCAGTTTCCGGGAGCGCATCGCCGCCTTCGAAGCCGTTGATCCGCTGCAGCCGCAGGCGCTGAACGCGCGCGTCGATTACGCAAGGCTGCTCCACGACGCATGGCCGGACGGCCCGGGCGATGCGATGTCGTTGTTGCAGACTATCCGGAATACGCAGGGACAATGCGCCGAGGACGAAGACGGTTCCCGCGCGGCCTTCGAATCCGCGATTGCGACCGGGCAGCGCGCAGTCGAATTGCTGCGCGACCTCGAGCAGGTGCTCGCCTGGGATCAGGAGTACGGGTTCCGACGGGATCGCACGGTCGAGACGTGACACTACGCGGACTGAAGAGAACGGCGCATCAATTGGCGGAGAGGGTGAGATTCGAACTCACGAGCCCCGTGAAGGGCTGCCGGTTTTCAAGACCGGTGCATTCAACCGCTCTGCCACCTCTCCGCGGTAAT
>DATKBY010000067.1:0-36822 GCA_035513555.1 Steroidobacteraceae bacterium | reverse complement strand
GTCGCTGACCTTGATGGTGATGTTGGAGTAGGTGCCGACGGTGCCGGTGCCCGGGGTGCCGGAGAGCTTGCCGGTCGAGGTATTGAAGCTGGCCCAGCTCGGGCGGTTGACGATGCTGAAGGTCAGGGTGTCGCCGTCGGCATCCGCTGCGGTCGGGGTGAAGCTGTAGGCCAGGCCTTCGCGTGCCGAGGTCGGGGGCGTGCCGCTGATGGTGGGCGCGGTATTGGCCTCGCTGACGACGATCGAGAACGGCGCGAGCGAGGCGGAGGCCTGGCCGTCGCTGACGCTGATGACGATGTCGATGTACTCACCGACCGCGCTCGAGCTCGGGGAGCCGGACAGCTTGCCGGTCGAGGAGCTGAAGGAGGCCCAGCCCGGGCGGTTGGCGATGCTGAAGCTCAGGGTGTCGCCGTCGGCGTCGGCTGCGGTCGGCGTGAACGAATAGCTCTGGCCGCTCGTCACCGAACCCGCCGGCGTCCCCGAGATCGTCGGTGCCGTGTTCGAGACGGTCGTGCAACGACTGGCCTTGCTCTTGCCATTGCATTTCAGGGGCTGCTTGGCTTCGGCGCTGGCGGTCAGCGCGATCACTGCGACCATGAACACCGACATCGCGATTCCGCGAGCGGTGAACCCGGATGCGTCTTTCTGCTGATTCATTGCGACATCCCTGCCTTGCCAGGCCGGGCTGTCGGCTGAACCGCCAACATCGGGTGCCGCAAGACGCGCAAGGGAGCGCGTCCTCAAGTGGCAACCCCGCTATCGTGGGCCCTGTGGCCGACAGACCGGAAGCTTTGCGTCCCCGCCTTTCGACGGGTTTGCCGTGTTTCACTCTCGGGAACACTTTACTTAGTTGGCGGCCGGGGACAAGCGCTGAGAACCGGGCTGCGCTCGAACCGCATCACAGTTCCGGCGGCTTGCAGTGTTATGTCATCAGGAACCGCTATGACTTGCGGTGCGGAAATCCGCTGATCGGCGCCGGCATGCCGCACAGGTAACCCTGTGCGTAGCCGACCCCGATCTGTCGCAGCGTCTCCAGCACTTCCGCCGTTTCGACGCGCTCCGCGACGGTCTCGATGCCGATGGCCTTGCCGATCTGCGCGATCGCCTCGACCATGCTGCGGTCGATCGGATCCGTGGCCACGTTCTGGACGAACTGGCCGTCGATTTTCAGGTAGTGCACGGGCAGCGTGCGCAGATAGTTGAAGGACGACAGGCCGCTGCCGAAATCGTCGAGCGCGACCAGGCAGCCGCGGCTCGTCATCTCGCGCATCAGGTAGCTGGCGTGACCCAGGTTGGTGATCGCTGCCGTCTCGGTCACCTCGAAGCACAGCACGCCCGGGGTGGGCTCATGGGCCTCGAGCGAATCGATCAGGAACTCCAGGAAGCCCGGATCGGACAGCGTCGTTCCGGACAGGTTGATCGCGACGGTGAATGCCGCCTCGGCCACGCCGTCGCGGCTCGAAGGGACGATGTCGCGCAGCACTTTCTCGACCACCCAGCGGTCCAGCGACGGCATCAGGTTGTAGCGCTCGGCTGCGGGGATGAACTCGTCCGGCAGCACCGTCTGGCCGTTTTCGTCCTGCAGCCTGAGCAGGAGCTCGTAATGCGGCCGCGCTTCCGCCGGCCCGACGATGCGAACGATCGGCTGGAACACCAGATCGAGGCGGCCTTCGTCGCGCGCATTGGTCAATCGCGACATCCAGCGCATCTCGCGATGGCGCGCCGAGGCGCTTGCCGGGTCGTACACGTGCACGCGGTTGCGGCCGCCGTCCTTGGCCGAATAACAGGCGATGTCGGCGGCAGACAGCAGCGTAGCCACGCTCTCCGTGCGGTCATTGATCTCGACGATGCCGATGCTCGCGCCGATCTGCAGCGTGCTGCTGCCCCAGTGGAAGCGCAGGTCGCGGATCGCCTGGCGCAATCCGTCGGCAATGCGCAGCGACTGCTCCGGCATGCAGTGTTCCAGCAGCACGCCGAACTCGTCGCCGCCGAGCCGTGCCAGGACATCGTTCGCCCGCACGCGCGCCTGCAGCAGGCCGGTGACCTGGCGCAGGAGCTGGTCACCGGCCGGATGCCCGCAGGTGTCATTGACGACCTTGAACTGGTCGAGGTCGACATAGACCATCGCGTGGCGCACGTGACGATCCGCATGCGCCGACTCGATCGCGGCATTCAACCGGCTTTCGAACTCGCGCCGGTTGATCAGGCCGGTCAGGGCGTCGTGCGCCGCCTGATAGGACAGCAGGCGCTTCATGCGGCGTTCCCGGCTGACGTCGCTGAACACCATGACGGCGCCTGCGGTCTGGCCGTTGCGGTCGCGGATCGGGGCCACGGTCGCCTGGATCGGCACTTCGACGCCGCGGCGGCTGACCAGCATCGTCAGGTCGGCCAACCCGAGCGGCTCGCCGCGCTGCAATGCCCGGCTCACCGGGTCCTCGATCGGCGCGAGGCTGCCGTCGGCGACCAGCTTGACGACATCGTTGACGTTGCGCCCGCAGGCCTCCGTCGCCGGCCAGCCCGTCAGTTTTTCGGCAATCGGATTGACGTAATCGATCGTGCCCGTTCGGTCGGTCGTGATCACGGCGTCGGCGATCGACTGCAGCGTGACCTCGGCGCGCTCCTTCTCCTCGTAGAGGCGCTGCTCGGCCCGCTTGCGTTCGGTGATGTCCGTGACGGTGCCTTCAAATCCGGTCGGCTGGTTGCGCTCGTCCCGGTTCAGCCGCGCGTTCTCGGTGATCGTGATGACGCTGCCGTCCCGGCGCTTCAGCTCGTATTCGGCTTCGACCAGCTCGCCGTCGCGCACCAGCCGTTCGATCAGCTTCTGGCGTGTGTCCGGCTCCACGTACAGCGCTTCGGTCGAGCCGATCGCGCGAAGCTCTTCGAGCGAGGAATAGCCGAGCATCTCGATCAGGGCCGGATTGGCCGACAGCAGCTGGCCTTCCAGCGTGACCTGATAGACGCCTTCGACGACGTTGTCGAACAGCCCGCGGAAACGACGCTCGCTTTCGCGCAGCGCGTCCTCGCCGCGGCGGCGTTCGATCGCGATGCGGGCGAGCTGGGTCATTCGGCTGATCAGCTCGAGGTCGCGTCGCGACGGCATGCCGGTCCGATGCAGATAGGCCGCAAACGTGCCGAGCAGGCGCTCGTCGGCGCCGCTGATCGGCGTCGACCAGCACGCATGCAGGCCGACACGCAGCGCCGCCTCCCGGCGATGCTCCCAAAGCGCATCCTTCGCGATGTCCGGCACGATGATCTGGCGCTGCAGCACGATCGCGGCGGCGCAGGATCCGAACCGGATCTCCGCGGGCAGGTTCTCCATCAGCGCCACGTATTCGCGCGGCAGGCTGGAGCCCGCGGCATGGTTCAGCGTGCGCCGCTCCGGGTCGTACAGGCGGATGCAGCAGATCGCATCGGGCAGCACGCGCTCGACGACTTCGGTGATCGCGGCAAGGGCGCGGGACAGCGGCTCGCTGGAGGCGATCTTCTCGAATGCGCGCCGTTCGCCGGCCGCGATCAGCTCGGCGCGCTTGCGTTCCGCGATATCGATGATGCTGGCGCGGATCAGGCTGCCGCTCGAACTCGGCAGACGCACGAAGCGCACTTCGCAGGGAATGAGTTTCCCTTCGGCGTCGCGATGCGTCCATTCGAAGACCGGCGTGCCGCCTGAGAGCGCGTCCTCGACGTAGCCCCGCGACACGCCGAACGAAGACGTGCCGTCGGGCTGTTCCTCGGGGCTGACCGCTTCCGGTCCGACCTGCAGCAGCTGTTCACGCGTCATCTTGAAGAATGTGGCGGCATTTTCGTTGCAGTCCACGAAACGGCCGGCTTCGACGTCGACGACGACGATGGCCTCCGGCGCATTCTCGACCAGCACCCGATAGCGCGCCTCGCTGTCTTTCAGCGCGTCCTCGGCCTTGGACCGTTCGGCCACGTCGCGCACGCAGACGATATACGAGGGCCGGCGTTTGTTCGGCACCCGGCTGACCAGGACCTCGGCCGGCATCAGGTCCCCGTTCCGGTGCCTGGCGACCGCTTCGGTGCCGAGCTCGTGATGGATGCTCTCCGGCGCAGTGGCCATTTCCTCGAGGGACTGGCGAATGTCGCCGCCCGGCGCGAAGTCCGGCAGCAGCGTGTCCAGCGTATTCGACATCACGTCGCGCTGGTGCACGCCGAAGTAGCGCTCAGCCGTCCGGTTCATGTACTCGATGCGCGCGAGGTGGTCGCAGGCGATGATGCCGTCCTTGACGTGGTCCAGGATGGCCTGCAGCCGGGCGATGCTTTCGCGTTCGAGGCGTGCGGTGACCAGGCTCGCCTCGTCCGAGGCCAGCCGCATCACCGTCTCGAGGCTGGTACGCTCGTTCTCGAAGGATTCGTACTGACTGCTGATGATCGTGAGCAAATTGCGCAGCTGCAGCTTGCCGCCCGAGTCCGCGGCTTGCAGCAGCTGGTCTTCCAGCAGCTGATGCAGGTCGTCGGCACGACGCCCGCGCGACGCGGTATCCGGAGGCGACCGGTCGAGCGTGCGCGCTCCGGCGGGGGCCGGCGCGGCCAGCTGCAGGCGCACGATATTGCTCGAACTCTTCTTGCCCACTCGGCCCCCATAGACGTTGCGCCGCATCCCGGGCGGAATGCGACGTAATGCGACTGATGGTAGAGGGTGCGGGCCGCGTGAAGCGTGACCGTGATCGCGTTTCAGCCCCGCGCGGAGTGTGAGCAGGATCGCAGGGAATTCAATGACATGCGACTGGCATCGAAGGTCGTGGCGTCAGCCTCGTTCGGCGCGCTTGCGCTGGCCTTCGCTCAGGTGGCGCTTGCGCAGCCGGATGTTCTTCGGCGTCACCTCGACCAGCTCGTCGTCGCCGATGTATTCCATCGCCTGTTCGAGCGACATGCGCACGGGCGGCGTGAGCAGGACGTTCTCGTCCTTGCTCTGCGTGCGGATGTTGGTGAGCTTCTTGCCCTTCAGCGGATTGACGACCATGTCGCCCTCGCGCGCGGTCTCACCGACGATCTGGCCCTCGTAGACCAGGTCCCCCGGACCGACGAACAGCTTGCCGCGTTCCTGCAGGTTGAACAGCGCATAGGCAAGCACCGGGCCGCGGCCATTGGAGATCATCACGCCGGCATTGCGTTCGGCGAGGTCGCGCTCGACGACCGGACCAAAGTGATCGAACACGTGATACATCAGGCCCGTGCCGCTCGTCATCGTGCGGAACTCGGTCTGGAAGCCGATCATGCCGCGCGACGGGATCCGGTAGTCGAGGCGCACGCGGCCCTTGCCGTCCGGGATCATGTCGGCGAGCTCCGCGCCGCGCGCGCCGAGCGCCTCCATGACGGCGCCCTGCGCCGTCGATTCGACGTCCACGGTCAGCTGTTCCCAGGGTTCCAGCCGCTCGCCGTCCTTTTCCTTGACCACCACGCGCGGCCGCGATACGGCGAGCTCGTAGCCTTCGCGGCGCATGTTCTCGATCAGGATGCCGAGATGAAGTTCGCCGCGGCCGAAGACGACGAAACGGTCCGGATCGTCGGTTTCTTCGACGCGGAGCGCGACGTTCGCGAGCGTTTCGCGCAGCAACCGCTCGCGGAGCTGCCGGCTCGTGACGAACTTGCCCTCCTGGCCGAACAGCGGCGACGTGTTCGTTTCGAATGTCATGCTGATCGTCGGCTCGTCGACGACCAGCGCCGGCAGCGCTTCGACGAGCTCCGGATCGCAGATCGTGTCCGAAATCTTCGGCCCATCCAGGCCCGAGAACGCGACGATGTCGCCCGCCCGCGCCTCTTCGACTTCGACGCGCTCCAGGCCCATGAACCCGAATACCTGGCCGATGCGTTCGCTGCGCACCGCGCCGTCGCGGTCGACGACGGCGACCGGCATGGCGCGGCGCAGCGTGCCGCGGCGGATGCGGCCGATGGCGATCGAGCCCACGTAATTCGAATAATCGAGCTGGCTGATCTGGAGCTGCAGCGCGCCGTCGATGTCCACGTCGGGCGCCGGGCAGCGGGCGACGATCGTTTCGAAGAGCGGCGTCATGTCGGCGGCCATCGTCGTCGCGGAATATCCGGCGATGCCCTGGAGCGCCGAGGTGTACACCACGGGGAAATCGAGCTGGCCGTCGCTCGCACCCAGCCGGTCGAACAGGTCGAAGGTCTGGCTGACGACCCAGTCGGGACGCGCTTCCGGCCGGTCGACCTTGTTGACCACGACGATCGGCGCGAGCGCATGCGAGAAGGCCTTCTGCGTCACGAAGCGCGTCTGCGGCATCGGGCCGTCGACCGCATCGACCAGCAGCAGAACGCAGTCCACCATCGACAGCACGCGCTCGACCTCGCCGCCGAAATCGGCGTGGCCCGGCGTGTCAACGATGTTGATGCGGTACTCGCGCCACTGGATCGCCGTGTTCTTCGCGAGGATCGTAATGCCGCGCTCGCGCTCGAGCGCGTTCGAATCCATCACGCGCTCGGTCACGGGCTTGCGCGCGTCGAGCGTGCCCGACTGCCGCAGCAGCTTGTCCACGAGCGTGGTCTTGCCGTGGTCGACGTGCGCAATGATCGCGATATTTCGGAGATTCTGGATCACAAAGCTTCCGGCTATTAAAGGGGACGCAACCCTTTAAACGTTTAAAGGGTTGCGTCCCCTTTAAAAGTCGCCTTTGAAAAGGGCGCGGATTGTAACCCGGCGGAGCACCAGTATCTACTTCAGGAAGGGGGTGTAACTATTTGATTTGCCATTCAGAGTGAGAGCGTCATCCCCTGCTCCTCCAGCTCGGCGACGTGCCGCTCCCAGTAACGCGCCTCGCCGAACCAGGGAAACGCCTGCGGAAAGGCCGGGTCGTGCCAACGCTGGGCGAGCCAGGCCGCGTAATGCACCATGCGCAACGCCCTGAGCGGCTCGATCAGGTTGATCTCGGCGGTAGCGAACGTCGCGAACTGCGAATAGCCCTCGAGGATGTCCGCGAGCTGGCTTTGCATCTCGTCCTGCCCGCCCGCGATCAGCATCCACAGATCCTGCACGGCCGGTCCCGTCATGCAGTCGTCCAGATCGACGAAGTGCGGCCCCGATGCGGTCCACAGCACGTTGTTGCGATGGCAGTCGCCGTGGATGCGCAGCTGTCGCACCGGGCCCGTCGCCTCGAACCGAGCGTCCACCAGCTCGAGCAGTTCCTCCGTGACCTGCTCGTAGCGATGCTGCACGTACTCCGCGACGTAGCCGCCCTCCAGCAGGTAATCGACCGACTCGCGGCCCATCGCGGCCGGCGACAGCCGTCCGCGATGCAGGAATGCGCGCGACGCGCCGATCAGGTGGATCCGGCCGAGGAACCGCCCGATCCACTGACGGTCGTCCGCCGTGTTGAGTTCCGGCCATTGCCCGCCACGGCGCGGATACACGGCGAAACGGAACCCGGCGAACACCGGTACCGGACCGTCGCCCAGCTCGTCCATGCAGGGGGGCAACAGCGGCGCAACGACCGGAATCTCGGCGGCGGCGAGCTCGCGCGCGAATGCGTGCTCTTCCGCGATCGCCTCATCGGTCCAGCGCCCGGGTCGATAGAACTTGACGACCACGGGTTCCGCGTCCTCGACACCGACCTGGAAAACCCTGTTTTCGTAGCTGCCGAGCGCGAGCACCCGACCGTCCGCCGGATATCCGGCCGCTTCGACCGCATCGACGATCAAATCCGGCGACAGCGTCGCAAACGGGGCACCCGCCTCGGTTGGTATCATCACTGCAACATATCGCGGAGCACGCATGAGCACCATCCTCGTCACCGGCGGCGCCGGCTACATCGGCAGTCACGTCCTGCGCCAGCTCGGCGAGCGCGGTGACCGACTCGTCACGCTCGACAACCTGTCCACCGGCTACCGCTCGTCGGTGCTGCATGGCGAGTTCGTGCAGGGCGACACCGGCGACGCGCCGCTCGTCTCTGACGTGCTCGCCCGCCATCGCGTGGACACCGTCATGCACTTCGCCGCGCACATATCAGTGCCGGAGTCGGTGGCCGCGCCGCTCAAGTACTACCGCAACAACACCGCGAACACCCGCACGCTGCTCGAATGCTGCGTCGCCGCCGGCGTGAAGCATTTCGTGTTTTCTTCGACGGCGGCGGTGTACGGGATCCCGGAGAGCGGCATCGCGAGCGAGGACTCCGCGACGGTGCCGATCAACCCGTACGGATGGTCGAAGCTGATGAGCGAGCGCATGCTGGCCGATGTCGGCGCCGCCACGGCGCTGCGCTATGTCGCGCTCCGGTATTTCAACGTCGCGGGAGCCGACCCGGGCGGGCGCATCGGACAATGCACGCCGCAGGCAACGCACCTGATCAAGGTGGCCTGCCAGCAGGCGACCGGCCAGCGCGATCACGTCGAGATCTACGGCACCGATTACGACACGCCGGACGGCACCGGCGTGCGCGATTACATCCACGTCGAGGACCTGGCGGCCGCGCACCTGATGGCGCTCGATTACCTGCGCTCCGGCGGCACGCCGGTGACGCTGAACTGCGGCTACGGCCAGGGCTTCAGCGTGCGGCAGGTGCTGGACCAGGTGGCCGATGTCGCGGGAAAGACGCTCCGCATCGTCGAATCGGGCCGGCGCGCCGGCGACCCGCCGCGCCTCGTCGCCGAAGCCACGCGCATCCGCGAACGGCTCGGCTGGCAGCCGCGCCACCAGGATCTCGCCGGTATCGTGCGGTCCGCGTTCGCCTGGGAGCAACGCCTTCTGCGCCAGCCGCCGGCCTGACGGTACCATAGGCGGATGATCACCCTTCGACCGCGGTCGCTGAGCGGGCTCCTGTCCGCTGCCCTGCTGTTGATCGTGCTGCCGCTCACCGCGGCCGTCGTCTATGGCGGCGTGCAGATGCGCGAGATGTCGCGCGGCAGCGACGCGCTCGTGCGCGACAGCGTCGAGCTGACCCAGCAGACCCAGGTCCTGTTCCAGAACATAGCCGCGATGGAGCGCTCCGCGAGCCTGTACGTGGTGCTCGAGGATCCACGCCTCGCCGCCGCCTTCGACGCGAACCTCGGCGCGTTCAACCGGACGCTCGATTCGCTCGCCGACCACGCGCCCGTCGCACAGCTCGAGCGCGTGCGCGCGGCGGGCCGCGCTGCCGCCGGCGTCGCGCTCGGCGCGGTGGCGGGCGACCGCACCGCCAGCCTGGTCGCCCGCTTCGATGTGCTGGGAATCGAGGCGAGCGTGCTCGCGGACCAGACCCGCAAGGGAATCGACACACGCCTGCTGGAAGTCGAGCGCCGCGCCCAGGCGACCCAGCAGTGGCTCCTGTGGGCGATCATGGCGCTGGTTCCCGCCTCGCTCGCACTGGCCGCGATATTCGCGCTGTTCGTGCTCCGGCCGCTGCGCGCGCTCGACCGCGCGATCGACGATCTCGGCCGCGGCGCCGTATCCCAGCCGATCTCGATACCGGGGCCGGTCGATCTGTCGGCGCTCGGCCGGCAGCTCGAGTGGCTGCGCACGCGGTTGCTGGAGATCGCGGTGGAGCGCAATCGCTTCCTGCGCCACATGTCGCACGAACTGAAGACGCCGCTGGCGAACATCCGCGAAGGCACCGACCTGCTGCTCGACGGCGCAGTCGGGCCGCTCGACGTGAACCAGCTCGAAGTCGCCTCGATCCTGCGCGAGAACGCGCTCCGGCTGCAGCAGCTGATCGAGAACCTGCTCTCATACAGTGCGTGGCAATCGAGCGCGAGCACGGTCGAGCTTTCCAGCTTCCGACTCGATTCGCTGATCGGCACGGTCGTGGACAGCCAGCGCCTGGCGCTTGCGGCGCGCAATGTCACGCTCGACCTGCAGGTCGACGACGTCGATCTGGTTGCCGACCGTACCAAGCTCAAGCTCGTGCTCGACAACCTGCTGTCGAACGCGCTGAAATTCACGCCGGGCGGCGGCAGGATCCATCTGCACGCCTTTCAGGCGGGACGCAGCACGGTGATCGATCTGGCCGACACGGGTCCCGGCATTCCGCCCGAAGAGCGCGACAAGGTATTCCAGGCGTTCTATTCCGGCGCGGCGCCGCAGGGCGGACCGCTGAAGGGCACCGGCATCGGCCTGTCGGTCGTGCGCGAATTCGTGCAGGCGCACGGCGGCACGATCGAGATCGTGGACGGGCAGTTTCCCGGCGCGCACATGCGCATCCGGCTGCCGAATGCCGGGCTCAAGGAATCCGCCAATGCGGCATGACGCGATCATTCCCGTGCTGCTCGCCTGCGCCCTGGCCGGCGGCTGCGCAATCCTGGATGACCGCACCCGTGCTGACGCCGAGCTGCCGCCCGCCGTCGATGACGGGCAGATGGTCGCCGATTATCTCGCGACGCTCGACCGGCTCGGACGCGGCGGCGCCGCCGAACAGGCCGAGATCCTGGAGGCGACCCGGACCGCGTACCTCGCCGATCCCTCCACGCGCAATCGCCTGCGCTATGCATTCGTCCTGGCCGCGCCCGGTCACGCCGCGACGGACTCGGTCGGCGCGCGCCGCCTGCTCGGCGAATCGCTGGCGACGCCCGAAACGCTGCTCGAATCGGAACGGGCTCTTGCGGAACTGATGGTGCGGGAACTCGACGTGCGCCTGGCTCTCGCGCAGGAGATCGCGAGCCTGCGCGACCAGGCGATCGCCGAAGAGCGCGACAGCATCTCGAGCCTCAATCGCCGGCTGCAGCAGGAGACGGCGGAAAAGGATCGACTGCGGCGCGAACTCGAGGAAGCGCGCAAGAAGCTCGAAGCGATCGCAACGCTCGAAGGATCGGATCGGCGCAATCCATGAATACGCCGCTCGGCCGCCGCGCGCGCATCGTCCTCGTGGACGACGATCCGGGCCTGCTGCGCCTGCTGACGATCCGCCTGCGTTCCGAAGGCTTCGAAGTGGCTGCCTGCGAAACTGCAAGCCAGGCGCTCACATCCGTGCCGCGCTTCCAGCCGGACGTGCTGGTCACCGACCTGCGCATGAAGGACAAGGACGGCATCGCGCTCCTGAAAGAGCTGCAGGGCCGCTATCCGGCCCTGCCCGTGATCCTGCTGACGGCGCACGGCACGATTCCGGATGCGGTGACCGCGACGAAGAGCGGCGCCTTCGCCTTCCTGACCAAGCCGGTCGAGCGCGATCAGCTGCTCGAGCAGATCCAGAACGCGCTCCGGGTCTCGGGGTTCGCGAGCGTCACCGAGGACTGGCGCGCCGGCATCATCACGCGCAATCCCGTCATGGAAGAACGCCTGTCGCAGGGACTGATGGCCGCGGGATCGGATGCGCCGCTGCTGATCACCGGCCAGCCGGGCACGGGGAAGGAAAAGCTCGCGCGCGCCATCCACCAGGCAAGCGCTCGGCGCGGCGCGGCGTTCACCACGCTCGCCTGCGCCAACGCGACGATCGAGGCGCTGCAGACCGCCCTGCGCGGCCGTTGCGCCGGCGAAGAGCCCTCGTCCGCCGAGGCGCCGCGCGGCACCCTGTATCTGGACGAAGCAGCGGACCTGCCGCCCGAGGTGCAGATGGCGCTGAATGGCATGCTGGATACGGAATCGACGCGCCTCATTTCCGGCAGCAACCGCAACCTGGCGGATCTCGTCAGCCGCGGGCGCTTCCGGGAAGACCTCTACTACCGGCTGAGCGTCAGCCGCATCGACCTGCCGCCGCTGTCACAGCGCAGGGACGACGTGCCGCTGCTGACCGCGCATTTCCTGGACGAACTTGCGCGCCAGAGCGGGCAGCGTCACGTGCTCGCGCCGGATGCGCTGGAACTGCTGATGGTCCACGACTGGCCCGGCAACGTCCGCCAGCTCCAGACGCTGATGCAGCACGCCGCGTCGCTCGCCCCGGGGCCGGTGATCAGCGCGGAACTGGTGCAGCGCGCGCTCGGCACCGGCACCGCGCCCCAGGTTTCCACCTTCGACGAGGCGCGCGACGAATTCATGCGCAGCTACCTGGTGCAGCTCCTGCAGATCACGCGCGGCAACGTCACGCAGGCGGCGAAGCTTGCCGGCAGGAACCGGACCGATTTCTACAAGCTGCTCGCCCGGCACGGGCTGCAGTCGGAAGAATTCAAGCTGCGCTAGTCGTCGCCCGCCCGGCGGCCCTGGCTATGCCGGCGATTGCGTCCATTCATGTAGGCATGCGAACCCGCGGCCGATTCGCGCCGGTCTTCGCCGCTGCGCCGGTCTTCGCAGTGGATGTAGCGACAACAGCAGGTCGGTGCATCGCATCCCGGCACCGGAAGCCGCGGCGCCGCCGACGCGAGAATGCGCTGACCCTCGTATTGCCTGACCAGCTTGCAGCTGGAGGCGTCGTGCGTGATGAGCACCGCGTGATAGGGATTGACGACCCGATGGACTGAAACGTGCCGGCCCGAGAGGCTGACTTCGGCATGGACCCGCTTGCGATGAAACCAGGATGCAAGACTGAACGACATTGTTGAACCTCGTTGCATCCCCCTTCCGACATCATGATCGGCCCGGAGAAATTGTTCAATCCCTGCGCGTTATGTGATACGCGGTCAGCGCGGGAGCGCAGCGCGCACGGCATCGGCAATGGCTGCATTCATCCGGGGTCCGAAATGATTTCCGTCGGGTCCGAGGTCCGCTTCGCTGCGCGCGATCCGGAACAGGGCCGGGGCAAGATCCACGCAATGCCGGATTCCCTCGCAGGTGGCCGCCACGAAACTCTCCCACGCCGCCCTGAACTCCGGATCGTCATGCAGCCGGTCCAGATCGGTCGGCGTCGGCAGCACCAGCAGCACGAACTCGCGCGATGCCGCGCGCAATTCTTCCTGTAACTTCAGGAAGATACGCCGCGATATTTGTGCGGCTTCTGAACCCGGGCCGAATTGCGCGCGCCGTACGCGGCCGCGGGCGTAGCGCCCCCAGGCGGCGGCCGCGATCTTGAAGCTCAACAGGTGTCCGACGACAGGCACGGATTCGTGCTCGACCGGGAAATAGAAACGGTCGTAGCGCCGCAGGTGCGCGCGGAACGTCGGGCTCAGCCCGTCGCGGACATCCGTTTCCAGTGCCTCGATGCTGCTGTACGGGTTCTCGACCAGGCGGATCCCGGCTCCGTCCAGCACGAATCGCGGCATCACGGCGCGCACCTTCCAGGGCTGTCCGAGCTCGCGCATGACATTGACGTCCCGCCACAGGTCCACGGCAGGCACGAACATCAGCATCGCGCCCGCGTGCTCGAGCCGGTCCGCGTAGTCCCTGTAACGCAGGTAGGACTGCGCCATGCTGTAGCCATCGACGGCGAGGTTGACGATGTCGAGCGCGGGTTCTGCGGCTTCGATGACTTCCGGCCAGGTCTGCCGGCCGGGCAGTCCGCTGCCATGCGCGAAGGATTCGCCGAGCAGCAGCCAGCGCGTCCGGCCCGGCGCGGCCTGCGATCCGGTCGGACCCGATTCGCGCGCGCCGATTTCGTTCGAGCGCCACCAGCCGTTGACGGACACGACGTTCTCGAGCGTCGTGTAGCCGAGCGTCGGTTCGAACCGGTGGTAACCCGCGACGTCGCCCACCGTCAGCGGCGCGCCGTCGACGATCAGGCCGCGGTACGGGCCGTCGCGCGCTTCGGTCGATTGCAGTTCAGCCGGGAACAACCGCAACGGCGGTAGCAGCACGCCGAGCAGCGATCCGAATCCGCGCGGATCCGGCTGCACGAACAGCCTGCCCGCGGTTTCGACCAGCGCGAACGCGATCAGGCATGCGACGGCGATCACCGTCCACTGCGAAACGCGCCTGCCTTCCATCCGCCTCCCCAGCCAGAGCCGCCAAATGCGCGACGGTGATTATGAGGCCGGTTGGAGCGTCCTCGTCGAATCCGTTACATTGCGGGCGGCGTGCGCAATCCCAGTCCTTCCCGACGCAGACGCATCCTGGCGACGCTGATCGCCGGATTGGCTCTCGCCATCGCACTGCTCTTAGCGGAGGCCTGGCGCCGGCACGCGCTGTACTGGTATGACGTCCGGCGGGATCAAGCTTACGACTTCCCTGCAAGCAGTCATCGGGCGCTGCCGGTCGAGATCGGCGCGACGGAAACGATCCTGCCTGCGTGGGACGGCCCGTGGGACACGGCGCTGCTCCGTCTGCGCATCTCCGCGCGGCTCGCCGGCTGGTGGTTCGAACCCTGCATCGTGATCAATTCCGGCGCGCGCGCAGACCGGCAGTGTTTCGAACGCGGCGCACAGGGCGATCGCTACCTGCTGCTCCGGCCCGGCACGGCGGTTCCGGGCCAGCGATTGGAGCTGCGCGGCCAGCATCTCGACTGGCAACCGCAGGCCGCCGAGTTGCTGCTGTTCGACAATCAGGACCTCGGGCAAGGCCGCGTGCTTGTGCTGTCACCGCACCCCGACGACGCTGAGATCGCCGCTTTTGGACTTTATTCCTCCCGCGAGTCGTTCATCGTCACGATGACCGCCGGCAATTACGTGGACGGACGCTACGCCGAAGTCCACGACGATCCTTCGGTGCAGGATGCCCTGCGCGGGGAAGTTCGCAGCTGGGACAGCCTGGTCGTGCCGCAATGGGGCGGCGTCCCGCCCGAGCGCGTGGTCAATCTGGGCTATGAAACGCACTCGTTGCCGCGCTTCTTCGCCGCCGCGCAAGGCGCCGCGGATGCCGGCGAACGCGATACGGCGTCGGCATCGTATCGGCAGGGTGCGATCGAGGCCTTGCTCGGCGGGCGCACAGCGACAGCGGACTGGGCGAGTGTCGTCGCCGACCTGGTCGCCGTCCTCTCGACCGTACGACCTGGATTGATCGTCACGCCGCACCCTGCGCTGGATGCGGCGCCCGATCATCAGTTCACGACCGTCGCGCTGCTGGAGGCGCTGAGTGTCGTCGACGACGATCGCGCGACGCTGCTGCTCTACGACAACCACCACCGGCTGGCCGAATATTATCCCTTCGGTCCCTCGGATACCTGGATCGGCCCGCCGCCCTGGTTCGGCGGCCTGCCGTTCGGCGGCGTGTACTCGGTGACGCTCGACGAGTCCGCGCAGCTGCGGAAACTCTTCGCGCTGGAAGCGATGCACGACCTGCGCGCTCCGCCGCGGCGGCTGACGGGAGGGCCGGCCGGGATATTCGCCGGCCGGTTGCGCGAGGCATTCCGCCTCGTGCGCCGCGATCCAGTCGGCGACTACAGCTATTTCCGCCGTGCCGTGCGTCCCAATGAACTGTTTTTCGTTTACCGGCCCGGCGAGCGTGACACGCTCGGAAATCCCCCGCCGTGAGTTTCATCGACACGCGCGACATGCGCCTGCCCGCGTCGATCGACGCCGACATCTGCATCGTCGGCGCGGGCGCGGCCGGCATTACGCTCGCGACGCAGCTGCTGCCGACGCGCCTCGACATCTGCCTGATCGAAAGCGGCTCCTTCGAGCCGGAGGCGGACACGCAGTCGCTGTACGACCTGGAATACACCGGCTATCCATTGCGTCCCGATTACATGTCGCGCGCGCGCTATTTCGGCGGCAGCTGCAACCTGTGGGCCGGCCGCAGCATGCGCCTGTCGCCGCTCGACTTCGAGCGGCGCGACTGGGTGCCGCATAGCGGCTGGCCCATTTCCCATGCCGAGGTCGCGCGTTATTACCGCGCGGCGGGGCGCATTCTCGGACTGCCGGATCTGGACAGCGCCGCCGATGAGGTGCCAAAGCGCCTGTCGGAAACCGAACGGCGGCTCTTTGCCGGCGCGACACTGACTCCGACGATTTCCGCATGGGCGCGCAAACCCATGCGGTTCGGCGCCGCCAGCAGGGACCGCTTCCGTTCGGCACGCAATCTGCGCGTGCTGCTCAACGCCTCCGCGACGAAACTGCATGTGAACGAGGCCGGCAATGCCGTGGAATCGCTCGAGACACGGACGCTCGCCGGCAGCCTGGTCGTCGTCCGCGCGCGCCGCTTCGTGCTGGCCTGCGGCGGCATCGAGAACGCACGGCTGCTGCTGGTCTCGCGCGACCGCCAACCGCAGGGACTCGGCAATGCGCGCGACCAGGTCGGGCGCTACTTCATGGATCATCCGCGGGCGGTATTCGGGCGCATTCACGTCCCGGCCGGCGCCGACCTGCCGCTGCTGCGCGGCCGCACGCTGAAGGACGGCAGATACCAGGTCGGGATCGGCCTCTCGCCGGAGACGCAGCGTCACGAGCGCCTGCTCAATCACTTCGTCACGTTCGAGCACGAATCGTCCGGATTCGTGGAAGCGAAGTATCAGTCTTTCATCCAGACGATGAAGGTCGTGCTGCGGCGCGGTTACTCGGGCAGCCGCTGGGATTTCACGCGAACGCACCTGGCGGAAATTCCGAACCTGATCTACCTGCTGAGTCCCCGGGAGCTGATGCCGCATCCGTTGTACCGGCTGTACGTGGCGCTGCGTGACGCCATGCCGCGCCGTCCGAGGCCGCGCACATACGTGGCGGTGTACTTCTGCGAACAACCGCCCGATCCCGCAAGCCGCCTGTCGCTATCCGGCGACAGCGATCGGCTGGGCGTGCCGAAACTGTCCTTGCACTGGGATCTCGGACGCGCCATGGAGGACAGCGTCATGCGGCTGCAGGAACTGCTGGCCGCGGAACTCCAACGCACCGGCACAGGAACACTGGAAAGATCGCCGGATCCGCCGGTTTACACGGATGCGTCCCATCACATGGGCACGACGCGCATGAGCGCCCGTCCCGATGAAGGAATCGTCGACACCGATTGCCGCCTGCATGGCGTCGCGAATCTTTACCTGAGCGGCAGTTCCGTGTTTCCGAGCAGTGGGCATGCCAATCCCACGCTGACCATCGTCGCACTCGCACTGCGGCTGGCCGACCACCTCTCCGCGTCCCGATCCTGAGTCGAAATGTCGTATTATTCGAGGGCATGTGCCGGCCGCATAAACCCGACTTTTGAACGCGCCGCTGCGCATCGCCGTCGTCGCGGCGTGTCCGTTTCCGCTGTCTCGAGGAACCCCGGTCAGGATCCTCAGGATGGCGGAGGCCCTCGCCGGGCGCGGCCACGAAGTGCATGTCGTCACCTACCACCTGGGTACGGGCGAAATCGGCTCCGGCGTCCACGTCCACCGCATCCGCAAGCTGCGTTTTTACAATAAGCTGGACCCGGGTCCGTCCTACCGGAAACTGATGCTGGTGGATCCGTTGCTGGTGCTGCTGTTGCGCCGGCTGCTGCGCGAGATGCCCTTCGACGTGATTCACGCACACCACTATGAAGGCGCGATGGTGGCCGCGGCCGCGCGCATCGGCCGGCGTGTACCGATGGTCTACGATGCGCACACGCTGTTGATGACCGAACTGCCGTACTATTCACTCGGGCTGCCGGAAAGCTTCAAGCGGTCGGCGGGCGCCTGGATGGACGCCTGGATTCCGAAACTTGCCGATCACACCGTCTGCGTCACCGAGACGATTCGCGACAAGCTGGTCGGCGAAATCGGCCTGGATGCGGGCCGCGTGTCGGTCCTTCCGAACGGCGTGGAGTTCGACACTTTCGATCCGGCTCCCCACGCGGCGAATGGCGGCAGCGGCGCGCCCTTGCTGATGTTCACCGGCAACCTCGCCGGGTACCAGGGCATCGACCTGATGCTCCAGGCATTCAAGCTCGTGCTCGAGCGGATTCCCGGGACGCGCCTGCTGATCGCGAGCGACACGCCGTTCGACCCATATGAATCGATGGCGAAGGAACTCGGCATACGCGGGCAGATCGATGTGATCCGGTCACCGCCTTTCAGCGGGCTGCCGGCGCTGCTGGCCCGCGCCGACGTCGCGCTGAACCCGCGCGTGGACTGCGACGGCGTGCCGGTCAAGCTCCTGAACTATATGGCCGCCGGCCGCGCCGTCGTGTCGTTCTCGACCTCTGCGCCCGGTGTCGTGCATGGAGAAACCGGATGGCTCGCGACGAGCGGCGATGTCGCGTCGTTCGCGGACGGCATCGTCACGCTGCTCCAGGACCGCGAACTGGGCCGCCATATGGGTCAAGCGGCAAGACGATTTGTCGGCGACAATTACCGCTGGCCGATCGTGGCGGAACGCTGTGAATCGTTGTATTTGAAGCTGATTGCAGCCGCCGGGAAATCAGCATGGACCTGATGCGCGCCAGCGCCTTCCTGCATATCGTGTTCAGCATACTGCTGACGGGCCTCGCGCTTTACTGGGTCATCGTGTCGTCCGCGCTGGCGAAGGGGCGCGACGCAGCCGAAGCCGCACGATTGCTGGATGCCGCGCACCGCGCGCGCTGGCCGCACGTGGTCGTGCCGCCGTCGCTGCGCATTCCGCTGCCGTGGATGACCTGGCTCGTGATTGCGGCCCTCGCCGCCACCGGCATCGGCAGCATCGCGTTGCGCGGCGCGCCGGACAACGGACTGTGGTGGATCAAACTGGCCCTGGTCGCAGCCGTGATCGCCATCCAGATTCCCCTCACTCTGCGGCCGCATCCGTCCCTCTGCAGGATCCATTTCGCGCTGGTGCTCGCGACGATTCTGGTTTCCGGCTGGAACTTGCGATGAGGCGAACATGAACTGGTACAACCTCTGCATCGGCTTGCACCTGCTGGCGCTGTCGCTGTGGCTCGGCCACATGTTCGTCTGGTCGCTGATCGTCGGGCCCGCGATGAAGGGCATCGAACCCGCCGCGACCGCCGACACGCTGCGCGCCGCCAGCGTGTCCACCGGAGGGTTCGGCTGGCCCGCGCTCGCCGTACTGATTCCCACCGGCCTGTACCTGCTGCATGCCCGCGGCATCGAGCTCTCCGATCTGCTGTCGGGCGATGCATTCCAGGGCCGCCAGGGCATGGTGCTGGCCTTCAAGCTGGCGCTGGTCGGCGCGATGATCGTGTACCAGGCGGTCTGCGGCCACCGGCCGGCATCGGTCGCCGTGCACCTCAACATGCTCGCGGCCGTCGGCATCATCGCGGCATCGGTACTGCTCGTACGGGGCTGGATCTGATGGCCCGGCCGCGCGGCCGGACAGTCGTCATCGGTTTCGAGTTGGGTGATGCGCATCTGGTGCACGCCTGGGCGCGCGCCGGGCGCCTGCCGGCATTGCAGCAGCTCCTGGACCGCGGCAGCTGGCGCTGGCTCGAGACGACTGCCGATCAGCTGCATATTTCCGCCTGGCCCTGCATTTATACGGGGACGCCGCCCGGCGAACACGGCGTGTACTTCACGTTCCAGCCGGCGCCGGGAGTCCAGGGATACCAACGCTTCCACAACGGCCTCTATGGACGCCCGACTTTCTGGCATACGCTCGATCGCGCCGGCCGGAAGTGCGCCGTGTTCGATGCGCCATACACGCATCCCGAAACGGATTGCCGAGCGGCATTCGTGCACGACTGGGGCTGCTGGGCGCACTACCTCAAGACCGGCTCGATTCCGCCGGAACTGCGCGCCCGGCTCGAAAAGGAGTGCGGCCGCTATCCGCTCGGCATGGAGGCCAACGATCTCGGTCTCGCGCCGCTGGACGCCGGCGATACCTCGCGTCGTCTCGTCACGGCCGTCCAGGCGAAATCGCGGGCGGCGAACTGGCTGTTGCATCGGCAACCCGGCGAACTGCAGTTCACGGTATTCGGCGAGACGCACGTCGCGGGACACTATTGCTGGTCGCCGGGACTTCGCGACGCCGGCGCGATGCTGCAGCCATCGCCGATGCTGGCCGTTTACCAGGAACTCGACCGGGCCGTGGACAGCATGGTGCGCGAAGCCGGTGACGATGCAACTGTCATCGTCATCTCCGGCGACAGCGTCGTGCCGAACCATGCCGGCTGGCATCTGCTGCCGGAGGTTCTGGAACGGCTCGGCTACCTCGCCGGTCCCGAACCCGCACCGGCGGTGGGCGGCGCAGAAAATAGCGGCCAGCCACGGCGCTTCGACCCGGTCAAGGCCGTGCGCGATCTGCTACCAAAAGATTTCCGCAAGAATCTCGCACGCATGCTGCCGACTGCGCTCCGCGACCGGCTCGCGCAGCGAGTCGATTCCGCCAATGTCGACTGGTCTCGCACGCGGGCTTATTGCCTGCCGACCGATCTCGAAGGCTATATCCGCATCAATCTGCGGGGCCGCGAGCCGCAGGGCACGGTCGAACCGGGAGCAGCGTTCGAGCAGCTGCTGGCCGAGCTCACGGCGGAGATCGGGCAGCTGCGCGATCCCGCGACCCGCCGCTCGATCGTCCGCGACGTGCTGCGCGCCGATCGCGTTTTTCCCGGCGCGCGCAGCGACTGGCTGCCGGACCTGGTGGTGCGCTGGCAGGCGGATGCGCCGATCACGGCCGCGGCGTCGGCGCGCATCGGCGTCGTTTCCCTGGCATCGCCCGACCCGCGCCCCGGCACGCACGCCGGGCCGGGTTTCGTGCTGGCAGCAGGACCGGGCATTCCGGCGGGCGGTTCGCTGACCGAAGGCCATATTCTCGATTTTGCGCCGACACTGCTCGCCCGCCAGGGCGTGGAGGTGCCGGCCCATATGAGCGGACAGGTCTGGCCGGAATGGGTCGACACGCTCGCGGACGTCAGGAGGTCGGCTTCATGAGCATCAGGATTATTCAGGTCGGGGCCGGCATCCGCGGGCGGCACTGGGCGGGCTTCGTCAAGCAGCATCCCGATTGCCATTGCGTGGCGCTGGTCGAACCGGATGAAAAGTCGCGCGAACTCGCACGCAGCGTCGTGCCGGCGGACTGCCGGCTGCTTGCCGATCTCGGCGAAGCATCGCTCGCGGGCGTCGCGGATGCGGCGCTGATCGTGAGCCCGTCGCAGACGCACGCGCAGGTGGCGCTCGCCTGCCTCGATGCCGGCCTGACCGTGATGGTCGAGAAGCCGCTCGCCATCACCGTGGACGAAGGCCGGCGCGTGCTCGAGCGGGCGCGCGCCGTCGGCAAGCAGGTCATCGTCGCGGAAAACTATCGCTACTGGCCGGCCGAGCGCACGATCCAGCGCCTGCTGGGCGAAGGATTTCTCGGCAAGCTCGACAACGCGATCATGATCGACCGGCGCCACCAGCCGAGCCGCACCGAGGGCCCCTGGTTCGGGCAGATCGAGTACCCGCAGCTGCAGGAAATCGCGACCCACCATTTCGACAGCCTGCGCGCGTTCTTCGGGGCGCGGCCGGCCGGGATCAGCGTGCGCGTGTGGAATCCGCCGTGGACCGATTACCGGCACGGCGCAAATACCGAAGCCCATATCGACTTCGGCCACATACAGGTGCAATACCTCGGTACGCTGCTGTCGCATCGCTACGGCTTCTCGCTGTGGATCGAAGGCGAGAAAGGCGTGATCTGGAGCAACCGCAAGTTCGTGGCCTGGCGGCCACCCGGCAGCCGGTGGTTCAGGCCGATCCGCAACGACAAGGTGCCGAAGGGAGACGAGAAGCCGTATCCGCAAGGCGGCACGACGTCCCTGCTGAACAGCCTGCGCGACGCCGTGCTGCACGGCAAGCGCGCGGACACGCGCGGCGAAGACAACATCTGGACCGTGGCGATGGTCGAGGCCGGAAAGCTCTCGGACCGTGAGCGGCGCACGGTGAGCCTCGACGAGGTGTATGCCGATCCGGTGCCGGACGGGACGCCCTAGTGGCGGGAGCGGCCGCACGCAGTCGCGTCCTGTTGATCGGGCTCGACAGCGCAGACGCGGAACTGATCGAACGCTGGGCCGATGACGGCACGATGCCGGCGCTCGCCCGCCTGCGTCGCGAGGCCGCGTGGCGCCGGCTCGGCACCACCGCCGAGATCATGCACGTCTCGGCCTGGCCCACGCTCTATACGGGCACGACGCCCGGCCATCACGGCATGTATCACGCCTACCAGGTGCGCGCCGGCCTGCCCGGCATCCATCGCACCGAGCCGCAATGGTGCGGCCAGCCGCCTTTCTGGCGGCAGCTCGACGAGGCCGGAAAGCGCTGCGTCATTTTCGACGCGTTCATGGATTACCCGCTGCCGGATTTCCGCGGCGTGCAGATCCTGGAGTACGGAACCTGGACCTGGTTCGGCGAGCCCGGCTCGACGCCGCGCGGCCTGCTCGGCGATCTGCGGCGGCGTTTCGGGCGCTACCCCGCGCCGGAGCACGCCGACCTGGTCAAGGTGCCGGACGATCCGCTGCGCTTCCGTGACCAGCTCGTAGCCGGCGCCGCGATCAAGGCGCGCATCACGCGCGCGCTGATGGAAGAACAGGACTGGGACCTGCTGTTCGTGACCTTCGGCGAGACGCACGGCGCCGGTCACTACCTCTGGCACTTCGGCGATGAAAATTATCCGCTGCAGCCGCAGGATGCCGCGCTGCGGGGCGTGAACCTGGTGCGCGACGTGTACGCCGGCGTCGATGCCGCGATCGCGACGATCCTGGAGGGGGCGGACGACGACACCACGGTCATCGTCACCTCGGCGGACGGCATGGGGCCGAACTATTCCGGCTGCCACCTGATGCCGGAGCTGCTGCATCGCATGGACCTGTTTCACGGCGGCGGCGTCGGCGGCGGCGGCGAGGCCGACAGCAAGCCGCGCACGGGCCTGATGCAGGCGTTGCGCCAGGCCGTGCCGCTCAGCTTCCGCCAGAGCGTGACGCGCTGCCTGCCGAGACGCATGCGCTACCAGCTCGGCATGAAGTGGGTCAACTCCAGCGTGGACTGGCAAAGGTCCAAAGTGTTCTGCGTGCCGAACTCCAACGAGGGTTATTTCCGGGTCAATCTGCAGGGCCGCGATCCGCTGGGCGGCGTGCGGCCCGGAACGGAATACGAAGAGATTCTCGGCCGCCTGCACGAAGAGTTGAGCGGTTTACGTGGCGCGGCGACCGGCCTGCCCGCGGCTGAACGCGTGACGCTGGTGGATTCGACTTATTCCGGTTCGCGCCGGGTGGATCTGCCGGACGCCGTGATTTCATGGAACCTGGCGGCGCGCATCGTCGATGCGGTGGATACGCGCGGGTACGGAGCCATCCGCGGGCTGCCCGGTCATGCGACGTCGCCCTACTACACCGGCAATCACCGCGCGACCGCGTTCGCCGTGACCCGCGCCGCGGGCTGGCATGGCGCCGATGCGGCTGCCGATCCGCATGTCCTCGACATCGCACCGACCGTGCTTGCGCTTCTGGGCGTGGATCCCCCACGCAATTACGAAGGCCGCAGCTGGTATGCCGGCCGGCCGGGCGCGCATTGAGTCGGCTACACTGGCTCCGGGAGACTGCGACCTATGCCTAAACTGCTGAATTCCCGCCAGGTCCTGGTTACCGGCGGCGCCGGATTCCTCGGCTCGCACCTGTGCGACGCGCTGATCGCAGAGGACTATTCGGTCATCTGCCTCGACAATTTCTACACCGGCAACCGGCAGAACCTCTCGCAGCTCCTGGACCATCCCCGCTTCGAGGTCATCCGTCACGACGTGACGTTCCCGATCTATCTCGAGGTGGACGAGATCTACAATCTCGCCTGCCCGGCCTCGCCGATTCACTACCAGTACGATCCGGTGCAGACGACCAAGACCAGCGTCCACGGCGCGATCAACATGCTGGGACTCGCCAAGCGCGTGAAGGCGCGGATCCTGCAGGCATCCACCAGCGAGGTCTACGGCGATCCTGAAATGCATCCTCAGCGCGAGGACTACTGGGGCAGGGTCAATCCGATCGGCCCGCGCGCCTGTTACGACGAAGGCAAGCGCTGCGCAGAGACGCTGTTCTTCGATTACCACCGCCAGCACCGGCTGCTGATCAAGGTCGCGCGGATCTTCAATACCTACGGGCCGCGCATGCACCCGAACGACGGCCGCGTCGTTTCGAACTTCATCCGCCAGGCATTGCTTAATGAACCGATCACGATCTTCGGCGACGGGCAGCAGACGCGCTCGTTCTGCTACGTCAGCGACCTGATCGACGGAATACTGCGCCTGATGAGGACCCGCGACGACTTCACCGGGCCGGTCAACCTCGGCAACCCCCACGATTTCACGATGATCGAGCTCGCCGAGCGCGTGATCGCGCTGACCGGCACCCGCTCGAAGCTGGTCCGTGAGCCCGCTCCGATCGACGACCCGAAGCAGCGCAAGCCGGACATCGACCTGGCGAAGCGCGAACTGGACTGGCAGCCGACCGTGCAGCTCGACGAAGGGCTGCAGCGCACGATCGAGTATTTCGACCAGGTCCTGCGCAAGCCAGGCAAGGACTGACGGCGGCTGCCGGAGTCCAGTCACCGCCGAATGAGCCCGAATGCCGCCAAGCCGACGCTCTGCATCCTGAACTACAACGGCGAGGCGATTTTGCCGCTCGCCCTGCGGCCCGCCTGTGCGATTGCGGACCGGTTCGCGGAAATCGTCGTCCTCGACAACGGCTCGCAGGACGGCAGCCGCGAACTGATCCGGCGCGACTTTCCGCAGGTTCGCGTGCTGGAACTCGGCGAGAACCTGGGCGCGGCGGGCGGCCGCAATGCGGGACTCACGCGGCTCGATGCAGAACAGATCCTGCTGATGGACAACGACGTCGCGCTGACGGCGGATTGCGTGGATCGACTGGTCGAGGCCATGGCCGGCCGCCGGGATGCCGCCATTGCGGTTCCGGCAGTGATCTACGGCAATCAGCGCGACCGCGTGCAGTACTGCGGCGCGGAATGCCATTTCCTCGGGCAGCAGATACTCGTCAACGAGAACGTGCCGGCGGACGAGATCGCGCCCGGCGTCGTGGAAATGGGCTCCCTGGTCTCCTGCTGCTTCCTGGTGGACCGCTCGCGGCTCCCGGCCGATACGCTGTTCGACGAGTCCTTCTTCATTTATTTCGAGGACCACGAGTACGGCGTGCGCATCCGGGCGCTCGGCCGCGCGCTGATCGCCGTGCCTTCGGCGCGCTGCTTTCACGGCCAGGGCACCGCGGGCCTTTCGATCCGGCAACTCGGCAGCTATTCCAGCCGCCGCGTCTTCTTCCTGATCCGCAATCGCTGGCTGTTCCTGCTCAAGATCTACTCATGGCGCACCTGGCTCGTGCTGCTGCCGCTCTTTGCATTCTATGAAGCATCGCAGCTCGTGATCGTCGTCAGGAAGGGATGGCTGCGCGAATGGTGGCGCTCGGTGACCTGGGTGCTTGGCAATCTGCCGCTCATTTTCCGCGAGCGCCGGCGGTTCCAGCAGAATCGCCTGCGCCATGACGGCGACCTGGTCGCCGGCGGACCGTTGCCATTCCGTTCCGAACTGACGCCCGGCGCAATGGAGCGATTCGCGCGGCGCGCGCTCGACGGCGTGGCAGCGGCATACTGGGTGCTTGCGTCGCCGCTGATCCGTCGCAGCCGCCCTGGGAGCGCCCCGTGAGCCAGTCCCGCCGCCTGCGCATCTGCTACGTCGTGCCGGGGCATCGGCTCATGTCATCCATGGGCCCGACCCGCAATGTGCTGAATCTCGCGAGGGCGCTGCAGCCGCTCGCGGATGTCACGGTTGCATTCCGCCACACGGCGGACGCATCGCCGCCGCCGGGCATTCCGGTCATGGAGATCGAGCCCGGCTCCGCATACGGCCGCGCCGACGACGCGGCGACGAGCGGCATGGGCAATCTGCAGTTCCTGCGTTACCTGATGCAGATCCGCCGCTTCGTCGCGCGCGAGCTCGTTCCATTCGACATCGTGCTCGAGAAGAGCTGGTTGTTGTCGGGTTACGTCTCCTCGCTGTGCAGCGCACGCGGCCAGCTCGGCGTGCCGGTCGAGAACATCGTCCAGAATCCGCAGCACGCCGCGCGCGGCCAATGGCTCAAGCTGCTGCGCATGAAGCTCGGCGCGCGTCTCGCCTGCCGCAGCATGCGCCAGGCGCGCCTGGTCATCGCCGAGACGGAATTCCTGCGGCACGAGATTCACCGGCACTGGGAAGTGCCGCTCGAACGCATCGCCGTCGTTCCACTGGGCGTCGATCGCAGCCTGTTTCACCCGATCGACCAGGCAGAGGCCAGGCGCCGCCTGGACCTGCGCGCCGAAGCGACGATTCTGACCTATATCGGCGTGCTGGACTGGACCCACAACCTGGAGCCGGTGCTGCGCGCCCTGGCGGGACCCTGCCCGGCGGATCTCGAACTGCATGTCATCGGCGACGGAGCGCGGCGCGGCGAGTATGAGGCGTTGGCTCGCGCCAGCGGGCGGCCCGTGCGCTTCTACGGCAAGGTGCCGCATGACGAGGTGCCCTGGCACATCGCGGCGGCCGATCTCTGCCTCGCGCCCTACGACTCGGCCGCGTTCGCTTCGGGCGAGCTCGGTTATTCGACGCTCAAGGTACCGGAGTACCTCAGCGTGGGACGTCCCGTCGCCAGCGTCGCGAGCGGCCGGATCCGGTCGCTGATCACCGACGGGCAGAACGGATTCCTGTTCCAGAATTCCGTTGCGAACTGGCAGGAACGGCTCGCCACCCTGCCGTCGCGATCGCGGCTTGCGGAAATGGGCGCGATCGCCGCGCGCGATCCGCACGCTACCTGGGAAGACACGGCCCGCGCCTATTACGACCTGTGCCTGGCCGCATACCAGGCGCTCCCGGCCCGGCGCAACGGCTGAACGCCCGCGATGGCCTCGAGCCCGACGGCGTCGTCGCGATCTTTCCGCTTTCCCGACGGTTTCCTGTGGGGGGCGGCCACCGCCAGTCACCAGGTCGAGGGCGGCAATCGCTGGAATGACTGGTGGGAGTACGAACAGGACCGCCGGCTGCCGCACCAATCAGGCGAAGCCTGCCGTCATTACGAACTGTACGAACAGGATTTCGACCTCGCGCGGTCGCTGGGGCACAACGCCCATCGCTTTTCCATCGAATGGAGCCGCATCGAGCCCGAGCGCGGCGTCTGGGACGTGTCGGCGCTCGAGCATTACGCCGCGGTCGTCGCGGCGCTCCGGCGGCGCGGCCTGGAACCCGTCGTCACGCTGCACCATTTCACCAATCCGGCCTGGTTCGGCCAGCTCGGCGGCTGGACCCATCGCGACAGCCCTGCGCTCTATGCCCGCTATGTCACCCTCATCGCCGAACGGCTGGCGCCGGACGTGCGCTACTGGATCACGATCAACGAGCCGACCGTTTACGTCAGGCACGGCTACAACAGCGGGGACTGGCCTCCTTGCCGGCCACGCGCCTGGCTTTCCGGTGCCCTGGCGCTCTTCAACCTGTGCCGGGCGCATGTTGCCGCGTACCGCATCCTGCACGGCTGCCGATCGGACGTCATGGCCGGCATCGCGCACAGCGCGCCGCATGTCGTTCCCTGCCGCGCCCGCCACCCGGCGGACCGGCTGGCGGCCTGGTTGCGGGATCTCGCGCTGAACCGCGTCATTTTCTGGCTCCTCGGCCGGCGTCCGCAGGATGTGCTGGATTTCATCGGGCTGAATTTCTATGCGCGCCAGGTGGTGCGCTGGCAAGCGACGTCACCGGGGGCGCTCGTGTTCGGCAGCGAGTGCCGCGACGACCACCACGGCGAGCCGCGATCCTTCAGTTCGCTCGGCTGGGAAATACACGCTGCCAGCCTGCCGCCGCTGCTCAAGCGTTTCGCGCGCTACGGCCTGCCGCTGATGATTACCGAGAACGGCATTGCGACGTCGGACGAGACGCTGCGCACGCGCTATCTCACGGAGCACCTGGAGGCGCTGGCGCTGGCGCTGCAGGACGGCGTGCCGGTGCTCGGCTACCTGTACTGGACGCTGATGGACAACTACGAATGGGCCGAAGGCTATGGCGCGCGCTTCGGCCTCGCGGCAACCGATTTCACAACGCAGGAGCGGCTGCCACGGCCGGCGGCACAGGCGTTCAAGACGATCTGCGAAGCCAGCCGACTGGCATGATGCTGCCGGTCACCGCCGTCCGCGAAGCAGGGCGATATCACTGGCGTCGAACAGACCGAGAATCCAGCCAAGGCCGAGGTACGCCATCCCCAATCCCCCGAGCTCGAGGAGAACCATCGGCCCGGTCGTCGGTATCAGCCATCCGGAGACAGCGATCAAGATACTGGCCAGCAGCGCCAGCAGCGCCCGGCGGGGTTCCAGCAACACACCCATGCGCCGCCGGACGACCTGCGCGACCAGCAGCACGGTGATGGCGAACGACAGGATGGCCGCAATGGCGGCGCCGATTCCACCGTATAGCGGGATCAGGATCAAATTCAATGCCACGGCGATTCCCAGTCCGACGTAAATGCGGCGCGCGGCGATCGCGGCGTCGCCGGTGCCGATCAGGATTGCCTGCAGGGCGCCCAGAAACGTGAATCCCAGACCCTGGGCCAGGATCAATAGCGCGAGATAGCGGCCGCCCGGCCGGTAGCTCTCGGAAAAGAACAGCGCCATCAATTCGCCGGCATTGACGACGATCAGTGCTCCGCAGGGAAACAGCAATACGGTCAGCAGTCGCGTGGTTCCCAGCACGAGGCGGACGGCGCCGTCACGATCGCCTGTGCTCAACGCCCTTGCGATCGAAGGGACGAGCACGGATGCCAGCACGAATGTCAGGATATTCGGGACCCGCGCGAGACTCAGCGCCGCCACGTAATCGCCGCGAACTTCTGCCTCGAGGGAAGTGCTGAATGCGCTCAGCAACCACAGGTCCACGCCGAGCAGGCACTGTATTCCCACGTCGCTGACCAGGATCGGCAGCGCCAGTGACATGATCTGCGTCCGCTCGATCAGCGTTGGCTGAAATACGCGCGCCCCGGCGCGCGGCAGCAGCAACAGCAGGCCGACCAGGGACGCGATCACGTTGACGAGCAACGCGCCCTCGATCGTCAGGCTGCCGGTCACGACCAGAATGACGATGCCCAAAGTGCGCGTCAGCGCGTAAGCACAGGTCACCTTGCCGGTCGTCCGGAAGTCGCGCCGGCCATTCAGGATATGCACGACGACCCGGTACAGGCCGAAGAAGGGAATATCGAGTACTGCAATGCGAAACAGCAGCGTGCCGTTCTCGACCTTGAGCCAGTCGGCCAGCCAGGGCGCGATCATCCAGAGGCCGGCGAAACCCGCCAGGTTGATCAGCAGTCCCAGCACCATACCCGTGGATTCGAGCTTCGAAGTGTCCGCGGCCCCGCTGCCCGCGATGAGCTTGGTGAGCGCCTGCGGGACACCGAGCCGCAGGATCTGCTCCGACGCCATCAACACTGAATAGACGACACCGTATACGCCGAAGGCGACCGGCCCGAAACTGCGCGCCAGCAGCACGGCCACGATGTATCCACAGCCCGTCAGGCAGATGAACCCCAGCATCTGCCAGGCTGCGCCAGTGGCCGTACTTGGGCCGAGGGAAATGCCCGTAGAGGATGTATTCATCGTGCGTACCGGAACATTGCCGATCAGCTCGTGCGCCGGCGCAATTGCGCGAGATCCGCGAGACTGACCAGTCCGATCGCCCAGACGATGCCGAGGTAGGCCAGGCCCAGCACGGCTACCTCGACAAGCAGCATCAATCCAGTCGCCGGGATGAGCCAGCCGGCGAGGCCCACGGCAATGCTGACCAGGAGTGCAAGCAGCGTTGCCCGCCACTCCAGCAGCACACCGAGTTTCTGCCGCACCAGCCGGGCCAACAGAAAGGCGGCGATGACAAACGAAACGAGAGCCGCCAGGGCCGCGCCCATCGCGCCGAGCAGCGGTATCAGGATCAGATTGGCCGCGACGGCGATCGTGAGCGCGATGTAGATCCGCTGAGCTGCCACCCGACTGGCGCCGGCGCCGACCAGGATGGCGAGCAGCGCGCTAACCAGCGTGTATCCCAGACCCTGCGCGAACACCAGCAGCATCAGAAAACGGGCTCCTGGCAAATAGACGTCGGAAAAGAGCAGCTGCATGGCCTCGACGGCATTCGCCGCGATCAGCGTGCAGACTGGCAGCACCAGCACCGCCAGAAATCGCATCGTGCCGATGACCAGCCTGCCCGCCGTCTCGCGCTCACCGGCGCTTAAGGCGCGCGCGATCGACGGAACCAGCACGGCGGTCAGCACGTACGCGACGACATTCGGCAGCCTGGCCAGGCTGATCGCCGCAACATAGTCACCCTTGATATCGGCCGCAATGGACGTGCCCAGTGCATTGAGCAGCCAGAGATCGATGCCAAGCAAGACCTGCAGGCCGACCTCCCCGATCGTGATCGGAATCGCCAGCGCGACAACGCTCGCCCTGGCTTTCAGGCTGGGCCGGTAGGCCCGCATCTTCGCCGGAATCAGCAGGAGCACCATGCCGACGACAGACGACGCCAGGTTGACGTATAGCGCACCCGCGATCGACAGGGTGTCGGTCATCAGCATGAAGATGACGCCCGCCACTTTCACGAGGCCGTAAACGCACAGTGCGAGGCCTGTGTGAATGAATTGCCGCCTGCCATTCAGGATGTGACTCAGTGTGACAAACAGGGCGTAAAACGGTATATCGAGGATTGCAATCCGGAACAGGCGCGTGCCGAAGGGAACGTTCAGTGCCTCGGCGACGTAAGGCGCCGCCATCCAGAAAATCGCAAAACCGGCCAGGTTGACGATCAGCGTCAGCGTGATGCCGGTATTCTGCAACCCCACCGAGCCTTCGCCGGGCGCGCCGCCGATCAGCCTGGTCAGCGCCTGTGGTACGCCGAAACGCAACATCAGCTCGGTCGCCATCAGGACCGAGTAAACGACGCCGTATACGCCGAACACGGCCGGGCCGAAGTTGCGCGCCAGCAGCACGGCAACGACGTATCCGCAGACCGTGACGCAGGCAAAGCCGATCATCTGCCAGACGACGCCGGCAGCCGCCGCTCTGCCGATCGGATTCACGGGTGCCGGTATCGTCATGCGTCGTTCAATGCACCAGGGGCGCGCCCCGGCGCGCACTTGCCAGCGACTCGATTCGCTCATTGATCCGGTCCGTACTTTCGCCCATGAGGAAAGTCCTGCCCCAGATCTCCAGTCCGATAAGCCCGAATATGCCCTGGGCGCCGAGTTTCCATTGATCGAGCACCCGCGCAATGCCGCGGTGACTGAGCGCCAGTGTCTCCTCGCAGAAGCCGCCCGTAAAAAACTCCGGCGTCGCGAGCGGCGCGATGTACTCGGCAAGCGGCAGCGGAAATCCCATCTTCCTGCGCCAGATCAGCGATTCCGGCAGGTAATTCCGCGCAATCTGCTTGAGGATCCACTTGTCCTCGTAGCGTCCAATCTTCCATTTGAGCGGCAGGTTGATCGCCGTATGCACCAGCCGGTGATCGAGGAACGGCACGCGCGCTTCGACGGAGGCGCCCATCGTCGTCCGGTCCAGGCGGCGAAGCAACGGCGTCAGGAAGTCGGCCAGATCCGCCAGCATGCTGCCCGACACCTCCATCGACGCGGCGTCACCGAGGAAATCGTAGGCCTGCGTGCAGCGCTCCAGTGCGTCCATACGCATGAACTGGTCCAGCACGCCGATCGTGGACGGCATCAGTGCCCGAAACTGGTGTGCATTGACGGGCAGGCCGGCCTGCATGTAAACGAGCAGAGCCAGGACCTTCTGTACCCGCGCCGGCAGCCGGTCCAGCCACGGCTTCAGGCGGCGCAACAGTCTCTGCCTGCGGTAGCTCCAGGCATAGCCGCCGAACAGTTCGTCGGCGCCTTCGCCGGTCAGCACGACAATCGTTCCGTGCTGACGCGCGACCTGGCTGATCAGGTGGTAGCCGACTGAATTGGCGTGCGTCAGCGGCATGTCTTCGAGCCAGGTCACGTGGGCCAGTCGGGCCCGGAAGTTTTCGGCAGTCAACTGCACCGGGAAGAATGGAATCCGCAGTGAGTCTGCCAGCGATCTCGCAAACCGGCTCTCGTCGAGTTCCTCGTGCCCGGCGATCGAGATGTGGAAACCCGAGAGCTGGCTGGAATGACGCGCGGCCATTGCCGTCACGAGGCTCGAATCGAGCCCGCCCGACAGCAGCGTGCCGACAGGGACGTCGCTCACCAGCCTCAGGCGGACGCTTTCATCGAGTTGCTCCTCGACGCTATCGACGACCTGTTGCACTGGCAGCGCCTCGAACGCGCGGTATCGGGCCTCGCTGACATGGCTCACCGCGGAGTACCAGCGGTGAACCTCGATCCGGCCATTGCGGATCCTGGCGAACTGGCCGGGCATGATTTTCTGAATGCCTTCAATCAACGTCGCGGTCGTCAGGGCGTCCACGTTCCGGTAGAGCCACCATTGATCCAGGCTCCGCTGGTTCACCCGGTTGTCGCTGCGCTGCGATATCAGGGCTTTGAGCTCGGAAGCGAACAGGATGACGCGACCGTGTTGCGTCCAGTAGATCGGCTTGATGCCAAACCGGTCTCTCACCAGCGTGAGCTCGTTGTCGCGCCGGTCGTAGATCGCAAACGCGAACATGCCGACGAACCGATCCAGGCAAGCGGGCCCCCAGGCAATCCAGGCCTGCAACACGACTTCGGTATCGGAATTCGACTGGAAACTGACGCCGGCTTCGACGAGAGCCCGCCGAATGTCGGCGAAGTTGTAGATCTCGCCGTTATACGCAATCCACCATCGCCCGCTCGACTCGGTCATCGGCATGTTGCCAGCCGGCGAAAGGTCGAGGATCGCGAGTCGTCGCGAACCCATGCAGGCGCCGCCCGCTGACATAATGCCGGAGTGGTCGGGCCCGCGATAAGCGAGCAGATCGCACATGGATTGGACCGCAGACTCGTCGTCCGGCCCGGCGGGTGCATCGTCGATGTGAATCAGTCCCGCCAGCCCACACATATCAGCTACCCCGATGCCCCGTTGCGGCCCGGATCATCGGGGTTTCCGGGTGAACGAAAGGATAACTTGGCGAACACTTTAAGGCCATCTGCGTGCCTTTTTTCGTTACCATGCTGGATAACCCGTTCGAGGAGTATTGATGGCTGACGCAAAGCCACAATCGCGGCATTTTTTGATTCGTTACGCCGGCCTGTGGCTGCTGCCGCTGAGCCTGCTGGTCGCGCTGCTGCTTGCCGAGGGTGTGCTGCGACAGTTTCCGCGGCTGATGCCGGAGGAAGCCCAGTTGCGCCTCTTATGGCAGCAACAGGCCACCGCGACCTCCATCGGCGATTCCTATCTCGGGTACGTGTATCCCGCATACTTGAAAACCGAGATCGGCGCGGGTTCGACGCGCTTCAGCGTCGTATCGGACGAGCATGGCTTTCGAAACGCTTCGCCCTGGCCGGAGCGGGCGCGCATCGTCGTGGTCGGCGATTCATTGACCTATGGCTGGGGCCTCACTGCGGAAGAATCCTGGACCGCACTGCTGGAAAAGCAGCTCGGCAACGACCGGGTCATCACGCTGGGACTGCCGGGCACCGTGCCGCAACAGTATACGAGGTATCTCGAAAAGTACGGGCTCGGGCTGCGGCCAGAAATCGTGATCTACGGCATCTTCTCCGGCAACGATTTCCATGACTCGATCAATTTCGAACACTGGCTTGCGCAGGGTGCGCCGGGAAATTACGCGGTCTGGAAATACTTCGACGGCGACGTGCCACGACGCTCGGCGGGATGGCTGGAGCGCAGCTATCTGTCCATTTTCGTCAGGTACATGCGTAAGAACTTCCGCGACCTGTATTCGTCCACGACGCTCAAGTTCTCCGACGGGGAGAAAATGCAACTTGCCCCTTCCATCCTGACGCCGGCAATCCGGGAGAGCAGGCCGGGCAGCGAGGGATTGCGGCACGTCATGCGCGCCACGCTGGAGGCTCGCGACCTGGCGCAGGCAGCCGGCAGTCAGTTCGTGGTCCTGCTGTTCCCCACCAAGGAAGAAATCTATCTCCCGCTGCAGGGCACGGATTTTCCATCGCTGTTCGCTCCGCTGAAGTCAGCGCTCCAGGAGGCCGGCATCCCGTACATAGACTTGCCCGGGCGTTACGCGGAACTCGCTGCCGATAACAGAACACTGTACTTCGAGGTGGACACTCACCCGCATGCCTATGGCAACCAGGTCACCGCGGACGTCGTGGTGGAATTCCTGGCGCGGAACCCGCCCGCGGCTATGCCACCGTGACGGGCCGACCCTCGCGGATGGACTGATAGATCGCCTCGATGATGCGCAGGTCCTGCAGCCCTTCCTCGCCTGAATTGAGCTCGGGCGACACGCCGTCCCGAATGCAGCGCGCGAAATCGTCGAGCTGCAACGCGAACTGGTTCACCTGCGAGGCGTCGATCTTCCCGCCGCTGCTCTGGCCGCGCAGGTTGTCGTAAGTGTACGCGGGCTCCAGTTCGAAATATCCGTTCGCCGCCCCGGCCCAGAGCCGGTTCATGCGCATCGAATAACTGGCCCCGCAGTGCGCTATCGCGCCGTCGGGAAAGCGCATCGACCAGACCGCCGATTCCTCGACCTCCGCGTATCGCTTCGGATCGCTCTTCGATTCGTGCCCGAGCACTTCCACGGGCGGATGGCCATTGAGGCTGCGCGCCGCCTGCACCGCATACACGCCCTGCTCGAGCAGCACGCCGCCGCCCGCGAGTTCACGCCTGAGCCGCCAGTCGTCGTCCTCGATGCCGAATCCGATGTTCGCCTGCACGAGCTGCACTGGACCATAGACCTGCTCGCGCGCCAGGCGCACCATCTCGCGATGATGCGGGGAATACTGCAGACGGTAGGCGACGGCCAGGTACTTGCCCGCGCTTCGCGACGCCGCGATCATCGCCTCGCCCTCTGCAACGGTCACCGCCAAAGGCTTCTCGCATAAGACGTGCTTGCCGGCCTGCGCGGCCCGCACGGCGTATTCGGCATGCATGGCGTTCGGCAGCAGGATATAGACGACGTCGATGTCCGGATTCGCGGCGATGCGGTCGAAGTCGTCGTAGCTGTACTGGGCACTCTCGGGGACGTCGAATCGGCCGCCCAGATCCTTCAGCTTGTCGCGGCTGCCGCTGACGAGTCCGGCGAGCCGGCAGCTTCCGGACTTGCGAATCGCGGGGATTATCTGGCCCTGCGCGAGGTCGCCGATGCCGACCAGCGCGACGCCCAGCCGCTCGCCTCCTGCACCCGGCGCACCGCGCCCGCAGGCCATGAGACCGGCCGCGGCGCCGATGCCGAGGAGCACGTCACGTCGCGATGTCGTCCACTCGGTCATTGCCGATGCTCCTTTTTGGTTGCGGCAGGATTCTGAGCGCGCGCAACGGATACGCGAGCTCGCTGAAGAACATGCGCAGCGAACCCGTCCAGGTCGTGGCTCTCCCCTGCGGGCAGGCCGTGTCGTGGACCCCGAGTTTCGGGTAGATGTCGTATACACGGACCTGGGTGCCGAACATGAAGTCCCAGATCGAGAAGAAATCGCCGAAATTGCGGTCCACGTGCTGCGGCTCGATCGAATGGTGGATGCGGTGGCTCTGCGGCGTGACGAGCACGTAGCGCAGCGGACCGAGATTGTGACGGATGTTCGAATGCACGAATGCTTCGTACACGCGCACGAAAGTCGTCCAGACCAGGTAGCCGGGCAGCGCGACTTCCAGACCCAGCAGAGTCCATGGCAGGAAGCGGATCAGAGAATTCGCCAGCAGGTCGAACGGATGCAGGCGCTTGGCCGTGAAGAAATTCAGCTCCGTCTGGGAGTGGTGGATCTTGTGGAACTCCCAGAACATCGGAATCTTGTGGCGGATGTAATGACTGAGCCAGGCCAGGAAATCCGCCGCCAGGATCACGATCACGAACTGCAATGCCAGCGGCAGGCTGGTCAGCGCCTCGAGCCTGGCATTCGCGACGGTCTCGCCGCCGATCCACGCCAGGAGCTGCTGGAACGCATTCGGCAGCCACACGCCGAGCAGCGGGAATGAAAAGAACCACAGCGCGTCCACGAACAGCCCCGGCGAGAACAGGGGCTGCGTTGGATCGGCGGGCTGCCAGCGCTCGATCAGCATGATGAGCGGCAGCAGCGCGAGCGCCCAGGCATGGGTCATCAGTTTCCCCATTGCCGCGGCACACTTGCCGCCGGGCAGGGCCATGCTCAGCAGTTCGTCGCAGCTCGCCGGAAGCCGCCCGGCGAGCTGGTCCCACACGAGGACCAGCACGAGACTGATAATCGAGATGGCGAGCAGTCCGCCCGTTGCCAGGCCGGGAATCTTCGGCCTCGCCACGGCCTCTGCCGGCGTTTGCCCCGACGTGTCGTCCCTTTCGCTCATTTCATGGACTTCCCTGCACTCACTTCAATCGAGCTCGAAGCGGTCTTCGTAGCGCTGCCGGAGCGACTCGGGCTGGCGGTCCTTCTCCAGATACGCATTGCCGACCACCAGAACTTCGATGTCGGTGCCCATGAAGCACCGGAAGCCGTCCTCCGGCGTGCAGACCACGGGCTCGCCGCGCACATTGAAGCTGGTATTGACGACCACGGGGCAGCCCGTAAGTTCGTGAAAACGCTCCAACAACGCATGATATCGCGGGTTGGTTTCGGCGTGCACCGTCTGCACACGGGCCGAATAATCCACATGCGTCACGGCCGGTATCGTCGAGCGCGGAATGTTCAGCCGGTCGATGCCGAAGAGCTCGCGTTGCTCCGCCGTCATCTCGACCCGATGCTCAGGCCGAACGTCGGCCACCAGCAGCATGTAGGGGCTATCGCCGTCCAGCTCGAACCACTCGGCAACGTGCTCGCGCAGGACCGACGGCGCGAACGGCCGGAACGATTCCCGGAACTTGACCTTGAGGTTCAGCAGTTTCTGCATCGTCGGCGAGCGCGCATCGCCCAGGATGGACCGGGCGCCCAATGCGCGTGGCCCGAACTCCATGCGGCCCTGGTGCCAACCGACGGCGAGGCCCGATGCGAGCGCATGGGCGCAGCGTTCAATGACAGATCCTTCATCCAGCATCTCGAAGACCGCGCCGGCCGCCGACAGGCGCCGCTGAATTTCCGCATCGTCGAATGCCGGGCCGAGATAACTGCCCTGCATGCCGTCGCCGCGGCCATTGAGCTTTCGGCGCGGAGCGCCCTTGAACAGGTGGCAGGCGCCG
>DATKBY010000066.1:0-6967 GCA_035513555.1 Steroidobacteraceae bacterium | reverse complement strand
ATCGGCAAGGACAGCTCGGTGATGCTGCACCTCGCGCGCAAGGCTTTCTACCCGGGCCGCCTGCCGTTTCCGCTGATGCATATCGACACGACCTGGAAGTTCCGGGAGATGATCGAATTCCGGGACCGCATGGCGCGCGAGTACGGCTTCAAGCTGATCGTGCACACCAACCAGGAGGGCGTGGCGGCCGGCGTCAAGCCGTTCTCGCACGGCTCGAAATACACCGACATCATGAAGACAGAGGCGCTGAAGGCGGCGCTCTCGATGCACCGCTTCGATGCCGCCTTCGGCGGCGCGCGCCGCGACGAGGAAAAGTCGCGGGCGAAAGAGCGTGTGTTCTCGTTCCGCGATTCGCATCATCGCTGGGACCCGAAGAACCAGCGCCCCGAGCTCTGGAACCTGTTCAACGGCCGTATCCGCCAGGGCGAGAGCATCCGCGTGTTCCCGCTCTCCAACTGGACCGAACTCGACATCTGGCTCTACATCCACATCGAGAACATACCGGTGGTGCCGTTGTACTTCGCGAAGCCGCGCCCGGTCGTGGACCGCGACGGCATGCTGATCATGGTGGACGACGACCGCCTGCCGCTGAAGGATGGCGAGACGCCGCGCATGGAGACCGTGCGGTTCCGCAGCCTCGGCTGCTATCCGCTCTCCGGCGCCGTGCGCTCGGCCTCCGCCGACCTGACCAGCGTGATCGAGGAGATGCTGATCACGCGCACTTCGGAGCGCCAGACCCGCGCGATCGACTTCGACCAGGCGGCGGCGATGGAAATGCGCAAGCGCGAAGGATACTTCTGATGGCTGCCGTGAAACTCGCCGATTTCCTGATGCGGCACGAGGCCAAGGAGCTGCTGCGCTTCATCACCTGCGGCAGCGTGGATGACGGCAAGAGCACGTTGATCGGCCGGCTGCTGCACGATTCGCTGCAGATCCTCGAGGACCAGCTGGTCGCCATCACTTCCGACAGCCGCAAATGGGGCACCACCGGCACGGAGGTGGATCTCGCGCTGCTGGTGGACGGCCTGCAGGCCGAGCGCGAGCAGGGCATCACGATCGACGTGGCCTACCGGTATTTCGACACCGACCGGCGCAAGTACATCATCGCGGACTGCCCGGGCCATGAGCAGTACACGCGCAACATGGCGACCGGCGCCTCGACCGCCGACGTCGCCGTGATCCTGATCGATGCTGCACGCGGCGTGCAGGTGCAGACGCGCCGCCATGCCTACATCGTGTCCCTGCTGGGTATCCGCCGCATCATCGTCGCGGTCAACAAGATGGACCTGATCGACTTCGACGAGGCGAAATTCCAGAAGATCGCGGGCGACTGCCGCGCGATACCGGGCATCCGCGATGCGGATGCCGTGATCGTGCCGATCTCGGCGCTCAAGGGCGACAACGTCGTCAAGCGCGGCGACGGCATGCCCTGGTACCAGGGACCGACCATCCTCGAGCATCTCGATACGATCGACATCAGCCGCACGGACCATGGCCAGCATCTGCGCCTGCCGGTGCAGTACGTGAACCGGCCGGACGCATCGTTCCGCGGATACGCCGGCACCATCGCTGCGGGGCAACTCGCGGTCGGCGATTCGATCATGGCCGTGCCTTCGCGGCGCCTGAGCAAGGTCCGGGAAATCATCACCTTCGACGGCAAACTGGACCGCGCCCATGCCGGCCAGGCCGTGACCGTGACGCTCGAGGACGAAATCGACATCAGCCGTGGCGACGTGCTGGTGCATCCCGACCGTTCGCCGTCCGTCGGGCGCATCTTCGATGCGCACGTGATCTGGATGAGCGATGCGCCGCTGCTGCCCGGCAAGCAGTACGAGTTCAAGCTGTCTCAGCGCTACCTGCGCGGTACGGTGGAGGCGATCCACCACCGCGTGGACGTCAACGACCACACCGAGCATCCGGCCGCGGAGCTGCGCCTCAACGAGGTGGGTCTGTGCCGCATCGTGCTCGCGGAAGCGACGGCCTTCGACTCCTACACCACCTGCCGCGGCACGGGTGCGCTCATCGTGGTCGACCGACTGACGCACGCGACGTCCGGCGCCGGCATGATCCTGCGCAATGCCGCACCGCACGGAGCGCATGGCGACGTCTCGGTGTTCTGGCAGCCGACGCGCGTACGGCACGAGCAGCGTGCCAACCAGAAGGCGCAGCGCCCCTGCATCCTCTGGTTCACGGGCCTGTCGGGCGCGGGCAAAAGCACAATCGCCAACGCGGTCGAGCAGGCGCTGTACCTCCGGGGCCATCACAGCTACCTGCTGGACGGCGACAACATCCGCCACGGCCTCAACAAGGACCTCGACTTTACCGACGCGGGGCGCGTCGAGAACATCCGGCGCATCGGCGAGGTCGCCAAGCTCTTCGTGGATGCGGGCCTGATCGTGGTCACGGCCTTCATCTCGCCGTTCCGCAGCGACCGCCGGCTGGTCCGCGACCTGATCGAACCGGGCCAGTTCGTCGAGGTCTTCGTCAGCACGCCGCTCGAGATCTGCGAAGGACGCGACCCGAAGGGCCTGTACGCGAAGGCGCGCGAGGGCGTGATCAAGAATTTCACCGGCGTCACGTCGCCCTACGAAGCGCCTGAGAATGCGGAAATCGAGATCGACAGCTCGAAGATTTCGGTCGCAGAATGCGTGGATCACGTGATCCGGTACCTGGAGTCGCAGGGGCGGCTCAAGAACTAGGGCAGGCGATGCTGATTCCCGTCATCCTTTCCGGCGGCGCAGGCACCAGGCTCTGGCCGCTGTCGCGCGAGCACTATCCCAAGCAGTTCCTGCCGCTGGTCGGGGAGCGGACGATGATCCAGGACACGGCATTGCGTGCCGCCGCGCTGCCGGACGCGGCTGCGCCGATCGTCGTGTGCAATGAGGCGCACCGCTTCTTGGTCGCAGAACAGCTTCGCCAGGTCGGCATCGCGCCGGCGGCGATCTTGCTCGAGCCGGTCGGGCGCAATACCGCGCCCGCGGTCGCGATCGCGGCGCTTGCGGCGGTCGCTCACGCGAAGCCGGGCGCCGGCGAGCCGATGCTGCTGGTGCTGCCGGCGGATCACGTGCTAACCGACACCGCCGCGTTCACGCGCGCGGTCGAGGCCGCGCTGCCCGCGGCGCGCGACGGGCGTTTCCTGACGTTTGGCGTCGTTCCCACGCAGCCGGAAACCGGCTATGGCTACATCCGGCAAGGCGCCGATAACGGCGCGGTGCGGCCGGTTGCGGCCTTTGTCGAGAAACCCGACGCGAAGCGCGCGGCGGAGTTCGTCGCCTCCGGCGAGTACCTCTGGAACAGCGGCATGTTCCTGCTGCCGGCGCAGGGCTACCTGGACGAGCTCGGCCGCCTGCAGCCGGCGATGCTGGCGAATTGCCGCAAGGCGTACGACGGGGCCGAGCGCGATCTCGATTTCGTACGGCTGGAACGCGCCGCCTTCGAATCCTGCCGGTCCGATTCGATCGACTACGCGGTCATGGAAAAGACCGACCGTGCCGCGGTCGTGCCGCTGTCGGCCGGCTGGAGCGACGTCGGCTCCTGGACATCGTTGCAGGACGCCCTGCCGTCGGATGCGGACGGCAACGTGATGCGCGGCGACGTCGTCGCAGAGGGGTCCAAGGACTGCCTGCTGTATTCGACGCAGCGGCTGGTCGCGACTGTCGGCCTCGAGGGCCACGTCGTGATCGAGACCAAGGACGCCGTGATGGTTGCGCCGAAGGATCGGGTCCAGGACGTCAAGCGCCTGGTCGAGCGCATGAAAGAGGCGGGGCGCACCGAGCCGGGCCTGCACCGCGAAGTATTCCGGCCCTGGGGCAGCTACGACAGCGTGGACGCGGGTCCGCGCTTCCAGGTGAAGCGCCTGACGATCAAGCCGGGCGCGGTACTGTCGCTGCAGAAGCACCAGCATCGCGCCGAGCACTGGGTCGTGGTCAAGGGCACGGCGCGCATCACGCGCGGCGAGGATGTCTTCCTGCTGCAGGAGAACGAATCCACGTTCATCCCGATCGGAACGGTGCATCGCATCGAGAATCCCGGCACGGAACCGCTGCAGATCATCGAAGTGCAGTCGGGCGGCTACCTCGGCGAGGACGACATCGTCCGCCTCGATGACCATTATGGCCGCAAGGGCCGGACGGATTGAGCGTGGCCGATTCCCGGGTGACGGTGCCGCTCCTCGACCTGAAGCCGCAGTACCACGCGCTCAAAGCGGAACTCGACGAGGCGATGCTGAAGGTAGCCGGCTCGCAGATGTTCATCCTCGGGCCCGCGGTGCGCGAGCTGGAGGAGCGCCTGGCGGAGTATTCGGGCGCCCGGCACGGCGTCGGGCTCTCGTCCGGTACCGATGCGCTGCTGGTCGCGCTGATGGCCTACGACATCGGCGTCGGGGACGAAGTCGTCACCAGCCCCTACACTTTCTTTGCGACCGGCGGAACGATTGCCCGCGTCGGCGCGCGGCCGCTGTTCCTCGACATCGACCCGCTCACCTACAACCTGCGCGTGGAAATCGTGCGCGAGTTCCTGCGTACGGGCTGCGAGCGCCGTAGCGGGGGACTCTATAACCGCGAAAGCGGAGGCAGGGTGCGGGCGCTGATGCCGGTGCATCTGTACGGTCAATGCGCGGACATGGACCCGCTGATGGAACTCGGCCGCGAATACGGCCTGCCCGTCATCGAGGATGCGGCCCAGGCGATCGGCGCCGAGTATGAAGGCGGCCGGCGCGCCGGGGGCATCGGCGAGATCGGGTGCCTGTCATTTTTCCCGACCAAGAACCTGGGCGCCTTCGGCGACGCCGGCATGTGCGTCACGAACGATGACGCGCTCGCGGCCACGCTCCGGATGCTGCGCGTGCACGGCATGGAGCCGAAGTATTTTCACGCGATGATCGGCGGAAATTTCCGCATCGACGAGCTGCAGGCGGCGGTGCTCCTGGTCAAGTTCCGGCACCTGGAGGCATGGCATGCGGGCCGGCAGCGGAATGCCGCGTTCTATGACGAAGCCTTTCGCGCAGATCCGGCAACGTCCTGCGTCGTGACGCCCGCCGCCCTCCCGGGCTACCGGCACATCTACAACCAGTACGTAATCCGCGTTCCCGATCGCGACCGGCTGCGGGCCCACCTGGCGGAATGCGGCGTCGGGACCGAGGTGTATTATCCGGTGCCGCTGCACATGCAGCAGTGTTTTGCCTATCTCGGCTACGAGGCGGAGGATTGCCCCGAATCGGCTCGCGCCGCGCGGGAGACTCTGGCGCTGCCGATCTATCCGGAGCTGAGCGAGCGGCAACTCCGCCACGTCGTCGAGTCGGTATCGGCGTTTTTCAAGAAGGTGTGAACGACATGGACCTGTCCGGCTGTTTCAAGGCCTATGACGTTCGGGGTCGCGTGCCCGACGAGCTCAATCCGGAATCCGTTTACCGGATCGGCCGCGCCTATGCGGACTGGCTGCGGCCCAAGCGCGTCGCGGTCGGCCGCGATATCCGTCACTCCAGCCAGGAGCTGGCCGACGCGCTGACGCGCGGCCTGACGGATTCGGGCGTTGATGTCCTGGACATCGGGCTGTGCGGCACCGAGTGCATTTACTTCGCGACGTTTTCGCTGGGACTCGATGGCGGGGTCATGGTCACGGCGAGCCACAATCCGCCCGATTACAACGGGCTCAAGTTCGTGCGCGAACAGTCGCGGCCGATCAGCGGCGACAGCGGCCTGCAGGAGATCCGCCGCCTAGCGGAGGCCGGTCACTTCAGCAATGCGACCGTGCGCGGCACCATCGCGTCCCACGACATCCTGCCGGCATGGCGCGATCACGTGCTGGGCTACGTGGATGTCCAGAAGCTGAAGCCCCTGTCGATCGTCTGCAATGCCGGCAATGGCGGCGCGGGCATCGTGCTCGACCTGCTGGAGGAAAAGCTGCCGTTCCGCTTCACCAAGATCCATCATGAGCCCGACGGCGATTTCCCGAACGGCGTGCCGAATCCGATGATCGAGGAGAACCGCAATGTCACGGGCCGCGCGGTCCGGCTGGCAAAGGCCGACATGGGCATCGCCTGGGACGGCGACTTCGACCGCTGCTTCTTCTTCGACGAGGAAGGCCGTTATATCGAGGGCTATTACATCGTCGGCCTGCTGGCCTCGACCTTCCTCGAGCATCACCGCGGGTCGCGCATCGTGCACGACCCCAGGCTGACCTGGAACACGATGAGCATCGTGCGCGACCACGGAGGCGTGCCGGTGCAGTGTAAGTCCGGCCATGCCTTCATGAAGCACTGCATGCGCGAGGCCGACGCCATTTATGGCGGCGAGATGAGCGCGCACCATTACTTCCGCGATTTCTCGTACTGCGACAGCGGCACGATACCCTGGCTCGTGATGACGCAGATCCTGTCGCGGACCGGCAAGCCGCTGTCATCGCTCGTCAATGAGCGCATCAAGCAGTTTCCGTCGAGCGGCGAGATCAACCGCAAGATCGGCGACGTCGCCGGCGCCATCGCGGCCATCCGCGTCCGCTACACGCCGGGCTCGATCAAGGTGGAGGAGGTCGATGGGCTGTCCATCGAACATCCGCGCTGGCGCTTCAACCTGCGGACCTCGAATACCGAGCCGCTGATCCGCCTCAACGTCGAGTCGCGCGGCAACGAAGCCATGATGAAAGAGAAGTCCGCCGAGATACTCGCGCTGCTCGACGCCCACGCCTGACTGGTGGCTGGCCGGCGCTTGTGTGACGCACCTCACATTTTGCTGTAGATGCATGCTGCCGATGTCCGTGCAGGACCGGGCCTCCGGTAAGATGCACCCATGGTTTACAGGGGGATGCATCAGTGAAGCGCTCGCGACTGTCCGCGCCCTGGGTGTTGCTGGCTACCGTGTTGGCTGCCGTTCCGGCATGGGCGGACGTGGCACTGCGCGTTGAGGGGCAGCCAATCACCGAACCGATTCAGGCATTCATCACCGTGACCGATGAATTCGGCAACCCCGTG
>DATKBY010000065.1:0-9180 GCA_035513555.1 Steroidobacteraceae bacterium | reverse complement strand
CCCGCCCCCTCGCTCGCGATCGACTTCTGCGGCCTGCGCTTCGATTCGCCGATCGTGCTGCTCTCCGGCTGCGTCGGCTTCGGCGAGGAGTACACGCGGGTCGAGGGGTTCTCCAACCGCGACGCCGGCGCGATCGTGCTGAAGGGCACCACGCTCGCGCCGCGCCTCGGCAATCCGCCGCACCGCGTGACCGAGACGCCCGACGGCATGATCAATGCGATCGGCCTGCAGAATCCCGGCGTCGATCACGTCGTCAGCCGGATCCTGCCGACGCTGGATTTCAGCGAGACCCGTTTCATCGCGAACGTCTGCGGTTCGACCATCGACGAATATGTGGAAGTCACGCGGCGATTCGACGATTCGCCGATCGATGCGATGGAAATCAACATCTCCTGCCCGAACGTCAAGGAGGGCGGCGTGCAGTTCGGCAACTACCCCGAGATGAGCGCGCGCGTCGTCGCCGCCTGTCGCCGGGCGACGAAGAAGCCGCTGATCACTAAGCTGTCGCCGAACCAGACCGACATCCGCGAGAACGCCAGGCTCTGCATCGAGGCGGGCAGCGACGCCCTCGCCGTGATCAATACGATCTCCGGCATGGCGATCGACGTGAAGACCCGCAAACCGGTCATCGGCAACGTTCAGGGCGGCGTTTCCGGTCCCGCAATCAAGCCGATCGCGCTGCTGATGGTCAGGAAGGTCTACGAGGTCGCGGGTCCGAGCCGCGTGCCGATCATCGGCCAGGGCGGCATAGCGAGTGCGACCGATGCGCTCGAGTTCCTGATCGCCGGCGCTTCCGCGGTGGGCATCGGCACCGCGCTCTTCTACGACCCGCTGTTGCTGCCGAAAATCAACTCGGGCATCGCGGAATACCTCGGCGATGCGGGCCTGGATTCCGTCAGCCGGCTCACTGGATCCCTGGTCGCGGGATCGCCCGGCGACTGCGGCGGCTCCTAGTCCGCTCCGTCCGGTGCGGGCAGTTGCTGGTTCAGGTGCCTGGCTGTGGGATACGCAAACTCGATGCCGTGCTTCTCGAACTCGGCCAGCAGTTGCAGGTTGATGGCCTGCTGGATGTCCCGGTAGACGTTGAAATTCGCGTCCAGCACGAAATAGATCGCCTCGTAAACCAGCGCGAAATCCCCGAAGCGGGCGAAATGAGCGCGATCGAAGCGTGTCTTCGGCTGCGCGCGGATCGCGGCCTCGATGATGCCGGGCAGTTCCACCACCTTCTCGCGCGGCGTCTCGTAGACGATGCCGATCTCGAACGAGATCCGCCGCTCATACAACAGGCCGTAATTCCGCACGCGGGTCTTCAGCAGGTCGCCGTTCGACAGGATGATCTGCTCGCCGGAGAGCGAGCGCAGTCGTGTGCTCTTGATGCCGATGTGCTCGACCGTGCCCTTCTCCTCGCCGAGCACCAGGAAATCGCCGATCTTGAACGGCTTGTCGAGCGCGATGGACAGCGAGGCCAGCAGATCGCCCAGCACGTTCTGCACGGCGAGCGCGATGGCAATGCCGCCGATGCCGAGGCCCGCGACCAGCGGCATGATCTCGACGCCGAGATTCGCCAGCAGCATCAGGAGCGCAATGCTCCAGACCGCGGCGATGCCGATGAACCGCAGGATATTCAGGCTCGCCGCGCCGCCGGCTGCAGCCGCAACGCCGCGTCGCGCATCCACCAGGCGGCGCACGAGCGTCGCGCCCCACAGGGCCAGCTGCAGCCAGATCACGACCTGCAGCGCGATATTGATGCCGCGATCGATGCCATCCGGCATGCGCAGCCACCGTACCGCCAGCCACGCGGCGACCGCGATGAGAAAGACGCGCGTGGTGCTCGCGAGCAGCACGAGCGCGGTCTCGAGCGGTGCAGCCGACTGGTGCGGCTGGAGCTTATTCAGGCGTTTCCCGAGCGCGGCCCGCAACAACGGCAGGATGGTGAACAGCAGCGCAAACACCGCGAGCGCGATTACCCAGGACTGCAGGGTGTTGCCCAGAATCGTGCGGGTCGCCAGTTCCTGGAGTACGTTCATGTCTGTCCGCGCTTGGGTGGGGAAAACGGGCGGGCAGGCCGCCGCGCCGGGTTCCCGAAAATTGTACCGGCCATCGCCGCCGTGGACAAAGTATTGGACTTCCAGTAATGAAGAAGTCCCTGCGTGCTCGATACACGCGAGTCGGGCGGTGTATTCATGTCGGGAAGCAGCATCTGCCTGGTTTCGATGATTGGTCTCGCCGCGCTGGCTGGCTGCGCGGCAAGGCCCGGTGACGAGAGCTTGCCGGCTTCCGCTGACACCGATAATGCGGGATCCGCCATGCCCGCGGATCTCCGGTCGGTGCTTGACGCAGCAACGCGCGACACGGCCAATCGCCTGGATATCGATCCGGCGACCATTGCTGTCGAGAGTGCCCTGCGGGTCACCTGGTCGGACGGCTCAGTGGGTTGTCCCGTGGCCGGAATGCAGTACACGCAGGCTCTGGTTCCGGGCTACCGGGTGATACTCCGAGCAGGCGGACAGCAGTTCGACTACCACGCCGCCGCGAATGGACACCTCGTCTTGTGTCCGCCGGATCGGGCGATCGAGCCGGTCCAGAACGATCCGATCTAGCGCCGCCGCGCCGATTTACAACCAGCCGTGGGGTCGCTTGCTGCTCGGACCCGCGTCGCGCGAGATAACTTAATCTGGGTTCTCGGCAGCGTGATCGTCGCCATAGTCGCCTGAGCGGCCGCCGTTGATTTCGAGCTCGCGCAGCTTCCGCGTCAGCGTATTGCGCCCCCAGCCGATCAGCCGCGCCGCATCCTGACGCCGGCCCTGGACGCGCGCCAGCGCGGCGCGGGCGAGCGTACGCTCGAACTCGGGGCCTGCGACCTCTAGCAGCGGCGGCCCGCCCGCCGCCAGATGACGCGCCGCCCAGGCCTCGAGCTCGCGGCACCAGCCATCCGCCTCCGGCGGTTCTGCATGCTCGCCTCCGAGTTCGGCGGGGATGTCCTCCTCGCGGATTTCGCGCCCGGGCGCGGTCACCGTCAGCCGGCGCGCGGCATTGACGAGCTGGCGCACATTGCCCGGCCAGTCGAAAGCGACGAGCCGCTCCTGCGCGGATGCCGCCAGCGTTTTCCGGTCTACGCCGAGTTCCCGCGCCGCGAGCGCGAGGTAATGCGCGAGCAGTTCCGGGATGTCGCCGCGCCGCTCGCGCAGCGAGGGCACGCGGATACGGATGACGTTCAGCCGGTGCAGCAGGTCTTCGCGGAAGCGCCCCTGTCGGACGCGCGCATCGAGATCCTGGTGCGTCGCCGCGATCACGCGCACGTCCACGCGGACCGGCGCGTTGCCGCCAACCCGGTAGAACTCCCCTTCCGCCAGCACGCGCAGCAGCCGCGTCTGCAAGGCCGTGCTCATGTCGCCGATCTCGTCAAGGAACAGCGTGCCGCCATCCGCCTGCTCGAAGCGGCCGCGGCGCATGTTGTCGGCGCCCGTGAACGCGCCTTTCTCGTGGCCAAAGAGTTCCGATTCGAGCAGTTCCGATGCGATCGCCGAGGTGTTGAGCGCGATGAACGGCCCCGTCGCCCGCGGGCTGTGCTGGTGCAGCGCCCGCGCCACCAGTTCCTTGCCGCTGCCCGACTCCCCGGTCACGAGCACGGAAAGGCTCGAGCGCGACAGCCGGCCGATCGCGCGGAACACGTCCTGCATGGCCGGCGCCTGCCCGAGAATGCCGGCGATGACGATCCCCGGCGCCTCCGCGCGGCCGCCCTCGCCCTGTGTCGCCGCGCGGCGGACGAGCGCAACGGCCTCATCGATGTCGAAGGGCTTCGGCAGGTATTCGAACGCGCCGCCCTGATATGCCGCGACCGCGTGATCGAGATCCGCATGCGCGGTCATTACGATCACCGGCAGCTCCGGCCGGTCGCGCCGCAGGTGCTCGAGCAGTTTCAGGCCGCCGGCTCCCGGCATGCGCACGTCCGTGATCAGCACGTCGGGCTGCGCCGCGTGGATCGCGGACAACGCTGCCTCCGCGTGATCGAAGGAGCGCGTGGTCATGCCGGCCTGGCTCAGGGCCCGTTCCAGCACCCAGCGGATCGACGCGTCGTCGTCCACCAGCCAGACGTCAAGCGGCTTGCTCATGCCCGTTCTCCATTGGCAGCAGCAGCGAGAACACCGTGCGTCCCGGCCGGCTGTCGAATTCGATGATGCCCCCGTGCCGTGTCGCGATTTCCTGCGCGACCGCAAGCCCGAGTCCGGTGCCGCCGGCGCGCGCGCTGACCAGCGGATAAAAGATGGTTTCGCCGAGTTCGGCCGGCACGCCAGGGCCGTCGTCCTCGAACTGCAGCGACGCGACCACGCGGTGGCGCTCCGCGCCGATGGTCGCCTGCGTCAGCGCGCGGCTGCGAAGCGTCAAGGCGCCCCGCTCGCCCAGCGCCTGCACGGCATTGCGCGCCAGGTTCAGCATCGCCTGCACCATCAGGTCGCGGTCGAGCACGAGCGGTGGCAGGCTCGGGTCGTAATCGCGCTCGATCGATACGCCGGCCGGGGCCTCGGCACGAGCGAGGCGATACACGTGATCGATCAGCTCATGGACGTTCAGCGGCGCGCGGCGCATCGGGCGCGCCGGACCGAGCAGGCTGTCCACGAGCGCGCGCAGCCGGTCGGCCTCGCCGATGATCACACGCGTATATTCCTTCAACTCCTCGTTCGGCAGCTCCCGCTCGAGCAGTTGCGCGGCGCCGCGCAGCCCGCCGAGCGGATTCTTTATCTCGTGCGCGAGCTGGCGCGCCATCACGCGGCTGCCGCCCTGTTGCGCAAGAAGCGCCGTGTCGCGCGTGATGCGACTCGGCTGCGTGGTATCCGCGATTTCGAGCAGCGTGCCGCCTTCCGCCAGCGGTGTCACCGAGAGATCCACGTGATAGCGCGCATCGGCCCGCGCGAACGGCGTGAGCTCCACGCCTCGCATCGCGAGTGCTTCTCCACTCGCGAGACTGCGCGCGACCAGCGCCTCGAGCTGCCTGCCGTTTGCGACCAGGCTGCCCAGCCTGCGGCCGCGCGCCGCGTCGGGACTGATGGCGAGCAACTCGGCGGCTGCGGCATTGAGCCAGCGCACGGCGCTGCCAGTGTCGACGACCAGGATGGCGATCGCGAGCTGATCGAGGATCGAGGCGGGGTCGACCGGTGGCAGCGCGGCCGCGTCACGCGACATCGCGCGACTCTCCCGGCCGGTCGGCGCGGATCAGTTCGAGGGCGTGGGCGCCGGTGCCGGGCGCGGACGCGCCTGCGGGCTCTGCGGCGAATTGATCGAGGGCTGGCGCACGTGGAAGGCGATCTGATCGCTCGTGATCAATGCCGTGCCGTTCGCGTCGAGTACGCTCGCCTGCACCACGTAGCTGCCGCGCGGCAGGTTCCGCAGTTCCAGCCCAAAGCCGCTGGTCGCCGGCCTGCGGTTGCCATTGACATAAAATGCCAGCGTGTGGCCGGTCTGCATCGAGCCATCCAGTGCGGCTTCGACCCTGACGACGGTGTCCGCGCCGAAGAACACCTGCTCCGCCGACGGCTGCACGATCGTGAGCGACTCGTACATCGGGTCCGCCGGTTCGTCCGGACTGCCGCCGGACGATTGATAGGTGGCGGTCGCCGGGTCGCCTTCGTACGAATTGGGAGCAACCACGCTGATGAGCTTCGCGTCGGGCGCGCCCGGCTGGTCCGCGTAATGGACGATCCCGTCCTTGTCCACCCAACGCCAGATCTCCTGGGATGCGGCCGCCAGGGATAATGTCAATCCGGCGAGGATCAGTAGGATGCGCATGACGACAGCATATCCCGCGGTCCGCCCAACTGACAAAACCGCGGCGGCAGAGTGTGATCCCGGTACCCCCGCCGCCGCGGCCCTGCATTTCAGAGGCTGTAATACATGTCGAATTCGACCGGATGCGTCGACATCCGGAAGCGGGTCATCTCGCCTTGCTTGAGTCCGATGTAAGCGTCGATCAGGTCGTCGCTGAACACGCCGCCGCGCTTCAGGAACTCGCGATCGCGATCGAGATGGTCGAGCGCCATGTCGAGCGAATGGCAGACCTCCGGAATGTTCTTCGCTTCCTCCGGGGGCAGGTCGTAGAGGTCCTTGTCCGAGGCATCACCCGGGTGGATCTTGTTCTGGATCCCGTCGAGCCCCGCCATCAACATGGCTGCGAATGCGAAATAGGGATTCGCCGTCGAATCCGGGAACCGCACTTCGATGCGCCGCCCCTTCGGGTTCGAAACCCACGGTATGCGGATCGACGCAGAACGGTTGCGCGCGCTGTAGGCAAGCATGACCGGCGCTTCGAAGCCCGGCACCAGGCGTTTGTAACTGTTCGTGCCGGGATTCGTGAAGGCGTTCAGCGCTTTCGCGTGCTTGATGATGCCGCCGATGTAATAGAGCGCGACATCCGATAATCCGGAATAGCGCTCGCCCGCGAAAATGTTCTTGCCGTCCTTCTGCAGCGACTGGTGCACGTGCATGCCGCTGCCGTTGTCGCCGACGAGCGGCTTGGGCATGAAGGTCAGCGTCTTGCCGTGGCCGTGCGCGACGTTCCACAGCGCGTACTTGAGCAGCTGCACCTCGTCGCCCTTCTTCGTCAGCGTGTTGGCCGCCACGTTGATCTCGCCCTGGCCGCCGGTGCCGACTTCATGGTGGTGCACCTCGACCTTGAGGCCGAGTTCCTCGCAGGCCTGGCACATCGCCGTGCGCAGGTCCTGGAAGCGGTCCACCGGCGGCACCGGGAAATAGCCGCCTTTCACGCTGGGACGATGGCCCATGTTGCCGCCGTCGTAGCTGGTGCCCGAGTTCCACGCACCCTGCACCGAGTCGATCTGGTAGCTGCAGCCACGCAGTTCGTTGGTCCAGCGCGCGCTGTCGAAGATGAAGAATTCGTTCTCCGGCCCGAACAGCGCGGTGTCCGCGATGCCGGTGGACTTGAGATACGACTCGGCGCGCTTGCCGAGCGAACGCGGGTCGCGGCTGTAGCCCTGCATCGTCGTGGGCTCGATGACGTCGCAGCGCAGGAGCAGCGTCGTCTCTTCAAAGAACGGATCGAGCATCGCGGTTGACGGATCCGGCATCAGGATCATGTCGGACTCGTTGATGCCCTTCCATCCGGCGATCGACGAGCCGTCGAACATCTTGCCGTCGACGAAAAAGTCCTCGTCGACCATGCGGGTCGGGATGGTGACGTGCTGTTCCTTGCCCCGCGTATCCGTAAAGCGCAGGTCGCAGTAGGTCGCTTCCTTTTCCTTGATGAATTTGACGACTTCGGCGGGGGTCATGGTCCTCTCCGTAATTCTGCTGGCGATGGGTCGCGATCCCTGTGCTGGTGCAAGGATCGTGCCAGACACAAGGAATAGTTAATCAATTTGGAATCAATAGGTTAAAGATTCAATTCAACGACGCTGCGCCGGACTTGCACTACACTGGTGCGTGCATTCTATTCCACGCACCGGCTTGGTGCTGAGGATCTGCTTCCCGGCCTGGGTATCCGTCGCCACAATCGCCGCGCCATGCGGCTCAACAAGTACATCAGCGAAAGCGGCGTTGCGAGCCGACGCGAGGCTGATGCCTGGATTGCGGCGGGCCGCGTCACGGTCAACGGCCAGCCGGGAGCGCTTGGCACCCGGATTGGCGAAGGTGATGTGGTGCTGGTGGACGGGCGGGCCCTGCCGTCCCGCAAAAAGGATGTCTACATCGCGCTCAACAAGCCGCGAGGTGTCGTCTGCACCACGGAACGCGACGTTGCCGGCAACATCGTCGACTTCGTCGGGCACCCGGAGCGCATCTTCCCGATCGGGCGGCTCGACAAGGATTCCGAAGGCCTGATCCTGCTCACCAACAACGGCGACATCGTCAACGAGATCCTGCGCGTCGAGCACGGCCACGAGAAGGAGTACCTGGTCAAGGTCGAGCGCCCTGTCACGCCGACTTTCCTGTCGATGATGGCTTCCGGCGTGCGAATCGGCGGCGAAAAGACGAAGCCATGCGCGGTGACCCGCGTCGGGCCCGACACGTTTCGCATCGTGCTGACGCAGGGCCTGAACCGGCAGATACGCCGCATGTGCTCCGCGCTCGGTTTCCGCGTGCAGAGCCTGAAACGCGTGCGCATCATGCACATCCGGCTCGGCGACCTGCCCGCCGGCCACTGGCGCGACCTGACCGCAGCGGAAGTCGGGCCGCTGCTCACCGCGCCGAGCGAGCGAGCGCCGGCTCGCTGAACGCGCGACCGCTATACTTGGCGGCCTTTTGCCGCTCCCCGAATGCATGACCAAAACCGTGAAAATCCTGAGGATCCAGCCTCACACGTTTCAGGACGTGATCCTGAAGCTGCAGCGCTATTGGGCGGAGCAGGGCTGCGTGTTGCTGCAGCCTTATGACATGGAAATGGGCGCGGGCACTTTCCACACGGCGACTTTCCTGCGCGCGCTCGGTCCGGAGCCATGGAATGCGGCCTATGTGCAGCCGAGCCGCCGGCCGACCGATGGCCGTTACGGCGACAACCCGTTCCGGCTGCAGCATTACTACCAGTTCCAGGTCGTCATGAAGCCTTCGCCGGCGGACTTCATCGACCGGTATCTCGGTTCGCTCGCGGCGCTCGGCATCGATCCGCTGACGCACGATATCCGGCTCGTCGAGGACAACTGGGAAGCGCCGACGCTCGGCGCCTGGGGGCTCGGCTGGGAAATCTGGCTGAACGGCATGGAAGTCACGCAATTCACGTATTTCCAGCAGGCGGGCGGTCTCGACTGCCGCCCGGTCATGGGCGAGATCACCTACGGGCTCGAGCGGCTCGCGATGTACCTGCAGGGCGTCGAAAGCGTGTACGACCTGGTCTGGACGGAAGGCCCGGGCGGGCGCATCACTTACGGTGACGTGTTCCACCAGAACGAAGTCGAACAGTCGAAGTTCAATTTCGAGTTCGCCGACACCGCGGCGCTCTTCGCCGAGTTCGACCAGCGCGAGAAGAATTGCAAAGCCTTGCTGTCTGCGAGTCTCGCGCTGCCGGCCTATGAGCAGACTCTCAAAGCCTCGCACGTCTTCAACCTGCTCGACGCGCGCAAGGCCATCTCGGTCACGGAACGGCAGCGCTACATCCTGCGCGTGCGGGCGCTCGCGCGCGCCGTCGCGGAAGCGTATCTCGCGAGCCGCGAGGCATTGGGGTTTCCACTCATGACA
>DATKBY010000064.1:0-5024 GCA_035513555.1 Steroidobacteraceae bacterium | reverse complement strand
CCGCTTTCGATGTTCGACAAGATCTGGAACAGCCACGTCGTCGTCGCACGCGATGACGGGCCGTCGCTGATCTACATCGACCGCGACATGGTCCACGAGGGCTCGTTCCACGCGTTCGCCGATCTGCGCCGGCGCGGCCTGACCGTGCGGCGCCCAAAGCAGATGTTCGGCACCGCCGATCATTACGCGCCGACCGCCGGACGCAGTCTGGCGCATGCGGCGACGCCGGAGATCGGCGAGGTGCTGCGCAAGTTCGACGACAACATGCGCTGGAGCGGCATCCGGCACTTCGGTCTCGCGCATCCGCATCAGGGAATCGTGCATGTGATCGGGCCGGAGCTCGGCATCACCCAGCCGGGACTGACCATCGTCTGCAGCGACAGCCACACTTCGACGCACGGCGCCCTGGGCGCGATGGCCTTTGGCATCGGGCAGTCCGAGAATGCGCTGGTCCTGGCTACCCAGACGTTGTGGCAGGAACGGCCGAAGACGCTTCGCATCACGGTCAGCGGCAAGCGCGGCCCCGGAATCTCGGCCAAGGACGTCATTCTCGCGATCATCGCAAAGATCGGCGCCGACGGTGCGGGCGGCCATGCGATCGAGTACGCGGGTCCCGTGATTCGCGCGATGACCATCGAGGAGCGTCTGACCGTCTGCAACATGTCTATCGAGGCGGCGGCCCGCTTCGGCATGGTCGCGCCGGACGAAGTGACATTTCAGTATCTGCATGGCCGGCCGTTCGCGCCGGCGGGCGATCTGTGGGAGCAGGCTTTGACTTACTGGCGGACGCTGCCGAGCGACGACGGCGCCGTTTTCGAGCGGGAGATCGAGGTCGACGGCTCGTCCATCGAGCCGATGGTCACCTGGGGCACGAGTCCGGAAGATGCAGTGCCGATCAGCGCGCGCGTCCCGGATCCGCAGGCGGTTGCCGATCCCCGCCGTCGGGAGAACTCGGTCAAGTCGCTGGAGTACATGGAGCTGCGGCCCGGCCAGCCGATGGAAGGACTGGCAATCGATCGCGTGTTCATCGGGTCCTGCACCAACAGCCGCATCGAGGACCTGCGCGCAGCGGCGGCGGTTTTCCGCGGCCGCAGGACCGCCGTGCCCGCGATGATCGTGCCGGGCTCGACGCAGGTGAAGCGCGAGGCGGAGGCGGAGGGGCTCGATCGTGTCTTCCGGGAAGCCGGTGCCGAGTGGCTGGAATCCGGCTGCTCGATGTGCGTCGCGATGAATGGCGACCGTGTTGCGCCGGGCGAGCGCTGCGCATCGACCTCGAATCGCAATTTCATCGGGCGCCAGGGACCGCAGGCGCGCACCCACCTGATGAGCCCGGCGATGGCGGCCGCGGCTGCGGTGACCGGCAAGCTGGCAGACGTCCGCCGCCTGCCGAGGGCGGGCTAGACATGCGCGCCTTCGTCCGCGACACCGCGATCGCGGCGCCGCTCGCCGGAATAAATATCGATACCGACCAGATCATTCCCGCGCGTTTCATGAAACGCAGCCGTGCCGACGGCTATGGCCAGTACCTGTTTCACGATCACCGCTTCGAACCCGATGGCTCGCCGCGGCCGGATTTCGTGCTGAACCGGCCGGAGTTTGCCGGAGCCCGCATCCTGGTGGCGGGCCGGAACTTCGGCTGCGGTTCCTCGCGCGAAAGCGCGGTCTATGCGCTGGTCGATTACGGCATCAACGCGGTGCTGGCCCCGAGCTTCGGCGACATCTTCCACAGCAATGCGCTCAAGAATGGACTGATCCCGGCCGCGCTTTCCGAAGAAATCGTCGGCGAACTGCGCAATGCGCTGAACGCCGGTCCGGAGCGGGCGGTCAGCGTGGATCTCGAAGCGCAGACGGTAACGCTGCCCGGCGGCGGCAGTCATCGATTTCCGATCGATCCATTCTGGCGCGAATGCATCCTGAAGGGCGTGGACGAGATCGACTTGACACGCGGACACCTTGAGCAGATAGAGGCGTTCGAACGCCGGTACGAACAGGACCGGCCCTGGGTCGTGCTGCCCTGAATGCGGAGCCCGCGATGAATACGGACCTGACACCCGCCCGCAGACTCCGTCGGCTGCTCGCCGCCGATGGAGCCGTAATGGCACCCGGTGTCTCCGATCCGCTGTTCGCACGCCTGGTCGCGAAGCACGGATTCGACGCCATCTATATGACCGGCGCCGGGACGTCGGCGACGCGTCTCGGCATGCCGGACGTGGGGCTCCTGACGCTGACGGAAATGGTGGACAACGCGGCGCGTATCGTCGCCGCGAGCGGGCTGCCCGTGATCGCCGACTGCGACAACGGCTACGGCGGGCCGTTGAACGTGCGCCGCGCGGTGCAGGAATACGAGCGCGCCGGCGTCGCCGCGATCCATCTCGAAGACCAGGTGCTTCCGAAGCGTTGCGGTCACCTGGCCGGCAAGCAGCTCATTCCAGCCGCCGAGATGGTCGCGAAGATCCACGCCATGATCGATGCGCGCCGCGACGCCGACTTCGTGCTGATCGCACGCACGGATGCCCTGGCAGTCGAGGGACTCGAGCATGCGGTGGAGCGCGCCGGTCTCTATGGCGAAGCCGGCGCCGACATGCTGTTCGTCGAGGCTCCCGGACCCGAACACATCGCGGGCCTTCCGGGGCGGCTCGCGAAACCGGCGGTCTACAACATGGCGACCAGCGGGAAGACGCCCTTCCTGAACCGCGCAGAGATCGCGCAACTGGGTTTCAAGCTGATCCTGTACCCGAACTGGCTGCTGCTCGCGGCGATCCAGGCGGCGAGTTCGGTGCTCGAAACCCTGAAGCGCGACGAATCCATCGCCGGAATCGCGCCGGAACTGCCGGACTTCAGGCAGTTTTTCGATCTCGTCGGCATGCAGCAAATACGCGAACTCGAAGAGCGCTATGGGGTGCCTGAGGAATCGCGGCTGGGCTACTGAACGGGAGCGCTCAGGGCGCGGAGCGGACCTTCGGAACCACCGGTTCGATGCGGCGGATGAGCAGCATCACCATCGTGGCCGAGACGATGTGCATCAGGGAAACCGCGATGAACACCGGCTCGTACGAGTAATTATCGATCGTCCAGCCGATCACCGGCTGCGAGAACGCGGCAGCCAGGCTGCCCGCCGCGCCGCTGGCGCCCCAGACGGTGGCGACCGCGGTTGACGGATACAGATCGGTCGGCAGGGCGAAGAGCGAAGCGGACTTCACCTGGATCGCGAAGATGCCGAGTCCCATCAGCAACACCGCGAGGACCGGCGAGTCCACGTAGACGGCAGGCAGCGCCAGCGGCACGAGCAGTGCCCCGGTCCAGATCATCAGCTTGCGCGACGCATCGACGCTCATTCCGCGGCGGATCAGCCGCTGCCCGGTCCAGCCACCAAGCAATGCGCCCGCATCCGCGAAGACGAATGGAATCGCCGCAGCCCAGGCGATTGCACCGAGGCTGAAGCCGCGCACGTCATTCAGGTAGTTCGGGATCCAGAAAGCGAAGAAATAGAATGCGCCGTCACCGCAGAACCGCGCGAGCGCCAGGCCCCAGGTCTGCCGGTAGCGGAACCAGTGGGCCAGCCGGCTGAAATAATCGGCGATCTCCCCGAATACCGAGGCCTGCGCGGGGCGCAGCTCCGTCGTCGCGATCGCCCGGTCGGCCAGCACGAGCGCGCGTTCGTCTGCGGAAATCCGGGGGTGCGCTTCCGGCAGGTGAAAATGGCGATTCCACAGCCACACCCAGACGAAGCCCAGCAGGCTCGGAACGATGAATGCCGCCTGCCAGCCGCGGATCGGCGAGAGGCCTCTTGCGTACAACGCCTCGAATGAACCAATCAGGAACACGATCAGCGGGGGCGCGACGATCGCGCCGAGGCCGGTGCCCGCGGTCACGAACCCGGCCGCGAAGCTGCGCTCCGCGCGCGGAAACCATTCGGCGATCACCTTGAAGGCGGCGGGGAAGTTGGCGGCCTCGGTGATGCCGAGGAATGCGCGGGCCGCGAAGAAACTGCCGACCCCACGGCCGAGCGCATGCAGCATCGAGGCCACGCTCCACCAGAGCACCGCGAGCGACAGGGCGCGTTTGCTGCCGAGCCGATCGATCACCGGACCGAGGAACAACTGACCCAAGGCGTAGCAGAGCAGGAAGGCCAGCGTGATCAGGCCGTACTGCTCGTTGGTGAATGCGAATTCCCTGCGGATCACGGGCGCCGCGACGGCGAGCGCCAGGCGGTCCACATAGCCGATCATCGTGACCGCGCATAGCGCGATGGCGACCCACCATCGCTTCTGCGTCCACCAGGGACGCGCCACGGCTAGACGACGATCACACGGGGGCCGATCTCGTGCAGCGGCTCGGCGCCATTCGCACGGATCAGCATCAGGTCTTCCAGGTGGCCGGTGCCGCCGAGGCCCGTGTCCAGCACCGGACAATCGACGCTCAGGATCATGTTCTCCTCGAGCACGAGGTCGGGTGATACACGACCCTGCGAGAGGTCATTGAGCGGGTGGTCGGTATGAAACAGGCCGACGCTGTGCGGCCGGAAACTGACGCTCAGGTCCATGCCCTGTTTGCGGAGCGATTCCTTGCCGAGGCGCGGAATGTCGCTGAACTTCAGTCCGGCTTTCAGCTTCCCGCGGACGTCGTCCCATGCGGTCGCGACCGCGGTGATGGCGCGCTTGATGGGCGCCGGTGGCTCGCCGATGAAAATGGTGCGCCCGAAATCGCCGTGATAATGACGGCAGGTGCTGACGCAATCGATCGACACCGACATGCCGTCCCGCAGCGGCCAGTCCATCACCTCCGACGAGGAGCCGTCGATGACCATGAACAGGCCGGTATTGCCGCGCAGTGCCGCTTCGGCCAGGAAGCGCGAGCGCAGCACGCGGGTCGATCCCGCTTCACGCGCGAATCGCGCGGCCGCGAATGCGGCATCGACGTTCTGCTGGGCGGCAAGACGCATCAGCCGCAACTCGGTCGGCGACTTGGCGAGACGGATACGCCGCAAGGTGTCGTCCGCGCGGACGATGCGGGAATCGATGCCG
>DATKBY010000063.1:0-45921 GCA_035513555.1 Steroidobacteraceae bacterium | reverse complement strand
GCTGGCCGCTCGGCACCAACCTGGTCGAAGGCATCAACAACAAGATCAAAGTCATCAAGCGCATGGCCTACGGCTTCCGCGATGACGCCTACTTCTTCCTCAAGATCCGGGCAGCCTTCCCCGGAGTTGGGAGATGAACCTTAAAAAACGACCCGGCACCAGTCAGTCTTCGGTGATCTGGCGGAAATCCACACCGAGCGAGCGCAGCTTGCGGTACAAGTGCGTGCGCTCCATCCCGACGCGCTTCGCGAGCAATCCGACCTTGCCGTTGCACAGCATGAGCTGCTGCAGCAGGTAGGCCCGCTCGAACTGCTCGCGCGCCTCGCGCAACGGCAGCGCCAGCAGATCCTGCTTGACCAGCGGCTCGTCCGGCGCCTGCTGCGTCACGAGCTGCTGCTCGATCTCGTCGAGCCCGATTTCCTCGGTTCCGCCGATTATCAGCAGGCGCTGAACAAGGTTCCGCAGTTCCCGCACGTTGCCCGGCCACGGGTAATTGCGCAGCCGGTTCTGCGCGGCGACGGAGAATCGCCGGAACGGCAAGCCCTCCTCGTCCACCAGGCGGTCCACATAGTGGCGCAGCAGGTCTGGCACGTCCTCCGCGTATTCGCGCAATGGCGGGATCCGGATCGTGATCACCTCGAGATGCGCCAGCAGATCGCGGCGCAGCGCGCCGGGCGGGTGGTCGTGACCGGGCAGCGCGCCCGCGATGATGTGCATATTGAATGTCCTGCGCTGGCTGCCGCCCTCGCGCTGCCACCCGCCCTGCTCGAGATCGGCCAGCAACAGGCGCTGCGCGCCCGCCGAAAGATCCTCGACCCCGCCGAAAAACAAGGTTCCGCCATCGGCCTGCTCGAAATAGCCCGGCTCCGTCGTGCCGCCGGATTCCGAACCGCGGAGCTTCCGGGCGGCGGTCGCGTCGTCGAGGCTCGCGCAGCTGATCCCAATGAACGGTCCCGCTGCGCGCGGCCCGAGCGAATGCATGTAGCGCGCGAAGGCCTCTCGTCCCGTCCCGGGCTCACCGACCAGCAGCACCGGCGCGTCGTGACCCGCGACCTGCTGCACCTGCTCGCGCAGCTTCTGCATCAGCCGGCTTTTTCCGACCGGCGCCACCAGCGGCGGGATCAGCGTGCGCTGCGCCTGGCGCCGCCGGCGCCCGGCCTCGAGCGCGCGTTCGGCCGTGCGCAGGAGCTTTGCGATCGACAGCGGCTTCTCGACGAAATCGAAGGCGCCGAGGCGGGTCGCCTCGACCGCGGTCTCGACCGTGCCGTGACCCGACAGCATCACGACCGGACAGCGCAGCGTCTGCTTCTCGGACCACTCACGCAGCAGCGTGATGCCGTCCGTATCCGGCATCCAGATATCGAGCAGCACGAGATCCGGCTCCTGCAGTGCGCAGGCCCGGCGCGCGGCCGCGGCGTCCGCCGCGACCTCGACCTCGTAGCCTTCTTCCGCGAGGATCTCGCTGAGCAGTCCGCGGATATCGGCCTCGTCGTCGACGACGAGAATTCGGGGCGAACTCATGCTTTCTCTCTCCTCGCCTCAGCGCGCCGCGCTTCCCGCGGCACCGCCGGCAACGTGATGCGGATGCGCGCGCCGCCCTGCGGCGCGTTATCCACCTCGACCTGACCGCCGTGCTCCTCGACGATCCGGCGCACGATGGCGAGACCGAGGCCGGTGCCTTTGGGTTTCGTCGTCACGTAGGGATCGAACGCCTGCTCGATCAGCTTGCCCTGGAATCCGGGGCCGTTGTCGATCACCGTCAGCACGATCTGGTCACCCGCACGGCTCGTCTCGATCATGATGACAGGATTCGGCCGGCCGTCGAGCGCCTCGAGCGAGTTGGTCAGCAGGTTGTTCAGCAGCTGCCGGATGCGCCCCGGATCCGCCTCGAGCGCGGCCGCGCGCGGATCGAGAGAGAGGCCGAACGCGACTCGCGGGTCCTGCGAATGGTACAGGTCCGATACCTGGCGGATCAGCGCCGCGAGATCGAACTCGCTGAGGTGCAGTTCCGGCGTCTTCGCGTACTCGGAGAATGCCGCGACCATCTGCTTCATCGCCTCGACCTGCTGCACAATCGTGTGCGTCGCCCGGTCCAGCAGTTCCGCCTCGGCCGGCTGCAGCCCGCGCATCAGCTTGCGGCGCATGCGCTCGGCGGACAGCTGGATCGGCGTGAGAGGATTCCGGATTTCGTGCGCCAGGCGGCGCGCGACTTCGCCCCAGGCCGCCTGGCGCTGGGCCTGCAGCAGCTGGGTGACCTCGTCGAACACGAGCACGATGCCGCCCGCGGTATCCGCGTCGCCCGGCAGCGCCGTCGAAGCACACACGAGCTCGTGCCGTCCGCCATCGCTGCGTAGCGTCACCTGGTCGCGCCACTCGGTCTCGCCCGCGTTCGCGTGCTGCTGGAGCACGGCGTACAGCTGCGACAGCAGCGGCTGGCCCGCCGCCAGTTCGGCCAGCGGACGCCCGGCGGCATCCGCGAAATCGACGCCGAGGATCAATCCGGCCGCCTGGTTCGCGACGCGCACCCGCAGGTCCGGTTCTAGCGAGATCACGCCGCTAGTCAGGCGTGCGAGGATCACCGCCAGCGCGGCGCGTTCCGACTCGACCGCGGCGCGGCTGCGCTCGGTTTCCTCGCGCGCGCGCGCGAGCTTTTTCGTCATATCATTGAACGAGGTGACCAGATAGCCGATCTCGTCGTGCGACGGGCGCGACAGCCGCGTGTCGAAGTCGCCTTTCGCGACCGCGCGCGTGCCGGCGATCAGCTCCTGCACCGGCCGCACGAGCCGCTGCGAGAAATACAGCGCGCCGTACAGGGCCGCAAGCAGCGCCATGAGCAGCACCAGCGACAACGTCAGCACGAACGCCTGCTTCAACGGCACGCGCAGGAACAGGAGACGCCCGTACTCCTGGTAGGCGTCCTGCACGCTGGAGGCGAGATCCGCCAGCCGTTGCGGGACCGGGTATGTCGCAACCAGGAGCCGCGCCGACGTGACGCTCTGGTTGTCGCCGATCTGCGTCGCGGCGCGGATCAGGTAGCCACCGCCGCGCGCCGGCTCGAGACTGACGTGCGGACGGCCCTGCCGCAGCTGCAGCAGCAGCTCCGGCGGCGGCACGCCTGGCAGTCCGTGCTGCACGCCGGCGCGGCTGTAGCCTTCCGGATGGCCGCCGGCCGACGTGACGATCAGCTCGTCGGCGCCGGAACGGCGCAGCTCCACGTCGAGCGCCGCGTACAGCGAGCCGCCGGACAGGCCTTCGAGCCTATGCGAGATGTTCTCGGTGCGGTCGAGGTATTCGCGCATGCGCAGGTCGAGCGCCGCGCGCGAGAGGCTGAGCGCATCCGACAGCCCGCTGCGAACCTCGGCGTGGAACCAGCTGTCGATGCCCCGTGTCAGGAACAGCACCGAGAACGCGAACACGAGCAGCAACGGCGCGACCGCGAGGCCGCCGAACATCAGGATCGTGCGGCCGCGCAGCCGCGAACCCGGCACGTGCCGGCGCCAGTCGCTGATGAAGTCCGCGAGCCGGCTCACGATCAGCGCGAGCAGCACGATGACGCCCGCGATGTTGATCAGGTGGATCCACGGCTGCAACTGGCCGAAGCGTTGCGATCCTTCCGCCGTGGCGGCGAGGAGCGCGAGCGCCGCGACCCACACGACGATGCCGATGCCGCCGATGACCGGGAGCCAGCGCCGGATCATGGGCGCACTTTCCAGGCGTACCAGTCGGTGCTGCGCGACCAGCCCTTCCAGAACAGCAGGATGCGGATGGCCGCCGGCAGGTCGCCGATCTCGATCGACGCGCGCACGCGCATGTCGAATCGCGCGTCCCCGGGCAGCGCGCCGCTGTCGGCGATTTCGAGACCGCTGATGCGCGCGATCGCCTCGAGCGCATCGGCTTCCGAGGCGTGGCTTTCGTGCTCGCCCGTCGCGATGTCGGTCACGACGTATCGCTCGGAGATTGCGTCATGCGTGAGCCGCCACCGGCGCGTCAGCGCGACGACGGTCTCGTCCGGCAGGAAGCGCCGCTCGACGCTTCCCTCGACCTCGAGTGCGAGCACGAGCGGCACGCCCTCGGCGAACGCGTCACGCGCGGCCTCGGCGAGCACGAGATCGAGTCGCACGTCGAGACGCCAGACGTCGTCCGCGAGCTCGACGAACGCGTTTCTGATCTCAAAGCGCTCTTCGGCGCCGTCCTGCGCAGCCGCGACCGCGGCAAGCAGTGCGCACGCGAGTGCCGCGAAGATCAGAAACCCCGGATTTCGCCGCACTGACCGCACGCCGGTTCCTCAGGCCCGCTTTTCGAGGCAGGCGTAGTAGAAGCCATCGGCGTCCGCGCTGCCGCTCGGGAGCGCCCAGCCCGGCCCCGCATGTCGCCCCGACAGGACGCCGGGCAGCAAAAGCCTAGCAGATTCGGTCACATCCGCCGCTTCCGGTTCGCGTTCGAGGAATGCCGCGACGACCTGTGCGTTTTCGGCGGCGAGCACCGAACAACTCGAGTAGACGAGCCGTCCGCCGGCCGCCAGCAACCCGTAACTCGCGGCCAGCAGCGCAGCCTGCCGCGCGGCGAAGCGGCCGATGTCGTCGGGACGGCGCAGAATCTTGATGTCGGGGTGGCGCCTTATCACGCCCGTGCCCGAGCAGGGCACATCGAGCAGGATCCGGTCGAATGGCCGTCCGTCCCACCAGCGCGCGGGATCGAGCGCGTCGCCGACGACGACCTGCGCGGACAGGCCCTGGCGCGACAGGTTGGACCGGATCCGTTCCGCGCGCGCCGCGTCCAGGTCGAGCGCAACCAGCGAGTCGAGATCCGGCGCGAGTTCCAGCAAATGGCAGGCTTTCCCGCCCGGTGCGGCGCAGGCATCGAGCACTCGCATGCCGCTTTCGGCGGCGACCATAGGCGCCGCGAGCTGCGCTGCCGCGTCCTGCACCGACACGTCGCCCGCCGCGAAGCCGGGCAGCGAGCCGACATCGATCGGCTGGTCGAGGCGAAGCGCCTGCGGCGCGAATGCGCTGGGTTGCGACGAAATGCCGGCTGCGTCGAGACGCGCGTGATAGTCGTCGCGCGGCGAATGCAGGCTATTCACCCGCAACCACATCGGCGGCTCTGCATTGCCGGCGGCGGCGATCGACTCCCAGTCCGCGGGCCAGTCGCGCTCGAGCGCGGCAAGCAGCCATTCGGGATGCGCGAGCCGTGCCTCGCGCACGCGGTGCACCGCGGCGAGCACGGCTTCGCGCTCCCGCAGGAAGCGCCGCAGCAGCACATTGACGAAGGCGGCGGCGCGCGGGCGCCCGAGTTCGCGCGCCGCTTCGACCGTTTCTGACACGGCGGCATGTTCGGGCGTTGCGCCGTGCGCAAGCTGGTACAGGCCGACGAGCGCCAGTGCCCGCACTTCGTGCGCCGGCGGCACGTCGGGCCGGCTGGAAAGATGCGCGAGACAGGCCTCGAGCTCGAAGAACCAGCGCACCGTGCCGAAAGCGAGCGACTGTATTGCGGGCCGCGACGGCTGATCGCGAGCCGCCTCGGCGATCGCCGCTTCGAGCCGGCGGCCCTCCGCCGCGACGGCGATCACCGCGCGCGCGGCCGCAGCACGGATCCGCGCTGCGTCGCGCCCGCTCAGGCGAGCACCATGCCCGCGAGCGGCCGGGCATTGGCGAACTCCGCCGCGCTGACCGCGCGTCTGCCTGGAAGCTGCACCCGCAGAAGCGCGAGCGCCTGGTCGCCGGTCATCACGACGACGCCGGATGCAGCCGCGGACAGGATCGTGCCGGGCGGAGCGGCGCGCCCGGTGGCGACAGCCTGCGCGTCGAAGATGCGGATCTGCCGGCCGTCGAATACGGCCTCGGCGACCGGCCAGGGATTGAATGCGCGCACGCGTCGCTCGAGCACGTGCGCGGGTTCGCGCCAGTCCAGGCGCGCCTCCGACTTGTCCAGCTTGCGCGCGTACGTCGCGCGCGATTCGTCCTGCGGCGTCGCGACGACGTTTCCCGCCGCGATCGCATCGAGCGCCTCGACAGCGAGCAAGGCGCCTGCGACTGCGAGGCGCGACTGCAGTTCGCCCGCGTTTTCGTGCGGCCCGATTGCCGTCTCCTGGCAGCGGAACACCGGCCCGGTATCGAGGCCTGCCTCCATCCGCATGATGCACACGCCGGTGTGCGCGTCGCCGGCTTCGATCGCGCGCGCCACCGGTGCGGCACCGCGCCAGCGCGGCAGCAGCGACCCGTGGATATTGAGGCAGCCAAGCCGCGGCGTGTCGAGCACCGACTGCGGCAGCAGCAGACCATAGGCGACGACCAGCATGACGTCTGGCGCATACCGGGCGAGGCCGGCCTGCACATCCGGGTCGCGCAGCGACCGCGGCTGCTCGACCGGCAGGCCCAAAGCGAGCGCGCGTTGCCTGACTGGACTTGCGGCAAGCTTGCGGCCGCGGCCTGCCGGACGATCGGGCTGCGTGTACACGACGACGATGCGATGCCGCGACGCGGCGACTGCGGCGAGCGCCGGCAGCGCAAAATCGGGAGTTCCGGCGAAAGCCACCGCCAGACCGGGATTCATGGCGGCGGAGCCGTTCAGATCGCTGGTGCGCCGGCGGGCGCCGTCGCCCCGCCTTCGGCACGCAGACGCTTTTCCTTCTCGATCTTCTTGCGCACGCGCTGGCGCTTCATCTCCGACAGGTAATCGACGAACAGCCTGCCGTCGAGGTGATCGATCTCGTGCTGCACGCAGATCGCGAGCAGACCTTCGAGTTCGCGCTCGAACGTCCTGCCGTCGCTGCCCTGCGCGCGCACACGGATGCGCTCCGCGCGCTCCACGTCGTCGTAGTAACCGGGCACCGACAGGCAGCCTTCCTGGGAGGTCGCCGCGCCTTCGCGGGACAGGATTTCGGGATTGATGAATACCTGGGGCAGATTGCGGCCTTCCGACACGTCGGCGACCAGCAGCCGGCGGTGGACGTTCACCTGGGTCGCCGCGAGGCCAATGCCGTTTGCGGCGTACATGGTCTCCAGCATGTCGTCGATCAGTTCACGCAATGAGGCGTCCACGGCGTCCACCGGGACGGCCCGGGTACGCAATCGGGGGTCTGGATACTCCAGGATTGTGAGGCGCGTCATGTGAGCGGGGCTGCCGGTGCGTGTAACTGACCCGGGAATACTGCTAAAGTTCGTCGAAGCATGGACTTACGCCGGTCTCCTTCCGCAATTATACGATCCTTCGGGCCGCCCCGGCAGCCAGGGAGCATTCGCATGGCACGGACCTTGAATATCCGCCTACGCCGACCCTTCCGCAATCTGCTCGGCGCAGCGCTCGCCGCGGTCGCCGTCGCGATCGCCGTGCCTGCGGGTGTCGCAAGCGGACAGCAGGGCATCGACCGCAGCGTCATACCGGTTGCGCCGGACGCGCCGCAGACTTACGTCGTGCAGCCCGGCGACACGCTGTGGGACATCTCGTCCCGATTCCTGACCGATCCCTGGTACTGGCCGGAGATCTGGCACGTCAATCCGCAGGTCGCGAACCCGCACCTCATCTATCCCGGCGATACGCTTTCGCTGACCTGGGTGGATGGCCGGCCGCGCGTCTCGCTCGCAAGCGGCGGCCCGGTCCGCCTGTCGCCGCGCGTGCGCGAGCATCCGCTGTCGGAGGCGATCAACGCGATACCGTATGAACGGATCGCCGCATTCATGTCGCGCCCCGCCGTGCTGTCAAAAGACCAGGTCAAAGGCGCACCCTACGTCGCCCATGGCCGCGATCATCGCCTGGCCTCTGCCGTCGGCAATGATGTCTATGTGCGCCGCATGACGAAGGTTCCTGCCGGCAACCGCTACATGATCTACCACGTCGGCGACGAGCTGAAGGATCCGGATGACGGCGACGTGCTCGGTTATCAGGGCCTGTTCACGGGCGAAGCCGACCTCACGCGCACCGGCGATCCCGCGACGATGCGGGTCGTAGACTCGGCGCGCGAAACGCTGGAGGGCGACATCCTCCTGCCGGTCATGCCCGAGTACAAGATGGATTTCATCCCGCGTGCGCCGAAGTCGGATGTCGAAGGCCGCGTCATGTCGATCATCGACGACCGCACCGTCGTCGCCCAGTACGACATCGTCATCGTCAACCGCGGCTCGAAGCACGGGCTCGAGCCCGGCAACGTGCTGGCGCTCTACGAGGCGGGCGAGGAAGTGCGGGACGTGACGCCGAACGCCGTCAGCCGCAAGATGGTGACGCCGGAAGAGCGTACGGGCCTGTTCATCGTCTTCAAAGCATACGACCGGCTGAGCTACGGGCTCGTGATGGAGTCGGAACGCGAAGTGCACGTCGGGGACGTGTTCCGCTCGCCCTGATCGCGCGCTCAATCGGCAGACAAGACGCCGGCCTCGAGGCCGGCGTTTTCTTTTGCGCGGCGGATCTCCATCGATGGTCACGCGAGGTGCGCGGCCGGGAAACGCTGCTCGCTCGCTCAGCGGAGAAGAATAGGAACATTCGCTCGCTCGCAGGTTTCCCGGCCGCGCACCTCGCGTGACGGGCGGCGGCACTGTCGGCGCGCAAGCGAAGCGCGGGATCCTCGCGAGTGAGCGAATTTTCGGGCTCTTCTGAGCGAACGAGCGAGCGATCCCGCGCTTCGCAGCGCGCCGGCCGAATCGGCGGCCGTCATGCCCGGAAGGCGGGCTGGTACTCTTCGTGACGTGAACGAGTTTCCGACGTTTGTGACGCATCTGGAGTGCAGTGCGACCGGCGAACGCTACCCAGCGGACATGCTGCACGGCCTGTCGAAGGCGGGAAAGCCGTTGCTCGTGAGGTACGATCTCGAGGGCGTCCGGCGGGCGGTGTCGAAGGAGGCATTGGCGCGCCGCGACGGCGGGTTCTGGAAGTATCGCGAGTTCCTGCCGGTGCGCCGCAGCTCGAATGTCGTGCGGCTCGGCGAAGTCATCACCCCGCTCGTCGAGCTCGGCGTGAGCGCGCTGCAGGCGCGCGCGAAGCGGCTCATCGTCAAGGACGAAGGCCGATTACCGACGGGTTCATTCAAGGCGCGCGGGCTCGCGCTCGCGGTCGCGATGGCCCGGGAACTCGGCGTCACGCGCATGGCGATGCCGACCAACGGCAATGCCGGTGCGGCGCTCGCGGCCTACGGCGCGGCGGCCGGCATCGAGTGCCATGTCTTCTGCCCGGCCGACACGCCGGAGGTCAACGTGCGCGAGATCGCGCTCGCGGGCGCGCACGTCACGCTGGTCGACGGGCTGATCAACGACTGCGGGCGGCGGGTCGCCGCAGGCTGCGAGCGCATGGGCTGGTTCGACGCCTCGACGCTGAAGGAGCCGTATCGCATCGAGGGCAAGAAGACGATGGGGCTGGAACTCGCCGAACAGCTCGGCTGGACGCTGCCCGACGTCATCTTCTATCCGACCGGCGGCGGCACCGGCCTGATCGGCATGTGGAAAGCGTTCGAAGAGCTCGAGACCATTGGCTTCATCGACTCGCGCCGGCCGCGCATGGTCGCCGTCCAGGCGTCCGGCTGCGCGCCCATCGTCCGCGCGTGGGAGCGCGGCGACGAACACGCCGAACTCTGGCCGGACGCCCGCACGATCGCCGCCGGCATTCGCGTACCCGCCGCGATCGGCGACTTCCTCATCCTTCGCGCCGTCCGAAAGAGCAACGGCTTCGCTATCGCCGTCGACGACGACGCGATCACCGCAGCGCTCGTCGATGTCGCCCGCACCGAAGGACTGTTGCTCTGCCCGGAGGGAGCCGCGACCTATGCCGCCTGGAAAGCCGCGCTCGCTTCCGGCCAGATCGGTGCCGATGACACGGCAGTGCTATTCAACTGCGCGAGCGGGATGAAGTACCCATTGCCGCTGCCGTAAGGCGGGTCGAAACAGGGCTGGCGGGGTCCCGAGCGAGCGAGGGAACCCCGCCAGCCCTGCTAGACCCGCTTTCTGCCGGCTTTGGACAATTTTGCCAATCACAGGGCAGGAGCAATTCGCTCACGATCGGCGGATGCCAACGGCAAACGGCGCCAGTTCACGGGCAAGCTGGGTCGAGCTGACACCGGACGATCCGCGGTATCCGCCGCAGCTGGCGGCAGTGCCGGGCTATCCGGAGGTGCTGTTCGTTTCCGGAGATCCTGCGGTCCTCGTCCTGCCACAGATCGCGATCGTGGGCAGTCGATCGGCGACGGCAGCCGGCCGGGAAACCGCATTCGAGTTTGCGTCGGCCCTCGCGGCGGCGGGGCTTGCAATCACGAGCGGGCTCGCGCTCGGCATCGATGCCGCCGCCCATCGCGGCGCGCTCGCTGCGGGCGGCAGAACGATTGCCGTCTGCGGCACCGGTCTCGACCGCGTGTATCCAGCGGAGCACGCCTCGCTCGCGGCTGCCATCGCAGCGCGCGGCGCTCTGGTGTCCGAGTTTCCGCCGGGCACGCCGCCGCTCGCCGTGAACTTCCCGCAGCGCAACCGCCTGATGTCGGCATTGTCCCGCGGCGTGCTCGTGATCGAGGCGGCTGCGCGCTCAGGATCGCTGATCACTGCGCGGCTCGCCGGCGAGCAGGGGCGCGACGTCCTCGCGGTTCCCGGCTCCATACATAATGCCCTCGCGCGCGGATGCCATCGCCTGATAAAAGACGGCGCGGCGCTCGTCGAAACACCCGACGATGTGCTCTCCGTGATCGGCTTTGCGCATGTCCCGCCGCCCGCAAAAACCGCATCCGGAGCGCGGGATGTCGCCGAGAACGGAGCCGACCGGTTGGACAGCGGCGCGGAAATGCTGTTGAATGCGCTCGGTTTCGGACCGGCGGACCTCGACAGGCTGGTCGAACGCACGGGACTTGCAGCCCACACCGTCGTTTCGACCCTGCAGATGCTCGAGCTCGCCGGGCGGGTCGAGTCGCTGACCGGCGGGCGTTATTGCCGCACTTCACCGAGGCGGACAAAATGAAGGACAGCGTGCTCGACATCCTGATTCACCTGTTTGAAAACTTCCTGGATGCCGAGGACGACTCCACGCCGGACCGCGAGTCGCTCAAGCTGGAGCTCGAGCAGGCCGGCTATCCCGAGGCAGACATCGAGCGCGCGCTGATCTGGCTCGAGAGCCTGGCGTCCGATCCCGATCGCGCGCTCGCCGAAGGAACGGCGCGGGCGGTGCGCGTGTTCAGCGGGCACGAACAGATCCGCCTCGACACCGACGTGCGCGGCTACCTGCTGCACCTCGAGAACCTGGGCATCCTGTCCGCGGCCCAGCGCGAGGTCGTGATCGACCGGCTGCTCGCGCTCGAGGCCGACGACATCGATATCGAGCAGCTGAAATGGGTGGTCCTGATGGTGCTGTTCAGCCAGCCGGGCCAGGAAACCGCCTACCAGCGCATGGAAGATCTGGTCTTCGACGAGCGCCGGGACGCGATGCACTGAACGCAGTCCGCCCGGTTCGGCCAGAGAGCCGCGGCCGGGCCCGCGGCTTTGGCATTTCTGGGGACGACGTGAGACGGAATTAAGCATGGCCACAAACCTCGTCATCGTGGAGTCGCCGGCCAAGGCGAAGACCATCAAGAAGTACCTGGGCGGGGACTTCGAGGTGCTCGCGTCCTATGGCCACGTGCGCGACCTGATCGAAAAGGAAGGCGCGGTCAATCCCGAACGCAACTTCGAGATGTCCTACCAGATGATCGAGAAGAGCCGGCCGAAGGTCGACGCCATCGAACGCGCGATGAAGAAAGCGAGCGCGCTCTACCTCGCGACCGACCCCGACCGTGAAGGCGAAGCGATCTCCTGGCACCTGTCGGAGATCCTGCGCGAGCATGGCGCGCTCGACGGCAAGGCGCTCAAGCGCGTGCGCTTCTACGAAATCACGAAGAATGCCGTGCGCGAAGCGGTCGCCCAGGCCGAAAGCGGCGTGAATGAAAACCTGGTGAACGCCTACAAGGCGCGGCGTGCGCTCGACTACCTGGTCGGCTTCAACCTGTCGCCGCTGCTGTGGAAGAAGATCAAGCCGGGGCTGTCGGCCGGTCGCGTGCAGAGCGTGGCGCTCCGGCTCATCTGCGAGCGCGAGGAGGAGATCTCCCGGTTCGTGCGCCAGGAGTACTGGACCGTCGAGGCCGATGCCTCGAAAGACACGTCGAAGTTCCCGGCGCGGCTCGTCGAGTACCGCGGTGAAAAGGTCGAGGCCGACACCCAGAAGTCGCGCTTCAGCATCACCAACGAGGGCAACGCGCGCGCGGTCGAGCGCACGATCCTCGACGCGGCCGACGGCGTGCTGACCGTCGAGAACGTCGAGCGCCGGCCGAAGCGGCGCAATCCGCCGCCGCCCTTCACGACCTCGACCGTGCAGCAGGAGGCCGCCCGCAAGCTCGGCTTCACGGCGCGGCGCACCATGCAGACGGCGCAGCGGCTGTACGAATCCGGGCATATCACGTACATGCGCACAGACTCCGTATCGCTGTCGAAAGACGCGGTCACCGAGATCCGCGACATGATCCGCACGACCTTCGGCGAAAAGGCGCTGTCGGACGGCATCAACGAGTACAAGACGAAATCCAAGAACGCGCAGGAGGCGCACGAGGCCATCCGGCCTACCGTCGCATCGGAAACGCCGCAAAAAGCGGAGCAGGACCTGCCCGACGACGACCAGCGGCGGCTTTATGCCCTCATCTGGAAACGAGCGGTCGCCTGCCAGATGGCGCCCGCCGTGTTCGATACGGTCGCGGTGGACCTCCTTGCGGGCGCGGCCGGCGCGAGCGGCGCCAAGCGCCACGTGTTCCGCGCGAACGGGCAAACGCTGCTCGAGCCCGGATTCCTGGCCGCCTATCACGAGGATCACGACGAGGACGACACCGACGTCGAGAGCGAGGACGACCGCAGCCTGCCGCCGCTCGAGACGGGCGACCGGGTCGTGCTCGAGACGCTGCGGCCCGAACAGCACTTCACGCAGCCGCCGCCGCGCTACACCGAGGCATCGCTCGTCAAGTCGCTCGAAAGCCACGGCATCGGCCGCCCGTCCACCTACGCATCGATCATCGAGACGCTGCGCTATCGCCGCTACGTCGAGATGAGCGGGCGCGCTTTCATCCCGACCGACATCGGCAAGATCGTCAGCCGCTTCCTGGTCAAGTACCTCGGCACCTACGTGGACTACGGGTTCACCGCATTGATGGAAGACGTGCTCGACGAGATCAGCAACGGCGAAAAGGAATGGCACCTGGAGCTCGCGCGATTCTGGAAGCCGTTCAGCGAGCGAGTGCAGCACATCGGGAGATCCGTCTCGCGCGAAGAAGTCGCGGAATCCCGCGAGATAGGCCGCGACCCGGTGTCGGGCAAGCCGATCACCGTGCGCATGGGCGCCTACGGGCCGTTCGTCCAGCAGGGATCGCGCACCGACCCGGACAAGCCGCGCTTTGCGAGCTTGATGCCGGGCCAGCGCATGGACGACGTCACGCTCGACGACGCGCTGAAGCTGCTGTCACTGCCGCGCGATCTCGGCCACGGTCCGGACGGCGTGCCGATCAGCGTCAGCCGCGGCCAGTATGGCCCCTACGTGAAATTCGGCGCGAAGTACGCGTCCATCAAGGAAGACGATCCATTCACGCTCGAGCTGCCACGCGCGCTCGAGATCGTGGAGGCAAAGCTCGCCGCCGACCGGGAACGCACGATCAAGGACTTTCCCGAGCACGGCATCCAGGTGCTGAAGGGCCGCTACGGGCCGTATGTCACCGACAGGAAGCGCAACGCCAAGGTGCCGAAGGAACGCGAGCCCGCCTCGCTGACGCTCGAGGAATGCCAGGCAATGCTCGCGGCCGCGCCGGAGCGCAAGGGACGCTTCGGGCGCCGCAAGAAAGCAGCCGCGCCGGCCACCGACGCCTCACCCGCCGACGGTGCGTCCGCCACGACCGCGATGCCCGCGGAAAAACCGACGAAGAACAATGCGAAAGCTGCCGCGAAGCCCGCGGCGGCGAAGAAGAAGGCGGCGCCTCGCAAGGGCGCGGCCAGGGCCCGCGCCGCCAGGGAGTAGGCCGTGACGGATCGCGCCGCCGTCCACGCATGGCTCGTCGATCTGCAGCAGCGGATCGTGGATGCCATCGAACAGGCCGACGGTCGGGGGCGTTTCGGCAGCGACCGCTGGCAGCGACAGGCCGGCGGCGGGGGTGAGTCGCGCGTGCTCACGGACGGCGCGCTGATCGAGCAGGGAGGCGTCAGCTTCTCCGAGATCACGGGCGACGCGCTGCCGGCTTCCGCAACCCATGCGCGCCCCGCCCTCGCCGGCGCGCCCTATTCGGCGGCCGGCGTCTCGCTCGTGCTGCACCCGCTCAATCCCCACGTGCCGACCACGCACATGAACCTGCGTTTTTTCATCGCGGAGCCGGCGGGTGCCCCGGCGGCCTGGTGGTTCGGCGGTGGCTTCGATCTGACACCTTTTTATCCGGTGCTCGCCGACGTGCGCCACTGGCACGAGTGCGCCCGGAAGGCCTGCTCCCCCTGCCCCGCTGGCACCTACGAGCGCTACAAGGACTGGTGCGACCGGTACTTCTACCTGCCGCATCGCGGGGAGACCCGCGGCGTCGGCGGGTTGTTCTTCGATGACCTGAACGAATGGGGATTCGACGCCTGCTTCGTCTTCGCGCAACGCGTTGGGGATGCCTTCCTCGAAGCCTGGCTGCCGATCGCCGACCGGCGACGCGACACCGCATATGGCGATCGCGAGCGCACATTCCAGCTCTACCGCCGCGGCCGCTATGTCGAGTTCAACCTGCTGCAAGATCGCGGCACGCTGTTCGGGTTGCAGAGCGGCGGGCGCACGGAATCCATCCTGATGTCGTTGCCGCCGCTCGTGCGCTGGGAGTACGGCTGGCAGCCGGAATCCGGCTCGCCTGAGGAATCGCTGTACCGCGATTACCTGCGCCCGCGCGACTGGCTCGCCGGGAAGTGAAATACCGGCACGCCTGCCACGCCGGCAACTTCGCCGACGTGATGAAGCATGTCGCGCTCGTCGCGGCGCTCGACCGGCTCATGCAGAAGGAGCGGCCGCTCTTCCTGCTCGACACGCACGCGGGCCGCGGCCGTTATGACCTGGGTTCGCGCGAAACAGCTTCCGAGGCGGGCCGCGGCATCCTGAAGCTCGCGGCGGCGGCGCCTGCGAAGCTTCCCGAACCCGTCACGCGCTATCTCGCACTCGTGCGCGCATTCAATGGCGGTGCGGAAGGGTCGCCCCGCGAGTATCCGGGCTCGCCGCTCCTCGCCGCGATGCTGTTGCGCCCGCAGGATCGCGCTGCCTTCTGCGAACTGCAGCCGGTCGAGACGGAACACCTCCGCGGCGAGCTCCGCGGCGACGCGCGCTTCGCCGTGCACTGCCGCGACGGATTCGAGGCGCTGGGCGCGCTGCTGCCGCCCGTTGCCAGCCGCGGGCTCGCGATCATCGATCCGCCTTACGAGGCGCAGGAGGCGGATTTCACGCACGTGGCCGATGCACTGGTCGCGGCGTCGGCGCGATGGCCCCAGGGCGTCCTGATGGCCTGGTACCCGATCAAGGTCGGCGCGGTGGCCGCAAGGCTGCACTGGCGGCTCATCGATGCCGGCATGCGCAGGCTGCTCGTCGCCGAACTCTGCGTGCACCCGGACGATTCGCGCGCCGGGCTGAACGGCTCCGGGCTCGTGATACTCGAGCCACCCTGGCAGCTCGACCGGGATCTGCGCGAGGCGCTGCCCGCCCTGCACCGGGTGTTCGCGCCGGACGGCGCCGGACGCACGCGCGTCGCGATGATCGCCGGAGAATAAAAAAAGGCGGCGGCCGGTGACCGGCTGCCGCCCTGTCGCGCGGAGAACCGCGCATCGATAGCGGTCCTTCAGGCCTTCGGCTTTTCTTCTTCCGCCGGCTTCTTGTCGGCGCCGCACTTGCCTTCGCCACATTTGCCTTCACCGCATTTGCCTTCACCGCATTTGCCTTCGCCCTTCTTGTCGGCGCCGCACTTGCCTTCGCCGCATTTTCCTTCCTTGGCCTTTTCATCCGCGGCCGCGGCGGGCGGCGCTTCGCTGGCGGCCAGCATGTAGCCGGTGCCGAGCGCACTGACGGCGTAGGCACTGGCCTGGGCGACCCCAGCGACCGCGATGGACGAGATGAGCGCCGCGCCAATCGCGACGGCCACCGGTTTCCTGTTCACTCGATTCGACATTGGATAGATCTCCTTAGTTGACTTCCAGGTGGCCGGGTTCAGACGCCCCAATCCACCGCTTCGAACACTTTGCGCGCGACACCTTCCGGGTCCGCGAGATCCTGGCCGACGATCGCAATGCTGCCGCGCGGCGCGGGCAGCACCATGCCGATCAGCCCCTGGTCCTCGATCCGGAGCGGCTTGCCGATATCACGATGACCGAGAACCAGCACCGTGACCACACCTTCGGGCATGCGCACGACGAGATGCGGTACGACTTGGCCGTCGTGCAGACAGCGGGCCGCGAACGTGACGTCGCCGATGCCGGGACGCAGCCTTGCGCCTTCGGGCCCGAGCACGCCCGTGAGCGCCACGGGCGCGAGCGGCGCGGTGCCTGCCATCGTGCCCGGCTCATGCGTGATGTGGTCGACGACCTCGCGCGCGATCGAGGCGCGCGGTGCGCCGATCAGCAGCATCAGCCCGACTGCCAGGCCGACCGCGATGGAGGCCGCGATCGCGAACAGCCGCCGCCGCGAAGCGGCCGGTGCGGCGGCCGCCGGCTTTCTGCCGATGCGCGCGACGTCCAGCGCAAGCGCGCGGGCGATCACGCCGTCCATCGCGCGCAATTCGTTCTGGTAACGGGCGCAGGCCGGGCAGTCGCGGCGGTGGGCCTCGATGTCGCCGCCGTCCAGCGCGGGCTCGGCGCCGACCTGCCGGCGGAAGTCCATGCAGTTCATCATCACGCAGGCTCCGCGGCGAGGCCGAGTTCGCGGCGCAGGCGCGCGCGCGCGCGGAACAGCCGCGTCAGCACCGCGCCCTGCTGCATGCCCATCGCATCGGCGATTTCCTGCGTCGTGTAGCCCATCAATACCTGCAATACCAGCGGCTCCCGATATTCGTCTTCCAGCCTGAACAGCGCTTCGCGCATCTGCGCAAGGTCGTCGTCGTCCTCGGCTGCGAGCACGTCGGCTTCCGCGGCGACCAGCGCGCTGAGGTCGGATACCTCGAGTCGCTTGCGCTCGAAACTGCGCGCGAACTCGCGCCGCACGATCGTCAGCAGCCAGGATTTCGCCTTGCCCTCGTCCGTCAGCGAATCGAGCGATTTCCAGGCCCGCAACATCGCCTCCTGCACCACGTCCTCCGCGAGCTGCCGGTCCCGCCCGAGCCAGTACGCGAATCGCAGGAGGTCGGGCCGGAGGCTCTCGCACAGACTGCCGAAACGCCGACGGGCGTCCGTTCCTGTGTCGTCGCGGTTCATGTATAAAGACCGGCCATAGTCGCTGGTTATTTCCGGCACAGAACGGGCGACTTTACCGCAGGAAACGCCGGGCCAGGAGTCTCATGGGCCAGCCTCCCGCAGGAAGCTTTCCGGGCACGCGCATGCGCCGTATGCGCCGCGACGCCTTTTCCCGCCGGCTCGCCCGCGAAACCCGCCTGAGCGCGGACGACCTGATCCAGCCGTTGTTCGTCATCGAAGACGCGGCCCGCGAACCTGTCGCATCCATGCCGGGCATCGAGCGCCTCGGCATTGACCTGCTGGTCGCCGAGGCCGAGCGGCTTCTCAAGCTCGGCATCCCGGCGGTCGCGCTTTTCCCGGTGCCGGATCCCGCTGCCAAATCGCTGGACGGCCGCGAGGCCTGGAACCCGGAAGGCCTCGCGCAGCGCGCGGTGCGCGTGCTGAAGCGCGCCGTGCCGGAGCTCGGCATCATCACCGACGTCGCCCTCGATCCGTTCACGACCCATGGCCAGGACGGCATCGTCGATGACGCGGGCTATGTGCTGAACGACGCGACCATCGAGGCGCTCGTGCGCCAGGCGCGCTCGCAGGCCGAGGCCGGTGCGGATGTCGTCGCGCCCTCCGACATGATGGACGGGAGAATAGGGGCGATCCGCGCGGCGCTCGAGAAAGACGGTCGGCACAACACCCGGATTCTCGCTTATTCGGCCAAGTACGCATCCGGCTTCTACGGACCCTTCCGCGACGCGGTCGGTTCCGCGGCCTCGCTCGGCAAGGCCGAAAAAGCGAACTACCAGATGGATCCGGCGAACAGCGACGAAGCGCTCCGGGAAGTCGCGCTCGACATCCAGGAAGGCGCCGATATCGTGATGATCAAGCCGGGCCTGCCTTATCTGGATGTCGTGCGCCGCGTGAAGGACGCTTTCGGCGTGCCGACCTTCGTCTACCAGGTGAGCGGCGAGTACGCGATGCTGATGGCGGCGGCCGCGAACGGCTGGCTCGACGAGCGGCAGACCGTGCTCGAAAGTCTCGGCTGCATCAAGCGCGCGGGCGCCGACGGGATACTCAGCTACTTTGCCGGCCGCGCGGCGGCCTGGCTGCAGGGAAGTCAGTAACGTGTCGATATCGACCGGACCCGGCCGCTACGTGCTGTTCGGACATCCCGCCAGCCATAGTTGGTCTCCGTTCATTCATGGCCTGTTCGCGCGCCAGTTCGACCATCTCGTCGACTACAAGCTGCAGGACGTGGAGCCCGAAAATTTCCGTTTCACAGTGATCAATTTCTTCGTCGAGGGCGGCAGCGGCGCCAACGTCACGCTGCCGCACAAGCCCGCGGCCGCCGAGATCGTCAATGACCTGTCGGCGCGCGCCGAACGCGCACGCGCAGTCAATACGATCATCCGGCGCAGCGCAACCGAGCTCTACGGCGAGAACACCGACGGCATCGGACTCGTCATGGATCTCATGCGCAATCTCGGCGTCACGGTCGCCGGCGCGCGCCTGCTGATACTCGGCGCCGGCGGCGCCGTGCGGGGCGTCCTGGCGCCGCTGCTCGAGCAGGAGCCGCGCGAGATCCGCATCGCCAACCGCACACCGGAACGGGCGATCGGATTGCGCGACGAATTCTCGGATCTCGGCGAGATGTCGGCCTCGAGCTTCGACGCGGTCGACGACAAGCCCTGGGACATCGTGCTCAATGCCACGGCCGCGAGTCTCGCGGGCGAAGTGCCGGCCCTGCCGCCACGGGCGGTCGGCCCCGACACCGTCTGCTACGACATGGCCTATGGGCGCGGCGACACGGCCTTCATGCGCTGGGCGCAGGAGCGCGGGTCCCTGCATGCCTACAAGGGCTGGGGGATGCTGGTCGAGCAGGCCGCGGAATCTTATCTGCTCTGGCACGGGGTCCGGCCGGCGACCCGGCCTGTCATCGATGCCCTGGGGCCTGTTTAAGTATTTGATTAATAAACATTAAAAACTTCTGTCACCGCGCCAGATAATCATCTTTCAGCGCCACGTAGTGCGCCGCCGACTCGGCCAGAGAGCCGATCTCCCGCTCCGTCAGTGCGCGCGCCTGCCGGGCCGGACTGCCGACCCAGAGCGTGCGCGGCGGAATCTGCTTGCCGGCCGGCACGAGGCTGCCGGCGCCGACGATCGTTTCGTCGCCGACCACCGCGCCGTCCATCAGGATCGCGCCCATGCCGATCAGGCAGCGATTGCCGACGGTGCAGGCGTGCAGGACCACGCGGTGCCCGACCGTGCAGTCGTCGCCGACGATCAGCGGGATGCCGCCATTACCCGCGAGCCGGTCGCTCGCGACGTGCAGGATGCTGCCGTCCTGGATGCTGGTGCGCGCGCCGATGCGGATGAAGTTGACGTCGCCGCGCAGCACCGCGCCGGGCCAGATCGAGGCGTCGTCGGCAATAGTGACGCGGCCGATCACGGTTGCCGCCGGATCGATCCAGACGCGGCTGCCGATGACGGGGCGCCATTCGCGGTAGGGACGGATGTTCATCCGCGCAGCGTGACCAGTTCTTCGGCGCTCGTCGGGTGAATCGCGACCGTGTCGTCGAAATCGCGCTTGGTCGCTCCCATCCGTACCGCGACCGCGAAACCCTGCAGCATCTCGTCCGCGCCCATGCCGATCACGTGCAGGCCGACGATGCGGCGTTCGGCGCCTTCCGTGACGAGCTTGATGCCGGCGCGGCGGCGGCGCGCGGTAATGCCGTGATAGAGCGGCATGAAATCGCCCTCGAACGACTCGACCGAATCGCCGTGCAGCGCGCGCGCCGCGGACTCGGTCAGCCCCACGGTGCCGATCGGCGGATGGCTGAAGATCACGGTCGGGATCAGCCGGTAGTCCAGGTGACGATCCGGCTCGCCGCCGAACAGTCGGTCCGCGAGGCGGCGGCCCGCGGCGATCGCGACTGGCGTGAGCTCCGCGCGTCCCGTCACGTCGCCGATCGCATGGACGCCAGGCGCCGACGTATCCTGCAGGGCGTCGGTCACGATCTCGCCGTCCTCGCCGATCGCGACGTTCGTTTCGGTTAGCCCGAGATCGGCGGTATTCGGCTGCCGGCCGACCGCCCAGACGACGCAGCCGTACGGACCCAGCGTCCGACCGTCGGCAAGCGTCAGACGATGGCCGTCCGGAGCGCACTCGGTCGCCGTTACCGAGGCGTCCCGCACAAGCGAAATCCCGTCAGCCTGCATCGCCGCCATCAGCCGCCGCGACAGCATTTCGTCCAGGCCTCGGAGGACGCGGTCGTAGCGCATCGCGATGGTCACGCGCGCGCCTAGCGCCGCAAATACGCCCGATAGTTCCGCCGCGATATAGCCGCTGCCGACGATCGCGACCGAGCCCGGCATGCGCTCGAGCCCGAAGAAACCATCCGACGTGATGCCTGCCTGCGCGCCCGGAACCGGCGGCACCCGCGGGCGTCCGCCGGTCGCCACGACCACGTGCGCTGCGCGGTGCAGCGCATTGCCGATCGCCACCTGCCCGGTTCCCGCCAGGCGCGCACGGTCGCGCAGCAGCGTGACATTGCTCTTCAGCAGGTTCTCGAGATAGATGCCGCGCAGGCGCAGCACGTAGGCATCGCGGCGGTGCTTCAGCGCGCCCCAGTCATGACCCCGGAGCGCGACGTCAAACCCGTAGTCGCGCGCGTCGGCGATGCCATGCGCGAGCTCGGCCGCGTGATACATGATTTTCTTCGGCACGCAGCCGACATTGACGCAGGTGCCACCGAGCGCTCCGGGTTCGGCGATCACGACGCGCGCGCCGTGCGCCGCCGCGCGCTGCGCACAGGCGAGGCCGCCACTGCCGCCACCGATGACGATCAGATCCCAGTCCAGAGCCACTGTTGCCCCGCGAAGCTGCCGCGAAGGCCGATGATATACTCGATCCGCTCATGGCCTGGATCATCGTGCCCGTGCTCGCGGCACTCGCCGCGGCCGCTGCTTGCGGCGCCTTCGCCGTGCGGCGAGGCCTGTTCAGGCTGCGCAGCGACGTCGAACTGGCCTGGCGCGAATTCGCGCTGCAGCTCCGGAAACGCCAGGAATTCGTCACCGCCGTCACCGCGCTCTGCTCGCGGCTGATGCGCCACGAGCAGGAAACACTCGAGCGCGTGATCGAATCCGGCCGCGCCATGATGGCCGCCGTCGAGCGCGCGGACATACCCGCGCTGGCGAGCGCCGAGAAGGCGCAGCACGCCGCGGTCGCGATGCTCATCGATCAGGCTGGCAACTATCCGCAGTTCGCGATGAGCCGCGCGTTCGGCGCGCTCGTCAGCCGGCTGGCCACGCTTGACGGCCGCGTCGCCGAGCGTCGCGAGCGCTACAACGCGACTGCGAGCCTGCTCAACCTGCGCTGCGGCGCATTTCCGAATCGCACAGTCGCGGCGTTTTCCGGCTTCGGCCGCACGGAGCTGCTCGTCGAAACCTGACGTGGCGCGTATATTGGCATCCGCATGCAGATCGCCACCTGGAACGTCAACTCGCTGCGCGTGCGGATCGATCACCTGCAGCAGTGGCTTGCCGACCATCCGGTGGATGCCTTTGCACTGCAGGAACTGAAACTGGCCGACGAGCAGTTCCCGCACGAGCCGATCCAGGCGCTCGGATACCGGGCCGTGCATTTCGGCCAGAAAACCTACAACGGCGTCGCCATCCTCGCGCGCGCAGACCCCGACGACGTCGTCATGGGCATGCCGGACGACGACGATCCGCAGCGGCGGGTGATTGCCGCTACCATCGGCGGCGTGCGCCTCGTCAATGTCTACGTGCCGAACGGCCAGTCGGTCGGCTCCGAAAAGTACGGCTACAAGCTTGCGTGGCTGGAACGGATGCGCGGCTACCTGGCGGCGCTGCTGGCCCGGCATCCGCGGCTGCTCGTGGCCGGCGACTTCAACATCGCGCCGGAGGACCGCGACGTGCACGATCCCGCGGCCTGGGAAGGCTCGGTGCATGTCAGCCCGCCGGAACGCGAGGCGCTCGCGAAGATCCAGGCGCTCGGCTTCACCGATCTTTTCCGGCAGTTCGAGCAGCCGGAAAAAACCTATTCGTGGTGGGACTACCGCATGGGCGCCTTCCGCCGGAACCATGGGCTGCGCATCGACCTTTTGCTTGCGTCGCCGGAACTCGCGGCCGCCTGCACTGCCTGCACGATCGACCGCGCGACGCGCGCCTGGGAACGCCCTTCCGACCACGCACCGGTCCTGGCGGCCTTTGACATAGCCTGAGCCAAAGAATGTGACACTCCGCAAATACGCGACAACCATGCCGGCCCGGACCGCTCCGGGAGGCGTACAGTCCCCGGTGGGATCCCCACGAACGGAGGCCCGCAAGCGCGTGCCCCGACCCTACCGCCGCAGCGATTTCGACGTCACCGACACGGTCCAGGTCAGCTCCCCGGCCGCCGTGCGCGCGGCCGTGCTCGAGCTTTATTCGGACACCTGGCCCGGGTCGCCGACGCGGGCGCTCGAAACCGCGCTCGTCGACTTCGAGCGCCTGTTCACCGGCCGGATGCCGGGGTATCTCGGCGTGGACACGGTCTATCACGACCTGCAGCACTCGCAGGACGTCGTGCTCGCGATGACGCGCCTGCTCGCGGGCTACGAACGGTCGCACGCGGACGGACCGCGCATCGGCGCCGAGCGCGCACTGGTCGCCATCATCACCGCGCTCTTCCATGACGCGGGCTACATCCGCGAGTCGAGCGAGTCCGCCGTCGCCAACGGCGCCGTGTTCACGCGCAATCACGTGACACGAAGCGCCAGGTACCTGTCCCGGTACCTGCCCGACGCCGGGCTCGACGAATGGGTGCCGATTGCGACCCGCGTCGTGCATTTCACCGGCTACGAAGTGCCGCTGGACCTGCTGCGCGTCGACGACCCGCGCGACCGCCTGGTCGGGCAGCTGCTCGGCACGGCCGACATGCTCGCGCAGATGGCGGACCGCTGTTACCTGGAGAAATGCCGCGACCGCCTGTACGCCGAGTTCGTGCTGGGCGGTGTCGCCGTGCGCGCGGCGAGCGACGGGCCCAAGGTGCTCTACGGATCCGGGCTGGACCTGCTGCGGCAGACGCCGCAGTTCATCGCCACGACCATCGATAAACGCCTCGGCAGGGCATTCGAGCACGCCTATCGTCACGTGGAGCCGCTGTATGGCGGCGACAATCCGTACATGAACGCGATCCGGCAGAATGTGGACTTCCTGCGCGGCCTCACGCGCGGCAGCCGCTGGCCAATGCTGCGCCGGAATCCGCCGGTTTTCACCGTCGCGCCGAACCCGATGGACGGCGTGCGCACGCTCCTGGTCGAGCACCTGAACGACGTCTGGGGCGCGGAAAAAGTCAGCGCGGGTTGAGCATCGCGTGGCGCGACCGCATGCGTGGCGGCGCATCCACGTCCAGCACGTAACGCTTCCTGATCGCCGGCAGCCGCGCCAGGATTTCCGCCTCCCCGTCGACGCCATTGTCCCTGATGGCAGACGCCAGCAACTCCGTCGTCAGGGCAGCGAGCGCGCCACGCGCCACGGGCGCATAGCTCAGGTGCCAGGGCTCGGGTTGCACGCCCGGCCGGCGGCTCGCATAGGGACGATAGAAACCGTAACGCCGCATGTGTGCGGAGAGCCACCCGGATAGCGCCGCGAACGGGCCGCCGCGCCGATACTCGTCTGCCTCGAGCCGCGGCCGGTAACCGGCGACGCGACCGTCCGCAATGTCGACATCGGTTCCCCAGTGGTGACGGCTGGCGCCCGGCAATGCCGACCAGCAGAGGATCGTTTCGATGCGCTCGCCCGGATCGAGCTTATTCATCCGCACGGGCCGTCCGCGGCGATCGAGCGCCGGGCGTTCGCCGCGGAACTTTGCGTTCCAGATCGAGCGCTGGCGCTCGAAGTCGCGAAACGATGAAACCGGCACCAGGTCGAAGCCGGCGCGCGCGGCGGCGGCGCACATTGCCAGGAATGGCTCGACCGCCGCGGCATGCAGCAGGCAGCGCGGCTCGGCCTGCGCCTCCAGGTGGCCTCGGTCCCGGCCGGTCAGCTGCAGTCCGTTCAAATTGGGGAACCCCGGATTTCCCGGGTATGATGCGGGTTTACGCTAGGGGCTGCCAAGACCGCATGCAGCGGCTGCTCAAGAAGCATGGTCTCGCCATCGCGACCGCAGCAGCCGTCGCGCTCGTCATCGTGCTCGGTCTGGTCGCGGTCGCCGGCCTCGCCGGGCGGGGGAATTCGGACCTCCTGCTCTGGCTGCTCGCGGGGCTCGGGCTTCTGCTCGTCATCGCGTTCGCGACCGCCTGGCGATTCGCGGCGCGCATCGAGTCACCGCTCGCCGACCTGCTGCACGCGATCGAGCGTCTCTCCGCCGGCGACTGGGTGACGCGCATTGAAGTGCCCGTCGGACGGACCGGCAGCGCGCTCGGCAGCGCGATCGAGCGGCTGCGCATCAATCTCTCCGACCACGCCGCCACCGGCCGGGCGCTCGACATCATGCTGGACAGCATGAATGACGCCGTCCTGATCACCTCTCCCGACGGGCTGATCAAGCGCATCAATCTCGCGGGAACCCAGTTGCTCGGCTGGTCGCAGATGGAGCTGCTGGGCCGTCCCCTGGCCTACGTGATCTCCGACCAGGACCGCCCGAACTTCAGCTTCGAGCAGGCGACGAACGAGACGCTCGAGCTGACCGTGCGCACGCAGGCCGGCCAGGTCGTGCCGGTGTCGCTCTCGGGTTCCGTCATGGCCTCCGAAGATCCGCGCTTCCAGGGCTGCATCTTCGTCGCGCGCAACATCACCGAGCGCAAGCGCGCCGAGCGGCGCATCCGCTATCTTGCCCGTTACGACACGCTGACCAAGATCCCGAACCGGCTGCAGTTCCAGCACTCCCTGCAGCAGGCGATCGCGCGCACCCGCCGCGCCGGCAAGGAACTGGCGTTGCTGTACATGGATCTCGACCGCTTCAAGGAGGTCAACGACACCTTCGGCCACTCGGCCGGCGACCGCGCGCTCGAGATCCTGACCGAGCGCATGAGCCGGAAGCTGCCGGCGGACACCATGCTCGGCAGGCTCGCGGGCGACGAATTCGCCCTGTTCGTCGAAAATCTCCCCGCAGACACCGACAACCGCCCCGCGATCAGCGCGCTCGCGCGCGAGCTGCTGGACGAGCTCGGCCGCCCGTTCCAGCTATCGCAGCATGAGCTGTACGTGACCGGCAGCGTCGGCGTTGCATTCTCTCCGCGCGATGCCGACAACGTCGTCGACCTGATCCGCAATGCCGACGCGGCGATGTACTACTCGAAGCAGAATGGCGGCAACAGCCACAGCTTCTTCACGCCGGAAATGAGCGCAATCGCGGTCGAGCGCCTGATGCTGAAGGCAAAGCTCCGGCGCGCGGTGGAGCGCGACGAACTCGTGATCATGTATCAGCCGAAAGTCGACCTTCGCGACGGACGCGTGGTCGGCGCCGAGGCGCTGGTCCGCTGGCGGCTGCCGGGACACGGAGACATCTCGCCGGCGCAGTTCATCCCGCTCGCCGAAGAGTCGAACCTGATCCAGGAGATCGGCGTCTGGGTGCTGAAATGCGTCTGCCGCGACTACCGGAGCTGGCAGAACGAGGTGCCGAAGCCCGGCCGGATCTCGATCAACCTGTCGTTGAAGCAGCTGCGCCAGGCGGAGTTCCTGACGCGGTACCGTTCGGTGTTCGACGACATGGGCGTCGCGCCGTCCAACTTCGAGCTGGAGATCACCGAGACTACCCTGATGACCGAGGCGGGCCGCATGGTCCGCCTGCTCGACGAGCTGCACGCCATGGGGCTGCACCTGTCCATCGACGATTTCGGCACCGGGTATTCGTCGCTGTCGGCGCTGCAGCAGTTCCCGGTCGGCACGCTGAAGATCGACCAGTCCTTCGTGCGCCATGCGACGGTCTCCCGCGAAGACGCGACGCTGGTGCGCACGATCATCGAGATGGGCAAGAACCTCGACCTCGAGGTCGTCGCCGAGGGCATCGAGTCGCAGCAGCAACTCGACTTCCTGCGCAGCCGCGACTGTCACTACGGCCAGGGACGGCTGTTCGGCGAGCCGATGACGGCTGAGGATTTCCTGCAGCTGCTGCTCGCGCAACTGCGTGGCGAAGCCGGCTATACGCGGATGTTCGCCTAAGGCTGCGCGAGGTCCCGGGAGATCACTTCGAGGCTCGTCGCGGCGACCTCCGCCGCCGCCCTTCCGAATGCCGCATCGAGCGCCGTGACGACCGAGCTGACGCGATTTTCCGCCGCCTGCTCCTCCGCGACGACCGAGAACGCGGCCAGCACCTGCCGGTCCGAATGCCGTCCGACCGTCACCGCCAGCGCGACCTGGGCGACGGGAGGCGTGCCGCCCGTATAGTCGGCCTCGAAGCGGCGGACCTCGAGCGCAATCGAGTGCGTCGACCGGAACCGGCCGAAGTCGCCCTGCACCGAGCGCAGCCGCCCGGAGTCCTGCAGGGCCTCGATCAATGCCGACTCGACGAGCGTCGGCGTGCGAACCGGCCAGCGCGCGCCCGCCAGGTAATCGATTCTCGAACCGGGCCAGCGACCGGCGATGTCGCTGCCGTCGAGCCCCGGCGCGGTCGCCTCGACCGTGACCAGCAGATCCGCCGCCACCGGCGGTCCGGCCGCGAGCCGCGGCGCGCTGATGCGGTACGCGATCGGCGCCGCAGCCTCGTTCCTGAGTCCGCCAAAGCACGCGGCAAGGAAGCAGGCGCAGAGCACGGCCGCTGTCGTTTTCTTCATTGCGGAATCTCCACGCCAGCGGGTGCCGGGCGATAGATCAGCTGCGAAGGATCGCGTTGCAGGCTCTCGGTGAAACTGTCGATGGAGCGCACCGCCTGGCGAGCCTCGCGAACCAGCTGTTCGAACTCCGCCAGGCCCTGCTCCGCGAAGCGGTCTACGTTGCCCTCGTTCTCCGCGACCAGCCGGTCGAGGCGCGCGGTCGTGCTGGCGACATTGTCGGCGACTTCGCGCAGCCGCGTGACTGCCACGCGGATCTCCTCGCCGCCCGTGGCCGTCAATTCGTTCAGCGCCCGGGCGGTGTCCTTGATTTCCGTGGCGGCCGCGCGAAGCTCCAGGAACACCGCGCGCGCCTCGCCGACGGCCAGCGGCAGGTCGCCGGTCGCCTGCTCCATGTACCCGATCGACGCGCTGACCGCGGCGATGTTCCTGTCCGAGAGCATTGCATTGATCCGGTTGAGCGTTTCGCCGGCCTTTGCGACGACTTCGGGCAGGCTGCTCACCAGCTCGTCAAACTGTGATTGCTCCGACGGGATCACCGGATACCTGATGCTTTCGACGGGCGGCAGCGGCAGCGACCCCGGATCGCGGGGCCGGAGGTCGATGAACAGCAGTCCCGTGACGCCCTGGAGGGCGAGACGCGCCACCGTGTCGCCCTGGATCGGCGCCTCCTCTGAAATGTCGGCGACCACGCGCACGCGCGAAGCATCCCGCGAGTCCACGCCGATGCGCGCCACCCGCCCCACCGACACGCCGAGATAACGCACGGTGCCGCCCACCGGGAGTCCGGACACGCTGCCATTGAAGTAGATCTCGTAGCGCTCCTCCTTCTGGCCGTCCGCCCGGCCCGTGTACCACAGGACGATGCCCGCGCCGAGCGCGAGCACCAGCAGCACGAAGGCCCCGACCGCGACGTAATTGGCTTCTCTATCCATCTTTTCCCGCCAGTCCACGCGGGGCGCGGCTGCGCTCGCCGTGGAAGTAATCCCGGATCCAGGGATGATCGTGCCGGACGATCTCGTCGAGCGTCCCGCTGATCATCCTGCCGTCGACGATCACGCCAACCCGGTTGCAGATCCTGAAGATGGTATCCAGATCGTGGGTAATCATCACGACTGTCAGCGCGAGGGCCTTCTGGAGCTCCAGGACCAGCGTGTCGAAGGCCGCGGCCGAAATCGGATCGAGGCCCGAAGTCGGCTCGTCGAGATATAGGATCGCGGGGTCGAGGGCGAGCGCCCGCGCGAGCGCCACCCGCTTCGTCATGCCCCCGGAGAGCTGCGCCGGGAACTTTGCCGCCGCATCCTCCGGAAGCCCGACCATGCGGATCCGGAGTAGCGCGAGTTCGCGCAGCAGCACGGGATCGATCCGGTAGTGCTCCGCGATCGGCAGCTCCACATTCTGGGCGACCGAAAGCGATGAGAACAGCGCGCCACGCTGGAACAGCACACCGTACCGTCGCTTCACCGGCAGCATATCGCGCTCCGACCGGGCCGTGATCTCGTGCCCTTCGATGCATACCGTGCCCTGCGACGGTTTCTGGAGCCCGAGCATGGTCCGCAGCAGCACCGACTTGCCGCTGCCCGAGCCCCCCACGATGCCGAACACTTCGCCCGGCCGGATGTCTGCATCGAGCCCGTCGTGCACGACCTGGGCGCCAAAGCGGTTGACGATTCCGCGGACCGAGATGATGGGTTCCATCAGATGTCGAGTTCCAGAAAGAGGACGGCGAACACGGAATCGGCCAGGATCACGAGGAAGATCGATTGCACGACGGCTGTCGTGGTCAGCCGGCCGAGCTCGCGCGAGGAGGTCCGCACCTGCATGCCGCGCAGCGTGCCGACCATCGCGATCAGGACCGCGAACACGGGCGCCTTGATCATGCCGACCCAGAACGTCATCTCCCCGATGGCGCCCTGTGCGCGCTCGAGGAACTGGCTGAACGGAATGTCCACCAGGTACCAGGAAAGGAGTGCGCCACCGGCGAGTCCCATCGCGTCGGCCACCAGCGTGAGCGCCGGGAGCGCGATGACGAGACCGAGAATCCGGGGCAGCACCAGCACTTCGATCGGGTCCATGCCGATGGCGCGGAGCGCATCGACCTCGTCGTTCAGTTTCATGGCGCCGATCTCGGCGGCGAAAGCGCTGCCCGAGCGTCCCGCGACGATGATCGCGGTCAGCAGCACGCCGAGTTCGCGCAGCACGGCGACCGTCACGAGATCGACGACGAAAATCTCGCCGCCGAACTTCCGCAGCTGCTGCGCGCCTATGTAGGCGACGATCACGGCGATCAGGAAAGCGATGAGCGCGACGATCGGCACCGCGGTCAGCCCGGTTTCATAAACATGGCGCACGACGGATGGCAGCCGGAGACGTTTCAGGCTCCCGAAGAGGCGCCCGCAGCCCGCGGTGACGGCACCCAGGAAGCCTACGAAGTCGAGCACGCCTTCCTGCACGCGCACCGTCCGCAACCCGAGCCCGTGCAGGACCCCCCGGATGCCCGGCTGCGTTTCGGCGGGCGGCGCCTTCCCGCGCCCGCTGTCGAGCGTACGGTCGATGAACCCGAGCAGGGAAGGCCGACCGCCGTTCCATTCGACGCGGCCGCCGGATTGCAGCAGGCCCTCCTCGCGCGAGTGCAGCAGCCAGGCGCCCGAGAGATCCATGCTCTCGACGGCGGTCGCGTCGAACACGAGCACGCCGCCGCCGGGGCCCTGTGCGGCCTGCTGCAGCAGCGGCGCAAGCAAGGCCGCTTCCTCGACGGTCCAGCGACCGCGCATCCGTATCAGGCGGCGGCCGCCTTCATCACGCGCTTCGACCTGCAAGGAATCGCCTCCACAAAGTCGCGATCGATGCTAGCAGGGCTTGCCCGCGGTCGCACCGCTCGGGGTTTGCGTCACGGCCCGGCGGACGACAACATGGACGCGGGAGGTACTGCACCTGGTCGACAGCGTCCTCGAAGACATCCTGATCCTGCTGGTCGCGACGCTCGCCGTGGTCATCGGGCTGCGCCGCCTGCGGCTGCCGCTGATTGTGGCCTTCCTGCTGGTCGGCATGCTGGTCGGACCGCACGTCCTCGGCTGGGTCGAGTCGACCGAGACCACCCGCGCGCTCGCGGAGTTTGGCGTCGTCTTCCTGCTGTTCACGCTCGGCCTCGACTTTTCGCTCCCGCGGCTGCTGGCAATGCGCGGCGAGGTATTCTGGCTCGGCAGCCTGCAGGTCGGCCTGACGACCGCCGCAGTCGCGGCGATCGCGTGGGCTTTCGGGATCCCGCTGCCTGTCGCCATCGTGCTGGGCGGCGCCGTGTCGATGACTTCGACGCCGGTGCTGTTGCGCCAGCTCATGGAGCAGGACGAGCTGAACCGCACGCACGGGCGGCTCGGGTTCGGCACTTCGCTGTTCCAGGACATCGCGTTCGCGCTGTTCTTCGCGCTCGCCGCCGCACTGTCCGCGCCCGAGGAGCAGTTCTCGACGGCAGGCGTGGCGCTCGCCGTCGGCAAGGCAGCGCTCGCGCTCGTTGTGGTGCTGGCCGCCGGGCGCTGGCTGCTGCGCCCGCTGTTTCACGAGATCGCCTCGAGCCGTGCGCCGGAGTTGTTCACCTTCGCGGTATTATTCGTCGCCGTCGGCTCGGGATGGGCCACGCACGCGGCCGGCCTGTCATTTGCGCTGGGCGCGTTCCTCGCCGGCCTGATGCTCGCCGAGACCGAGTACCGTTATCAGATCGAGTCGGGGATCCGCTCGTTCCGCGATACCCTGCTCGGACTCTTCTTCGTGACCATCGGCATGCAGCTCGACCTGCCTGCCCTGACGCGGTACTTGCCGACTGTGCTGGCAATGCTCGCAGGAATGCTCGTGCTCAAGACAGTCGTCGTGATGCTGGCGGCCCGCTATTTTGCGGGCGAGTGGTTCAAGGCGCTGCGCACCGGCATCGTCATTGCCCACGGCGGCGAATTCGGCTTCGCCCTGCTCGCGCTGATGCTCGACAACCGCCTGGTCGCTCCGGGCCTGACGCAGGCGCTGCTCGCCGCCATCACGCTCAGCATGCTCGCCTCCCCGTACCTGATCCGGCACAACAAGGCCATCGCGCGCTTCCTGCTGCGGGAGCGGGCGCCGACGTCCACCAGCCTGGCGCGCGTCGACGCCGCGACTCAGGCGGTGGCACAGCGCGAGCACGTCATGCTATGCGGCTACGGGCGTGTCGGGCAGAACGTCGCCCGCGTGCTGGAGGGCGAGGGCTTCGAGTTCCTCGCGATTGACCTCGACCCGAAGCGCGTGCGCACAGCGATGGCGGCCGGCGATCCCGTGCTCTACGGTGATGCTGCCGACGAAGGCATACTGGAATCCGCCGGGCTCGACCGCGCCCTCGCGGTCGTCGTGACTTATTCGGACGCGCCCCGGTCACTCGCTACGGTGCGGGCGCTGAGGCGGCTGCGCACGGACCTGCCGATCCTCGTGCGGGCCATAGACGACTCCAACCTCGACGCGCTTCTCGAGGCGGGCGCGACGGAGGTGGTGCCGGAGACGCTCGAAGCCGCGCTGACGTTGGTCGGCAATACGCTGCACATGCTCGACGTCCCCCCGTCGCGCGTGATCCGCAGGCTGGGTGACATCCGCCGCGAACGCTATAAGGCGCTGCGCTCTGTCTATGGCCGGGACCCGGCGGGCAGTGTGGAGGAGACGGGGCGGTTCCGCGAAGAGTTGCACACGGTGCTGCTGCCGCCCGGGGCCTGGGTGATCGGCAAGACGATCCGCGAGGTGCGCGAGCGCGGCGCCGAGGTGTCGTTCACCGCCGTGCGGCGCGACGGCATCGTCGGCCGCGAGCCGAACCCGGACATGAAGCTCAGGGAAGGAGACGTCGTCGTGCTGTTCGGCACGCCGGAGGCGCAGGAACACGCGGAAAGCGTGCTCCTCACCGGTTGAATCCGCTTCAGGGCATGTCGATGTCGACGCTGCCGGAGCCGGTGTCGATAACGCCGCGTGCGGTGCCCTCGCGCAGCCGCACGGTCCATACGTCATCCGATTCCTGCACCGACGCGCCCGCCGCATTGACGTCGACACCGCCCGAGCCCGTATCGATGCGGATCTCCATCGACGGCGCCGCGGAGGAGCGCAGGCTCACGCCGCCGGAGCCGGTGTCGATGTTGAGTGACTCCAGTGCCGACAGGTCGCCTTCGACCGTGACGCTGCCGGACCCGGTGTCGACGTCGAGCCGGCGCACGTTCGACACTTCGCGCGCGCGCACGGAGCCAGATCCCGTGTCCGCCTCGATCGAACCGGCAAATCCCTCGATGACCACGCGGCCGGATCCCGTGTCGGCCCGGAGTGTGCCCGACCCGCCGCGGATCTCGACCGAGCCCGAGCCCGTATCCGCGAGGATCTCGCATTCGCAATCGGTGATCCTGACCTGGCCCGAGCCCGTGTCGGCGTAAACCCGTCCGCGATGGCCGGTCACCTCGACCATTCCGCTGCCGTTATCGAGCTTCAGCCGGCCCTCGCCGCCCGTGGAACGCAGGAGCCCGCTGCCGCCGTCGAGCCGCAGCTCGCCCGACACGCGGTCTGCGGATGCCTCGCCGAAGACATTGCTGACGTCGAGCTTCGAACCTTCGGGCGCGCGGATCACGAGATCCACCTTCAGCTCGGGCGCCTCGCCTCGCCTGGCGGTGAGCCGGATGCGTTCATCGAGATACTTGACGTAACTGACGCTCCACCAGCCCGAACTGCCGCCGGGCCAGTAGATCTTCGGGAAGTGCTCGCGCGGCAGCCGCACGTCGAACCGGGATCCAGAGCCGACGTCTGATGTGCGGTATTCGATCAGTCCGAGCAGCCGCTCGGCCTCCGCCTGCGAAGACGCCTCGATCGTCGCGCGTGCGGTGACGTGGAAGCCGGGCTCGGTGCCGCGCTCGACGCGGATGTCGCCGATCAGATTGCGGACCCTGAGGCCCTCCGCCGACTCCGGCTTGAACTGCCAGGCACGCGTCACCGTCGCACTCTCCGCGGCGGCAGGGAGATGGACCGCGAGCAGGACGACTGCGGCGGTGACGTGGAAAAACGGCTGCATGTTCATGTCACTCCGGGATTGGGTGTCGGGTTCAGGTCGTCTCGTCGCGGTAACGGCGCACCCACATCGCGGCGGCCAGCAGCAGTCCCGCGGCGACGACGCCGAGCCACAATTCCGCCGAGGTGTAGAAGTCCTGCAAGGTTCCGACCAGGTCGATATCACTGATCCGAGTCACGACGTCGGCGCTTGCCGCGTTGTCGGGCAGGTGGCCGCGCGAGCCGAGCAGCCGATACAGCCCGAACAGCCGGTCGGTGATGAAGTCGCCGACGTGCTCGGAACGCAGCACGACGCGCTCCAGCACCCAGATCGCGACCGGCGGCAGCACGGCCCAGAGGAACGGGCCCTTGGGCGCCCAGGCGGAGGCCAGCATCAGGTAGCCGACGATCGGCGCATACCAGAGCATCGCGGTGATGCTCCACAAAAACGCCATCGTGAACCCGCCGAGGATCGCCTCGGGCTGCCACATGATGCCGGCCGCCATTCCGGACATCGAGAGCAGCACGGAGCCGCCGCCGGCGATTACGAGCTGGGCGACGAATGCCGCCAGCAGCGCCACGAGCGGGATCACGACGGCCGCGACCGCGAACTTCGACAGCACCGTCTCGGCGTCCGACAGCGGCAGCGACTTCCAGAACAGCACGGAACGGTCGCGCCGGTCGGCATAAAGCGAATCCAGCGAATAGAAGAACGCGATGATGCCCATCACCATGAACACGACGAGGGCGAGGCCGGCATAGGCGATCAGCAGCAGCCTGACTTGCGTCTCGGGCGGGAACGCGCCGAGCGGCGTGTCGGTGTTCATCCCGCCGATCGGGCCCAGGTGGACGTTGCCGGTCACGACCAGCAGCAGCAGGCAGGCGACCACGATGGCCGGCGCGACCCAGATGGCCTTGTGCTCCCACAACTCGCGGCGGATCAGCCAGAAAAAGCGGGTCATGCGCGTGCTCCCTCAATCACCGCGACGAACAGGTCGGCTACCGACGGGACGCCGACCTCGCCCAGACGCTCGAGATCCGCGCGATCCACGCCGTGAAACAGCATGTGCGTGCGGCCGAGTCCCTGGCGCTCGGCGAGCGGCCGGTGCGTGCGCGCAGCGGCCAGGTGTTCGGGCCGGACGGCGACCTGCGCGTATTTCTCCTGCACCTCGTCCATCGAAGCGTCGAGCACGATGCGGCCGCGGTCGATGAACAGCAGGTCCGTCAGGATGTGCTCGACCTCCTCCACCTGATGCGTGGTCACGAGGATCGTGCGCTGCTCGTCGAAATATTCGTTCAGCAGGGTTTCGTAGAACTGCTTGCGCATCAGGATGTCGAGCCCGAGCGTCGGCTCATCGAGCACGAGCAGCTTCGCGTCGATCGCCATGACCAGCGCCAGGTGCAGCTGCGTCACCATGCCCTTCGACAGTTCCTTGACGCGGCTGCCGTGCTTGATGTCGCTGCGCGCGAGGAAATGCTCGCAGACCTCGCGACGGAACCTGGGGTGAGTCGCCGCGACGAAAGCGATCAGCTGGCGGACGCGGATCCAGCGCGGCAGCACGGCCACGTCGGCAATGAAGCAGACGTCCTGCATGAGCCGGTGGCGCTGACGGTAGGGATCGAGGCCGAGCACCGCAAGCTCGCCGTCGAAACGCGTGAGTCCGAGCAGGGCCTTGAGCGCGGTGGTCTTGCCGGCGCCGTTCGGGCCGATCAGGCCGACGATGCGCCCGGCGCCCACATTGAATGAAACGTCGTTCAGCGCGCGGGTTGCGCCGAACTGCTTGCCGAGCCCGCGCGCCACGATCAGGTCATTCACGGTCATCTCCCTCGCCCGGATCTTCTTCCCGCTTCAGGCTCGTGGCTGGCGCAGGCGGAATCTTGTCGAGGGCGTCCAGCAACTCTTTCGGTTCGAAGCCCAGGCGCTGGATACGGCCCGCGATCTTGGGCCACTCCTCCTCCAGGAAATGCTGGCGTTCGTCCTTCATCAGCGCGCGTCGCGCGCCTTCCGTGACGAACATGCCGCGGCCGCGGCGCTTCTCGACCAGCTGCTCGTCGACGAGCTGCTGGTAGCCTTTCAGTACGGTCAGCGGGTTCAGCCGGTACTCGGCTGCGACGCTCCGGACCGACGGCAGCGGGTCCCCGTCGTTCAGCACGCCTTCCAGAATCATCGCCACCACGCGGTCGCGCAGCTGGCGGTAGATCGGCAGGCTGTCGTTCCAGTTGGTGTCCATTGCGTGCATCTATGTGAGCTAGCGCGCTACCAGACTACTTTAGCAGAGCACCTTCCACGTCAGCTTTCGTGGACGGGCTGTCGGAATCCGACTGCGCGACCAGGCGCGCGACGCGTTTGGCGACCACCACGATCTCCGGAAGCTGCGTCGTCGCGGCGAAGCTGGCGCTGGCCGCCGTTTCGCGCTTCGCGACCACGACCACTTCCGGCAGCGCGGCGAAGGCCATCTCGCCCACGCCGACCGGGGTCAGTTCGCCGACTTCGATCGTGCCACGCGGGGCCGCGGCGACATGCGCCTGATCGAGCACTAGGCCGCTGAACGAGACGATGGCGACTGCCGCCACCGCGCTGATCGTCTTCCGGGTGTTCTGTGCAACCATCGTGAACATGACTCTCTCCTTCCTTTGCCTCTGTGGTCCCCTGCCCTTTGGCCGGTCCCGATGTACTGATGTGCTCCTCTGGTGTTGTAGTTAACTATAACACTGAATAGAGCGCAAGTACTTTTTGAGTCGTTCTTATGGTTTGTCGAGGTTTTTCATTTAAAACAATGGGTTCCAAAGGCCTAAAATCGGCATTCAGGCCGCGGATCGGGGGCTGTTGACGGTGTTGCCCCGGAATTTCGCGCAGAACTAGAACACCTGGAGGCTTCGCGGGGCGTTCATGCAGAGGCCGGCAAGGCCATCCGGCGTACAGTGGCCGGCGATGGAGGCAGGGGACGCGGACGCAGAACTGATGCTGCGCTACGCCGGCGGCGATGCGCGGGCGTTCGACCAGCTCTACGCGATGCACAGGAGTGGGCTCTGGCGCTTCATCCGCCGAACCGTCGGCAGCGCCGCGGCGACGGACGACGTTTTCCAGGAATGCTGGTCGCGCGTGATCGAGCATCGGGCGCGTTACCAGCCGACGGCGCGCTTTGCGACCTGGCTTTACCGGATCGCGCACAACTGCTGCATGGATCACTGGCGCAAAAGCGGCCGGCGCGCGCGCCGCGAAACGACGGACGAAGACGCGATCGCGCTGGCGGCGGACGAAGCGGCCGCCGAACCGCTCGCCGCGGCGCTTGTGGGCGAAGCACGCGAGCGGCTCGCGGCTTCGCTCGAGGCATTGCCCGATGAACAGCGCACGGCCTTCCTGCTCTACGTTGAAGGAGGCCTGTCGCTCGCCGAGATTGGCGAGATCACGGGCGCGAATCCGGAAACGGCAAAAAGCCGGCTGCGTTACGCGGTCGCGCGCCTGAAACGGGCGCTCGCCACCGAAACGGTTGCGGACTGAGGACATGGCAACGGAACAGGACAAACCGGTCGACCGCGAAGCCTGGCGGCGCCTGCTCGAGAAGGGCGGCGATGCGCCGCCGGCGCTGACGGACGCGCGCATTCGCGCTGCGGCGCGCCGAGCGCTCGCGCCGCGCGCCAGGCGCTGGTGGCTGCCCGCCTCGCTTGCGGCATCGCTGCTGCTCGCCGTGCTCCTGGTGCAATGGCAGTACGGCGAGCAAGGTCCGCCCGCCGTCATCTCCGAATCCGATTACGCGGCACCCGCCGCGGAAGACGCTGCGTCACGGCAGGATGCGCCTGCACCGCCTGCGCCCGCGGAGCGCAGGTCCCCGTCGGCCGTCGAACAGCCGACGACAAAGGAATTCAGCGCCGCTGACGAGTCGTCAGCCGATGCGACAAAGCGGGAACGCGACGGCCTGTCCGAGATCACGGTGGACGCCGACCGCCGCCACGAGGATGCCGCGCAGGCAGCGCCTGCCACGCCGGTTGCCGGGGTGACGCAGCAAAGCGTCTCCGGGAACGGCGCCGGCGTCGTCGGCGAGCTCCGGAAATCCCGCGAGGTGCTGCCGGCGCCGGAAGACTGGTACGCTTCGATCGAAGACCTGCGCGCGGCGGGAAGACACGAAGAAGCCGATCGAGAGCTGGAACGACTGGAAGCGGCGTATCCCGGCTGGCTGGAAAAGAACCGCCCGCCGGATCGCTGACAGGGGCCCAATCGGCACCGTGCTGATCGGCATCAGCTTCTCGCTGGTGCCGGCCGTGATGTGGCCGCTCACCGCGAAACTGGTGCCGACGGAAAAATTCGGCACGGCGATCGGGCTGATGTGGGTCGTGCAGAATCTCGGCATCGGCGGCGCCAACCTGATCGCCGGCTGGCTGAACGACACCTACGACGCCGGCGTTGCGAATCCGGCGGGATACCAGCCGATGATGCTGTACTTCTTCATCTCCAGTGCGCTCGGATTCGCCTTTGCGATGATGCTCTGGCGGACGGACGGCCGCCGGCACCAATAAGCGCTGACGCACGCCGGCCAGGGTGCCCGGGCGGCGGCCTAGCGTCACTGCCTCGCTTCGCGCCGCACGCTGCCCGGGCCCACGTTCCGCAGCCGCTTGAAGGTGCGGCGGGCAGTACGCGCGCACGAAATGGCTCACGTGTGGTTCGGCAACCTGATCCCGCCGGAGTGGTGGAACGACATCTGGCTCAACGAGTCCTTCGCGTCATCACGGCAACGGCGCTGGAGAAAGGAACCTGAGTGTTTCGCCCACGTCGAATCAGTCCAGTCCGAGCGCCAGTCGGCAGGCAGACGTTTCGTTCAGGATTGCGCCCCCCTCTCCCGCAGAGTCGCCCCAGCCAGACCCAAGTTGTTGCTCAAGGATCTCAATCATCGCGGATTGCAGTCGAGCTTGCGCGGGGCGGCGGCGCGCCTGCCCGTGTGCCAGATGGGCGGTGTCCGCACAGGCACCGATGCGGGCGGCGGCCGCATAGTTTCCATCGCGGCAGGCAAGCACCGCCATCGCGTCCAGCACCGTATAGAGTTTGCTGTCGTCGAGACGCAGCGCAAGGTCAAATAACTGCGCACCCATCGCGCGCGCTTCGCCGATCTCGCCGGCGATCAGCAGCGCACTGAATGTCATTACCAGTAGTTCGAACAGAGTTTCGCGCCGTCCCGAATGCTGCAGCGAGAGCGAGAGCGGGCGTCCGAGTTGAAGCGCGTCTGCCGTAGCGCCGCTCGCAATGTCGAGCTCGACGATGTGGACGGTCGCGGCTAGCGCCTGCCGCTCACTTGTCGCCAGCGCAACGCTCAGCGCACGACGGTAAGCAGTACGAGCCTCCGTGAGTTTCCCCTCAGCCATCAGGAGCGCACCCTCGGCCATCGCGCCGTGGGCCAGGAGGCGCGCGGGCCAGGCCGGCTCCTCCAGGAGCCGGGCAGCGTCGAATGTCGCGCGCGCGAGGGCATCGTCGTCACGCGAGTTGAGGGAGAACTGCATCAAGGCGTAATAACGGGACCGGGAATCGCCGGTCGCCTGGTGCAGGCTCGCCGCGAGATCCGCGGCATGGCAGGCGCGGTCGCATTGTCGCGTCGCGTCGTAGGTGGCGATGGCCTCCCAAAATCGGGCAAGCCGGTTGCGCGGCAGGCCGTCCGTCAGCAGGCCGATCGCTTCCGCATGTCGCGCGCGACCCTCGGCGTGCAGGTCGGTCTCGACGAACAGTGGCCATGCCGATCCATACAGCGAAACTGCGAGCGCCTTGTCTTCGCTGCTGGCCCATTCCAGCGCCGCGCGCACGTTGTCGAGCTCGGCCTCATACTGGTTGAGCCAGACCGCTTCGTCCAGCGACCAGTACTCCTCATAGGCCTCGTCGAGCAGGTCCAGCAATGCCGCGGCCATCCGCGCGCGTGCCGCCGGAACCTGGTTGCCGGCAGCAAGGTGGTCCACGGCATAACAGCGCGCCGTTTCCAGCAGCGTGTAACGCGGCGGCTCGGTCGGCAGAATCGTCACCAGCGACCGATCGACCAGCCGCCCGATCAGGTCGATTGCGTCGGAAGTGTGGATCGTCTCGTCCGCGACCGCACTTGCCGCCGTATGCAACGAGAAACTCGCGGCGAATGCTCCGAGGCGATCGAAGACACGCTTCTCCGCGTCTTCGAGCAGCCCGTAGCTCCAGTCGAATGCCGCCTGCAATACGCCGTGGCGCGGATCGGCGTTCCGTCCCGCGTGTTTCAGCAGGCGGAACCGGTCGTCCAGCCGCGCGAGCAGTGTCGCGAGCCCGAGCGCCGGAACTCGGGCCGCCGCCAGTTCGACCGCGAGCGGATTTCCGTCGAGCCGCCGACAGATCTCGGCGGCCAACGGCGCTTGCTCTGAACCCAGTTCGAATCGCTGATCGGCCTGAGCAGCGCGCTGCACAAAGAGCGTAACGGCCTCGGGAACCGGCAGGGGTGACAGACGATACAGGGTCTCTCCCGCGACGCCGAGCGGCGTCTGGCTGGTCACCAGTGCTCGGACTGCGGCCGTTTGCAAAATGAGTTTGGAAAGCAGGGGCGCCAGCGCATCAGCGAGTCGCTCCGCGCCATCCAGTATCAGCAAGAGCGGCGTGCGCTCCACTTGCCGGCGTAGCGCTAAAAATCGGTCGGCGCCGTCGGGCAGCGACAAGCCGAGCGCGAGCGCAATTGCGGACGGCAGATGCTCGGCCTCTTCGAGCGGCTCGAGCGATACCCAGGCAACGGCTGCGCCTGGTATCTCCGAATGGCACGCGAGAATCTCCTGGGCGAGCCGCGTCTTGCCAACGCCGGCGGTGCCGATGATGGTCACGAGGCAGGTTCGCTCTAGCGCCTGGCGCACGGCATGCACGTCCGCTTCGCGACCGACCAGGGAACCGAGGCGATTCGGCCAGGCACGCCGAGGAACATTCAGGCGCGGCGGCTCGCGCGCAACCGCCGGCGGCATCACCTCATCGACGACGGTGGGCGTCGACACTTCCAGGTCGAGCCGATAGCCGAACCGCGGCACGGTCCGAATCGAGCCGGCGCCCAGCACGCGCCGAAGGCTGGCGATCTGTGCCGGCAGGTTGTTTTCGTCGACAACGACCCTGGGCCAGACGCGCTCGATCAGGGTCGCCTTGGTGACCAGCTGGCCCGGCTTCTCGACCAAGACCAGCAGCAGGTCGAAAGCGCGCGGTCCGATGTCGACCGGCCTACCGGCCGCGCACAGGCGCCGTTCGGTCGGATAGAGCTCGAAACTGCCAACGCGTATCCGATCCATGCTAATGATTACTATAGCTCGCCGTGCCTGCACAGGCGGAGGGCTTCGATTTAGGAAAGTTTCAGAACGGCTTCAAGACGCGGTCGCCGCAGCGGGAACACCATTCCGTCCGGACGATCGCTTGGGGAGGATGACATGCCGAAATTCGTGATCGAACGGGATATTCCCGGCGCCGGCAAGCTGAGCCCCGCCGAACTCAAGAAAATCTCGCAGAAGTCCTGCGGCGTGCTCAGCAGCATGGGACCCAGCGTGCAATGGGTCCACAGCTACGTGACCGCCGACAGGATCTACTGTGTCTATCACGCGGCCGACGAGTCGCTGGTGATGCGGCACGCGGAACTGGGCGGCTTTCCCGCCAACAAGGTTTCGCGCGTGACCACGATCATCGACCCATCGACCGCTGAATAGCATTCGTTCGCTTTCGGCTCCGTGACACGCCCCAGGTGGTTCGTACTTAGAGGTCTGTACCACCACTTGTCGAATCACTGGAGACCAATATGAAAGCGTTATTTGCATTGCTCGCTTCATTGTTCCTTGCCAACGCGTCCGCGCAAGACGCTGCGGCTGACGCCACGGCGCAAGCCGATTCCGGCGACATTCACCGCTACCTGATCGAGCGCAGCTTTCCGGCCGGTGCCCTCGAAGGGCTCGACGCCGCCGCAAAGGAGCGCGTGAACGCCAACAACGCCTCGGCCGGCGTGCGCTGGCTGCAATCCTATGCCAACGCGGACAAGACAAAGACTTATTGTCTCTATGAAGGACCGAGCGAGGACGCCATTCGCCAGGCAGCAGCGCTCAATGCGCTGCCGGTGGACAGCATCGTGGAAGTCCCTGTCGATCTGACGCCATGACACACGGACAGGAGTACAACCATGAAAACGTCAATGCTGAGCTCGATGATCGCCATGCTCATCCTGATAGTGCCGGCCACCGCCATCGGTGATAGCGCCACGCACGATCACGGCTATGACGACAAGCAGAAGCCACCATCACCGCTGGTAGAGAAGGTCCGCAAGGCTACCGCGCGATTCCGGGACATCAACGTCGCGATCGCGGAAGGCTACGCGGCCGGTCCGTGTGTCAGCGGCCCGAATCGCGGTGCGATGGGCGTTCACCTCATCAACACCGCCCTGCTGACCAAGGACGTCGACGCGGAAACGCCGGAGGCGCTGATCTACGAGCCGTCGCCGGACGGGAGCATGCGCCTGGTCGGCGTCGAGATCATCACGCTCGCGGCGGACTGGGTGAACGAAGTGCCAGTGCTGGACGGTCATCTGCTGCACTACGTAGGCGCGCCCAATCGCTATGGCATCCCTGCGTTCTACGAAATCCATGTCTGGGCGTGGCGAAACAATCCCGACGGCACGTTCGCGGACTGGAATCCGCGCGTGTCCTGTGCCGGGCAGCCGCTACCGATCAGCTGAGTCTCTCGTCTCGTGACGAAGGGCCACCCGATCGGGTGGCCCTTTTTTCGGTTCTTCGCCGATTTCCAGGGTAGATGAGGCCGGCGCACGGTGACCACTGAACCGCGCTGACGCCCGGCGGCCTCCCGCGCCGGGCGTCATTCTTTCTCCAGGCGCCGCCGTCCTTCCGCGAGCTCACGCTGCTGTTCCGGGCCGAGTTCCGGAAACCGCGGATCGAGGTTCCTGAGGGTCGCCACCATCACGCGCGCGACGGCGACCCGCATGTAAGCTTTGTCGTCGGCGGGAATCGCATGCCATGGCGCCCACTCGCGCGAGGTTTCCCGCAGCATCGCCTCGTACGCGGACTGGAATTCCTTCCAGCGTGCGCGATCATCAAGATCCGCCAGCCGGAACTTCCAGTTCTTGTCTTCTTCGTCGATGCGGCTCAGCAACCGTTTCTTCTGCTCCTTGCGCGAAATATTGAGCCAGAACTTGACGACGGCGATGCCGTTTCGCGCCAGGTGTTGCTCGAAGCCGCGGATCGACTCGAATCGTTCGGTCCAGATGCGCTGCCCCTCGACCCCGGGCAGGTGCTGAGCCGCGAGGAACTCCGGGTGCACGCGCACCACCAGCACTTCCTCGTAGTGACTGCGATTGAAGATACCGATCTTGCCGCGCTCCGGCAGGCGTGCGGCGACGCGCTGCAGGAAATCGTGGCGCAGCTCGAGCTCGCTCGGCGGGCCGAAAGCATGCACGCGAAAACCCGCGGGATTCACGCCCGAGAATACCTTGCGTATCGTGCTGTCCTTGCCGGCGGCATCCATCGCCTGGAACACGGCCAGCACCGCGAAACGCTGGTCCGAAAAAAGCCGCTGCTGCAACGCAACCAGCTCGTCAACAAGGCCGGCAAGTTCGTCACCGAGCGCATTGCGCGACGGCGTGCCGTCGGGCGGATCGGTGGAAAACTCGCCGATCGAGAACTTGCCGTCGAATGGCACCCGATGCGTCATCATGCGGTCCCCCCGGGATGGACTAGCCTGCGTTCGACATCGATGAACAGCCACAATCCGGCGCCGACCAGGGCAAATGCCGAACCGCTTGCCAGGGTCAACAGCCAGCCCCCCTGATCGACCATCAGGCCGACGACAGGCGCCAGGAATCCGGCGGCATTCCCGCCGGTGTTCACCACGCCGTAAGCGGTCGCGGCATGCGGACCGCCGGTGTAGCTCGCGCCGGCGCCGAACGCGCCTTCGGTGAACTGCGTGAAGCCGAAGCACAGCGACAGCAGGCCAACGGCGACATAGGGATTGACTGCCTGGCTGCCCGCCAGCAGGAGCACGGCCACGAGCGTCAGGCCCAACATCGCCGGAATGCGGCAGCCCCAGCGCGCACCGATGCGCCGGCACAGGAAATCGCAGGTGAACCCGCCCGCCACCGCGAGGAGCGCACCCGTCGCAAAGGGCAGCACATACAGGAATCCGCTTTCCAGCAGCGAAAAGCCGCGCTCCTCGACGAGATAGGTGAACAGCCACTGCGCGAACATGTAGAACACGTAGTTCATGCAGAAATAGCTGGCCGCCAGCAGCAGCACGTCGCGCCGCTTGAGCACTTCGAGCCAGCTGCCGGCGCGGTGCGCATCCGTGAAAGCAGGATCGCGACCGCGATCGATCAACGCGAGCTCCGATTGCGAAATGGCCGGATGCGCCGCAGGACGATCCCGTCCGTACCAGTACCACCACGCGCCGGCCAGGATGCCGAGCGGCGCGAGCAGGTAGAACGCCTCGCGCCAGCCATATCGCACGATCAGGAACGTCATGACCGGCCCGATCGCCGCCTGGCCGAGCGTGAGCCCCATGCTGGTCAGCGAATTCGGAAACGCCCAGCCACCCGCCGGAAACCAGCGCGCGATCGTGCCGACCATGATCGGGAAGATCGGCGCGTTCGCCATGCCCATCAGAAAGCGGACCACGACCAGCGACAGCATCGCGCCGGCCGCGGAAGCAGCCATCAGCGACGGTGCAAAACCGGTCAGAAAGGTCAGCAGGCCCCAGGTGATCGCGATGATCGCCAGCGCCCGGCGCGGGCCCCGGACCTCGCCGAAGATGCCGCCCGGAATCTGGAACAGCGCATAACTGATGTTGAAGCTTCCGAGAATCCAGCCGATCTCGGTGCTGGAGAACCCGAACTCCTCGCGGATGCTCGGCACCGCCACCGATATGTTGTTGCGCAACAAGTAATTGACGAAGCTCATGACGATCAGCACGAGCAGGATGCGGAACCGTACGGGCATCGCGCGCAGGCTGATCATGACGTTCTCACTGCGGCAGGCCTTTGCGCAGTTCGCGATCGCGCCGGAGGTCGCCGAGGATGCGGTGCGCCGCGTTGTAGCCCGGCGCGCCGGTCACGCCGCCGCCGGGATGCGTGCCGGCGCCGCAGAGATAAAGCGCGCGCAGCGGCGTCGCGTAGCGTGCGTAACCCGGCAGCGGGCGCATGAAGAAGAGCTGATCCGGCCGCAAGTCGCCGTGGAAAATATTGCCCTCACAGATGCCGAAGACATTCTCGAGATCGAGCGGCGTGTAGAGCCGTGCGGCGACCAGCGAGCGGCCGACCGCCGGCACGAAGCGCGCGATCTGGCGCACGAGCTGCTGCTCGAGGCGCGCGTGCTCGAGACTCCAGTCGGATCCCGACAACCGGTATGGCAGGTACTGCACGAAGCAGGTCATCACGTGGCGGCCGGGTGTCGCGAGCGACGGATCGACCAGCGATGGCACCAGACAATCGATCCACAATTCCTCGGCGATGCGCCCGCGGCGTGCCTCACCGTAGCAAGCCTGCGCGCCGTCGAGCCAGGGCACCAGCGTGAACTGCGCGCGCTGCAACGCGTCCGCCTTCGCATCGGTGCCTTCCAGGCGCGGTTCCTCGGAGAGCACGAGGTTCAGCTTCGCGCAGGGTCCGTCCATCTTGATGCCGCGCACCGCCGACAGGAATTCCGGCGCGAGCGCCGCAGGCGGCACGAGGCCGAGGAAAGTGCTCCTCGGATCGGCGTTCGACACGACGACGCCGGCCTCGATCTCCGCGCCGTTCTCGAGCGTGACGCCCCTGGCACGGCCATCCTGCACGCGGATTCCGGCAACGGGCACGGAAGTCCGCAGTTCCACGCCGACCGACCGGCAGGCGGTGGCCATGGCCTGCGTGATCGCGCCCATCCCGCCCATCACATGCCCGACGAAACCCTGCTTCGACTCGGCGCCGCCGCCCAGCAGGTGAAACAGCAGGCCGAACAGCGTGCCCGGATCGTAGGGTCCGCCGTGCTTGCCGTAGAGGCTGTTCGACAGCACGAGCGATTTCAGATGCGGCGAGTCGAGCGAACGGTCGAGGAATTCGCCGAGGCTGCCGGTCGAGAACGCGACGAGATCCGAAATCTCGCGGCCGCGCAGGCCGCGGAACCGGAACGCAAAGCGCAGCAGCTCGCCAAGCCCGGCCAGCCCGCCCCGTTCCAGGTCCGGCGGCGCCTGCATGAACAGCGGCTCGAGATGGCGCGCAAGACCGGCAAGCCCTTGCTCCAGCGACAGGAAGCGCTCGCAGTCGGCGGGTGCGAAGCGCATCAGCATTTCGCGCATGCGGGCACGGTCGCTCCACCACGGCAACACGACGCCGTCCGGCATCGCCGCCTGCACGGTCGGATTCGCGGCGACCATGCGAAGCCCGTGCCGCCCGAGCGACAGGTCCCGGATGATCTCCGGCCGCAGCATGCTCGCCATGTAGGAAGCGGTCGACACGCGGCAACCGGGCGCGCGGCTGGCGTCGATCTCTTCCGTGACGCAGCAGCCGCCGAGCACGTCGCGCCGTTCGAGCACGACCGTCGCAAGCCCGGCGCGGGCGAGATAGAAAGCCGTCGTCAGCCCATTGTGCCCGCCGCCGATGATGGCGACGTCATAGCGGGGCCGGCTCACCGGATCGCAGTCAGATCGCCGAGATGGGCTTCGAGGTAACGCCGGATATCCAGGCTCGGGTCTTCCATCGGCGCGTAGAACGCGCCACGGAAGCCGCGCGAGCGCATGCCCGCCTGCACGCCCTCGCAGATGCGCCAGTCCTGCCGGTTCACGA
>DATKBY010000062.1:0-2628 GCA_035513555.1 Steroidobacteraceae bacterium | reverse complement strand
GATCGCCGGGCCGGCGGTGTCCTTGTAGGGATCACCGACCGTGTCGCCGGTCACGGCCGCCTTGTGCGTCTCCGAGCCCTTGCCGCCGAAGTTGCCTTCCTCGATGTACTTCTTTGCATTGTCCCAGGCGCCGCCGCCGGTTTTCCGGCGGCCTCAGGATCGTGCGGCAAGCGCCTGACGCAGGGCACTCCTATAAGTGCGACTCGCCCGCACGACCGTTCCATCGGCGAGGATGGCGTCGAGGTCCCCATGCGTGCGGGGCCGCAATTCACACACGCAATCCACGCGCACGATGGCAGAGCGGTGCACACGCAGAAACTTGGAGGGTTCGAGCTTCTTCGCCAGGACGGCGAGACGGTCATTGGCAAGGTACTGGCGATCCCGGCAGTGCAGAACGGCGTAGTCGCCAGAGGCTTCGATCCACTCGATGTCGTCCGTGGAGACCAGAATAACCCGCCCGCACGCGCGCACGACGATCGTCCGGATCCGGCCTGTGTTCTCCAACAAGGCCGAGTCTTCCATGCCATTTGCGTGGTTCGTCGTGTGGCTGCGTGGCGACACCGAATTTCCCGGCGCTCCCGCACACCTGCGGCGATAGTCCAGCGCATACCACGCACCTGCTAGTGCCGCATACGTCACCAGGTCTCCGGAAATGTTGCCGATCAGGTTGCGATGCCAGACGGATTCGAGTTGTGGCAACAGATCGGGCCAGACCAACGTCAGCATGACGGGCACGTAGACAAGACTGTGGACCATTGAGACCAGCACGGCGCCGCCCGCATGGGCAAGCAGCGCGCATGGCAGTCCGACCCGTTCCGGATGCCAGCGGCCGGCCACGAAGAACGCGATCGGGGCGAGCAGGGCCCATAGCCACCAGATCCCCAGGGCACGGATGAACGCCTCCGGCAAACCGGCCCCGGCGCCGCCGAGGTGCGGTGGCAATCCCAGCCTTGTCGCGTGCAGCGCGCCGACGGCGGTCGCGGTGAGGGCGACGAGCGCCACCGCCTGCTTCAACAGGTGCTGTTCGACCGCGGAACCGGAATGCTGCCGATGGTTGCCGTTCTGCATGTCAGGCGTCCCGTGATGCTGGTCCCGTCGACCGTAATGGAGGTGCGTCCGCGGCGGGAAGTTCCCGGACGGCAGATGAGGCCGGCATCCGCGACCGTGTCGCCGAACGTTCCGGCCGGTTCGCCGAGCCGCCGTTGAATACCAGATTCGCGTCGTGGACCCTAGCGAATCAGGCCTGGCACGTGCAGATGAGGTCTACCTGATGGATCGACGAATGTTGCTTTCGTGTCTGGCCGCTGCGAGCGTCGCGCCGGCCGCGTGCTTGCGGCGGGCAGACGGCAATGGAGATCGTCTGAGCATCCTCATGCTCGGCGGCACCAACTTCGTGGGACCCCACCTGGTGCAGGCGGCGCTGGAACGCGGCCACACGGTCACGTTGTTCAATCGTGGCCATACGAATCCAGACCTGTTTCCGCGGGTCGAAAGGTTGAAGGGCGACCGCTATCCGGACCGCAACCACGGATTGAGCGCGCTCGAGACGACCCGGACCTGGGACGCTGTGATCGACACCTGGCAAGCAGAACCCGGGTGTGTGGACTTGACCGCCCGGCTGCTCGCCCATCGCACCGAGCGCTACGTTTATGTATCTTCCATCGCAACGTACCGGAGCTTCCGCGGGATCGGCATCACCGAAACCGGGCCGATGATCGATGCGAAGGAACACATCGCATCTTTTGACGGGTCGCTCGACTACCGTGTCCGCAAACGTGCTGCCGAGCAGGCCGTCGAACGGAGTTTCGGAGGTGCTGCGACGTTGCTGCGCTGCACGAGCATTGTGGGCTTTCATCGTGGAGGCGCCGCGTCCGAACAGGTGGCGGGTTACTGGGTGCCGCGCTTCCTGGCGCGGGAACCGCTGCTCGCGCCCGATGACCCGACGGCCGTCATCCAGCTGATCGACGTCCGGGACATGGCCGAGTTTGCTATTCGCGCGATCGAGCAGGACTTCGGCGGTGCGTATAACATGGTCGGGCCCGAGAAACCGCTGCCGCTTCGCGATTACCTCCTGGCCCTAAACCAGGCGACGGGTCATCGTTCGCAGATCGTCTGGGTGGCGCCGGCCTTTCTCCTGGAACGCGGCGTGCGGCCGTTTGACGATGTGCCGAACTGGATTCCGGCCGACGATCCGGAACCGGGTTTTTACCGCATTAGCAACTCCAAGTCACTCGCTCATGGCCTGAGATACTGGCCTCTGTTGAAGTCGATCAGCGACGCGATCGGTGCGGAACTACTGCAGGTGCCCGTGGATGGCATCGCATCCGAGCCCGAAGGTCCGGGGCTGAGGCGCGCGAGGGAGCGTGAGCTGATCGAGGAGTGGGTCGCCCACCAGGGCTGACAGCGGCACTGGCGCGCGTCGTGCCAGGTTCGGTCTCAATCAGCCGCGGCCTGCGTCGCGCTGCCTACAGCAGCGGCACCAGCAACAGCGCGACGATGTTGATGATCTTGATCAGCGGGTTGATCGCCGGGCCGGCGGTGTCCTTGTAGGGATCACCGACCGTGTCGCCGGTCACGGCCGCCTTGTGCGTCTCCGAGCCCTTGCCGCCGAAGTTGCCTTCCTCGATG
>DATKBY010000061.1:0-6856 GCA_035513555.1 Steroidobacteraceae bacterium | reverse complement strand
CAAAGCCGCCTCCGCGGATTTCACCTCGATCGCGATTACCCGCCCGCTGCCAGAAATGGCTTCCCAGGAATGCGTACCGCCTTCCGGCAGCCAGAGCAGCTGGTTCTGGCTGAAATCGTGCACGACCTTCTTGCCGTCCGGCAGTGTCATCAGCAGCCGCATCCAGTCGAGGCTGATCAGCAGCGTCGGGGGATGCGAATGCATGGCGCTCGTGCGGCCATGCGATGTGCGACCTTCGAACACGCGCACGTGGGGATTCTCGAACAGCACGTGATGCGCCTCGGGATCCGCCTGGGTCGAGTCGGTTTCATTGCGCGCTACCACGGCTGGCGCCGCGCCGCCGCCCTGCGCGGACTTGACCTCGACGCCGATGGCGTGCAGTTCGCCCGCCAGCAGTTCCCAGGAATGCTGCGCGTTCGGCACCCACATCGTCTGCCCGGGGTTCAGGTCAAAAAGCGTCGTCTTGCCATCCGGCGTCGCCATGCGGAAACGGGCCTTGCCGATGCTGACCAGCACCATCGGCGCGTGCGAATGCATGGGACTCTTCGTTCCTTTCGACGCCCGGGCATCGATCACACGGAAGAATTCATTCTCCAGAACGACCTGGTGGACGTCCGCGTCGACGTCGATCGCATTGCCGGGCGCCTGCGCCTGGCTCGCGCACGCCTGGGCCACACCAACTACCAATACGAGCCAGTTGAGTGTCTTCATGGGCATGTTCCTCCGGGAGCCAATGCTAATCCTCGCGGTGACCGGTGATCAACCGCGCTCCGCGCTCGAAGACGAGGTACGACCACAGCCATTGCGTCATGACGATGATGCGGTTCCGCAGATTGACCAGGAAATAAATGTGCGCTGCGCCCCATAGCCACCAGGCGAACCAGCCCATCAGTTGCACGCGCTTGTAGGAGATGACTGCGGCCTTGCGGCCGATGGTAGCGAGAAGCCCGCGGTCAGCATAGACGAACGCGGGTGGCGGCTCCTTCCCCTCGATTCGCGCGACCAGCGCACGGGCGACGTAAGCGCCCTCCTGTTTCGCGGCCGGTGCAATGCCGGGCACGGGCTGTCCGTCAGGGTTCAGCGCGAGCGCGGTATCGCCGATGACGAAGATATTCTCGTGCGCCGGCAGGCGCAGATCGGAAGCGACCGGCACCCGGCCCGCGCGATCGCCCGGGACGCCCAGCCATGCTGCGGCAGGAGACGCACTGACGCCCGCGGCCCAGATGATCGTGCCGGCATCGATGCTTTCGGCGCCGAGCCTGACGCCATCGGGCCCGCAATGCGTGACCGCGCGCCCCAACCGCGTTTCGACGCCGAGGCGCCGCAGCGCCGACTCCGTATATCTGGACAACCGCTCCGGGAACGTCGGCAGCAGCCGCGGACCTGCCTCGACCAGCAGGACGCGCGTCCGTTTCGGATCGATCTCGCGAAAATCGAGTGCCAGCGCCTTACGCGTGAGTTCCGCGACGGCGCCCGCCATTTCGACACCGGTCGGCCCGCCGCCGACGATGACGATCGTGAGCAGTCGGGCAGAGAGTTCTGGGCTTGCAGCCATTTCGGCCTGCTCGAATGCGAGCAGCAGGCGCCGCCGGATCGCCGTCGCGTCGTCGAGGCTCTTCAATCCCGGAGCGAAGGGCGCCCAGTCGTCGTGGCCGAAATAGCCGTGGGTCGCGCCGGTCGCGATCACCAGCCAGTCATAGGCGATCGGCGCATGGCCCAGCATCACGACTTTTCTTGCGGTATCGATGCCCGTGACCTCGCCCATCATGACGCGCAGGTTCCGCTGCCGGCGCAGCAGGTGGCGCACTGGCCAGGCAATGTCCGCCGGCGAGAGTCCCGCGGTCGCGACCTGGTACAGGAGCGGCTGGAAGAGATGATGATTCTGCCGGTCGATCAGTGTTATGTCGGCTGCGGCGCTCGCGAGACCCTTCGCGACGGCGAGGCCGCCGAATCCGGCCCCGACGATGATCACGCGCGGACGCATGACGTAACTCCTTGTGAATACAGCTTTTTCAGAAAGTATAGCCAGTCGCTGCGTCGACGGCGGCGCGAGCCGCGCGCCTTGCCCCTTGGGCAATCGGGGCGTAGTCTGATTGGAGGTTAGGGGGTAACCATGCTGCGCGTCGTCCTGCTCAATCCAAAGGGCGGATCTGGCAAGTCCACCATCGCTACCGGGATCGCCGCGATGTACGCGGCGCGCGGCCACAATCCGGTGCTGATGGATTTCGACCCGCAGGGCACGAGCTCGCGCTGGCTCGAGAGGCGCCCGCCGGATCGTCCGGCGATCCACGGCATCGCGGCCTATGCGCGCGCCATGGGCGTCACCCGCAGTTTCCAGTTGCGCGTGCCGCCAGGCACCGACCGGGTCATCGTGGACACGCCGGCGGCACTGCAGCCGCCTCACTTCAATGAACACGTTCGCGATGCCGATGCGGTGCTCGTCCCGGTGATGCCATCCGACGCGGACATCCATGCCTGCTCGCGCTGCATCGGCCACCTGCTGATCTCCGGCAAGATCAAGCGCCGCGAGAACCGGCTCGGCGTGATCGCCAATCGGGTCAAGCCCAACACGATCTTATTCCGCACGCTGATGCGCTTTCTGGACCAGATGCAGATTCCGGTCGTCACGACTTTCCGCGATTCGCAGAATTATCTTTTCGCCGGCGAGCAGGGCCTGGGCCTGCACGAAATGAATCCAGCGCGCGTCGGCCCCGAACTGCATCAGTGGAACGCCCTGTGGGACTGGCTCGAAACCCGCCAGCAGTTCGTGCAGCCGGCGATGGCGGTTGGCGCCGGCTGACAGCCGCGACCGGCGCTTACGAGCACCGCGTTAGTCCCAGTCGCTCGCCGTTTCACGGCAACCGCCATCGTCCCAGCCCGTCCAGCCGCGGCCGCGCACGAAGCGTCCCGGACGTGCATCCGTCGGCTCGCCGTTGGCGAGTGCGATTTCACCGTTCACGATGACGTATGACACACCGGTCGCGTACCGGTGCGGATCGACGTAAGTGGCGTGGTCCTGGATCATCGCCGGATCGAAGACGACGATATCCGCGAAATGGCCGGCAACGAGGCGTCCGCGATCGCGCAGGCCGAGTACTTCGGCCGGATGCGCGGTCATGCGCCTGACGGCGTCCTCGATGGGCACGAGCTTTTCCTCGCGGACGTAACGCGCGAACACGCGCGCGAAGTTGCCGTAGCCGCGCGGATGCAGGTTGTTTTTCAGGAATACGCCCTCGGCCGAGACCGCGGTGCCGTCCGAGCCGAAACTCATGAATGGCAGAGCCACCTTGCGGCGCACCTCGTCTTCGGACATCAGGAAGTAGATTGCGCCGACGCGGCTCTCGTCCTCGACGACGAGGTCCATGGCCGCGATCTCCGGCGTCACGCCGCGCGCCTCTGCGATGTCCGCGAGCGTCTTGCCGATCAGGGGCTTCAGGTCCGGATTCCTGAGGACTGCGACCAGGACCTGGTCCGCGCCGCCCGCCATGCGCATCAGATTCTCCCAGTCGGTGTCGTCGGAGCGCATCTCTGCCGCGACGCGCGCGCGCACGGCCGGATCGCGCAGGCGCGCGAACCACGCGGCATTGCCGCCTTCCTGCACCCAGGGCGGCATCGCCGCATCGAGTCCCGTGCTGCCCGCCGGATAGCTGTACATGTCGGCCGTGACACGCAGGCCCGCCGATCGGGCGGCCTTGATGCGCGCGATCACCTGGTCCATCTTGGGCCAGTTCGCGCGGCCCGCGGCCTTCAAATGGTAGATCTCGACGGGCGTTCCGGAACGGCGGGCGATCTCGATCGTTTCGTCGATCGCCTCCAGAAGCTTCGCGCCTTCGCTGCGCATGTGGGTCGCATGGATGCCGCCGCAGCGGCCCGCTGTTGCCGCAAGCGCCACGATCTCGTCCGTGTCGGCGAACGTGCCCGGCACGTAAATCAGCGATGACCCGACCCCCAGCGCTCCTTCCTCCATCGCCTGGCGCACGACGTCCTGCATCGCCGCAAGCTGTTCCGGCGTCGGATCCACGTCGTCTGCGCCCAGCAGGTTCATCCGGGCGGTCGCTGCGCCGATATGCGACGCAACGTTCAGCGAAATGCCCTTGCGCTCGAGCGCTTCGAGATAGCCGCCGAGGGTCGTCCACTCGACCTCGTACCTGAGATCGCCCTGCTGGGCGATCATGTCGGCCTTCATCGCCGGCGTCAGCGGCCCCATCGACTCGCCCTCGCCCATGACCTCGAGTGTGACGCCCTGTCGGAGCTCGCCCTGCCCGCGCCCGTCGATCAGCAGCGATTCGTTCGACCAGCTCAGCATGTTGATGAAACCCGGCGTGACGGCGCTTCCAGTCGCGTCGATTTCAATTCGCGCCGCTCCCGGCGCCTTCGGGCCGACGTATGCGATGCGGTCGCCCGTTACCGCGACGTCGCCCTGCGTCCCCGACTGGCCGCTGCCGTCGTAGATCGTCCCGCCGCGGATGACGAGGTCGTAATCCGGCTTCCCGGAACAGGATGCGAGCAGCGCAAGCACGGCCGGAATGAACAGAAATCGCGCATATACGGACATCATCTGGACTCCTGGGCCAGCTGCGCCTGAACTGCGGCCAGCTCCGAATCGAACCGTTCGAGCAGTCCGGCAAATCGCCCGGTGTCATCGGCGCGGGCCGCGCGCTCCAGTTCGGCGCAGCAGTCGCCGAGTCGCAGTGCGCCGGTCGATCGGGCGGAGGACTTAAGCCGGTGCGCGGCGGCCAGCACGCGCTTCGCGTCGCGCGCGGCGCAGGCGGTGCGCAGTTCGTCCGCCGACGCTGGCAGGCCGTTGCCGAACACGCCGAGTATCCGGCCGATCGCCTCCTCGTCGTCACCGATAAGCCCCGCCAGCACGCCGGCTTCGATCGGCGCGCTCGAAACGGCCGCTGCAGCCGCCATCTTGTGCTCCTCGGGTCGCGTGTCGCCGGCCGCGGGCAGCCACTTCTCGAGCACGGCCTGCAATTGCCTGAGCGGCGCGGGCTTGCTCAGGTAGTCGTCCATGCCCGCGGCGCGGCAGCGATCGGCCTCGCCCCGCAAGGCATTGGCCGTCAGCGCCACGATGGGCGTGCGTGCGCGCCCCGACTCTCCAAGGCGTATCGCGCGCGCCAGGTCGTATCCGTCCATGAGCGGCATGTGCAGATCCGTCAGCACGAGCGCGTACAGGCCACTCTCCCAGCGCATGAGCGCCTCGCGCCCGTCGCCCGCAAGATCCGCCGCGAACCCGAGCATCGCAAGCTGGCGCTGGATCACCTGCTGGTTGGTCTCGTTGTCTTCCGCCACCAGTATCAGGCGGCCAGTGCGCGCGGCCTGCGTTCGTTCCGGCGCGCGAAACTCCTGCTCGCCCCGGCCCGCCTGGATGACCGTGCGATCGAGTTCCGCCCTGCCCGCGGCGATCGCGACCGCCTGTATGAAAGTCCGGCGCGTCATCGCGTTCGCGTCGAGCGTGACGACGTCCGGGGTGTCGCTGCGCGGCCGGCGGCGCTGGCCGCGCCCGATCACGACGAAGCGGTCCTCCGCCTGCTCCCGTGCCCCGGATGAGACGGCGCGGAGCTCCTCATTCGCCGGCACCTGGTTCTCCGCATCGATCACCCAGATGAAGCGTTCCCTGCCGCGGCCCGCGACCTTGGCCGCGGCCTCCGCCAGCGTCGTCGCACGGGAAACGTCGGCGCCGCCGTAAGTGAGATATGTCGCGATGTCGTCCGCGATTCCGTCGCTGCCGCCGATGACGATGCATGACAGGCCGGCGACATCGGAATCGGGGCCGGATGGCGCGGGCGCTTCGGCGCTGCGCTCGAGGGGAATGCTCACCCGAAACGTCGAGCCCTGACCCGGTTCGCTCGTCACCTTGATCTCGCCGCCCATCAGCCCGACCAGGTAGCGCGCAATCGTGAGGCCAAGTCCGGTGCCGCCGAATTGGCGCGTCGTGGAGGCATCCGCCTGCGTGAACGGCGTGAACAGGCGGCCAACGATCATATCGCTCATGCCGATGCCGTTGTCGGTGACGCGGAACTCGATCCGCACACGATCCGCGAACGCCTCCGCGAGTGACGCACGCAGGGAGACTCTCCCCTGGCGTTCGCCGCCGCTCGAAAACTTGATCGCGTTGCTGCCGAGGTTCACGAGCACTTGCCGCAGGCGGACCGCGTCGCCACGGAGCGCCGACGGAATTTCCGGGTCGACAAAGAGCGTCAGCGCGACGCCCCTGCGCGCCGCCATGTGTTCGAGCATGCCGCAGGTGGCTTTCACCACCGACGCGACGTCCATCGGCTCCACGCTGAGCTCGAGTTTGCCGGCTTCGATCTTCGAGAAGTCGAGGATGTCGTCGATGATCGAGAGCAATGAATAGGCGGAGTCGCGGATGAGGTCGACCATCTCGACCTGGTAACCGCGCAGGCTCGTCTGGTGCAGCACGTCCACCATGCCGATCACGCCGTTTAGCGGCGTGCGGATCTCGTGGCTCATCGTCGCCAGGAACCGCGACTTCGCATGGTTCGCGTCCCGTGCTTCCTCCGCGAGCTCGTGCTGGCGTATGCTCGACACCACCAGCTGTTCATTCAGCTCCGCCGCTCCCGTTCGGGCCGACATCAGATCACGGTAGAGGCGAGCGTTGTCCAGAGCTATCGAGCAACGGGCGGCGAGGTCTTCGGCCATCTCGACGTCCGTTTCGGTGTATTGATGCCCCTCGTCGGCACTCACGAAAGTGATGGCGCCGAGCACGTGACCGCGGGCAATGAGCGGGACGACGACGACCGATCCGATGCCGAGGGCGCGCAGCTCCAGCAGATTCTCCTCACTGCTCGCGACGGCCGCGAGCATGTCGTCGGATACCCTCGGGATCACC
>DATKBY010000060.1:0-40069 GCA_035513555.1 Steroidobacteraceae bacterium | reverse complement strand
GTGCATTCGGTCGTGTTCGGCGGCTTCTCGCCCGAATCGCTGGCGGGCCGCATCGAGGACTGCGCCTCCACGGTCGTCATCACGGCCGACGAAGGCGTCCGAGGCAACAAGCGGATTCCGTTGAAGGCCAATGTGGACGCGGCGATCGCGTCGCACCGGCTGCCGGTCCGGAACGTCGTCGTCGTGCGCCGGACCGGTGCGGACACCGGCTGGTTGCCGGGACGCGACCTTCGCTACGAAGAGATCACGGCGGCGCAGCCTGCGACCTGCGAGCCGGAACGCATGAACGCGGAGGATCCGCTGTTCATCCTTTATACGTCGGGCTCCACGGGCAAACCAAAGGGCGTTCTGCATACGACCGGCGGATACCTCGTCTACGTCAACTTCACGTTCGCCTGCGTCTTCGATTACCGGGAGGACGACGTTTACTGGTGCACGGCCGATGTCGGCTGGGTGACCGGACACAGCTATATCGTCTATGGGCCGCTCAGCAACGGCGCGACGAGCCTGATGTTCGAAGGCGTGCCCAATTACCCGGACGCATCGCGATTCTGGCGGGTCGTCGACAAGCACCGGGTGACGATCTTCTACACGGCGCCGACCGCGATCCGCGCGCTGATGCGGGAAGGCGACGCGCCCGTCGAGGCGACAACGCGCGCGAGCCTGCGCCTGCTCGGCACGGTCGGCGAACCAATCAATCCCGAGGCCTGGGAGTGGTATCACCGCGTGGTGGGCGGCGGCCGCTGCCCGGTCGTCGACACCTGGTGGCAGACTGAGACCGGCGGCATCCTGATATCGCCACTGCCCGGCGCGACCGCGTTGAAGGCCGGCTCCGCGACCTTGCCGTTGCCCGGCGTACGCCCGGCCCTCGTCGATGCCGAAGGGCGCATCCTCGAGGGCGTGACCGACGGTAATCTCGTCCTGCTCGACAGCTGGCCCGGCCAGATGCGAACCGTCTACGGCGATCATGAGCGCTTCATCGCCACCTATTTCACGACGTTCCGCGGCATGTACTTCACCGGCGACGGCGCGCGGCGCGATGAAGACGGCTACTGGTGGATCACCGGCCGCGTCGACGACGTGATGAACATCTCCGGCCACCGCATCGGCACGGCCGAGGTCGAAAGCGCCCTGGTTGCGCACCCGAAAGTTGCCGAGGCCGCCGTCGTCGGCTGCCCGCACGAGGTCAAGGGCCAGGGCATCTACGCCTACGTCACGCTGAAGAGCGGCGAGGTGCCGACGGATGAGCTCCGCGCCGAACTCGCGCGGTGGGTGCGCCGGGAGATCGGCCCCATTGCCACGCCCGATTTCGTCCAGTGGGCGCCGGGCCTGCCGAAAACGCGCTCCGGCAAGATCATGCGCCGGATACTGCGCAAGATCGCGGCGGAGGAGCACGAACAGCTAGGGGACACGTCGACGCTCGCGGATCCCGCGGTGGTCAGCGATCTCGTCGCGAATCGGCGAGGGTCCGCCGGATGATGCGCATCGCCGCAGCCGCTCTCACCCTCATGTTCGCCGGCAGCGCATCTGCCGACCGGATTTCCATCGGCACCTGGAACATGGAATGGATGATGACGCCCGCGACCTTCGACGCGCTGGCATCGCGCTGTGCGGGCGGCGGCCGTCGGGTCGGCGGCAGCGAGCGCGCGATTCCCTGCAACCTGGTGCCGGCATCCCGGTGGAGCGAGGATGACCTGGCGCGCCTGCGCGATTTCGCCGCGACGCTGGCGGTCGATGTGATCGCGCTGCAGGAAACGGATGGCATCGAGGCTGCCTCGCGGGTTTTCCCGGATCGCGCCTTCTGCTTCACGAAGCGCCGGCACGTACAGAACGTCGGCTTCGCGATCCGGCGCGGCATTCCCTATCGCTGCAATGCCGATTACCGCGCGCTCGGCCTGCCCGGCAACGACGTGCGCTGGGGCGCCGATCTGACGCTCTATCCGGGAACGCGGCGCGAGATCCGGCTGCTTTCCGTGCACCTGAAGTCCGCCTGCAACCGCGACCCGCTGACTTATGCACGGCCGGCCTGCGGGATACTCCAGCAGCAGGTGCCGATCCTCGAGGCCTGGATCGACCGGCGCGCGAAGAATGACGACGCCTTCGCGGTGATCGGCGATTTTAACCGGCGATTCGATCGCGAACGCGACGACGCCCGCGACGCGCATGGCCGCATCGCGGCGATGTGGCCGGAGATCAACGACGGCGAACCGGCGGGGGCCGACCTCACCAACGCCGGCGCCGACCACGGCAAGATCAACTGCGGCCACGGTGCCAGCGTACCGATCGATCATCTGGTGCTCGGGCGCAGACTGGCGCGCCGGATGGTTGCCGGTTCGTATCGCGTCTGGGACTATCCGGCCGGCAAGCGCTGGCCCGATCACTGCGTGATTTCGGTCGAACTCGACCTGGAGGGCGGCAATGGCGTATGACAAGGACAATATCTTCGCGCGCATCGTCCGCGGTGAAATCCCCTGCCACAAGGTGTACGAGGACGCCGACACGCTCGCGTTCATGGACATCATGCCGCAGGCCGAAGGGCATACGTTGGTCGTTCCAAAAGTCGCGGGCGAAGACATCTTCTCGACACCGCCCGAGTCGCTCGCAGCGGCAATTCGAACCGCGCAGCAAGTAGCGGGCGCAGTCAAAACCGTTTTCTCCCCGCCCGGCGTCATGATCGCGCAGCTGAACGGCGCGGCGGCCGGCCAGAGCGTGTTCCACCTGCACATCCACGTGATGCCGCGCTATGCCGGCAAGGATCTCGGCATCCATGCGGCGGCAGAGGCTGATCCGGCGCGGCTCGCCGAGCAGGCGGCGCGCCTGCGCGCGGCGCTCTGAAAGGACGCTTCATGCAAACGAGCGACGCGCGATTCTATCAACGGGTGGTGGCCGTCGGCGGCATCGCCGTCGTCGTGATGCTGCTGTACCAGATACTGAAGCCGTTCCTCGGGCCGATAGCGTGGGCGTTGTTCCTCGGTTTCCTGCTGCAGCCGTTGCACGCGCGCCTGACGCGCAGGCTGCGCGGCCGCGCGTCGGTCTCCGCATTCATTCTGACGATAATGGTGCTGGTGCTGATCCTCGGCCCGCTGACCGCGCTCGCGCTCGCATTCGCGCGCCAGGCGGCGGATCTTGCCGTCCTGCTTCAGGCCTGGGTCGGACAGCAGCAGGGCCGGCGCTTCTCGGATCTGGGGCAAATGCCGGTTATCGGCGACACGCTCGCCTGGCTCGAGCAGAACGTGCAGATCAGCACGGCACACGTGCAGGCCTGGCTGGTCAACGGCAGCAAACGCCTGTTCGAGCAGCTCGCGTCGCTGGGAGGGACCGCATTCCTCGGTGCCGTCGGCACGGTGCTCGCATTCACGGTGATGCTGTTCCTGCTGTTCTTCTGCATCCGCGATGGCCGTGCGATCGCGCGCGGCGGCACCGGACTCGTGCCGCTCACACAGGTGCGGCGCGAGGCCCTCGCCCAGCGGCTGGCCTCGGTCACGCGCGCGGTCGTGCGCGGCACCATCCTGACCGCGATAATCCAGGGCTTCCTGCTCGGCATCGGATTCGCGGTGGTCGGACTGCCCGCGCCGGTCGTATTTGGCGTGCTGGGCGCGATTCTGTCGGTCGTGCCGATCGGAGGCACTGCGCTCGTCTGGGTCCCGGCCATCATCATGCTGATGTTCCAGGGGGCTTATATCAGTGCCGGCGTGCTGCTGGCTTTCGGCATCGTGGTCAGCAGCGTGGACAACTTCCTGAGGCCTTTCCTGATCGGGGGACGCGACATGCTCCCGACGATCGGCGTCTTCATCGGCGTGCTGGGCGGGCTTGCGGCATTCGGCGTCATCGGGCTTTTCTTGGGCCCGATCGTGCTCGCGCTCGCGCTGGCCCTGATCAGCTTCGCCCGCGAGTCCGGTTCGCGCCCGATCTAAAGGGGACGCAACCCTTTATTCACCCTTTATTCGGGAACCCGCCGCAAAAACGGGAAATAAAGGGTTGCGTCCCCTTTAGAATTCGCGGTCCATGATCAACGGCCTGCTCGACTCCCTGAACGACGCCCAGCGCGCCGCGGTTTCCGCGCCGGTCGGCCCCATTCTCGTGCTCGCGGGCGCGGGCAGCGGCAAGACGCGTGTGCTGACCCACCGCGCGGCGTGGCTCATCCTCGAATGCGGGGTTTCGCCGCACGGCCTGATGGCGGTCACTTTCACGAACAAGGCCGCCGCCGAGATGCGCGGGCGCATCGAAACGCTCCTGCGCGTGCCGGCCGACCCGCTGTGGATCGGCACGTTTCATGGCCTTTCCCATCGCTTGCTGCGCCGGCACTGGCGTGAGACAGGCCTGCCGCAGTCGTTCCAGATCCTGGACGAGGACGACCAGCATCGCCTCGTGCGCAGGATCATCCGCGAGCAGCAGCTCGACGAGCAGCGCTGGGTGCCGCGCGAAGTGCAGAACTTCATCAACAACAACAAGGACGAGGGGCGCCGTTCGAAAAAGCTGGACGACCGGAACGACCCGACGCGCAGGCAGCTCATCCGGCTGTACGCGATCTACGAGGCGCGCTGCGCCCAGGCTGGCGTCGTCGATTTCGCCGAGCTGCTGCTGCGAAGCTACGAGCTGCTGCGCGACGTGCCCTCGCTCGGCGATTATTACCGCGAGCGCTTCCGCCACGTGCTTGTGGACGAATTTCAGGACACGAACGGCGTGCAGTACGAGTGGCTGAAGCAGTTCGCCGGCAGGAACGGCGCGCTGTTCGTGGTCGGCGATGACGACCAGTCGATCTATCGCTGGCGCGGCGCGCGAGTCGAGAACATGCAGCATTTCCGTCGCAACTACGGCGCGACCGTGTACCGGCTGGAGCAGAACTACCGTTCGACCGCCGTGATTCTCGCCGCTGCGAACGCGGTGATCGCTAAGAACACGGACCGCATGGGCAAGGAGCTCTGGACGGCGGCCAGGGGCGGCGAGCCGATCCGCGTCTACGCCGCTTTCAACGAGCGCGACGAAGCGGACTTCGTGATCGATCGCATCCGCGAGCACGCCGCCCGGGGCCTGCCGCTCGCAGCGGCAGCCGTGCTGTATCGCAGCAATACACAGTCCCGCGCCTTCGAAGAGGCGCTGATGGCGGCGTGCATCCCCTATCGCGTGTACGGCGGCCTGCGGTTCTTCGAGCGGGCGGAGATCAAGGACGCGTTGTCTTACCTGCGCCTGACGCAGTCCCGCGCCGACGACATGGCGTTCGAGCGCGTGGTCAATCTGCCGACGCGCGGAATCGGCGGCGCCACCCTGGAACTGCTGCGGACCGATGCCCGCGATCACGCGCGCAGCCTCTGGGACGCGAGCCTCGAGCTGTTGCCTTCCCTGCCGTCGCGCGCGGCGAATGCGCTGCGCGGCTTCCATGCGCTGATCGACCGTCTCGCCGCCGCGATCGCGGAGCTGCCGCTGCATGAGCAGGTGCAGGCGATGATACAGGGCTCGGGCCTGCGCGATCATCACGCGAAGGAGAAGGACAACAAGGGCGAAGCGCGCGTCGAGAACCTGGACGAGCTCGTGAACGCCGCCGAAGGCTTCGAACCCGACAACGATGACGGACTGACTCCGCTCGGCGCCTTTCTCGCGCATGCGACGCTCGAATCCGGCGAGACCCAGGCGGCCACCGGTTTCGACTGCGTGCAGCTGATGACGTTGCATGCAGCCAAGGGTCTGGAGTTCCCGACGGTTTTCATCGTGGGACTTGAGGAAGGCCTGTTTCCGTCCGAGCGCGCCGCCTTCGACGCCGACCGGCTGCCAGAAGAGCGGCGGCTGTGCTACGTCGGGCTCACGCGCGCGATGCAGCGGCTGTACCTCACGCACGCCGAGAGCCGGCGAATATTCGGCCACACGTCCTACCGCGATCCGTCGCGCTTCCTGGCGGAACTGCCGCCGGAAGCGCTCGAGGAGATCCGTCCGCGGATCTCGGTGAGCCGTCCGCTGTACTCCTCGGCCGCGATTCCGATCGTGCGGCACGGATCGGCAGCGGAAACATCGGCGACGCGCCGCCGCTCGCGCGCCGCGGCGCCGATCGCCGGCGAAGATGCCCCGATGCGGCTCGGCGCCCGCGTCCGCCATCCGAAGTTCGGCGAAGGCACAATCCTGCGCTTCGAAGGCAGCGGCGAGAGCCGGCAGGTGCATGTCAATTTCGAGCAGGTCGGGCAAAAATGGCTGATGTACGAACTGGCGCGCCTGGAGCAGGTTTCGTAGGGCGCAATACGCTTGCTGGCGGGCCGAATGGCACGCGCTGCGCTAGAATCCGCGACGAATTGCCGATCGCTACGCCGCCGGCCAGGGAGTCGACTTGAAGATCATCATTCTCGGTGCGGGCCAGGTCGGGAGCACGGCCGCCCAGCAGCTGGCGCGCGAACAGGCCAATGATGTGACGGTCGTGGACACCCGCGACGAGGTGCTGCGCGACCTGCAGGACCGCCTCGACATCCGCACGGTCTGCGGCAATGCCGCCCACCCTGCCGTGCTGGAAGCCGCCGGCAGCAAGGGGGCCGACATGCTCGTCGCGCTGACCTCGAGCGACGAGGTCAACATGGTCGCGTGCCAGATCGCATGGACCCTGTTCCGGACGCCGACCAAGATCGCGCGTATCCGCTCCGGCGACTATCACGGGCGGCCGGAGCTGTTCAGCGACGATGCGATCCCGGTCGATCTCGCGGTCAGCCCGGAGCAGCTCGTCACGGAGTATGTGGAGCGCCTGATCCGCTTTCCGGGCGCATTGCAGGTCCTTGAATTCGCCGACGGCCGCGTGCGCCTGGTCGGCATGCGTGCCCTGAAGGGCGGCAAGCTCGTCGGCCACCAGCTCAAGGACCTGCGTTCCCACATCCCGGATGCCGAAGTGCGCGTCGCGGCCGTTTACCGCGGCGACCGCAACATCGCGCCGGAAGGCGACACGACAATCGAGGAGCACGACGAGGTGTTCTTCGTCGCGGCTCGCGCCGACATGCGCGCGATGATGAAGGAGCTCAGCACCGAGGAGGCCTCGGTGCGTCGGGTCGTCATCGCGGGAGCCGGCAACATCGGTTTCCGCCTGGCACGCGCACTCGAGGAGCGCGTGAAGGTAAAGCTCATCGAGCGCAATCCCGACCGGGCGCGGCGCGCGGCAGAGACGCTCCGCAACACGCTGGTGCTGACCGGCGACGCAGCGGACGAGGAACTGCTGCTGGAGGAAAATATAGACGACGCGGATGCATTCATCGCGGTGACGAACGCGGAAGAAGCCAACATCCTGTCCGCGATGCTCGCAAAGAAACTCGGCGCCCGCCGCGTCATGGCGTTGATCAACAAGCCTTCGTACTCCGAGCTGATGGAGGGCGGCAAGATCGACATCGCAATCTCGCCGCAGACCATCACGATCGGCGCGCTGCTCGCGCATGTGCGGCGGGGCGACGTCGTGCGCGTGCATTCGCTGCGCCGCGGCGCCGCGGAGGCGATGGAGGCCATCGTTCACAACGAGAGCCGCGATTCACCGGTCGCCGGCAAGCGCATCGACGCGATCGCGCTGCCGGAAGGCACCACCATCGGCGCCATCGTGCGCGGCGACGACGTCATCATGGCGCACCACGACACGGTGATCGAAGCGGACGATCACGTGATCCTGTTCCTGACCGACCGCCGCCACGTGGAGGACGTCGGCCGGCTGTTCCAGGCCGGTACTAAAGCATGAACCTGCTGATGGTGCAGCGGATCCTCGGGATGATGCTGCTGCTGTTCAGCCTGACGATGCTGCCGCCGATCGCCGTCTCCGCGGCGTACGGCGACGGTCACTGGCATCCGTTCCTGGCCGCGTTCGCCATCGTTGCGGCGGCCGGCTTTGCGTTATGGTATCCGGTGCGCAAGCTTCGCGGTGACCTGCGCCTGCGTGACGGCTTTCTGGTCATCGCCGTGTTCTGGGTTTTCCTCGGCCTTGCGGGGGCGACGCCGCTGCTGATCAGCGACGCGCCCAGCCTGTCCTTCACCGATGCGGTATTCGAGGCGGTATCCGGCTTCACGACGACCGGCGCGACTGTCATCGTCGGTCTCGACGAACTGCCGAAGTCCATTCTTTACTACCGGCAGCAGATCCAGTGGCTGGGCGGCATGAGCATCATCGTCCTCGCCGTCGCCCTGATGCCGATGCTCGGCATCGGCGGTATGTCGCTGTACAAGGCCGACACGCCCGGGCCGATGAAAGACCAGAAGATGACGCCGCGCATCACGCAGACGGCGAAAGCCCTGTGGGCGGTGTACGTCGCGCTGACCGCGGCGTGCGCGACCGGCTACTACCTCGCCGGCATGAGCGTTTTCGACGCCGTCGGTCATGCCTTCAGCACGCTGTCTACCGGCGGGTTCTCTCCGTACGACGCCAGCCTCGGCCACTTCGACAATGCGGCAATCGACGCCATCGCGACGCTGTTCATGTTCCTGGGCGGCGTCAGCTTTGCGTTGCATTTCATGGCACTGCGCCGGCGCAATCCCAGCCTGTACGCGCATGATCCCGAATTCATGGCCTACTTCCGGCTGATCGCGGTGATCATCCTGAGCGCCTCCGTTTACCTGTGGCTCGAGGGAGAGTTCGCCTCCCTCGCCGATTCCCTGCGCCACACGGCTTTCCACGTCGTCTCGATCCACACCGGCACCGGTTACACGACCACGGGCTTCGCCCACTGGCCCGGCGCCATGCCGGCGCTGCTGATGCTGCTGACCTTCATCGGCGGCTGCGCCGGATCGACGACCGGGGGCATGAAAGTGATCCGCTGGCTGCTGGTGTTCCGCCAGGGCGTGGCGGAACTCAAGCGGCTGGTGCACCCGAGCGCCGAGATTCCCGTCAAGCTCGCCGAACGCGCCGTGCCGCAGCGCGTCATCATCGGGGTCGCCGGATTCTTCGCGATGTACTTCATCGTTTTCGGCGTCATGATGCTGGCACTTATGATGCTGGGACTGGATCAGGTCACGGCCTGGTCCGCCGTCGCCTCGGCCCTCAACAATGTCGGCCCCGCGCTCGGCGAAGTGACCGTCACGTTCAGCAGCGTTCCGGATGCGGCCAAGTGGATCTGCGCGGTCGCGATGATTGCCGGCCGCGTCGAGATCTTCACGCTGCTGCTGCTGCTGACGCCGGCTTTCTGGCAGAAATGACGTGGCGCTGCGCGACAATCTGCAACTGATGCTCGAGCGCGGCCAGGATTCGCCGCTGCTGCGCTACGCGCTCGGCCAGGAATGCCTGAAGGACGGCGATCTCGTGACCGCAATCGATCACCTGCGGCAGGCCGTGGACCAGAATCCGCGGTACTCCGCGGCGTGGAAAGCGCTCGGCGAGGCGCACACGCAGGCCGGCAGGATCGATCGTGCGATCGACGTCTACGAGCGCGGCATCGCCGCCGCAAACGGCGCGGGCGACATCCAGGCCGCGAAGGAAATGACCGTGTTCCTGAAGCGCCTGCGCAAGCCGCGCCCGGTCTGAGCCGGCCGCATGATCGGCCTGCTGCAACGCGTGACTGCTGCGGCCGTCGAAGTGGAAGGCCGCGAGATCGCGAGGATCGGCGCCGGGCTCCTGGTGCTGGTCGCGGTCGAGCGTGGCGACGACGAAACGACCGCCGAACGGCAGCTGGAACGGCTGCTCAATTACCGCGTGTTCGCCGATGCCGACGGGCGCATGAACCGGTCGCTGCTCGAAGCCGGAGGCGCGCTCCTGCTGGTGCCGCAGTTCACGCTCGCCGCGGACACCGCGGGGGGCCTGCGTCCCGGATTCAGCCAGGCGGCGCCGCCGGCGGAGGCCGAGCGCCTGTTCGCGTACCTGGCCGTACGCGCCGGAATCCGGTTGCCGGGCGCCCAATCGGGGCGGTTCGGCGCCCATATGCGGGTTTCGCTCACGAACGACGGGCCGGTCACGTTCTGGATCCGGGTCCCGGGCCCCGGGGATGCGGAAGGGAATGGCGTATCATGATGCACAACCGCCAGGTGCGCGGGCCGGAGTCATCGACATGGGTATTGGTTTTCGCGAACTGCTAATCATCCTTGCGATCGCGCTGCTGATCTTCGGGGCGAAGAAACTGCGCAACATCGGCTCCGACCTGGGCGCCGCGGTGCGTGGCTTCAAGAAGTCCATGAACGAGGGCGAATCCGAGGAATCCGGCAACAAGCTCGCGCAGGACGAGCGCCCGGACGCCGATTTCAAGCGCGACCGAGAAAGCACCGACTCCTCGAAGAACGCCTGACGACCGATGTTCGAGGTCGGTTTCACCGAGATCATCCTGATCCTCGGCATCGCGCTCTTGGTGCTGGGTCCCGAAAAACTGCCGAAGCTGGCGAACCAGATCGGACGCTGGGTGGGCCGGGCGCGCTCGATGACGCGCCAGCTGCGTCAGCAACTCGACGAGGAAGTGACGATCGTGTCCAAGGAGGATTTCGATCCGGCCGCACGGCGCCCGCCCGGCACGCCGCCGCCGGAACCGCCGGCGGCGGACGCGGGCTCGTCCGCGACCGCTGACAAGCCCGGCGGACCGCCCCCTCCAGCATGAATCCCGCGGATCCAGACGGCGAGCCGCTCAAGGAGAGCACGCTCCTCTCGCACCTGCTGGAACTGCGCGACCGGCTGCTGCGCGCACTGCTCGCGACCCTCGTGATCGCCGTTCCCTGCCTCTACTTTGCCAACGACATTTTTGCGTGGCTCTCCGCGCCGTTGCGCGCGCAGCTCCCGGGCGGCACGACGCTGATCGCGACCTCGGTCATAGCGCCCTTCATGACGCCGTTCAAGCTCGGCCTGTTCGCGGCGATCTTTTTCGCGATGCCCGTGATCCTCTACCAGGTCTGGGCATTCGTCGCGCCGGGGCTCTATAAGCACGAGCGGCGCTTTGCGCTGCCGCTGTTCGTATCGAGCGTCTTCCTGTTCTACGCGGGCGCCGTTTTCGCGTACTTCGTCGTGTTCCCGCTCGCCTTCAGGTTCTTCGTCGGCACCACACCCGAAGGCGTCCAGATGATGACCGACATGACGCAGTACATGGATTTCGCGGTGCTGATGTTCTTCGCCTTCGGCATCGCCTTCGAGATTCCGATCGCGACGGTGCTGCTCGTGCGGACGGGACTCGTCAGGCGCGAGACGCTCGCGAAGAACCGGGGCTACGTGATCCTCGGCATCTTCATCGTCGCCGCGTTTCTGACGCCGCCCGATCCGATTTCGCAGACCATGATGGCGATCCCGATGTACCTGCTGTACGAGGCGGGCGTCCTTATGTCACGCGTGCTGGTACGCGCCCAACCGCCCGGCCCGGAGGGCGATGCGGCTTGATGTTGCACCGCAACATCGCGGAGACTCGCCGGACTCTGGAGTAAAAAGAATGAACACCGACGTCACGATTCCGCCGGGAACCCTCCTTGGCCATCCGAAGGGTCTGTTCCTGCTCTTCATGACGGAGATGTGGGAGCGCTTCAGCTATTACGGCATGCGCGCGCTGCTCGTGCTGTACGTGGTCGCGGCGACGCATGCGGCAAACCCGGGCCTCGGCTGGGCCGAACCCCAGGCCCTCAAGCTCTACGCCTGGTACACGGGACTCACCTATTTCACGCCGCTTTTCGGCGGCTGGCTCGCGGACAACTACATCGGCCAGCGCAAGGCCGTGATCATCGGCGGCATACTGATGGCGCTCGGCCAGTTTTCGCTCGCGGCTCCGCTCGACACGCTCGGCATGAGCGCGGCCTGGTCGGCATCGGCCCTCGGCATCGCCTTTCCGGAAACGCCGACCAGTTTCTACGTCGGGCTGCTGCTGCTGATCGTCGGCAACGGTTTCTTCAAGCCGAACATCTCGACGATGGTCGGCGACCTCTACGAGCAGGGCGATGCGCGCCGTGACGGCGCTTTCACGATCTTTTACATGGGCATCAACCTCGGCGCCTTTCTGGCCCCGCTCGCCTGCTCCACCTTCGGCGAAGACCCGGCATACGGCTGGCGCGTCGGCTTTTTCATCGCCGGCATCGGCATGTCGCTGTCCGTGCTGATCCAGCTCGCCTTCGCGAACCGCTTTATCGGCAATGTCGGCGTCCAGCCGGCGGCCAGGCGTTCGCTCGCGATGGCCGGCGGCACGAAACATCCGCTGACGAAGGTCGAGAAGGACCGGCTGCGCGTGATTTTCGTGATCTTCTCGTTCGTCGTGGTCTTCTGGGCGGCGTTCGAGCAGGCGGGCGGGCTGCTCAACCTGTTCGCCGACAAGCACACGGACCGCACCGTGGGCGCATTCACGGTGCCGACCGGGTGGTTCCAGTCGCTGAACCCGCTGTTCATCGTGCTGCTCGGCATTCCGTTCTCGATGCTGTGGAGCAAGCTCGGCGAGCGCGGCAAGAATCCCGCCACGCCGGTCAAGATGTACCTCGGTCTCGCGCAGGTCGCGCTCGGCTTCATGTTCCTGGTCGTTGCGGTATTCGAGATGCAGCGCACCGGCGACATGAAATCCGGAATGGTCTGGCTGGTGCTCGGTTACCTGTTCCATACCACCGGCGAACTCTGCATCAGCCCGGTCGGTCTATCGATGGTGACCAAGCTCGCGCCGCTGCGCCTGGGGTCCCTGATGATGGGCGTCTGGTTCATGATCAATTTCGTCGCCAACACGCTGGCCGGATACATCGGCGCGTTCACGGAACGCATGGGCGAGTATCCGTGGATGATCGCGCTCGCTGCGGATGTCGGCGTGCGCGCCGAGCACGCGGGCCTGCTCGGCATCTTCGGCGGGCTTGCGCTGATGCTGCTCGCATTCAGCCTGCTGCTCTGGGCCATCTCCGGCCGGATCGTGCAATGGATGCACGGGGCGGAGGACAACAGGAAATGACCGCTGCGGTGCTGCGCAAGGCCACAGTGCTTTGCCTGGCAGGGGTCCTGTCGGCCTGCGGCAGCGACGGCAAGAAGGACAAAACGGCCGATGAGTTCGTCGCGCGCGCGAATGGCGAGCTGCTCGAGATCGGCAAGGAATCCGCCAGGGCAGGCTGGGTCCAGCTGACCTACATCACGCCGGACACTGAAGCGCTGGCGGCGAAAGCCACCGAACGCGAACAGGCCGTCTTTGCGAAGGTCATCGCCGAATCGAAGGCGTTCGATGGCGACTCGATGTCGGAGGAATCGACGCGCGCAATCGCGCTGCTCCGGCTCGCCCTCGACGCGCCCGCGCCCGACGATCCGGCGAAGCGCGCGGAACTGGCTGAACTCGAAACGCGCCTGACTTCGATGTACGGCGCCGGCAAGTACTGCCCCTCGGGCCCGGAAAGCTGCCGCAACATCGACCAGATCTCAGCAACGCTCGCGAGCAGCCGCGACTGGGACGAGCAGCTCGAAGCCTGGACCGGCTGGCACACCATCTCGCCGCCGATGCGCAAGGACTATCAGCGCTTCGTGGAGCTCGCGAACGAGGGTGCACGTGGCCTGGGCTTCGACGATCTCGGCGAGCTGTGGCGCGCCGGCTACGACATGACGCCGGCGGAGTTCGAGGCGGAAACCGAACGGTTGTGGTCGCAGGTCAAGCCCCTGTACGACGGCCTGCACTGCTATGCGCGCGGCAAGCTGCAGCAGCGGTATGGCAAGGAGCGCGTGCCGGACGGCAAGCCGATGCCCGCGCACCTGTTCGGCAACATCTGGGCGCAGCAGTGGAACAATATCTACGACCTGCTCGAGCCGTATCCGGGCGTGTCGAACCTGGACGTGGCGCCGGCGCTCAAAAAGCAGGGCTACGATGCGAAGCGCATGACGGAATCCGCCGAGTCGTTCTACGTCTCGCTCGGATTTCCGAAGCTGCCGCCGAGCTTCTGGGAACGCTCGATGCTGGTGCGCCCCGCCGATCGCGACGTCGTCTGCCACGCGAGCGCCCACAACATGGACGGCGCGGGCGACGTGCGCATCAAGCAATGCATACAGCCGACCGAGGAAGAGCTCTACACGATCTATCATGAGCTCGGGCACATTTATTACTACCTGAGCTACACCGGCCAGCCCTATCTGTTCCAGGACGGCGCGCACGACGGCTTCCACGAGGCGGTGGGCGATGCGGTCAACCTGTCGATGACCGATGGTTACCTCGCGAGCGTCGGTCTCCTGCCGAAGAGCGTGAAATCCGGCCGCGAAGCGGTGATCAACCGGCAGATGAAAGTGGCGAGCGAGAAGATCGCCTTCCTGCCATTCGGCAAGCTCGTGGACCAGTGGCGCTGGGGCGTGTTCTCGGGCGCGATAACGCCGGACAGGTACAACGAGGCCTGGTGGGATCTGCGCCGCAAGTACCAGGGTGTCGATGCCCCGGTCGAACGCACCGAAGCGGACTTCGATCCGGGCGCCAAGTACCACATTCCCGGCAACACGCCGTACACCCGTTATTTCCTTTCATTCGTGCTGCAGTTCCAGTTCCACCGGGCGCTCTGCGCCGCGGCGGGCTTCCAGGGCCCGCTGCACGAGTGCTCGGTGTTCGGCAGCAGCGACGCCGGCCGCGGACTCCAGGAGATGCTCGCGCTCGGCCGCAGCCGCCCCTGGCAGGACGCACTGGAGAAGCTGACGGGCACGCGTCAGATGGATGCGACCGCTATCATCGAATACTTCCAGCCGCTGATGGGCTGGCTCGAAGAGCAGAACAGCGGCCGCGAGTGCGGCTGGTAACAATACGAAGGAAGGAAACATGAACGCAGCCGATGCCGGCAGGCAGCTGACCGCCCGCGCGATCGTCCTGTCGCTGATCCTGACCGTGCTGCTCGCCTCGGCGAACGCTTATCTCGGGCTGTTCGCCGGACTCACCGTCGCAACCGCGATACCGGCGGCCGTCATTTCAATGGGCGTGCTGCGCCTGCTCGGGCGCTCGAGCATCCTCGAGAACAACATCGTCGCAACCGGCGCCTCGGCCGGCTCGGCGATCGCAGCCGGCACGATCTTCACGATTCCGGCGCTGGTGCTGATGGGCCACTGGTCCACGTTCCAGTACTGGTGGGTGTTTGCGATCGCCGGTCTCGGCGGCCTGCTCGGCGTACTGTTCTCGGTGCCGCTGCGCCGCACGCTGATCATCGACCAGAAGCTGCAGTTTCCGGAGGGCGTCGCCACGGCCGAAGTGCTGAAAGTCGGCCAGGACCCCGGCCGCGGACTGAAAGCCCTGTCGCTCGCGGCCGGCGTCGGCGCGCTGTTCAAGCTCTCGTTGTCGGGGCTCAAGCTGTCGCCCGAATCATTCACGGTCGCGCGTTTCTTCGGCGAGCGCACGATCGGTTTTTTCGGCATCAACCTGTCACCGGCGCTGCTGGGCGTCGGTTTCATCGTCGGTTTCAACATCGGCGCATTGATGCTGTCGGGCGGCGCGCTGTCCTGGTGGGTGTTCATCCCGTTCTACAACACCTTCATGATCGACCAGAATCCGCTGCTCGCCGCGCAGCTCGTCGGGCTTTCCGCCGAGGATACGGCCGGCCTGATCTGGAGCCGCCAGATCCGCTACATCGGCGTAGGCGCGATGCTGATCGGCGGCCTGTGGTCGCTGTGGTCGCTGCGCCATTCCCTGCTGTCCGGCATCAGGACCGGCATGGCGGTCAAAGCCGCCAATGCGGCCGACGTGCCGCATACCGAACGTGACCTGCCGATGACGGCGATCATGGGCGGCATCGTGCTGTTCGTGCTGCCGCTGTTCGCACTCTATTACGCGGTCGTCGCTTCGCTCGGCATCGCCTTCACGATGGCCGTGATCATGGTCGTCGCCGGGTTTGTGTTCTCCTCGGTCAGCGGCTACATGGCGGGCCTCGTCGGCTCGTCGAACAATCCGGTCTCCGGCATCACGATTTCGACCATCCTGTTTGCCTCGCTGATACTGCTCGCGATCATGGGCAGCGGCTCGACCGTGGGCCCGGTCGCCGCCATCATGATCGGCGCGGTGATCTGCAACTCCGCAGCGGTTGCCGGCGACAACCTGCAGGATCTCAAAGCTGGCCAGCTGGTCGGCGCCACGCCCTGGCGCCAGCAGGTGATGCTCGGAATCGGCGCCCTCGCCTCCGCCGCCGTAATGGCGCCGGTCCTCAACCTGCTGCTCGAGGCCTATGGCATCGGTACGCCAGCACGCGAAGGCGTCAACGCGCTGGCCGCGCCGCAGGCAACCCTGATGGCCTCGGTCGCGAGCGGCATTTTCGGCGGCGGCCTGCCCTGGAACATGGTTGCGATCGGCGCCGCGGTCGGCGCGATCGTGATCACGCTCGACGAATGGCTGAAACGCAACGGCAAGAGCTGGCGCGCGCCGGTGCTCGCGGTCGCGGTCGGCATCTATCTGCCGCTGGAACTGTCCACGCCGATCTTCGCCGGCGGCCTGATCGCGGAGCTCGCGACGCGCTGGCATCGCCGGCGTCATCCGGACGGCGACATCGAGAAACTGAAACAGATGGGCCTGCTGTTTTCCGCCGGCCTGATCGCGGGCGAGGCCATCATCGGCGTGCTGATCGCGATACCGATCGTGCTCTCCGAGGATGCAAACGTGCTCGCCGTTGCGAGTTCCCTGCAACCCGGCAAGTGGGCCGGCATCGTCGCGCTCGCCCTGGTCGGCTGGTGGCTGCACCGCGTCGCGACGCAGCGAGCACGCCCTTAAAAGGGGACGCACCCCTTTGATAAGGAATTCAGGCGTCCTTATTTGAGCGCGATAGGCAAAGGGATGCGTCCCCTTTGCGTAGGTCCCTTTTAGGCTACGCTTGCGGTGAATGACCGAGCCGCAGGCACACCGGACCCGGGTTGCGATCGCGCTTTCGATCACCTACCTGGTCTGGGGATCGAGCTTCGTCGCAACCAAGATCATGGTCACGGACGAGCCGCCGCTCGTCATGGCCGGATTGCGCTTTTCTTCCGCAGGCATTCTGCTCATGGCCTTCGCCTGGTGGCGCAGCGGACCACCGGTCCTGGCGGGCGTGGAATTGCGGCATGTACTCGCGATGGCTTTCCTGGCGGTGCTGGTCAGCAATGCCTGCCACGTGATCGCGATGCAGTATGTCCAGTCCAATACGGCTGCCCTGCTGAATGCGACGCCGGCTCTGTGGATCGCCTGGCTCGGCGCACTCGGTCCGCGACGCAAAGAGCTCTCCGTGGCCGCACAGATCGGCCTGCTCGTCGGGCTTGCCGGCGTGCTGCTGGTGCTCTCCCCGAAAGGCGGATTCCAGCTCGCCGGTTTCGGCTGGCAACTCCTGATCCTGCTGGGCTGCCTGAGCTGGTCGCTCGGCACGATCTACCACCGCAATTCAGGCGCATTGAATCCGCCGCTCATGTTCGTCGCGCTGCAGATGCTGGCGGGCGGGCTTGGACTGCTGGCCGCCTCCCTCATCGCCGGCGAGTCGTTCTCTCTTGACTGGATGCCGCGCGCGCTCTCTGCTTTCCTGTGGCTGACGCTGATGAGTTCCTGCCTGGCCTATTCCGCCTACGCCTGGCTGACGGTTCACACGACGCCGGTCGTGGTCGGCTCGTTCGGTTTTGTCTGCCCGGCTGTGGCGGCGCTGATCGGTTGGCTCGCGCTCGGCGAAACGCTTGCCTGGATACAGATCATCGGCATGATCGTGATTCTGCTCGGCATCGCGCTGGTGACGGGCTATCTGCGACCGCTGCCCAGAAGCCTCACACCGACCGATGGAATTTCATGAACCCGCCCCCTGTCGACCCCGCACGACGCGCATTGCTCCTCCGGTCACTGGCGCTGGCCGGCGTCGCTGCAATGGGCAGCGCGCCCGGCCGTGCATCGGCCCATTCCGCGACGGCGGCTACCGGGTCGGATCCGCATCCGGCGCTCGGGCGCACGCTGACACGGATCGGCTTCGGCTCCTGCGCCGAATCATCGAAGCCGCAGCCGATCTGGGACGCGATCCGCGAGCGGCAGCTGGACCTGTTCATATTTCTCGGCGACAACATCTACGGGGACACGCGCGACATGGCGGTGCTCTCCGCCAAGTACGCCGAACTCGCGGCACAGCCTAGCTTCGCGCGGTTGCGTACGGAAACGCCGGTACTGGCCATCTGGGACGATCACGATTTCGGCGAGAACGACGCGGGCGCCGAGTATCCGATGAAGGACAAATCGCGCCAGATCTTCCTCGATTTCTGGAACGAGCCCGCCGGATCGCCGCGCCGCGACCGCGATGGCGTCTACGCGTCCTATGTCTTCGGCCCGCCGGGCCAGCGAGTACAGGTGATCCTGCCGGATCTGCGCTACAACCGCATGCCGCTCATCCCGCTTGAACTCGGCGGCGCCGATTACGAAACCTGGGCCAGGGCCCGCGAGGCGGCAGGACACGAAGTGCCGGGACCCTATGCGCGGAATCCTGACCCGAAAGCCACGATGCTCGGCGAGCGGCAGTGGCAATGGCTCGAGCGCCAGCTCGCGGTGCCCGCGGACATTCGGCTGTTCGGCTCGAGCCTGCAGGTGCTGGCCGATTTCACCGGCTGGGAATCCTGGGCCGGTTTCGCGCGCGACCGCGAGCGCCTGATCGACCTGATCCGGCGCACGAAAGCGAATGGCGTCGTGTTCCTGAGCGGCGACATCCATTACGCGGAGATGTCAAAGCTGGACGTCAATGTGCCTTATACGTTCTGGGACCTGACCTCCAGCGGTCTGACGGAGGAATGGACCATCCCCACACCCAACGCCAATCGCGTCAGTGAGGTGCTGCCGGAGGCCAATTTCGGATTCATCGATATCGACTGGCAGGGGTCGGCGACGCGACTCACGCTCGCCATCGTCGATGCGAAAGGCAGGACCCGGATGTCCTGGGCGATCGAACTCGCGAGCCTCGCGGGATCCCGGTGACGGGCACCAGGCCAGTGCGAGCGGTGCTGTTTGACCTCGATGGCACATTGGTCGACAGCGAGATCCACACGGATCGGGCGATCAGCGCGGTGACGGCGCGGCACGGCATCGCTGACTTCACGCTGCCGCCCTCGGAAACCCGTGGGCGCACCTGGGCCCATGTTGCCGACGCCATTCGTGCGCGGACGTCGATCGATCGCAGCGCCGCAGAGCTGGCCGATGAGCTACTGACCCTGTGGATCGATCTCGCCGCGGACGTGACCCCGATTCCCGGTTCACCGGAAGCCCTGCGCAGCGCCGCGGCCACGGGACTGAAACTCGGCGTCGTGTCCTCCAGCCCCCGCGCCGTGATCGATTCGTTCCTCGACCGGCTCGGCGTGTCGGACTGCATCGATCGGCGCGCGCGCATCGGCGGCGACGCCGTGCAAAACGGCAAGCCCGACCCGGAAGCATTCCTGCTGGCAGCGCGCGCGCTCGGAGTCGAACCGGCAGAAACACTCGTATTCGAGGACAGTGAGGCGGGCCTGCTGGCCGCACGGTCGGCTGGCATGCGCTCGGTGTTCGTGACCTGCTGCGCCTCCGACATCGCCGCGAATGCGGCACTCGCTACTGCGAGCTGCGTGGACTATCGCGACCTGCCGCCACGGTTCTGGTCAGAACTCGCGGACGGGCATCTCGATCTCGCCGGCAGGTCGTTCACGTGAACCCGGATAACGCCGCGTTGTTGCGCCGCTATCGCGCGCAGCTCTTCACGGCGACCTGGCTCTCTTACGCCGGTTTCTATCTCACCCGCAAGGTCTACGCGGTCGTCAAGCATCCGCTGAAGGAACAGTTCGGCCTCGACGACATCGAGATCGCCTGGCCGTGGACCATCTATCTCATCACTTACATGCTGGGCCAGTTCCTCGCGGCCTGGCTGGGCCGGCACATGGAAAGCCGCCGCGTCCTCGCCTGGGGCATGTGCATCGCGGCCGCATGCAACATCGTGCTGGGATGGCTCGTCGATTCGAATGTCGCGAGCGTGTTCCTGTGGATGTGCGTGACCATGGGCATCCACGGCCTCGCCCAGGCGACCGGTTGGCCGCACAACGTCGCCCTGTTCGCGAACTGGACGCGGCGCTCCGAGCGCGGAACATTGTTCGGGATCTGGGGGACCTGCTACCAGTTCGGCGCGATATTCGGCAAGGGCCTGGCCGGGTTCCTGCTCGGCTGGCTCGGTCTTGCCTGGTCTTTCTTCGGGTCGAGCATCCTGCTGCTCGCTTTCACCGTGTACTTCGTGCTGCGCGCGCGCGAGCGGCCGCAGTCGGTCGGCCTGTCGCTGCAGGACGATGCGGAGCCAGACATCGCCGCTCCCGGTCCGCGCCAGACGGGCGATGCCCCCGAGGCGATGCTGCCGAAAGGGTTCGTCGCTTCGATCGTCGCGATGGGCCTGATTTACTTCGGCTTCAAGTTCCTGCGCTACGCGCTCGACAGCTGGTCGGCGCTGATCCTCGGCGAGCATTTCGGGATGACGGCAACGCACGCCGCGTACTGGTCGACCGCCTTCGACTGGATCGGGTTCCTCGGCGTGCTCACCGCGGGCATCTGGTCGGACCGGATCGCGGGCTCGCGGCGAACGCCCGTGATCTTCTGGATGACCTGCGGTTGTCTCGTGTTCACCGCCGCGATGTGGCTCGTCGGCCTCTCCTCCCCGGTCCTGTTCATCGCGCTGCTCGGCCTGATCGGATTCATGGCGATGGGCCCGGATTCGCTGCTCTCGGGCGCCTGTGCCATGGATGTCGGCAGCCGGCGCCAGGCCGTGCTCGCCGCGGGCGTCATCAATGGCTTCGGTTCGATCGGGCCGATACTGCAGGAGCCCGTGATCGGCTGGCTGAAGCATACGCAGGGCCTGGATTCGGTTTTCCTGCTGCTGGTCGGCGTCGTGTTCCTGACGACGGTCGCGACCGGCCTGCTCGCCAAGTTCGAGCGACGCCGCGGAATCTAGTCGGTGTCCCATGACCTGCTCGTCATCGGCGGCGGGATCCACGGCGCAGGCATCGCGCGCGACGCCGCGGGCCGCGGCCTGCGCGTGCTCTTGATAGAGCAGGACAGCCTCGCGCGCCACACCTCGTCCGCCTCATCGAAGCTGGTGCATGGCGGGCTGCGCTACCTCGAGTACCTGCACTTGCGCCTGGTCCGCGAGTCGTTGATGGAGCGCGAGCGCGTGCTTGCGATCGCGCCGCATCTCGTCCGCCGCCAGCGCTTCGTGCTGCCGTACCGGAGCTGGCTCATGCCGGCCTGGGCGGTCCGCCTCGGCCTCTTGCTCTACGACTGGCTGGGACGGAACAGCACGCTCGAATCCTCCGCGCGCGTCCGTTTCGCGTCTTCGCCCTACGGCGCGCCGCTTCGGCGCAACCTGAAACTCGGCTTCGCCTACTCCGACTGCACGGTGGACGACAGCCGCCTCGTCATACTGAACGCGAAAGACGCCGCCGAGCGCGGCGCCGACATCCGCGTCGGCCATCGCCTCGTTCGCGCGGCGCGGGTTGGCGCAACGTGGCGCGCCGACATCCATTCAGAGTCGACCGGCCAGACGTACACGGCGAGCGCGCGAGCCATCGTCAATGCGGCCGGCCCCTGGGTCGCCGAGGTGCTGCAAGCGCGGCTAGCCACCGGAAGCCGCCAACGGGTGCGTCTCGTCAAGGGAAGCCACATCGTCGTCAAACGGCTCTATGAGGGTGAACAGGCCTACGCGCTCCAGCACACGGACCGGCGCCTGGTGTTCGTGATCCCTTATCTCGACGACTACACGCTCATTGGCACGACCGACGTGCCCTGGCAGGGCGAGCCGGGGCCGGCAGCGATCGATCCGGCCGAGACAGAATACCTGCGCGCGCTCGTGAACCGGTTTTTCGAACCACAGATCGGTCCCGCCGACGTCGTCTGGAGTTTCGCGGGCATCCGTGCGCTCCAGGACGATGGCGCGACGGCGGCGTCCGCCGTGACGCGCGACTACGTGCTGGAGCTGGATGCGCCCGCGGGTGGCGCGCCCGTGCTGACGGTGCTGGGCGGCAAGCTCACGACCTACCGGCGCCTCGCGGAGTTCGCGCTCGAGAAGCTCGCGCCGCATCTCGGACCAATGCCCGGATCATGGACTGCTTCAGCGCCACTGCCGGGCGGCGACTTTCCGCGCGGAGATCTTGATGCTTTCGTCGCAGGGCTTCAGGCCCGCTGGCCCTTTCTCGGTGAAGCCGAAAGCCAGCGGCTGGGCCGCGCCTACGGGACGCGCGCCCTGCGGCTGCTGGAACCGGTGCAGTCCCGCGCCGACATGGGCGATGCCTTCGGCGGCGGCATGACGCGCCTCGAAGTAGACTACCTGATGCGTGAGGAATGGGCGCGCACGGCCGAGGACATCCTCTGGCGTCACTCGAAGATCGGCTTGAGCGCCAGTCCGGCGGACCAGCAGCGACTGCGCGACTATGTCGGAGCATAATGCGTGCGATGGCGCAGCGTCAGCGAGACGAAGAAGATCGTCAGCAGGCAGCAGACGATCATCGTCACGAACACGCCGCCCCAGCCCCAGTTATCAGCGATCCAGCCGACGCCGGTGCCCGCGATCGCGGAGCCGAATACATAGCCGAAGAAACCGGTGAATCCGGCGGCGGTGCCGGCCGCCTTCTTGGGCACGAGATCCAGTGAATGCAGGCCGATCATCATGATCGGCCCGTACACCAGGAAGCCGATCGCGAAGAGCGCCGCGTAGTCGATCCAGAGCGGCCCCCGCAGATTCAGCCAGTAGACGACCACCGCCACCAGCGTCAGCGCCATGAAGATCATGGTCATCGGCGCGCGCCGGCCACGGAACCAGCGATCCGAGAGCCAGCCGCAGGCGATCGTGCCCGGGATGGCCGCGTACTCGTAGATCGCCCAGGCGGTGCTCGACTGATGGAATGAAAAACCCTTGGCCGTCTCCAGATACGTCGGAATCCAGTTCACGACGCCATAGCGCACGAAGTAAGCGAACGCGTTGGCGATCGCGATCGCCCACAGGTAACGGTTCGGCAACACGTACTTCAGGAAGATCTCGCGGAAGCCGAGCGTTTCCTCGTGCTTGTCGCTGTAGCCGTCGGGGTAGTCGTTCCGGTAGCGCTCGACGGCGGGCAGCCCGCGTGACTGCGGCGAATCCTCGAGCAGCCGGAACAGCACGATCGCGATGAGCGCGGCGATGAGCGCATTGAAGTAGAACTTGGCACCCCAGTCATTGAAGAGAACCAGGCCCACGAGGGCGAAGTTCGCGATCAGCGCACCGCCGATGTTGTGCGCGGTGTTCCAGGTCGAGACCGTAAGGCCGCGTTCCTTCGTGCTGAACCAGTGCACCATGACCTTGCCGCAGGGCGGCCACCCCATGCCCTGCACCCAGCCGTTCAGCGCCATGACCAGGATGATCGCGCCGAGCGACGCGGCGAGCGCATCGATGAGACCGAACGCCGCCATGAGCCCGGCGGAGAGCAGCAAGCCGAGCGGCATGAAGAATCTCGGATTGCTGCGATCCGAGATCGAGCCCATCAGGAACTTCGACAGGCCGTAGGCGACGGCCAGCGCGGTCATCGCAGTGCCCAGCTGGGCCTTGGTGTATTCCGGGTGCTCGGCGAGCAGGTCGGGAATCGCGAGCGCGAGATTATTGCGAACCAGGTAGTAGCCGGCATAACCGATGAAGATGCCGATATAGACGCGGCGTCGCAGCCGGCGGTAGCAGGGGTCGACCTGATCCGGCGGCAGCGGGACCGCAAAAGCGGCCGGCTTCAGGAAACCGATCATTGAGCGGGTGTCGGGGACGGCACCGCGATTCCCTTGGCCTGCAATACGCCGCGCAGCCGGGCCGGATGATCGGTGATCAGGCCATCGATGCCGAGCGCGAGCGCACGCTCCATGTCTTCCGGCTCATTGACGGTCCAGGGGATGACCGCGAGGCCCAGTGCCCGCGCCTCGGCGACCAGCGCCGGAGTCAGGTCGAGCGCGTGCGGCGACCAGACCGTTGCGCCCAGCGCCTTGACGGTCTTCGGCACCGAACCGCCGTGATCGTCAACGTCAAAACCGCCGAGCCAGACCGAGGCGCCCGGCTTGCCGACCTCCATCGTGTCCTCGCCGGGCTGCTGGTCGGTGAGCGCGACGATCGCGATCTCGGGTGCAAGCTTCCGCGACTCCACGAGCGTCCGCCAGTCGAAGGACTGGATCGTTGTCCGCGATTCCATGCCGGCAGCGCGGATCACCTCGATGAGCGCCGCGGCGAAAGCTTCCGGTGCCACCGTCGCGTCGGGCTGCGTCGGATCGATCTTGGTTTCAATGTTGAAGCGCACCTCGCGGTTGCCGATCTTCTGCACGAGCGCGAAAACATCCGCCAGGCGCGGGATGCGCTCGCCATCGACGGGCTGCTGTTCCGGGAAACTCAGGGCGTAGTTGCTGCCGGGGCGAAGCCGCCCGACGTCGAACCGCTGAAGCTCCGCATAAGTGAGCTCGCGAATCAGCGGTCCCGGCTCGGTCAGGAATTGCCCGCTTTCATCCCGCGTATGGTCGGGATTGAGCGCGCGGTCATGACTCACCACGACCACGCCGTCCTTTGTCACCCCGCAGTCGAGCTCGAGCGTCGTCACGCCGATCTCGAGCGCATGGGCGAAGCCCGCCAGCGTGTTCTCCGGCCGGAGCGCCCTTGCGCCACGATGGCCCTGAAGGTCGAAGCCGGCGCCCGGTGCCGATTCAGGGACCGGCGGCGTGTCAGGCGTGCAGGCGCAGACGAGCGCCAGCGCACAGGCCGCGAATGCGGTTTTCGGTTTCATCAGCATATCCCTCGCAGTTTCAGCCGCGCGCCGCCAGCGCGCCCACGATTTCGGTCTCGCCGCAGACGCCGAGCACCGCGCCGCCTTCGGCGAGAAGGACCGGGTGGCCGGTCTTCCGGCGCAACTCTATCAATGACTGGAGCGACAGCGTCGCCGGCGCTATGACGACGGCCCGCTCATCCGTGGCGCAGTCCGCGTCACTGTCGACCCTAAGCAGCGCATGCGGCTCGCCGTTAAACCGCAGCTCGAGTGGCGCCCGTGCGGCGTCGAGCGTCAGCCGGTAGCGTCGCTGCTCGTCGAGGCAGAGCGCCCCGTCGGCCCGCTCCATCTGTTCGCAGCCGCGCATCACCATGGCGCCGGTCAGCACCGTCAGCGGATTCATGTGCCGCACGAACTCGGCGACGTAATCGTCGGCGGGGCGCATCACGATGTCCTGGGAGGTGCCCGTCTGCACGATGCGGCCATGCTGCATGATCGAGATGCGGTCGCCGAGGTGCAGCGCCTCGTCGAGATCGTGGCTGACGAACAGGATGGTTTTCTTCACGCGTTCCTGCAGCGCCAGCAACTCGTCCTGCAGCTTGCCGCGGATCAGCGGATCGAGCGCGGAGAACGGCTCGTCCATCAAGAGGATGTCCGCCTGCGTCGCGAATGCGCGCGCGAGCCCGACGCGCTGCTGCATGCCGCCTGACAGTTCACCGACATCCCGGTCTGCCCATTGGGACAGGCCGACCAGCTCGAGCTGTTCCGCGACGATGCGTTGGCGCCCGGCCGGCGTTTCGCCGCGCAGCTCCAGGCCGAAGCCGACGTTCTCGGCGACGCTGCGCCACGGCAAGAGCGCGAACTGCTGGAAAACCATGGCGATGCGCTCGCGCCGCAGCCGGCGCAGGTCCGCCGCGCCGCAGTGGCCGACGTCGATCGGCCCGCTGGCGTCGTCGACCAATACGCTGCCGCGGGTAATGGCCGTCAGGCCGTTGGCGGCCCGCATCAAGGTGGATTTTCCGGAGCCCGACAGCCCCATCATCACGCAGATCTCGCCCGGCGCGATGGTGAGGCTCGCGCCCGCGACGCCGACCACGACGCCGCAGGCGGCGGCTATCTCCTCGCGCGCCGCGCCCGCATCGAGGCGCTCCAGCGCATCGCGGATCGCCCGCGCGCCTTTTCTCCCCTGTTCGCGAGCGAACAGGATATCGACATTGCGGAATTCGAGCGCGGCAGTCATCGCGGCACGCGGCTGTGCCGGGGCCGGCTCACCCGGTCAAGGATGATCGCCAACAGCACGATGGCGATGCCCGCTTCGAAGCCGACGTCGATCTGCACACTGTTGAGCGCGCGTACGACCGGCACGCCGAGGCCGCCCGCGCCGACCAGCGCCGCGATCACGACCATCGACAGGCTCAGCATGATGCACTGGGTGACGCCGGCGAGGATCGTCGGCATGGCGCTCGGCAGCTCGATCTTCCACAGCCGCTGCATCGGCGTCGCGCCGAAGGCGTCCCCCGCTTCCAGCAGCGGCCGCGGCACCGACGAGATCCCGAGATGCGTGAGGCGGATCGGCGCCGGCAGCGCAAAGATGACGGTCGAGATCAGGCCGGGGACGACGCCGAGCCCGAACAGGACCAGCGTCGGAATGAGGTAGACGAAAGTCGGCAACGTCTGCATCAGGTCGAGCACCGGTCGCAGCGCGTCGTACAAGCGCGGCCGATGCGCGGCCGCGATGCCGAGCGGCACGCCCATCAGCGTCGCGAACAGCGCGGACACAAACACCAGCGACAGCGTCTCGAGCGTCGCCGCCCAATAGCCCTGGTTCATGATGAACAGGAGCGCCGCGACGATGAAGAGCGCAAGCCCGATCGAGCGATGCAGCAGCCAGGCGAGCGCCGCGACCAGCAGGATCAGGAGCCAGCCGGGCGTACCTGCCAGCAGCGCGTTGACCACATTGACGGAACCGCCGACGACCAGTGAAGTGCCGGCAAAGAATGCCTCGCCGTGCGACTTCAGGTAGTCGATGCCCGCGGCGACAGCGCGGCCGAACGGTATCTTGTGCGTGGTGACCCAATGCTCGAACCCCCTCGCCGCGCCCGCTGCCGGCATTGACGCAGACCCCTCCAGGGCAGGCCTGCCGTCGAAGGTGGTGACGCCCTCATACCAGGTGGCAAGCGCCGCCGGATTCGCATTGAGCCATTCCGCGGCCGCGGCCTCGGGCGCGAGCTTGCGCTCCAGGATGCCCGCCATGATCTCGCTCTCGCCGCGTAGCGTGAATCGCAGGTTGCGCAGCAGGCGGCCGACATTCGGGCACTCGCGCAGATAGCCGGCGCGGACATTCGTGAAAACCGTCGCGCCGCCGAAGTCGGGCCCGAAGCTGCCGTCGCCGCCGGTCAGATAGCGCATGTCGAAGCGCGTGTTCATCGGATGCGGTTCCCAGCCGAAGAACACGATGGGCTGGCGCGCGGCAAAGGCGCGCTCGACCTGCGCCAGCATGCCCTGCTCGCTCGATTCCACCAGCTTGAAACCCCCGAGCCCGAACTGATTCGATTTGATCAGGCCGAGCACCAGGCGATTGCCGTCGTTGCCGGGCTCGATGCCGTAGATCCGGTTTTGCAGTTCCGGGGCGAAGCGCTGGATGTCGGCGAAATCGCGTAAGCCCGCCTCGTGCGTATAGGCAGGAACCGCCAGCGTGTACTTGGCGCCGGTCAGATTGGCGCCGACGACCTCGACCGAGCCGTCGTCCACGTAGGGCCGGATATCCGCCTCCATGGCCGGCATCCAGTTGCCGAGGAAAACGTCGATATCGCGGTTCTTCAGCGAGGCGAAAGTCACGGGCACGGACAGCACGGTGACCCGCGGTTGATAGCCGAGATTGCGCAACAGGCGGCTCGCGAGACCGGTCGTTGCCGTGACATCGGTCCAGCCGATGTCCGAGAACCGTACGGTCCGGCAGGCCTCGGGCTCAGCCGCGGCAGCGAGCGAATGCAGCGGCAATGCCGCCAGCCAAAGCACGCATCCGAACAGGGCGGCTCGCGCCGCCCTTGACCTGTCCCGCCGGCTCACCAATGATCGATCAACAGGGGATTCGTTCCGCACGTTGATGCTCCCCGTCACTCTCTTGCGGACAAAGAATTTGTGGCAACGCTCGATAGTCTCGCAGAACCACGGTTGATTTCCATCAACCCCGCGACCGGAAAAAGGCTGGGCGACGTTCCCGTGGCCGGCCCCGGCGAGATCGAGGCCACCGTCCGTGCGGCTCGCGAGGCGCAGCCCGGATGGGCCGCGCTCGCCGGCAGCGAGCGCGCCCGCATCCTGCGCCGCGCCGCGGAGTTGCTGCGGGCACGCAATGACGAACTCGCGACGCTCGAAACCCGCGATACCGGCAAGCCGATCCAGGAAACGCGCGTCGTCGATGTCATATCGGGCGCCGAGTGCATCGAGTATTTTGCGGCGCTGACGCAGAGTGCGGCGGGCGAGCACATCGACCTCGGCCCAGCGGCTTTCGGTTACACGCGACGCGAGGCGCTCGGCATCGTCGCCGGCATCGGCGCCTGGAACTATCCGCTGCAGATCGCCTGCTGGAAGTCCGCGCCCGCGCTCGCCTTCGGCAACGCGATGATCTTCAAGCCCGCGAGCCTCACACCGCTCACCGCCGTCGAGCTCGAGAAAGCCTATCTCGATGCCGGCCTGCCGCCCGGCATCTTCCAGGTGGTGCAGGGCCATTCCGACACCGGGCGCCTGCTCACGCGCCACTCGGAGATCCGCAAAGTGTCGCTCACGGGATCGGTTGGCACCGGAAAAGCGGTCATGAACGACGCCTCCAGCACGATCAAGGCCGTGACGCTCGAGCTTGGCGGCAAGTCGCCGCTGATCGTATTCGAGGACGCAAAGCTCGACCAGGCCGTTTCCGGGGCGCTGCTCGCAAACTTCTATTCCGCGGGCGAAGTCTGCTCGAACGGCACGCGCGTCTTCGTGCAGCGCAAGGTCAAGGACGAGTTCCTCCGCAGGCTGGTGGCGCGCGTCGGCGCCATGCGCATCGGCGATCCCATGGATCCCGCGACGCAGGTCGGCTCGCTCATTTCCGAGGAGCATATGCAGATGGTGCTCGGCTATATCGAGCGTGGACGCGCGGAAGGCGCACGCGTCCTCGTGGGCGGAAACCGCCGTACCGACGGCGCGCTGGCAAAGGGATTCTTCGTCGAGCCGACCGTCTTCGATGGCTGCCGCGACGACATGAGCATCGTGCGCGAGGAGATCTTCGGGCCGGTGATGTCGGTGCTCGATTTCGAGGACGAGGAAGAGGTCATCGCCCGCGCAAATGCGACGGACTTTGGCCTTTCCGCCGGCGTCTTCACCAACGACCTCAACCGTGCGCATCGCGTGATCGCGAGGCTCCAGGCAGGCACCTGCTGGATCAATCATTACAACGTAACGCCGATCGAACTGCCCTTCGGCGGTGTCAAGCTGTCGGGACTCGGGCGCGAGAATGGCCGCGCGGCGATGGAGCACTACACCCAGCTCAAGAGCGTGTACGTCGCGAAAGGCGACATCGATGCGCCGTACTGAGGCGCGGCGGCGGTGAACGCGGACTTCTTCGACTATGTGATCGTCGGCGCCGGTTCCGCCGGATGCGTGTTGGCCGACCGGCTCACCGCGGACGGAAAGTACAGCGTCGTCGTGCTGGAGTACGGCGGCTCGGATCGATCGATCTTCGTGCAGATGCCTTCGGCGCTTTCCATCCCGATGGGGATGTCCCGATACGACTGGCGCTACTACACGGAGCCGGAGCCCGGTCTGGACGGTCGCCGCCTGCACACGCCGCGCGGTAAGGTCCTGGGCGGCTCCTCCTCGATCAACGGCCTCGTCTATATCCGCGGCAATGCGCAGGATTACGAACGCTGGGAGTCGGAAGGTGCCGCCGGCTGGAACTATGCCGCGGTGCTGCCCTACTTCCGGCGCGCGGAGACGCGCGCCGAAGGCGGCGACGCCTATCGCGGCGACACGGGACCTCTCCAGACCCGTTACGGCACGCTCGCGAACCCGCTGCACGCGGCCTGGCTTGAGGCGGCAAGGCAGGCGGGCTATCCGCAGACGGCGGACGTCAACGGCCACCAGCAAGAAGGTTTCGGGCGCTTCGACATGACCGTGGGCGGCGGAAACCGCTGCAGCACCGCGAATGCCTATCTGCGGCCGGCGATGCGGCGCCCGAATCTCGCCGTTCGCACGCGTGCACTCGCGACGCGCATCCTGTTCGATGGCTCACGCGCAATTGGCATCGAATATCGCCAGGGCGACGCGATCCGTACGGTGCGGGCGCGGCGCGAGGTGATCCTCAGCGCGGGCTCGATCAACTCGCCGAAGCTGCTGAAACTTTCCGGCATCGGGCCCGCCGCCGAGCTGCGCAAGCACGGCATTATAGTGCTGAGCGACCTTCCCGGGGTGGGTGAGAATCTCCAGGATCACCTCGAGTTCTACTTCCAGGTCGCCTGCACGCAGCCCGTCACGCTCTATTCGTCGATGGGACTATTCGCGCGCGCAATGATTGGTGCGCGTTGGCTACTCACCAAGGACGGACTTGGCGCGACCAATCATTTCGAGACCGGCGGCTTCATCCGGAGCCGGGCAGGCGTGCCCTATCCCGACATCCAGTTCCATTTCCTGCCGCTCGCCGTCACCTACGACGGCTCATCGCTCGCGAAGGAACACGGGTTCCAGGCGCACGTCGGGCCGATGCGATCGAAGAGCCGCGGATTCGTCCGGCTCGCTTCGGCCGACGCGCGCGACAAGCCGAGGATCCTCTTCAACTATCTGCGCCATCCCGACGACCTGGTCGAGATGCGCGCCTGCGTGCGCCTGACACGCGAGATCTTCGCGCAGGCGGCATTCGATCCTTATCGCGGACGCGAGATCCAGCCGGGAGAGAACATCGTCACCAACGCACAGATCGATTCATTTGTGCGCGCGAAGGTCGAGAGCGCCTACCACCCGTCCTGCAGTTGCCGCATGGGCCGTCGTGACGATCCGATGGCGGTCGTGGATCCGGAGGCGCGCGTCATGGGAGTGGAGCGGTTGCGCGTCATCGATTCTTCGATCATGCCGTCCATCACGACGGGGAACCTCAACGCACCGACCATCATGCTGGCCGAAAAATGTGCGGACCACATTCTCGGAAGGCCGTTGCTGGCGGCCGCCGAGGCTGGGTTCTATGCAGCCCCGGGCTGGCAGTCGGCGCAACGCTAGCTGCCAGACGGAATTAACAATACATAGCCAGAGCGTGATTAATAACGGGATTGGGAGTATTACTAGATATGACTTTTCATACCCAATTGTAGTTAGACCGCACAAAACCCGGCCCTTTTATGCGTCATTTGCAATTTCTTTTCATATATGCATAGTATATGCATATGGATATCGAGTGGGATTCGGACAAGGCCGACTCGAATCTCAAAAAACATGGAGTCAATTTCGAAGAAGCCGCGACGGCCCTGCTCGATCCGATGGCTTTAGCCCAGGAGGATGCCGCCTCGGAGGGTGAGTCGCGCTGGGTCCTGATTGGCATGAGTGCCCACATGCGACTGCTGACGGTGGTTTATACATTACGCCGTCAGGACCGTGTTCGACTCATTTCGGCGCGTAAAGCCACGCGTAAAGAGGCCAAACACTATGCGTAAACAATTCGACTTCTCGAAGGCCAAGCGTGCCAAGGATGTCCCACATCTGGCCCGACTCCAGGCCGAGGCAAAGGGCAAGACTCGAATTACCATCATGCTGGATAACGACCTGCTGATGACTTTCCGAGCTAAGGCCGAGGCCGAAGGCATTGGCTATCAGACTCTCATCAATCAAAAGCTGCGCGGCGTCGCCGGTGCTTCTCCGGTCGATGAGGCAACTTTGCGTAGAGTGCTGAGAGAAGAGCTCAAGACCGGCTGAGTTCGAGATCCGCATGTGTGTTCTAACTATTCGATGCAGCGGTCGTCGCTTGTCGTCACGCCGCTTGCAGGGACTGCAAGCGGTTCCCACAGGCTTTCCCCGGCAAGCGGCGCGCCGACTGCGCGCCGCCGCTGATCGCGGAAGTTAGACGGCTGGGGATTCGGAGCCCGTCATGGATTACCACCGAGCAATTGCACGTTACTACCAAGCTTACCGCGACCGCGACCGACAGACTCTGCGCTCGCTTCTGACGGCAAGCTTTCACTTTGTCAGTAGCTTCGCCGAGTATCGCGGTCGCGATGCCATGCTCGAGGAGATCTGGCCGGCCGTTGGGCAGGCTTGGGCGACGAAGCTCCGAATATTCGGCCACGGTCCCGAGCTGGTCGTGCTGTACGAGCATGAGAATGCTCCCGGCGAGAAGCGTCCCGGCATGTCTATGGCCGAGTACATCCGGTTTGAGGGCGACCGCATCGCCGAGATTGAGGTGTTCCAAGGTCGTCCGATCGTGTCGGAAGCTTCTGAGGAGGAGTGCGACGATTGATGCGAGCAACGCCTCTTCTAGTTTGTGAAGCATGCTTCCGCGGAACCATGGCTCCGCATGACTGCGATCGACCTGCGTCACTGCATGAGGCACGTATATGGCCGCCTAACAAGGCGCTGCAGGCGGACAAAGTCAAGCTGCCATGCCTTTTTGCATTCGCAAAAGCCACACCAGCTTGCCATTGACGCTGAGCTTGATCGTTGATATGACTTTCGCGGTCAAGGCGAGTGGGTTCTTGGTCGTCGTTTCATGCGGTGGTAGTCCGTGGGTTGGATCGGAGGTGTGCGACGTCCCGGTGCAATGTGTCGACGGTGGATCATGCTGATATCCGCGGGTTGGTTACCGCACTACTGAGTTCCGTCAGCGAGCCGGTCCGCACTCTAGGAACGCGCGTCGGGATGAGCCCGGCCGCATAACGTTGTCGCGGGTTGCTCGTTCACCGGTCCGGGGGCCGCCGCACTCCTCCGAAGGTGATCAATTTTTGATGGCCACCCGTTGTGCGGCGTCCCACAGGAACCCGGCGAGCTCGCGCGCGATGGCGGTCACGATCAGGTTGTGCGGTTTGCCGCGTGCCTGCATCCGGCGGTACTTGCGGGTGAGGCGCAGCTGCGCCTGCCAGGCGATGGCGCGGATCGCCGGATCGATGTGCTGGGCGCGGGTCTCGATGATCGCGCTCACCTTCGGCGTGTGGCGATACGCCCACGCCGCTTCGACCAGCAGGGTGCGCGCCCAGCGATTGCCGGTCTTGGTGATGCCGCCGAGCCGGCGGGTGCCACCAGAACTGTGCTCGCCGGGCACCAGCCCGAGCCAGGCCATGAAGCGCCGCGGATGGCTGAAGCGTGTGAAGTCACCGGCTTCGGCGACCAGGGTGTAGGCGACCGCCTGTTGCGACGTTTGGGGCGCAAAGAACTCGCGCCATATTCGCAGTGGAAGGATGGTCGTCCAGAAACGGAGCTGAACTTCAAGCTCTATCGCCAGGCAACGAACAAGATCGCGGGCATTTCAGAGGGGACAGCAGCCTTTCTGGAGGACCACTTCAGATAGCATGGCCTACCTTGGGTCTCCCTTTTTACTTGCTATATGTACGTCTGGACCTGGACATTCTTTGGATGGCGCCTGGGCGCCATGGCATTCGCCGAGATCATACTGCTGTGGTGCCTCATTGTTGCCACAGCCGCTTCGTTCCGGCGACTCAACGTCCTTGCCGCGGTGCTGCTGCTCCCCTATCTGGCCTGGGTAACATTTGCTTCCGCCCTCACATTTTCCATATGGCAACTCAACCCTGGCTTGCTGTGAGCCATCAACGTCATGAATAGACACCCCATCGACGTCTGGCACGATCTGGTCCGTTCGCTCGATCCCGCGGGCCTGGATGATCTGCTCGGCGAAAAAGCCGTGTTCTTCTCCCCGGTCGTGCACACGCCACAGCACGGCAAGGCGATTGTGAAGGCTTATCTGTCGGCAGCGCTCAAGGTCTTCTCCAACCCGACATTCCGCTACGTACGTGAGATATTCGGGCCATCGGATACGATGCTCGAGTTCGAGACGGAGATTGACGGCGTTCTGGTGAACGGCGTCGATATCATCAAGTGGGACGGAAGCGGTAAGATTGTCGAATTCAAGGTCATGATCAGGCCACTGAAGGCGATCAACCTGATCCATGAGCGCATGGGCGCCGCACTGGCGGCAGCGAGTCGTCCGTTCGAGCAGGAGCGTTGAAGCGCATTCTCTTCGACACGGGCAACGACGCCGCGATCTTCGAGCACAACGCCAGGCAGCTTGGCATCGACCTCAGTCGACTGGATGCCGTGGTGATCTCTCACCGCCACGGGGACCACACGAGCGGGCTCGCGCACCTCCTTGCGATCAACCCGAGCGTCAAGATCTATGCGCCGCTGGAAGGGGCGTTTTTCAGGAGCGTTCCTCCGCCCGGATTCCTGGCTCGCACCCCGGGGCTTCCGCGCAACCTACAGTACTACGGCGGCAACCCGCCGGAGCGGTGGCGGACTGGAACGCCATGGGAGCAGGCGACGTTCGAGGCGGTCGTAAAGACCACGGAGATCTTTCCCGGCTTCCATGTCCTCACGACCCGATCGCAGAAGACGGGCACACTGGAGATGAACGAGCTTTCGCTTGCGGTGCGGACTCCGGAAGGCCTCGCCGTGATCGTCGGTTGCTCGCATCCTGGCGTGGAAAACATACTCGCGGCTGCCGCTACGATCGATCCTGACTTGTACATCGTCATGGGCGGCTTTCATCTCGTACTGACGCCGGAACCGGAGGTGCGGCGCGTCGCAACTTTGCTTCACGACGAGCTTGGAGTGGAGCGTGTCGCGCCTGCGCATTGCAAGAGCGAACTCGGGTTCTCGGTGTTTCTGGAGCGCTTCAAGGACCATTTCGACGAGGCAGACCTGGGTGCCGTGATATCACTGCCCTAGGCTTGTCGGCATGCCATATCACCTCAATGCACGGCTAGCTCGACTCAATCCTCGCACTGGCAGCCGCGAGCGACGGTAGCACCCGCTCGATCTCGGCAGCGTTCTGTCGCCACTTCTCCGGGTCCGGCGCCGTTTGCGTATGCCGCGAAAGGGGCAACGGCTTCGACAGGTATTCCTCGAGGCGAGCATCCGTCGACAGTCCCGCAAACTCGAGCAGCTTCGAAACTTCTGAAACCGGGTCGCGGATGAATTTATCGTAGCGCACTGTCGTCCAGCGCTCGCGCGGCACGCCGGCAAGGTCGTCCAGAATCGTCTCGTTCGCCGCCCGCCACTGGAATGCCACGACTTCCTCCAGCGGCCGTTCGCGCAGCTGCTCGTAGCCGGGTGGCAGCAACAGCGACCAGGGCCCGTTCCAGCCCGGCAACCGGCGGTAGGTGACCCAGCCCTGCGCGCGCCAGGCCTGCATCATGCTGCTCAGGTTGGCGCGCGGTTCGCGGTGCAGGAATACGAACACGGCATCAGGAAACACTTCGAGCAGGAACGGCACGCGCAGCGCATTCTTCGGCGTCTTCTCGAGCAGGCGCGCGCGTACGCCGGCCGCAGGCGGCTGGCCGTCGCGATCGCGCATCCGCGCAGCGAAGCGCCGGCGCAGCTCGGCGACGATCGACGCAGTCGCATCGCGCGCGGTCAGGCGGTTGGAGCTCACGGCGCCATGTTCTGGTTGCAGCGCGTCAATCCCTTCGATCAGCCGGTGACTTTCGCCGCCGATCGTGTGGATGCCCGCCGCCTGCGCCAGCGTTTCGAACAGCAGCGTGCTGCCGGCCCGGGGCGCGCTCAGGATGATGATCGGTCGCTCGATGACCGGCAGTGCGCCGGGGCGCGCAGCGCGGGGCGCACCGCGCCCCGGCCCGTGGACCGGCGTCGCGGCGGTCGTGACGTTGAACTCGGCCGCTTCGCGCGGCGCGCCGCCGAACAGCTGTCCGAGCAGCCGCGCGTTGAGCACAGCCTGGGCGCTGTAGCCGGTGCTCGCCACGCGCACCGGCGGCAGCTGGCCAAGTGAGCGGCGCGTGGCGGTGACCAGTTGCTCGCAAGGGGCCAGTGCAGCGGGCGTATCGCCGTGCAGACTCCACAGCGATCGCCAGTCGTGGCAGAAATCGATAACCAGGCTGACGAACTGGCCGACCGCCGCGCGTGATTCCGGGCGCTCGTCCGCGGGCGCGAGGTCGGCGAGCAGATCGAACGCCAGCAATTCCACTTCCGCGGGAGGCATCAGCGGCGCCATGTTGAAGCGCTCGAGCAACAGCCCGGGCCGCGCCGCAGGATTGAATGCAACCAGCTGCGCACGCGGGTCCGGTTGTGCGAAGTCTTCCGACTGTCCCTGGCTGACGAGACGCCAGAACGCGGCCGTGCCCGCGGTGTCCGCGACCAGGTGAATGCGCGCCGCGCGCGCCGGGTTTTCAACCCGGTGCTGACGCCAGTTGTCGAAGACCCAGGCTTCGCCGGCCGCCATGTGCACGCTCTGGTCGCCGCAATGGAACCGCACTTCCGGACGAGTCACCACGGGAATGTGCACGCGCACGCGATAGAACCAGTGGTGATTCATGTCGCTGTGCGGCGGCACCGCGCCGCCGCTCTCGATGCGCATCAGCCGCGAGCGCGACCAGACCGTGTTGAACGACGCCAGCGCCTGCTGCAGGTAGGGGCAGGCGAGCAGCGCCGGAGTCGGCTGCATGGCGCCGGCGACGCGATCGTTCTGCGTGCCGCCGACCGTGATCAGACGTGCCGCGGTATTGCCCTCGTACTCGCTCGGATGGCGCGACCACGCGCCCGCGGGCAAGGCTTCGACTTCAGCCCGTAGCCGTTCGACGTCGAACCGGACCGGAAGCCGGTAGAAATGCCGCCCGAGCTTCATGTATCGCCCCCGAAATTCAGCCGCTCGGCCTCCCGCAACCATGCCAGGACATAGTCCGCGAACGAGCGCCACACTTCGAGATGGAATGCCTCGGCGCCCGTGCGCCAGACAACGATCTCCGCCTTGCCGAGCAGCGTGCGCGTGCACATGCCCGGCGGGAACTCCGAGACATCGAGATCCAGCGGGCATCCGGTGTTGAACAATTCGCTGGCGTGCGCTCCCGACAGCAGCCATGCGACCTGGCGGTGGCTGACGTCCACGAGCGAATGCGCAAGCCCGGCAAGCGCCGATTCAAGCTCGGCGGCGAGCATGTCGCGTTCATCGGCTGGTCCGAGCAGCAGATGCTCGTCGGGGCCGAGCCACAGCGCCGCGCGGCCATCCCGCGCGTTTGCCCGACATGCGGATTCCGGCAATGGCACGCCGAATGCTTCGCCCGCCGCAGCGCGCGCTGCCGCTCCGCCCTGCAGGATGAAGCGCGTGGCCGGCGCGAGCTGGGAGAGCTCAATCATGCAGCCGTGTCCCTTCCGGGTCGTAGAAGACGGGTGACGTCACTTGCACCGGGATATCGCCGCCCGGCATGGGCACGAACATCGTCTGGCCATGACGCGCGCGACCACCCGCCACTATCGCAAGCGCGATCGAGTGTCCGAGCGTCGCGCTGAAATACGAGGACGTGACGTGGCCCAGCAATGTCATCGGGGGATTCTGCCCCGCCGATTCCACGAGCTGCGCGCCTTCTTCCAGCACCGTGCCGGGATCGAGCGTCCGCAGCCCGACGAGCTGCTTGCGCCGCGGCGCCTTCATCGCCGCGCGCGCCAGCGAGCGCTTGCCGATGAAATCGGCTTTGTTCCGGCCGATGGCCCAGCCGATACCCGCATCGTCGGGCGTCACCGTTCCGTCGGTGTCCTGGCCGACGATCACGTAGCCTTTCTCCGCGCGCAGCACGTGCATGGTTTCGGTGCCATAGGGCACGATGCCATGCGCTGCGCCCGCGGCGTAAACAGCTTCCCATATGGCCGGCCCGCAGTCGGCCGGCACATTGATCTCGTATCCGAGCTCGCCCGTGAAGCTGACGCGAAAAAGCATCATCGGCATGCCGCAGATACTGCCCTGCGCCACGCCCATATGCGGCAGTGCGGCCGCCGCCAGGTCCACGCCGGCAACGAGCGGCTGCAGGACCTGCCGGGCGCGCGGCCCCTGCACGGCGATGACCGCCCACTGCTCGGTCGTGGAGGTCAGCCACACCGCGAGTTCCGGCCACTCCGTCTGGCGATAGTCCTCCATCATGTTGAGAACGCGTGCCGCGCCGCCGGTCGTCGTCGTCACGTGAAAGCGATCGGCCGCGATACGCGCGATGACGCCGTCGTCGTAGATAAAACCATCATCGCGCAGAAGGATTCCGTACCGCGCGCGCGCGACCGGCAGCCGCGACCAGTCGTTGACGTAGAGCCGGTTCAGGAACTCCGCCGCATCGGGTCCGACGACGGCTATCTTCCCGAGGGTCGAAGCGTCGAAGATGCCGCAGGACGAACGCACGGCGAGGCACTCGCGCGCGACGGCAACCTGCAGGTCTTCGCCGCCGCGCGGAAAGTAGCGCGCCCTTTTCCAGAGGCCGACATCCTCGAACACCGCGCCCTGCGCCTCGGCCCAGTCATGCATCGGCGTCGTCCGCACCGGATCGAACAGATCGCCCCGCGCCATCCCGGCGAAACTGCCAAATGTGACCGACGTATACGGCATCCGGAAAGTCGTGTGGCCCACTTCGGGGATCGGCTTGTCGAGACCTGCGGCAACGATGCCGAGCGTATTGAGATTGGAGGTCTTTCCCTGGTCGGTCGCCATCCCGACCGTGGTGTATCGCTTGACGTGCTCGATCGAGCGGAAGCCTTCGCGCGCGGCAAGCGCCAGATCATTGGCGGTTACATCGTTCTGCCAGTCCACGAAGGCCTTGGATCCCGTGCCCGCCGGCGTCGTCCACACGACCGCCGGTCTTGCGCCGGCATCGTCTCCGGTCACTTCGAAGCGCGGCACTGCCACGTCATGACCACTCGCTTTCGCCGCAGCGGCGCCGGCGGTGGCACCGTCCTCGAGCACCGCCGCGAGTCCCGTGACGCCGTGGCAGGCGCCGGCCGAGCGTTCGCGCTCGGCCGATGACGCCGGCAGGAAGACCCGCGCCTCGTCATTCCAGGCCAGCTTGCCGCGCGACTGGGAGAAGAGATGCACGCTGGGCGTGAATCCGCCTGACATCAGGACCAGGTCGCAGCGCAGGCTCCGCCGCTGCGTCTGCCCGCGCTCGTCCACATGCGCGAGCTCGATGCCGCTGACGCGCAGATTGCCGCTCGTTCCGATCACTGTCGTCGAGCGCAGTACTTCGATCCCTGCGCCGCGCGCCGCCTGCGCGAAGGTTTCATCGCTGACCGCGCGCAGATCCGCGATCGCCGAAACCGCAACGCCCGCGTCCTGCAGGTCAATGGCCGCCTGATAGCCGCTGTCCGTTGCCGTGACGACAACGGCGCGGGACCCCGCGCGAACGCCGTAGCGCCGGAGGTAGGTCTGCGCAGCGCCGGCCAGCATGATTCCCGGCCGGTCATTGCCCGGAAACACCAGAGGCTGCTCGATCGCGCCGGTCGCGAGCACAATCTCGCGCGCGCGCAGCTGCCACAGCCGTTCGCGCGCCTGGCCGGACGGCGGCTCCGCAAGGTGATCGGTCAGGCGCTCGTTGAGCCCGATCGAGTTGTGAGGGAAGTAACCGAAAGCGGTCGTTCGCCGCAGCAGCCGCGCACGGGGATGCGCGGCGATCGCGGCGAGCGCGCGCTCGAGCCAGGCATCGGCAGCGAGACCGTCAATCCGTGCCGTCGTGCCGGTCAGGAGCGTCCCGCCGGGCTCCGCCTGCTCGTCGCAGACGATGACGCGCGCGCCGGCATCTAGCGCGGCGAGCGCCGCGGCGAGACCCGCGGGCCCGGCGCCGACGACCAGAACGTCGCAATGCGCATGGCGCGTGGCGTACCGGTCCGGATCGGGTAATGACGGCGCGCGTCCGAGACCGGCAGCCCGGCGGATCAGCGGTTCATACAGCGCGGCCCAGGCGGCGCGCGGCCACATGAAAGTCTTGTAATAGAACCCGGCCGGAAACAGCGGAGACAACAGGTCGTTGGCCCGGCCCAGATCAAATTGCAGACTGGGCCAGCGGTTCTGGGATTCGGCGCAGAGACCGTCGTAGAGCTCCACCTGCGTCGCGCGGAGGTTGGGCGTATAGCGCGCCGCATCGCGACATACCGTCACCAAAGCATTGGGCTCTTCGGCGCCCGCCGTGAGAATGCCGCGCGGTCGATGGTATTTGAACGACCGCCCGACCAGGTGCACGCCATTCGCGAGCAGTGCGGATGCGAGCGTGTCGCCCGCCAGCCCTTCGTAGTCCCGGCCGTCAAAAGTAAAGCGCAGGCGCCGGGTCCGGTCCACGCGGCCGCCGCTTGCCGTGCGAAAGGCGCTCATCGCGGCTCGTCCCCGTCGAACTCCACCGCCGGCGGCTGCTCGCCGATCCGGTAGGTCGCGGTGAAATGATCCGTCGTCGTGTCGCGGAGCGCATTGAAGAACCGGCCGCAGCCGTGAAGATGGCGCCAGCGTTCGGCGTGCAGGCCGCGCGCGTTGCTGCGCACATATAAATAGTCTGCCCACTGCTGGTCGGA
>DATKBY010000059.1:0-8331 GCA_035513555.1 Steroidobacteraceae bacterium | reverse complement strand
GGCTACGCCAAAGTGATGAGCGAGGGTTTCCAGAAGGCGCAACGCGAGATGTACGCGAAGCAGGCGCGCGAAGCGGACATCATCATCACCACTGCGCTGATCCCCGGCAAGCCCGCGCCCAAGCTGATCACGGCGGAGATGGTCCGCTCGATGAAGTCCGGCAGCGTGATCGTGGACCTCGCGGCCGAGCAGGGCGGCAACTGCGAGCTGACCGAGCCCGGCAAGGCCGTGGTCAAGCATGGGGTGACCCTCATCGGCTACACCGACCTGCCCAGCCGGCTCGCAAAGCAGTCCTCGACGTTGTATGCGACGAATCTGTTCCGCCTTGCCGAGGAGCTGTGCAAGGCGAAGGACGGCGTCATCGACGTCAACATGGAAGACGATGCCATCCGTGGCCTGACGGTGGTAAAGGAGGGCAGCATCACCTGGCCGCCGCCGCCGCTCATGCTGCCGGCCCCGCCCGCCGCCAAGCCGGCGGCCGTGCCGCCGGCGCCCAAGGCACACGGCCACGGCGGCGGCGCGCCGATGTCCGCCAGGGCGACGGCGATTCTGTTCCTCGTGGGCGCCGCGCTCTTCTGGTTCGTCGGTGCCTACGCTCCGCCCGCGTTCGTCCAGCACTTCACGGTGTTCGTGCTCGCCTGCTTCGTCGGCTATATGGTGGTCTGGAACGTCACGCCGGCACTGCACACGCCGCTGATGAGCGTGACCAACGCGATCAGCAGCATCATCGCAGTGGGCGCCCTGGTGCAGATCGCCCCGCCCGTCGGCGAAGTCGCCGGACGGCCCGAAGGCTGGATCGTGGGCCTGGCGATCGTGTCGATCGGCCTCGTCGCGATCAACATGTTCGGCGGCTTCGCGGTGACGCGGCGCATGCTGCAGATGTTCCGGAAATAGGGGCGGGCAATGTCAGCAACGCTGGTCACCATTTCCTACCTCGGCGCGGCCATCCTCTTCATCCTGAGCCTCGGGGGGCTTTCGCATCCCGAGACGTCCCGGCGCGGCGTCGTCTACGGCATCGTCGGCATGATCATCGCGGTCGTTGCGACGGTCGCCGGCCCCAACGTTACCGCGGCGGGCTATCCCTGGATCATCGTCGCGCTGCTGTTCGGCGCCACCATCGGGCTGACCGTGGCGCGCATCGTCAAGATGACGCAAATGCCCGAACTGGTGGCGATCATGCACAGCCTGGTGGGCCTTGCGGCCGTGCTCGTCGGCTTCGCCAACTACATCGATCCGGCGGCGTCGTCGCATTACGAGGGCGCCGAGAAGACGATTCACGATGTGGAGATCTACCTGGGGGTGCTCATCGGCGCCGTGACGTTCTCCGGGTCGGTGATCGCCTTCGGCAAGCTCTCGGCCAGGATCAGCGGCAAGCCGATGCTGCTCCCCGGGCGCCACTGGCTGAACCTCGCCGGCCTGCTGGTCGTGCTCTGGTTCGGCTGGCGGTTCATCCAGGCGCCTTCGATCGCCGACGGCATGCTGCCGCTGGCCGTGATGACGGCGATCGCGCTCCTATTCGGCATCCACATGGTGATGGCGATCGGCGGCGCCGACATGCCAGTGGTGATCTCGATGCTGAACAGCTATTCCGGATGGGCGGCGGCGGCCACCGGCTTCATGCTGTCGAACGACCTGCTCATCGTCACCGGCGCGCTGGTCGGCTCGAGCGGCGCCATCCTTTCGTACATCATGTGCCGGGCAATGAACCGGAACTTCATTTCGGTGATCGCGGGCGGGTTTGGGACCGAAGGCGGCGCGCCGGCGGCGGCCGGCGGCGCGCAACCGGCGGGCGAGGTCAATCCGATCCTGGGCGCGGAAACGGCGGAACTACTGCGCGAGGCGAAGCACGTCATCATCGTGCCGGGCTACGGCATGGCGGTGGCGCAGGCGCAGCACACGGTGTACGAGATCACCAAGCTGCTGCGCGACAAGGACATCAACGTGCGCTTTGGCATCCACCCGGTCGCGGGCCGCATGCCGGGCCACATGAATGTGCTGCTCGCGGAAGCGGGCGTGCCCTACGACCTGATCGCCGATCTCGAAGAAATCAACGCGGAGTTCGAGACGACCGACGTCGCGCTCGTGATCGGCGCGAATGACGTCGTGAACCCGGTCGCGCGCACCGACAAGGGCAGCCCGATCTACGGCATGCCGATCCTGAATGCGGACAAGGCCAGGAACGTGCTCGTGATCAAGCGCGGCCAGGGCGCCGGATTCTCCGGCATCGAGAATCATCTCTTCTATCTCGACAACACCCGCATGGTCTACGGCGACGCGCAGAAAGTGGCCGCGGAACTCATACACGCGGTCAAGGCCGCGGGCTGACGCCTTCACGCCGCCTTGCCGCGCCATTGTCAGGCGTATCGCGTCAAACGGTAAGTTCGCGTTCGAAAAAAGCGAGAGTGCGTTTCCAGGCGCGCGGCGCGGCGTCGGCGTTGTAGCGCGCCGCATTGGTGTCGTTGTGGAAGGCGTGGTCCACGTCGGGGTACGTGTGGAGCTCGTACTTCGCCCTGGCGGCTTTCAGTGCGCGCTCGAAGGCCGGAACCGCTGCGTTGATGCGCTCGTCGCGGCCGGCGTAATGCAGGAGCAGCGGGACATGCACCCGCGCGGCCTCGTCCGCCGCGGGCGGCATGCCGTAGAAGACGACGGCAGCGCGCAGTTCCTTTGAATGCGCGGCCAGGCGTCCCGCCATGCTGCCGCCCCAGCAAAAACCAACGCAGCCGACCCGTTCATTCGAATGAGCGTGGCTGGCGGCATGGCCGACCGCGGCGAGGTAGATGCCGAGCGCGGTGATGGGCTCGAGCTCGCCGATGCGCTTGCGCGCCTCGTCCTCATCCACGGGCGTGCCGCCGCTGCCGGTGAGCGCGTCCGGCGCGATGGCGAAATAGCCTTCGCGAGCGAAACGGCGGGTGACGTCCTCGACGTGCGCGTTGAGGCCGCGATTCTCGTGAATCACGACCACCGCCGGCCGCCGTTTCGGAGATTCCCTCGGGTGTGCGACATAGCCGTTCACCGGCCCATCCGGACCCTCGAAACTTTCGCGGCCCGTGACCAGTCGCGGATCGTCGGGCGCCACGGTCGCGGCATGGGCATACCGGTTCTCGAGCAATGGCAGGAGCGCCGCCGCGGCCGCGGCGCTGCCCACGATGCGCACCAGGCGCGACAGGAACTCGCGCCGGCCCATGCTGCCGTGGGTGAACTCGTCGTACAGCGCGATGACCCGGCGGTTCATGCGTCTGCGTCCGGCATCAGGAGCCACAGCAGCAAATAGATCAGGATTCCGGGAAACGCGGCGCTCAGGATCGAGAGGATCACGTAAGCCACGCGCACGCGATCGGCTTTCCAGCCCAGCCATTCGGCCAGGCCGCCGCAGACACCCGCGATCATGCGGTCCTGCGAGCGCTTCAGCCGGGTCCCCTGCATCGCGGCACTCCGGTGGAGATCGGACGACAATCCTCCCACGACGAGGCGGCCGATGCGAGCCTTCCCGTCGCTATCCGCGCGGCGGCGGCCGCGTCGGCGCAGGCCGCGTCGGCGCGGGCATCGACGGTGCGGGTTGCTGGCGGCGCCGGTCGATCGCGCGCTGGCGTTCCTCGGGCGTCATCTGCTGCCAGCGCTCGCGCAGCGCCTCGCGCTGTTCGGGCGGCAGGGCCTGGTAGCGGCGGTAAACATCGCGCAGCCGGTCTTTCTGTTCCGGCGCCAGCTCGCGAAAGCGCTTCCAGCGCTCGCGCAGCCGCGAGCGCTGCTCGGGCGTCAGCTCGCGCCACTTGAGCCAGCGTTGCTCGGCGCTCTTGCGCTCCGCGGGGGTCATCGACAGCCAGCGCTCGGCGCCTTCGGCCATGGCCTGCTGCCGGCCGGGCGGCAGCGTTTCCCAGGTTTCTTTCTGGCTTTCGAGCAGCTGCTGTTCGGCTTCGTCGAGCATTTCCCATTCGATGCCGGGCGTCGTGTCGGGCTCCTCCGCCCGCGCCGACACCGCGCCCAGCGCGCACCAGGCCGCCAGTATCCAGGCATGCTTATTCATCGTCGTCATCCTTCGCAGCTGCTTTTTCGGCCCGCTTCAATTCGCGTTTGCCGCTTCGCGATTCCAGGTACGCCAAGAATCCTGTGTCCTCGTCCGGCAGTTCCGCGAGGAACTCGAGGAACTCCGCGTCGGGCGGCTCTGCCGCCGGTTCCGCGGCGGTGGCCGGCAACGAGGCCAGGCACAAGGCGATGAATCCGCTGCGGCGCATCGTTCAGCCCACGCCGTCGTCGATCTCGCCGGCGGCCCAGGCATAAAACTCTTCGTCCTCGGCAAACATGGCGAGATCCTCGCTGCCGGCCACGATCTCGAGGTCCTCGAGCGCGACGAGCGCCAGCCGGGATTCCGGCTGCGCGACGTCGTCGCCGACGAGGAGCAGTGCGCTTGCAAGCGCGGCTGCAGCCGCGACGCCCGCGGGCAGCCAGGGAGAACGCCAGATCCTGCGCCGCCCGTGCAACTCGCCGAGTGCCGCCGCGCGGGCGCGGGCGAGACGCGAGCGCGTCGCGGCATCCATCGACCCGACGCTTTCGTCGAAAGCGGCGCGGCTTTTCCGTTCCAGATCGCGCATGCGTTGCTCGTTCATGAATTCCATTCTCCGAGCGCCTGTTGCAATGCCTGGACCGCGCGGTGGTAGTGCGTCTTGACGCTGCCTTGCGAACATCCCATCGCGACCGCCGTTCCGGCGACGTCCAGTCCTTCAAAATTCCGGAGCAGAAACGCCTCCCGCTGCCGGCTGCTCAGGCCCATGAGCACCTCTTCGATGCGCGCGAGCAGTTCGCCACCCTCGAGCGCCTGATCCGGCGTGCCCGCCGGGTCGACGGCCGACTCGACCGGATCCGGCGCGGTCCCGTCAGCTGCGGCGTCGTTGCGCCATGCCTGCAGGACGCTTCGCACCCGGCGCTTGCGCTGGCCGTCCGTGATGCGATTGCGAAGGATCCGGTAGAACAGCGGGCGCCACTGCTGCTCCGGATGACCGCCATAACTGCGCACGAGGCGGATCATGGCGTCCTGCACCGCATCCTCGGCTTCGGCGTGATCGCGCAGCAGCATCTGTGCGATGCGCAATGCGCGCCGTTCGATCCCCGCCAGGAATCGTTCGAGCGAGCGTTCCCGGTCCACAATCGCCTCCCGCGCCCTGTCACGAAGATCGACGTGCGGCAGGGCGCTGAGAGCGTAACAGAGCGGCCCACTGCTCCTCCTCCGACAACCGGCGACTCGTTCCCCGGCGACGGTGATATAACGTGGGCCGCGCCCGGGCGTTGACGTCGCCGGCACGAATCACATAACTGATTGATCCAGAAGATCTTTTGACACCCGAGTCGCGCATCATCCAGGTCGTATTCGACACGCCGCTGCGGCGGCGCTTCGATTACCTGCCGGCTGCGGGCGGCGAGGTGCCGCGCCCGGGCATGCGGGTACTTGCGCCATTCGGACGGCAGCGGGCAATCGGCGTCGTGACGGGAATCGCCGCTACGAGCACGCTGCCGCAGGCGCAGTTGAAACGCCTCTTCGCAACCCTCGATCCGGAGCCGCTGTGGGACGCGGCGACCTTCGGACTGCTGTTGTGGGCGGCCGACTACTACCACCACCCACCCGGCGAAGTGTTCTTCGGCGCGATGCCGAAGACGCTCCGTGACGGCGCGCCCTCCCGACGGGACGAAATCCGCTGGCGGCTCGCGCCGCAGGGACGCGAGGCGCTCGCTGCATCCCCGCGCCTCGGGGTGCGGCAGAACGAACTGCTGCGCCTGATCGGTGACGGCGACGCGGCCGCGGAAACCATCCCGGCCGCGGGTCTCGCAGGTGCGCTGAAGGCACTCGCGCGCCGCGGCTGGCTCGAATCCGTGGAACGGCCCGAAGCCGCGCCCGCAGCGGGCGCGGGTCGTCCCGGACCGGTGCTCACCGCCGACCAGTCGAGAGCGGTCGAGGCGATCGGCAGCGCGCTCGGCGAATTCAGCGCGTGGCTGCTGCACGGCGTCACCGGCAGCGGCAAGACGGAGGTGTACCTGCGGCTCATCGCGCGCGTGCTCGAATCGGGCCACGGCGCGCTGGTTCTCGTGCCGGAGATCGCGCTGACGCCGCAGCTCGTCGCGCGCTTCCGCGAGCGCCTGCCGGTCCCGGTCGTCGCGCTGCATTCCTCGCTCGCCGACGGCGCGCGCGCCGCGGCCTGGCGCGCGGCAGCCGCCGGGCGCGCACCCGTCGTCATCGGCACGCGCTCCGCCATCTTCACGCCGGTGCCGGAACTGGGCCTGGTCGTCGTGGATGAAGAGCACGACGCTTCCTACAAGCAGCAGGAAGGCTTCCGATACTCCGCCCGCGACCTCGCGGTCGCGCGCTCGCAGCGCGCCGGCGTGCCGGTGGTGCTAGGGTCGGCGACGCCCTCGCTCGAGTCTCTCGCCAATGTCGCCGGCGGGCGCTATGCGAAACTGTCGCTGCCGCAACGCACGGGCCGCGCCGGCAAGCCGCGGGTCGCGGTCATCGACCTGCGCTTGCACGCGGCGCGCGACGGGCTGTCGCCGCCCGCGGTCGCCGCGATCGAGCGGCACCTCGCCACGGACGGGCAGGTGCTCGTGTTCCTGAACCGGCGCGGCTATGCGCCCACGATGTTCTGTCCCGGCTGCGCCTGGATCGCGCCCTGCAGCGCCTGCGATGCGCGGCTTACCGTGCATCTGCGCCGCGCGCGGCTGCTGTGCCATCACTGCGGCGCCGACGAGGACATGCCGTTCGCCTGCCCGCGCTGCGGCAACGAGCTTGCGCCGGTCGGCGAAGGCACGGAACGCGTCGAGACGACCCTGAAGCAGATTTTCCCCGCTGCCGCGCTGGTGCGCATCGACCGCGACGTCATCCGCCGCCGCGGCGACATGGAGGAGGCACTCGCCTCGGTCGCCGACGGCCGCGCCCGCATCCTGCTCGGCACGCAGATGCTGACCAAGGGCCACGACTTTCCGGACGTCACGCTGGTCGTCGTGCTCGCAGCCGACCAGGGACTGTTCGGCGCGGATTTCCGCGCGAGCGAGCGACTGGCGCAGCAGATCGTGCAGGTCGCGGGCCGAGCGGGACGCGGCGACCGCGCCGGCGAAGTGCTGATACAGACCTCGCATCCGGAACATCCGCTGCTGAAGTGCCTGATCACGGAAGGCTACGAAGGCTTCGCGGCCGACGCGCTTGACGAACGCCGCGCAGCGGGCTGGCCGCCGTACTCGCATCTCGCGCTGCTGCGCGCGGACGCGCCGGTGCGCGCGGACGTGCATGCATTCCTGCACGCCGCGCTCGCGGCCGCGCCCGCGCGTCGCGGACCGGGACTGCGGCTGCTCGGTCCCGCGCCGGCTTCGATGGAGAAGCGCGCCGGACGGCATCGCGCGCAGCTGCTGGTCGAATCGCCGGGCCGCACGCCGCTGCAGAAATTCCTGGCCGCGTGGCTGCCGGCGGTGGCCGGATTGCGCGCGCCGCGTGCATTGCGCTGGTCGCTCGACGTCGATCCGATAGAAGTTGACTGATAGACTTGCGCGCTTGAAAAACCTCATCGAAAAGCTCGTGTCGCAGGCGCTCGCGGCGTTGCCGCCCGAACTGCCCGGTGCGGCGGAACTCCCGGTGCCCGAGATCGAGCGCAGCCGCGACACCGCGCACGGCGACTTCGCCTGCAGTATCGCGATGCGGCTCGCAAAGCCGGCGCGCAGGAATCCGCGCGCGCTCGCCGAACTGATCGTCAGGGCGCTGCCCGCGAACGACCTGGTCGCACAGACAGAGATCGCGGGGCCCGGGTTCATCAACTTCTTCATGACGCCCGCGGCCTGGCAGGCAGAGATCGCGCGCGTGCACGCGGCGGCCGCGGACTACGGCCGCGGCAGTGCCGGCGCAGGCCGGAAGGCGATCGTCGAGTTCGTCTCGGCGAATCCGACCGGGCCGCTGCATGTCGGGCATGGGAGGCACGCGGCCTATGGCGCGACCGTCGCGAACCTGCTCGAATCGGACGGCTGGGCCGTGCATCGCGAGTACTACGTCAATGACGCGGGCCGGCAGATGGACATCCTGGCGGCCAGCGTGTGGCTGCGGTATCTCGAGACCTGCGGCGAGACGCTGCCCTTTCCGTCGAATGGCTATCGCGGCGAGTACGTCCGCCCGATTGCCGCCGGTCTTCATGCCCGGCACGGCGATGCCTTGCGCAAGCCGGCGGCCGATGTGCTCACAGGACTGCCCCCCGACGAACCGGCCGGCGGCGACAAGGACCTCTACATCGACGCCGTGATCGCGCGCGCGAAGGAACTGCTCGGCAATGCCGGCTTCAATACCGTGTTCGATGCCGGGCTCTCGAGCAT
>DATKBY010000058.1:0-8011 GCA_035513555.1 Steroidobacteraceae bacterium | reverse complement strand
TCCGGTACTCGGTGTCGGCGATCGCCAGTTCGAAGCGGGTCTTTGCCAGGTCCACGCCCACGGTCGTAGTATTCATCACGGACTCCTCCTGATAGGGCTTGCAGCTGATGCAGCACATTCAGCTTGGCACATCGATGCCGTGCTGCCAGCAGGGGGAGTCCATCTCATCAATGCAGCGGTCGGCGCTTGTCAGCACGCCGCCGCTGATCGCGGACGTTAGTTGGCACCTATGAGAACAACGTCGCTTTCACGACTACTGCTTGCAGCGTCCTTGGTCTGGGCCTCGCCAGCTGGGACTGAGGAAAATGCGAACTGCCCGAAGACCGTTCCTTCCGCCGATCTGCTGGGTAAGCCGTTCCCATCGTCTGACCGCTGGTACGGCAGCGAGACACTGGCGGTAATCCTTCGACCTGATGGCATTTGGCGAGGGATGGGCCCCAAGTACAACTATCGGGACAAATTGTTTTGGTGGAGTTTCGGTTTCAAGCCTGGCTCTGAATCCAATTTGAAGGTCACTGCCAAACGCCTGGATGGAAGTTCTCCTCCTGCCGACATCTCGGCCGCGACAAATGCCGGAGGCCCATCTCAAGGTGGCTGGACAATGCTGGTGATGGTCGAGTTCCCATCCGCTGGATGCTGGGAAATCACGGGTGATTACCTCGGTCAAGTCCTGGACTTCGTGGTCGAAGTGCAGGCCGATGAATCGCCAGCGCAAGGTGTTACCTAACCATGCGATGCAGCGCCGCTGGTCGCGAAGGTCAGACGTTGCAAACTTTGTGCCGCAGATTGGTTCAGCCCACTCGAAACCATGGTTCCGTCGTATAAGGAGCAGTTCCATGAAACCAGCACACTTCGCACTAGCAGGCCTCCTGGCCATGTCAGTCGTCTCATCGGTCCCAGCACAAAGCCCCAGCAGCGACGGTTTTCGCATCGAGCTGCGCACCGATGTCGATGAAATCTCGATGCGCTGTACAAGCGGCTGTGCTTGGAAGACTCTCACCGTAGGTTGCAGCACGCAGGAGCCATGCGGCTTCGTGCTGGACCAGAACGGCATGGGGGAGTGACCAAAGGGTACCGCGGCCGGCACAACGGCGACGTGGTGAGGCTTTGCAGATATGCGCCGACTAATTACTTGTGCTGTGCTCATCTGCGTCGCACCTGTCGCCAGAGCGACCAGTTGCAACGACTCGAACTCCTATAACGTTCCAAATTCCATTGTCACCGTGGACATCAAGGACGACAGTGGTCGAATCGAACGCCAACGGGTTTGCTGTTTCGATCGGTCCGGAATCTATAGCAAGGATTTCGGTCCTCCCGAAGCGGCGGATTAGATGAAACCCGCATCGCGTCGATTTCGCGTTGCAAATGAGGGACCAGTGCGCATCGAGCTCTATGCCGCTTGTTTGAGCGTAATCCTGGGCCTGGTCCACATCATCCTGGCCTCGCATTCAGCCAGCTTGCAGCGCGGGTACAAATGGACTGCCAGCGCGAGAGATCAACCAGTGGCACCACTCACGGGTGTGGCGGGCAGGCTTGAGCGGGCTTTGGACAACTTCCTGGAAACCTTTCCATTCTTTGTAGCTATGGTCGCCGTGGTTCATTTCACGGATGCATACGGTGAGCTATCCGGGTTGGGGGCGCTTTTGTACCTCGCGGGAAGGGTCATTTACCTTCCGCTATATGCGTTTGGCGTCTTTCTGGCGCGCTCCCTCGCCTGGAACGTTGCCACCGCAGGCATTGTTCTGTTGCTTGCCAGCGCTTTATTACATCCTGCTTGACCGCCGGGCCGGGACCGGACAATACTCGGCCCCTGATGTACGCAGACCGCATGTCCGCCGATCGCCGCTGGTGGTGGCACCCCTCTTCGGAGTGGGCGCTGGTCGCGTAGTTTTCGCTTAGTTTTTCCGTACTAACCAGGACCCATCTCCGGATACACCGGGGGTGGGTTTTTTTATGCCCATGAGAACGTCTTTCGACATTGCCGCGGATCTGGACACGCCTGTTTCGGCGTTCCTGAAGCTGCGCCCGCTGCGCCCGCGATTTCTGCTCGAAAGCGTGGAACAGGGTGTGCGGCTATCGCGCTATTCGTTCATCGGTTTCGGCGATTGCTTCGAACTGCGGCTCGACCGGCAGGGGCTCACGATCGGCGGCGAGCGCCGGCCGCGGCCCGCGGGACGGGACGAGCTGCTCGCGGCGTTTCGCGAAGCACTTGCGCGCGCGCCACGGCTTCGTCCGGACGCCAGCGGCGTGCCGCTCGCCGGCGGGCTGGTCGGATTCTCGGCCTATGACCTGGTGCGTTCGTTCGAATCGCTGCCGTCGCCGCGCGCGGATGGCGGTTCCGTGCCCGATGCCTGCTATCTCGCTCCGCGCTCGCTGCTCGTTTTCGATCACCTGACCCGCGGGCTCACGCTGCTGCACGACGGCGACGAGCCCGAACGCCAGGCGCTGAAGCGCGAGGTCATCGCGGCGCTCGGCGGCGCCCTGCCGCGCGACCGGAAGCCGTTTGCCTACTCGCCGCCGCAGGCGAGCCTCTGCCGCGGGGGCTTCGGCGATGCCGTCGGCCGGGCGCAGGAATCCATCGCGGCTGGCGACGTGTACCAGCTCGTGATGTCAGTGCGCTTCGACGGTGAGTGCGAGCTCGATCCGTTCGAGGTCTACCGGGCATTGCGCCTGCTCAATCCGTCACCGTACATGTACTACATCGAAGCCGGCGATCTGACCGTCGTCGGCTCCTCGCCCGAGGCGCTCGTGCGATTGAAAGGACGCCATGCCGAATTGCGACCGATCGCCGGGACCTCTCCGCGAGGCGCGGACGCCGGCGAGGATGATTCGTACGCCACCCGGCTGCTCGCCGATCCGAAGGAGAATGCCGAGCACGTGATGCTCGTCGACCTCGCGCGGAACGATCTCGGCCGTGTCGCGCGCGCAGGCAGCGTGCGGGTCGATCCCTACCGGGTGATCGAGCGCTACAGCCACGTCATGCACATCGTGAGCGGCGTCGACGGCGAGCTCGCGGCCGGCAAAGATGCCTTCGACCTGTTCGCAGCGGCGTTTCCGGCCGGCACGCTGGTGGGCGCGCCGAAGGTTCGCGCGATGCAGCTGATCGACGAGCTGGAGCCGGTCGGGCGCGGGCTCTACGGCGGCACGGTCGGCTACTTCGGCAGCGGGGGCGACATGGACCAGGCGATCACGATTCGCACGATGGTTTTCGGCCAGGGCCGTTACAACTACCAGGCGGGGGCCGGCATCGTCGCCCAGAGCGTCGCTGCGCGCGAGCACGACGAGGTCCTTTCCAAGAGCGCGGTGCTCCGCCGCTCGATGGAACTCGCGGGGGAGGGACTGTGAAGCCGCGCCTGCTGCTGATCGACAACTACGATTCCTTCACCTACAACCTGGTACAGGCGTTCCTCGTGCTCGGCGCCGACGTGCTCGTGCATCGCAACGACCGCATTACGGTCGACGAGGCAGCCGCGCTCGAGCCGACTCACCTGTGCATCTCGCCGGGTCCGGGTACGCCGGCCGACGCCGGCGTGTCGATGCAGATGATCGAGCGCTTCGCCAGGCAGCTGCCCGTGCTCGGCGTTTGCCTCGGGCACCAGGCGCTGGTTGAAGTCTTCGGCGGCGCGATCGTGCGGGCCGATCGCCTGATGCATGGCAAGACCTCGAACGTGTGCCACGACGGCCGCGGTGTGTTCGAGGGGCTGCCGAATCCGCTCGAGGCCGGCCGTTACCACTCGTTGATCGCAAAGCGCGACCGCATTCCCGCAGAGCTGGAGGTCACGGCATGGACAGCCGAGGACGAAATCATGGGCGTGCGGCACCGGACCCTCGCCGTCGAGGGCGTGCAGTTCCACCCCGAAAGCATCCTGACGCCCGACGGTCCGCGGCTGATGGGGTCGTTCCTCGCGCTGGGGCAGGCGGCATGAACCGGCCGGGCAAGGAAGCGCTCGATTTGCTGCTCGAGCGGCGCGACCTGTCGGAAAGCGCGGCATTCGACCTGCTCATTTCCCTCACGGATCCGGACATGTCGCCCGCGATGACAGGCGCGCTGCTCGCGGCGCTGCGCATCAAGGGCGCCACCGCGAACGAGGTGCGCGGCTTTGCGCATGCGATGCGCTCGCTCGCGCGCCGGCCGCGCATCGCTCCCGGCGTCGTTGCCGACGTGGTCGGCACCGGCGGCGACGGCTCGCAGAGCCTCAACCTGTCGACCGGCGCAGCGCTGCTCGCGGCCGCCAGCGGAATCCGCGTCGCGAAGCACGGCAACCGCTCGGTGTCGTCGCGGTCCGGCAGCGCCGACGTGCTGGAAGCGCTCGGTCTGCCGATGCCGCTCGACGAGCATGCCGCCGGCGCCTGCCTCGACCGCACCGGCTTTACGTTCCTGTTCGCGCCGCACTATCACCCGGCGATGAAGGCGCTCGCTCCGGTGCGCGCGGCACTCGGCGTGCGCACGATCTTCAACATGCTGGGACCGCTCGCGAATCCCGCGCAGGTTCCGTTTGCGGTGATCGGCGCCTGGAGCCTCGAGATCGCCGAGCTGCTGGCGGCCACGCTCGCCGGCATGCCGATCGAGCGCGTGTTCGTCGTTTTCGGTGACACCGGCTGGGATGAACCTACCCCGGCTGCGGCATTCACGCTGTTCGACGTGCGGCCGGGCAGCGTGACGCGTTCGAAACGCTGCGCGGCGGATTTCGGTCTGGCGGAGTGCGCCGAAAGCGACCTGATCGGCGGCGACGCCGCGCACAATGCGGGGCGCCTCGCCGGCGTGCTGCGCGGCAGCGAGCGCGGCGGGCACCGGGACGCATTGGTGATGGGCGCCGCTCTGGTCGCAGAGGTGACGGGTACTGTGTCCGACGCCGTGCGCGGCGCGGAACTCGCAGCAGCAGCGATCGACGATGGTTCCGCCGCGCGACTCCTCGACGACATAGCGACTCCCGCGGCGGCGCACGAGGCATGAACGGATTCCTCGATGCGATGGCACGATCGAGCCGCGAGCGCGTGGCCGCCGCTGACACAAAGGAACCGCTCGCTGCGCTACGCACCCGGGCCCTTGCGACACCGCCGGCGCCGCCGCTGCGGCTGAACGGATCCTTCGGCCTGATCGCCGAGTACAAACGCCGCTCGCCTTCGAGTGGCCAATTCGGAAACAACGGTCTGGCCGAACAGGTCATCGCCTATGCCGAAGCCGGAGCGATAGCCGTATCCGTTGTAACCGAACCGACCGAGTTTCAAGGGAGTCTGGCGCACGCGACAGATGCGGCGATCGCGCTGACGCCGCTCGGCGTCCCCGTCCTGCGCAAGGATTTTCTCGTCGATCCCTACCAGCTTTACGAAACCCGTGCTGCCGGCGCCGGCGGGGCGCTGCTGATCATCCGGTTGCTCCCCGACGAACAGCTCGCGGAAATGCTGGCCTGCGCGCAGGACCTCGGTCTGTTTGTTCTCCTCGAGGCATTTGATGCCGGGGACATCGAACGTGCCGCGAGCCAGGGGACTCTCCTGGCGGATTCCGCGCGCGGCACGCCGGTGCTCATGGGCGTCAATTGCCGCGATCTGCAGACACTGGCGTTCTCACGGCAACGGTTCGGCGAACTGGCCCCATTGCTGCCGGAGGGTTTGCCACGGGTGGCGGAGAGCGGCCTGACGACCCCGGACGATTGCGCCGATATCGTGCGTCACGGCTACGGCCTCGGACTCGTCGGCAGCGCACTGATGAGGGCGCCGGATCCGGGCGCCATGGTCAGGACGATGATCGCGGCGGGCCGGGCAGCCGCATGATCCCGTTCGTGAAAATCTGTGGCGTAACGACCGAAGAGGCGATGGACGCGGCAGTTTCGGCCGGCGCCGATGCGATCGGCTTCGTATTCCACGCCGGATCACCGCGCAACCTGTCGCTGCGCCGTGCGGCTGCGTTGGCGCGCGGATTGCCGGCCGGCGTGCTGTGCGTCGCCGTGACCTTGCAGCCGAAACAGGAACTGGTCGATCGCATATTGCAAGAGTTGACGCCGGACGTCTGGCAGTCGGATGCCGCGGACTTCTCTTCAATGCGGATTCCCGTATCGATCGAGCGCTGGCCGGTCCTGCGGCAGTGGACCGCGGGCTCGAAGCGACCGGGACGCGTACTGTTTGAGTCGCCGTCGAGCGGCAGCGGAGGGCGCGCGGACTGGTCGGCCGCATCCGTCATGGCGCGCACCAGTGAACTGATCCTCGGCGGCGGACTGGACGCGAACAACGTCGGCGATGCGATCGCCGTGGTACGTCCATTCGGCGTCGACGTTTCGAGTGGCGTCGAACGCGCACCGGGCGTCAAGGACGCGCGGCGGATCCGTCAGTTCGTCGATGCAGCCCGCAGGGGACGGCAGGCGGTTTCGGCATGAGCGCAGTGCTTGCCGTCGACGACGTCCGGCGATTGCGGGAGGCGGCGCTCGCGGGCGAGATGCCGGATGCGCGCGGGCGCTTCGGGCCTTTCGGGGGGCGCTACGTTCCGGAGATCCTGGTACCGGCACTCGACCGGCTCCAGGACGGCGTGAAGAAGTTCCTGCACGCGCCGGATTTCCAGCGCGATTGGATGCGTGAGCTGCACGAGTGGGCCGGGCGGCCGACGGCGCTGACCCGGGCAAAGGGCCTGTCGCAAGCCTGGGGCGCCGAAATCTGGCTGAAGCGCGAAGACCTTGCACATACCGGCGCGCACAAGATCAACAACGCACTTGGCCAGGCAATGCTGGCAAAGCGCCTGGGCGCAGGGCGCGTCATCGCCGAGACCGGCGCGGGTCAGCATGGCGTGGCGACCGCCGCTGCCTGTGCGCGGCTCGCTCTGCCCTGTGTCGTGTACATGGGGGCGGTGGACATGCAGCGGCAGGCGCCGAATGTCGGGCGCATGCGCCTGCTTGGCGCCGATGTCGTGCCGGTCGAAGGCGGCGACCGGACTCTGCGCGCCGCGATCGACGAGGCGATGCGCGACTGGGTGTCGGATCCGGTCGGCAGCTATTACCTGCTCGGCTCGGCGGTTGGACCGCATCCCTATCCGTATCTGGTGCGGGAGCTGCAATCCGTCATCGGCCGCGAGGCGCGGGCGCAGATGCTCGCGGCGGCTCAGGCATTGCCGGATGTCGCGATCGCCTGCGTCGGCGGCGGATCCAACGCGATCGGCCTGTTCCACCCGTTCCTGCGCGACGCCGGCGTGCGGCTGCTCGGCATCGAAGCGGGCGGACGCGGCGCCGGCCTCGGCGACAACGCGGCGACGCTCGCTTTCGGCCGTCCGGGCGTGCTGCACGGCTGCTACACGATGCTGCTCCAGGACGCGCACGGCCAGGTGCAGGAAACCCATTCCATCTCCGCCGGACTCGACTATTCGGCGGTCGGGCCGGAGCACGCGCTGCTGCAGGCGATCGGGCGCGCGGACTACGCCGTCGCAGGCGACGACGAGGCGCTCGCCGCCGCGCGGGAATGCAGCGCGCAGGAAGGCATCCTGCCGGCGCTCGAAAGCGCGCATGCGCTCGCCGGCGCACGGCGCTTCGCAGGAAAGCATCCGGGGTCACGCATCCTGATCGGCCTGTCCGGCCGCGGCGACAAGGATCTCGCGACGCTCGTTGCAGGACCAGCCTGATGCCGCACCACGATCCGATTGCCGAAGCACTGCGCCGCGCCGCCAGCCACGGCGCACCGGCGCTGGTCGGTTTTCTGACCGCGGGCTTTCCGGATCGCGCGTCGTTCACGCGGCATCTCGCGGCGATCGCCACGGTCGCGGACGTCGTCGAGATCGGCGTGCCATTCTCCGACCCGATGGCCGACGGGGTGACGATCCAGCGCTCGAGCCGCGTCGCGCTCGAACAGGGCACGACGCTTGCCTGGATTCTCGAGACGCTGGCCGCGCTGCCGGTACGGCCGGCCGTGCCGCTGGTGCTGATGAGCTATCTCAATCCGCTGCTGGCCTATGGCATCCGGCGCCTGGCGGCGGATGCGCGCGCCGCGGGCGTTTCCGGTTTCATCGTGCCGGACCTGCCGTGGGAGGAGTGCG
>DATKBY010000057.1:0-6408 GCA_035513555.1 Steroidobacteraceae bacterium | reverse complement strand
GTGCCGCTTCCGTTCGTTCACATGGAAGCGCCGATCTGGCGCAAAGGGCGGTCACGCTCCGGACCGACGCTGCGGGAAGCCGTCCTGATGCACGCCGTGGCGCGCCTCGCGCTGCATCCGCTGATCCCGAATATCCAGACTTCCTGGGTCAAGATGGGCCGCGAGGGCGCATCGCTCGCGTTGCGGGCGGGCGCCAACGATTTTGGCGGCGTCCTGATGAACGAGTCCATTACCCGTGCCGCCGGCGGCGTCAACGGCCAGTGCCTGGACGCGGCGGACATGGCATCCATCTGCGCCGGCATCGGCCGGCCGCTCGCGCAGCGAACGACTTTATATCGCCGCATCGCAGGGCGGGCGGAGTGGCGCGTGGACAGCCGTGCGGACGTGGCGGCGTGTTGATTAAGCTCGGCTACAAGGCCTCGGCCGAGCAGTTCGGTCCAGCCGAACTCCTCAGGTTCGCCGCGCTTGCGGAAGCGCAGGGATTCGATTCCGTATTCATCAGTGACCATTTCCAGCCCTGGCGCCACACGGGGGGTCACGCACCGTTCGCGTTCTCCTGGATGGGTGCGCTAGGTGCAAGCACCACGCGCATCGCGATCGGAACGAGCGTGCTGACGCCGACGTTCCGCTATCACCCGTCGATCGTGGCCCAGGCCTTTGCGACCCTGGGCTGCCTGTTCCCGGGCCGGGTGATACTCGGCATCGGCACCGGCGAATCGCTCAACGAGGTTCCTGCGACCGGTATGAAGTGGCCGGAGCAGCGTGAGCGACTCGCGCGCCTTCGCGAATCGGTCAAGCTGATCCGCCGCCTGTGGTCTGAGGAACGCGTGAGTTTCGAAGGCGAGTTCTACCGGACCGAGAAGGCGACGATCTACGACCGTCCCGAGCGGATGGTGCCGATCTACATCGCCGGCGCCGGGCCAATGATCTCGAAGTTCGCCGGCCAGGCGGCAGACGGCTTCATCTGCACCAGCGGGAAGGCGCCGGAACTGTACCGCGATACGCTGCTGCCGAATGTCGCGGCCGGTATGCAGGCGGCCGGCCGCCCTGCAGAGTCCGTCGAGCGCATGATCGAGATGAAAGTGTCTTTCGACACGGAACTGTCGCGGGCCACCGAAGACACGCGCTACTGGGCCGCGCTCGCGCTGTCGCCCGAGGAAAAGATGACCGTGGAGGATCCAATCGAAATGGAACGGCTGGCCGACAGCCTGCCGGCCGAGCGCGCGGCGAAGCGCTGGATCGTCTCGAAGGATCCGGACGAGCACGTCGAGAGGATCCGTCCCTACATCGAGCTCGGTTTCACGCATCTGGTGTTCCACGCCCCCGGGCCCGACCAGGCGCGATTCCTGCGCCTCTACTCCGAGCACGTTCTTCCGCGCCTGCGCGCGAAGTTCGGCTGACGCGCGGCGCGAATCCGATGACACAACCGCTTGCCGATATCGGTCTGATCGGGCTTGCCGTCATGGGCGAGAACCTCGCGCTCAACATCGAGAGTCGCGGATATTCCGTGCGGGTCTTCAACCGCACGGCCGGGAAGACGAAGACATTCCTCGAGGGCCGCGCGTGCGGAAAGCGCTTCACCGGCGCGTTCGGGCTCGAGGAGCTCGTGTCGGGGCTCGCGCGCCCGCGCAAGATCATCATGCTGGTCAAGGCGGGTCCGGCGGTCGACGAGCTGATCGCCCGGCTCGAGCCGCTGCTCGAGCCGGGCGACATCCTGATCGACGGCGGCAACAGCCACCCTGACGACACGACGCGGCGTGTCCGCGCGGCCGAGTCCCGGGGCCTCCTGTACGTCGGCACGGGAGTGTCGGGCGGAGAAGAGGGTGCGCTGCGCGGTCCCTCGCTGATGCCGGGCGGAAGCACGGCTGCATGGCCGCACATCCGCCCGATCTTCCAGGCGATCTGCGCGCGCACTCCGGAGGGTGAGCCCTGCTGCGAATGGATGGGCGAAGGCGGCGCCGGCCACTTCGTGAAGATGGCGCACAACGGCATCGAATACGGCGACATGCAGCTCATCGGCGAGAGCTACGACCTGATGAAGCGCGGCCTGGCTATGGGCAACGCCGACATGCAGCGCGTATTCGGCGAATGGAACCGGGGCGAGCTCGACAGTTATCTCATCGAGATCACGCGCGACATCCTGGGCTTCCGGGACGAGAGCGGCGCGGCCGTGCTGGACCTGATCCTGGACGCCGCGGGCCAGAAGGGCAGCGGAAAGTGGGCGGTCGGCGCCGCGCTGGACGAGGGCATGCCGCTGACGCTGATCGCCGAGGCCGTGTTTGCGCGTGCCCTCTCTGCAGCCAGGGACGAACGCATCGCGGCATCGAAGCTCGTCGAGGCCCGGGTCACGCCGATTCCGGGAAATGCCGCGACTTTCATCGACGATCTCCGCCAGGCGCTCTATGCTTCGAAGATCGTCAGCTACGCCCAGGGCTACCAGCTGCTGCGCGCCGCGGCTCAGAGTCACGAGTGGAACCTCGATTACGGCAGTATCGCACTCGTGTGGCGCGGCGGCTGCATCATCCGCTCGGTTTTTCTCGGCGAGATCAAGAAAGCGTTCGATCGCGAGCCGGCGTTGCCAAACCTGCTGCTGGACCCGTTCTTCAGCGAGGCAGTCGGGTCGCGGCAGGAATCCTGGCGGCGCATCGTCGCCACGGCGGTGCAGGCGGGAATCCCCGTGCCTTGCATGGGCTCGGCCCTCGCTTATTTCGACGGCTGGCGTTCCTCCCGGTTACCGGCCAATCTGCTGCAGGCGCAACGCGATTACTTCGGCGCGCACACCTACGAGCGCATCGACCGGCCGCGCGGCGAGTCCCACCACACCGACTGGACCGGCCGCGGTGGTTCGACCACTTCGCAGAACTATGTCGCCTGAGCTTTCCGCGGCGCGCCGGCAGGCCGGAACTTCGGCACGGTCACGCCTTCCGGCCAGTCGTCGAACACGACCTCCAGCGACATGCCGATGCGGACTTCCCCGATGTCGCAATCGATCACATGGGTCATCATCGTCGGGCCTTCCTCGAGCGCGACCAGCGCGACGACGTAGGGAACCTCTGCCGCATACGCGCGCGAGACCGGCCGGCGCACGATCGTGTAGGTCGTGAGGGTCGCGCGGCCGCTCGCGCGAATCCATTGCAGCGAGTTTTCCGAACAGGAAGCGCAGACGAGGCGCGGATAGAACTGGAGCTTCGTGCAGCCGGTGCAGCGCTGGATCAGGAGCTCGTGGCGACGACAGGCGTCCCAGTATTCGGCGCTCGCCTTCGTCGGAACGGGCAGGTTTCGAGTTGTGCCGCTCATCAGCCGGCCTCGCGGCCAAGCACTATTGTGCAGTGGCTCGACATGATGCCGCCCTGTCCATGCACGAGCGCTATGTCCGCCTTTGCGAGCTGGCGTCCACCGGCTTGTCCGCGCAACTGCAGCACGGCTTCGGTCAGCGCAAACATCGAGCCCGGATTGCCGGGATGGCAATGCGACAGCAGACCGCCATGCGTATTAACGGGAAGCGCGCCGCCAGGCGCGATGTTGCCCGCTGCGACGAATGCGCCGCCCTCGCCCTTGGCGCAGAAGCCGAGATCCTCGAGCTCGATGATGACCACCGGCGTGAAGCAGTCGTAGAGCTGCGCGAGATCTACGTCAGCCGGGCCGAGTCCCGCCATTGCGAAGGCTCGCCGTCCCGCATCGGCCGCTGCGGATGTCGTCAGGCTCCGCGCCTGGCTGATGTGCTCGTGCGAGTGTCCTTCGCCGGCGCCCAGCAGGTAGACGGGCGGATGACGGAAGTCCCGCGCGCGCTCCGCGGAGGTCATGACGATGGCCGCACCACCGTCGGAAACGAGCGAGCAATCGAGCAGGTGCAGCGGATCCGCAATCAGCCGGGATTCCAGGACGTCGGCAATACTGATCGGCGCGCGCTTCTCGGCGGCGGGGTTGCGCGCGGCGTGCTTTCGCGCGCTGACCGCAACCGCGGCCAGCTGCGCGGGTGTCGTGCCGTACTCATGCATGTGCGCCCGCGCGATCAACGCGTAGTAGCCGGGCACCGGCGCCCCGTACGGGCGCTCGAACTCAGGGTGGCCGCTCGACGATTGCATCGCGAGCGCGCGTTCCCGCGACATTCCCGAGCGCAGGCTGTCCGCCATCGCAACTACCACGGTGCTGCAGATCCCGCTCGCAATCGCGGAGGCTGCCTGGTGCAACGCCGTAAATGTCGTTCCACCCCCCGCGCCGACGCTGACGCAGTAGCGGGGGAAAATCTGCAGGTACTCCGCCATCGCCTCGGCGTGATACAGCAAGGGTTCAGCCATCGAGTTGCAGGTGACGAGGCCGTCGACCGCGTCCTTGCCAATGCCGGCATCGCGGAGCGCGCGCAGAATCGCGTCGATGCACAATTCCGTCGCGCCCATGCCGGCGATGACGCCGACCTCCGTGTCGGCGGCTCCGACGATGGCTGCCTTGCCGCGCAGTGTGTCGGGCATGGGCCGATCAGGCGCGATCGAACCGGACCACTGCCGTCCCTGGGGTCGTGACCTCGCCGGACTGGTTCCGGATTGCGAGACCGAGCGTCACCTCCGACCTGCCACGATCCACGGACAGCACCTTGCCCTCCGAGCGAAGCACCTCGCCGATGTAACTGAGCTTGCGGTTCGAGTACTCGAAGGACAAGAGTCGTCCCGATTCCCCGAGCCACTCGAGCGCGCATTGCGTCAACCAGTCGCCGAGCAGCGGTCCGGCAACGACCAGTTGTCGGTGATCCTCGACGCCGGTCGCATAGGGATGGTCGAAATGAATCCGGTGTGCATTCCAAAGGGCCGCGTTGTACAGGAAGAGCTGTACAGAGTCGGGCCGGAATTCGCGCTCCGGCAACAGGTCCCCTTCCGCAATCGTGTCGATGTCCGGCATGGCGGTCACTTCAGGATACGCGTCGTTTTCTCGGTCAGAACCGGTTCGAAGCCCGCATTCACGACTTGCATGACGACCTCCATGAAAATCAGCCGTCCGGAGGCACCTTGCTTCTCGTAGATATCCGTCAGGGTGCGGGTGCAAGTCAGCACATCCCCTGGCCGTATCGGGCGGTGAAACTCGATCCTGAGTCCGCCAGCCAGCGGCCGCCTGCCCGGAATTTCCGGGAAGAGCCCGTCGAGCGCGACACCGTCCGGGCGAAGCTCTGTCAAGGAAACGACCGGCCAGAACAGGGCAACGTGAAAGACCGGTGGCGCCTCGTCCCCATCCAGGTATTTGCGCAAACGCTGTCCCGTCGCGATCGCGTATTTGCGGATGTCCCTGCGGGTGACGACTTCCGTTTGCGGCGGCGTGCTGGAACCGATGCGCGCCAGCAGCTCCGGATCAAGTGTCGTGCCCATGGGTCAACCCTTGACGAACGGTTCACTCTGGCTGGAAGCTTGGCCCCGGCAGGAGTATAACTACGACCCTGTCGAAAAGAAACAGGCTTGATTGTTTTTTTTATTGCCACCAGGCGCCGAACGGGCCCGGCAATACTTCGACAAACGGCTCTCAGGCAAAACACTGATGACGACGAGCGGTTCCAAACGCCTGTCCGGGAAGACCGCGGTCGTCACCGGTTCCGGCCGTGGCATCGGCGAGACCATTGCCCGGCTTTTCGCGACCCAGGGCGCCGCGGTGGTGGTCACGTCGCGGACTGCGGCCGACATCGCGCGCGTTGTGCAGGCGGTCGGGAAAGAGGGCGGCACGGCGCATGGGGTGGTCGCTGACATGGCAGAAGCGTCCGGCGTCACGGCCCTCGTGGATTTCGCCGTCGGCCAATTTGGCAGGATCGACATTCTCGTGCACAACGCCGGCATCTTTCCTTACGACCCGATCGAGACCATGCCGGACGAATCCTGGTGTCGCGTCATTGATGTCAACCTGACGGCTGCGTTCCGGTTGCTGAAAGCCAGCGTCCCGCACATGAAAAAAGGCGGCGGTCGAATCCTGTTCACGTCTTCCATCCAGGGAAACCGCGCGGCCGTGCCCGGCTGCGCGCACTACGCGGCATCCAAAGGCGGGCTGAATGGCCTGATCCGTGCCGCTGCGCTCGAGCTCGCGCGTTACGCGATCACAGTGAACGGCGTCGAGCCGGGCCTCATGCTGACCGACGAAGTCGCGCGGGCGATCAAAAGCGAGCGGCGCGAGCGCATGGCCGACGCCGTTCCGCTGAAGCGCTGGGGCATTCCGGTCGAGGTCGCCCAGGCGATGCTTTTTCTTGCGAGCGAGGAGGCCGCCTATGTCACGGGGCAGACGCTCGTCGTCGACGGTGGGGCGACGCTTCCCGTGTTCGGCGGCTGAATCCGCGTGCAGGAAAAAGCGACCAGCATCGAGAAAGCGGTCGGCCTGATTCGGAACGGCGACGTGGTCGCGCTCCAGAACATGGCGACGCAGGCGGCGCCGATGGCGCTG
>DATKBY010000056.1:0-2464 GCA_035513555.1 Steroidobacteraceae bacterium | reverse complement strand
GGAGGCGCACGGTGCCGCGGCTCAGGGGCCTGAGCGCCGCCACGTGACAGGAGACGCCATAGCCGTAGTGCAGCCGCCGCGCGTGGTCGTCGACCAGGCCATTGACGAAATGCAGCTGGATGTCCGGCCGCTCGAGCCCGTCCCGGCTGCGGAAAAAGGCGCCCGCTTCCGCGTAATTCGTCGTCAACAGCCCCTTGCCCTGGCTGCGCCACTGGAAATAGCCGGGAATCGCGCGGAGCGCCGTGCGCAGCGTAATGCCCATCAGGCGCGTGTCCGTCGAACTGTAGACGAGCGCGAGATCGATGTGATCGACGAGATTCCCGCCGACGCCCGGCAGCTCATGCAGCATCCTGATGCCATGCCGCGCGAGCTCCTCGCGCGGCCCGACGCCAGACAGCATCAGCAGCTGCGGCGAGCCGTACACGCCTGCCGACAGCACGATTTCACGGGCGGCATCGATGCACGTCGTGTTGGCGTTGACACCGAGTTCGACACTGACTGCCCGGCGGCCTTCGAAGAGCAGTCGCGACACGCGATGTCCGGTCAGGATCGTCAGGTTCGTGCGGGCGAGCACCGGCTGCAGGAAGGCGACCGCCGCGCTGCAGCGGCGGCCGCGGCGCTGCGTCACCTGGTACAGGCCCGTGCCTTCCCGCTCCGCGCCATTGAAATCGTCGTTGGCGCGCAGGCCGAAACGCCGCGCCGATTCGACGAAGGCGTGCGAAGCGTCCACCGGGCTTGCGAGATCCGACACCGTAAGCTCGCCGCCGATGCCGTGATAGTGGCTCGCGCCGCGCTGCTGATCCTGCGACCGACGGAAAACCGGCAGCACTTCGTCGTATGACCAGCCGGGATTTCCAAGCGCCGCCCAGTCGTCGTAATCGCCGCGATGGCCGCGCATGTAGATCATCGCGTTGATCGAGCTCGAACCGCCGAGCGTGCGGCCGCGAGGCTGGTAGCCGCGCCGGCCGTTGAGCCCGGGCTGCGGCTCGGTCTTGAATGCCCAGTTGAATTTGCGGCTCGGCACCAGACCGAGGATGCCCGCCGGAATGTGGATCAATGGCGACCGGTCGCGCGGCCCTGCTTCGATCAGGCAGACGGTGCGCGAAGGATCCGCGCTCAGGCGATTGGCCAGCACGCAGCCGGCCGAACCGGCGCCGACGATCACGTAGTCGAACGTCACCGGCGACAGCTTGCAGCCGGCGCGGCCGTTTGCAACCCCGGCACGGATATTTCCGCTATCTGCCCGGTTTAGGTTGATCGCCCTACGAATGCCGCTTGCGCGCGGTAGCATCGCCGTGCCAGAAAGCGGCATTCATGAATAACCACGTCCATCTCGTTTCCCACCCGGCCACGCCCTGCATGGCCGTGCACCGGATTGCGGCCACCCTGTTGCGCGAGGCTGCAGTCCTGCGCCTTTCATACCGTATCGACGGCGACATCGAGGCGCTGCGGCTGCCGCCGCCGGCCGAGACGCATCGCCGGGACTCCCTCTGGCAACATAGCTGCTTCGAAGCGTTCCTGAGGGCCGATGGACGACAGAGCTATTACGAGTTCAACTTCGCGCCATCCGGCGCCTGGGCGGCGTATCGCTTCGACGAGCGCAGGCGCGGCGGCTCGGCGCCCGACGTGACGATGCCTGCGATCGAATGCCGCGGCGATGCGGGCTCTTTCGAGATGAGCGTCGAACTGGCGCTCGACGCCATGCCCGAGCTCGGCGGCAATGCGACGCTTCATGCAGGACTGGGAGCGGTCATCGAGGATGCGCGCGGCATGCTATCGTACTGGGCGCTCGCGCATGGCGCGGCGCAACCCGACTTCCACGATCCCACGACTTTCCGGCTACGGCTGGGCGCGCGATGAAGTGCGGCATCGACCGGCTGCTCGCAGATCGCGCCGTGCGCCGCGGGCTGGACGGCCGCCGCGTGGGCCTGGTTGCGCATCCGGCTTCCGTCACCGCCGATCTCAGGCATTCGCTCGATGCGCTGGCCGCACAGGAGGAATTCCGGCTGACCGCCGCCTTCGGTCCGCAGCACGGCCTGCGCGGCGACAAGCAGGACAACATGATCGAGTCCGCCGATTACACGGACTCGGTGCATCGAATACCGGTGTTCAGCCTGTATGGCGAACTGCGCCGCCCGACGCCCGCGATGATGGAGTACTTCGACGTGCTGCTCGTGGATCTGCAGGATCTCGGCTGCCGCGTCTATACCTTCGTGACGACGCTGCGCTACGTGCTGGAAGCCGCGGCGGCCGCGAAAAAAGCCGTCTGGGTACTCGACCGCCCGAATCCGGCCGGCCGCCCGGTTGAGGGCATGCTGCTGCAGGCGGGATGGGAGAGTTTCGTCGGCGCGGGACCGATGCCGATGCGCCATGGGCGCACGCTCGGCGAACTCGGCGAATGGTTCGTGCGCGAGCTGAAGCTCGATGTCGAGTATCAGCTGGTCGGGCTCGAAGGCTGGCATCC
>DATKBY010000055.1:0-57333 GCA_035513555.1 Steroidobacteraceae bacterium | reverse complement strand
CGACCAGGCGCGGCTCGTCGGTCGCGCGCTGTGGCGGCGCCTGACGGGCTGATCAGCCGGAAACCGGCACGCAGTCGACGCCGCGGGACTTGAGAGTCGCGCAGAGTTCGCGCGCCGCCGGTTCGGCGAGCGGACCGACGCGAAGACGCCACAGCGGCGCCGCGCCGGCGGCGGGCGCGGTCACCTGCCAGCCCCGGCCGTCGAGCAGCTCCGCGTGATCGCGCAGCAGGCGCACGAGATCCGCCCGGGCGGACGATTCGCTCGAGTACGCGCCCAGTTGCGCCGCATGACCGCGGATCGGCGCCGCCGGCACGATCGGCGCAAAGTCCGCGAGCTCGCGCCGCGCGTCGGCGGCATGCCGCCCCTCCGGCCACGCGGCGAGGTAACGCTGCCAGGCTTCCGGCGCGCGCACGCGCTCCGCTACGGCCCATGCCTCCGCCTCGCGCAACTCTAGGATCCGCTCGCGCGCCTTGGCCGAATGCGCGCCCGCGGGAAAACGGCCAAGGTATTCCTCATAGGCGGCGACGGTGTCGCGTTCTGCCGCCTGGCGCCAGCCGCTCTCCTGCCGGCTGCACCCGATGGCCATCGATGCGGCAAGAAATACGACGACGATCCACTTCGAATGCAATGCGCACCTATAATCGCGGCTTCGGAACGGAGCGACATTGACGCCACCGCGGGCCCGGCCGGATAGTCCCGAGATCGTCGCACACCGTGGCGACGCCGAACACTTTCCCGAAAATACGCTGCCCGCGCTCGAATCCGCCTGGAAGGGCGGTCTGCGGCACGTCGAGTTCGACGTGCAGGTCTCCGCCGATGGCGTGCCTTACCTGCTTCATGACGCGAGCCTGGATCGCACGACCCACGCGACCGGCGACCTGCGCCTCATGACATCCGGCCAGCTCGACGGCATCGATGCCGGCGAGCCCGCGCGCTTCGGCCGGCGCCACAACGGCACCCGGTTGCCCCGGCTATCGGCCGCGGCCGGATTGATGGCCGGCATGCCCGGAGCGCGGGCCTTCGTCGAGATCAAGCGCGCGAGCCTCGTGCATCACGGGCATGCGCTGTGCATCGAGAATATCCTGGCCGCGCTCGATGGCGTACTCGACCGCTGTATCGTCATTTCATTCGATCGGCTGGCCTGCCGGCTCGCGCGTGCGGCGCGCCAGCTTCCCGTGGGCTGGGTGCTCGAAGACGAACCGGCATCGCAGCTTGCGGCACTCGAAGATCTGCGGCCCGAGTACGTGTTCTGCGACCACCGGCGGCTTGCCGGTGACTCGCCCGTGCCCGGCGGGTCGTGGACATGGGTCGTTTACGAGGTCGGCAGCGCCGGACAGGCGCGCGACCTGCTACGCCGCGGCGTCGGGATGGTCGAATCGATGGCACCGCACAGCCTGCGCGAGGCACTCGCAATCGCATCCGGCGTGTCCGCATGACCGGCGCCGTTTACGTCGCCATAGACCAGGGAGGGCATGCTACACGCGCAACGGCTTATGACGCCGCGGGCGCGCTCGAAGGTGCCGCCTTCGTCACGATTGCGACGCAGCACAACGCACTCGGTCATGTCGAGCACGATTCCGATGAGATCGTCGCGAGCGTCACGACCGCACTCACGGAGCTCGCGGCGCTCGTGCCCGTGGCCCGGTGGGCGGCGGCCGGATTTGCAGTGCAACGCTCGAGCCTGGTCTGCTGGGACGCCGCGGACGGCAGGCCCCTGTCGCCGTGCATCTCCTGGCAGGACCGGCGAAACGCCGCCTGGCTGAAGGCACTGTCGCGCAGGGCCGCCGAAATACACGAACTCACCGGACTGCCGCTGTCGCCGCACTACGGGGCCAGCAAGCTGCGCTGGTGTCTCGACCATTTGCCGGCTGTCCGCGCCGCTGCGTCGCGGGGCGGCCTGTCCGCGGGACCGCTTGCGAGCTACCTGCTGCATCGGCTGCTCGTGGAACGGCCGCTGCTCGCCGATGCCGCGACCGCCGCGCGCACCCTGCTATGGTCGCCATACGTCCGGGACTGGTCGGATGAGCTGCTGGCGCTCTTCGGGATCCCCCGCGGCATCCTCCCGCGCGCCGTCGGCACCGGAGGGAATTTCGGCACCCTGCTCTGCGGCGGCCGGCGGATTCCGGTCGTCGCCTGCAATGGCGACCAGTCGGTTGTTCCGTTCGCGGCGGGAAAACTCGATCCGGCGGCGGCCTACGTGAATCTCGGCACCGGCGCATTCGTGTTGCGCCCGAGCGGAGCGGCACTTCGCGCCGCGCCGCTCCTGACGAGCGTGATCCGCGCGGACGCCAACAACTATGACTTCGTGCTCGAGGGATCGGTCAACGGCGCAGGCGCGGCACTCTCATGGCTCGAGCATCACCAGGGCTCGGCTGCCGATCGCATGCTGTCCCTGCTCGACGGCGCTGACCTGACCGACGACTCTGCGCCCTTCTTCCTGAACGGCGTCGCGGGCCTCGCCTCGCCGTTCTGGCGGCCGGATTTCGAGTCGCGCTTCGTCGGCGAGGGCTCGGATCTGCAGCAGTGCCGTGCCGTGCTCGAGAGCGTCGCATTCCTGATAAAGGCAAATCTCGACGAGATGGACGCCCATCTGCCGCCGCCATCCCGCCTGGTCGCGAGCGGCGGCCTGGCGGAGAACCGCATGCTGTGCCGGATGCTCGCCTGCCTTGCCGAAGAGCCGGTCGACCGGTCGAGCGATCGCGAAGCGACCGCGCGCGGCCTCGGATTCCTGGTTGCCGGTGAACCGGCCGGGTTTGCATGCCCGCCGCCGACGCGCTTCGAGCCGGAACCGGACCAGCGCCTGCTCGCGCGCTACCTGAAGTGGCTCGAACTGATGCGCGAGGCGGCCCGCGCCTGATCGCTCAGTCCCGATCCAGCGTCGCGACGATCGCCCGGTCGATCCAGCTCGGCCCGGCAAGTGCGTCCATGAATCCGCAATGCCCGCCTCGCGGCGTCAGCACGACCCTGAGCGGGTCGGGCCGCGCAAGCCGGTCCAGGTCGCGGGTCAGGATCATTGGATCGTCGGCGGCAGTGATCAGTTGCGTCGGCGCTTCGAGCCCGGCGAGCGCGTCGCCCGTGATCGCGTACCCCTTCAGATAGGTCTCGAGGTCCGGGAAATCCGTGTATTTGCGGACCATGCGCCCGGTCATCGCGGTCAGCGACGGGTCCGCGAGCAGCTCGCCGAAATCATAGGTGCCAGGCCAGGCCGCCTGCTTGGCGCGCAGCGACCGCCGCCACTTGAACAGGAAATAGTGCCGGTAGATCGCGGGGCCCGACTCGAGCGCCTGGAGCGTGGTCGCCGGGTCGAGCACCGGGCACACGGCCACGATGCGCCTGATCCGGATGCCCGCTCGCGGCGCCCGCGCGCCGACGCGCAGCCAGAAATTCGCGCCAAGCGAGAATCCGGCGAGCGAGAGCTCCGATTCCGGAAACCGGGACTGCAGGCACTGGACGGCGCCGGTCACTTCCTCGATGCGGCAGGAATGGAACAGTTCTTCGTTCAGCGCATGCGTGCCGCCGTGGTCACGCAGGTTCAGGCGCAGCACCGAGAATCCCCGATCGTGCAGCAACTGCGCGACCGACAGCATGTACAGCGAGTCGGCGCTGCCCTCCCAGCCGTGCAGCAGCACCGCGAGCCGGCGCGGACCGGAGACCTGCGGCCGCGGCGGCTCGGCCAGCCACCCCATCAGGCGGACACCGTGGCCGCAGTCAAGAACGAGTTGCCTGCTCGACGCGACGACGGTGCGCGCCCGTCTTTCGATTATCGAACGCCTGAGGGGCAGGCTCGGCAAAACCGATTGCAGATGCCGGTTGGCGAGCCACGCCGGCGGCAGGAACTCGGCGATCGCTTCAGTCAATTGTGATCTGCGTCGCCCCGGGCAGGCTGGTCACGAACTCCGCTCCCATCAGGCGCGCCGGCGTCGTGAAGCCCGGAGTAACGTCTCCCTGCAGCAGTCGCCGCGCAATCGCGACGGCCGCGTCGGTCGTCACCGTGTAGCCATTCGGGACGCGCAGGCGCGCGGTCAGCGTGCGACCCGCCGCATTGCGCACTTCGCCCCAGATCAGCACCGGCGTCCTGTCGCGCTCCGCGGCGGTCGGGCCCGGAGCACCTTTGCGTATGCGCCACTTCATGAACGCCTGCACCGGCCGGCGGCGCAGCAGCCAGCCGAAACGGCCGAGCCGCCGCAGGTTTGCGAGGGCGGCCGGCGAAACCGGGATGTAGACCTCGATGTTCGGAATGCCGGTCGTTCGATAGGCGGTGCTGACGTCCCCCCAGGGAATCGCGGTCGCCAGTTTCTCGCCGCCGCCGAAATCGATGCGGCGCGCCCGGGATCCGAGCGGTATGCGTATCAGCTTCCCGTCCTCGCGCACGCGGCTGCCGTTGCCGAGCCCTTCGGCGCTCGTCGACGCCGTGCCCCGGCTCAGCGCGCTCCGGCTGTCGAAGCCGAGGGCGATCTGCTGCGCATCGGGCATGGCCTGCGCGAGCGTCAGCGCGACGCAATCGGTCGGCACGACGTCGAATCCGACGCCGGGACAGACGAGCACGCCGGCCTTGCGCGCAGCGGCATCGTGGCTGAATCCCAGCTCGAAAACGTCGATCTCGCCCGTGATGTCCGTGTAATGGACGCCTGCCGCGAGGCAACCGGCCATCATCGGCGCCGCGGTCGCCGAGAACGGACCGGCGCAATGAATCACGACGCGGCAGCCGCGCAGCCCCTCGGAGACCGCCGCCGGATTTTCGAGTCCGAATACACGGAATTCAGAGGAGAGCTCGCGGGCAAGCTTCCCGACGGCCGCAGCGGACCGGCCGGCGAGTATCGGGGCGAGCCCCTGCGCGGACGCGGCGCGGGCGATCAACTCGCCCGTGTAGCCGTTTGCGCCGTAGATCAGCAGGCGCGTCGTCATCGCTCGATGACGCTGATCTCGATCCGGTTGTTGGACTGGGCCGCGGCATTCCACTGACCGGCGGTCGCCTGGTCGATCGCGGGATACGACACGGCGACCCGCTCCCGCGAACCCGGCACGAGCTCGAGCGCGATCGCGCCATTGGTGCGCTTGCGCACCGATGCGGCGAGATTGGCGAAGGCGAGCGGCTGGCGCGCTGCGCCGGCCTGCGAGTCATCGTACGGATTGCCGACCTGCTCGCACTGCGACGCCGGCGTGGAAGGCGGCGCCAGCTCGTAACCCCGCTCGCCTGCGCTCGCAAGACAGAAGCTTCCGCCGAAAATCTCGACTCGCACCGTTCCCGAGATCGCCGCGCGTTCGAGTTGCGCGACGAGCGTGCGGACCACCTCGAGGCGCGCCGGCGCCAGCGGCTGTTCGCCGAACGGGATCGCGTACACCATCGGCTGCGGATCCCCGTCGCCGGCCGCGGTCGTCGTCGCCATGCGGTCGCTCGTCACGCGCCATTTTGCGATGGCCTGCGTCAGCGAATCGTTGGACGCGGTAACCGCTTCGAAGGCACGCTCGGCATGCCGCGTCGAGGCAGCGGACTGCCAGTACAGCGCCCCGACAATTGCTAGCGCGACCAGTGCCGATCCCGCGGCAATCATCCAGCCCAGGGGCCGCGCCGGTGGCGGCGCGGCGGCCGCCGCTGCGGCTTCGGCGAGATCCGGTTCCTTCGGGCGCAGCTCGAAGAGGATGCGATGCGTGTGCGCCTCGAAACTCGAAACGATGAAGCGGCGGAGCTCGATGCTCTGTTCTTTCAGCATCGCCTCGACCATTGCGCGCACTCGCGCATCGGGCGACGGTGGCGGCGGCGGTGGCTGCACCTCGCCCTCCGGGGTGACTCCCGCGACGGGTTCCAGCGCCGACGGCCGGCCATCGCGGCGTTCCGGCAGCAATTGCAGCTGGTACAGCGCCTTGGTGACGTCGATCGGGCGGATCGACTTCGGCAGCACGCCGATGGCGCCGGAAGCGCGGGCCTGACCGCCGTAAATCTCGCCTTCCTGCGAGGTGTACATCATGACCGGGATCGACGCGAGATCCGGATTCGCCTTGATCTCGCGCACCGCCTGCAGCCCGTCCATGCCGGGCATCAGGTGGTCCATGAAGATGACGTCGGGGTGATGATCCTTCAGGTATTCGAGCGCGCTCTCGGCCGAATCGGCGGAATCGACTTCGATTCCGTACTTTTCGAGCATCCTGCTCAGTACGACTCTTGCCGACTTCGAGTCGTCGACGACCAGCGCGCGCTTGCCCGGCATCATTTGTCTCCCATCTGCTTTAAAGTCTAGCATTCCGGACGGCGGAGCCTGCATGCCGAATAAGCAACAATGGCGGCTCGAACTCGAGGACGGCACGATGTCGCGCGGATACGGCTTTGGTGCCGGGCGCGCGGTCGCCGGCGAGGTCGTTTTCAACACAGCCATGTCCGGATATGTCGAATCGCTGACTGATCCGTCCTACCGCGGGCAGATACTCGTCCTGACCTACCCGCTCGCGGGAAACTACGGCGTCCCGGCCCCGCGCGCGCGGGGCAGCATCGACGGCCCGTATGAATCGCCGCGCATCCAGGTGCAGGGCCTGGTCGTCCAGCATCTTGCCGGGGAGCCGAGTCATCATCTCTCAACGCGCTCGCTCGGCGACTGGTTGATGTCCGAAGCGGTGCCCGCGGTAACGGGCATCGATACGCGCACGCTGACGCGGCGGCTGCGCGAGCACGGAACGATGCGCGGCTGGCTCGCGCCCGACTCGATGTCGCAGGACGAAGTGCGGCGCGAAGCCGACGAGCGCGACATGCGCGAGGGAATTTTCCACGAAGTAGCGCCCTCGGATGTCGTGAGATACCCCGGTGGATCGCTCGACGTCCTGGTGATAGACGCAGGCGCGAAGGACAACATCGTTCGTTCGCTCTGCGCCCGCGGCGCGAGCGTCACGCGCGCGCCCTGGCATGCCGACCTCGCCCCGCTCGCCGAAAAGGCGGATGGCATCGTGATCGGCAACGGCCCGGGCGATCCGAAAGACCTGGGATTGCTGGTCGCGCAGCTGCGCGGAATCATGGGCCGCTACCGCCGCCCGCTGTTCGGCGTCTGCCTCGGCAACCAGCTCCTCTGCCTGGCCGCCGGCGGCGATACCGGCAAGCTGCCGTACGGCCATCGCGGAGTGAATCAGCCGGTGCGCGACCAGCTGACCGGTCGCTGTTACATCACGAGCCAGAACCATGGCTACGCGGTGCGCGACGGCTCGCTGCCCGCGGGCTGGCGGCCCTGGTTCGTCAATGTCAATGACGGTTCCAACGAGGGCATCCGCTCGGATCATGAGCCGTACTTCAGCGTGCAGTTTCACCCGGAGGCGTCGCCCGGCCCGCAGGACACGTCATTCCTGTTCGACGACTTCCTGCGCCTTGCGGGTTCGATGAAGGCATGAGCACTTGAATCGGCAGCCGAAGCCCGCAAAGCCGCGGCGCACGCTTGTGCTCGGGTCGGGCGCGCTTCAGATCGGCCAGGCCGGCGAATTCGATTACTCGGGCTCGCAGGCCATCAAGGCGCTGAAGGAGGACGGTGTCTATACAGTCCTCCTGAACCCCAACATCGCGACGATCCAGACGAGCGAAGGCATGGCCGACCGGCTGTACCTGCTTGCCGTCACGCCCGAGATCGCGGCCGAGGTGATCAGCAAGGAGCGAGTCGATTCGATCCTGCTGTCCTTCGGCGGCCAGACCGCGCTCAACTGCGGCATCGCTCTTCAGGAACGCGGCCTGTTCGAGGAACTCGGCGTCCGCGTGCTGGGAACGCCTGTCTCGGCGATCCTCGACACGGAGGACCGCCGGCTTTTCGTTGACCGGCTCAACGAGATCGGCGTCAAGACCGCGCGCAGCACTGCCTGCGGTTCGACGGCCGAAGCGCGCCGCGCCGCAAGCGAGATGGGATATCCGCTCATGCTGCGCGCCGGATTCGCGCTCGGCGGCAAAGGCAGCGGCATCGTGAGCCGCGCATCGGAGCTGCAGGCGGCGCTGAAGCGTGCGTTCTCCGGAGGCGTCAGGCAGGTGCTGGTCGAGGAATACCTCGGCGGCTGGAAAGAAATCGAGTACGAGGTCGTACGGGACGGCAGCGACAACTGCATCACCGTCTGCAACATGGAGAATCTCGACCCGATGGGCATCCACACGGGCGAATCGATCGTCGTCGCGCCGTCGCAGACGCTGAACGACGAGGAATACCAGATGCTGCGGACGATCGCGATCCGCACGGTGCGGCACCTCGGCATCGTCGGCGAATGCAACATCCAGTACGCGCTGAATCCGGACTCCGTCGACTACCGCGTCATCGAGGTCAATGCGCGCCTGTCGCGCTCGAGCGCCCTCGCGTCGAAAGCGACCGGTTACCCGCTCGCCTACGTCGCGGCAAAGATCGCGCTCGGCTACGACCTGCCGGATATCCCGAACGGCATCACGAAGAAGACGACCGCGTTCTTCGAGCCCGCGCTCGACTATCTCGTCTGCAAGGCGCCGCGCTGGGACCTCACCAAGTTTCACGGCGCGGTCAAGCAGATCGGCAGCGAGATGAAGAGCGTCGGCGAGGTTATGGCGATCGGCCGCACCTTTCCGGAAGTCATCCAGAAGGCGCTCAGGATGCTCGATATCGGCGTCATGGGTCTCGACCCGGGCGCTTTCGAATTCGCCGATCTCGAGGAGGAGCTCCGGCACGCGACGCCCCGGCGGATCTTCGGCGTTGCCCGGGCGCTCCGGGAAGGAATGAGCGTCGCGAGGATTCACGAGATCACCAATATCGACCCGTGGTTCATCCACGCAATGGTCCCGGTGGTCGACATGTTCGGACGGCTGCGCGCGGATGGCGCGGTGCTCGACCCGCAGCTGCTGCGCGACGCGAAGCGTCTCGGTTTCTCGGATCAGGCCATCGACGATGGACTGCGGCTGCCGCCCGGCTCCGCGCGCGCAGCGCGGGCGGAGCACGGCCTGCGCCCCTGCTTCGCGCAGATCGACACGCTCGCCGCGGAGTTCCCGGCGGAAACCAATTACCTCTATTCCACTTACCACGCGACGGCTTCCGACATCGCGCCGACCGCACGCCGCAAGGTGATGGTGCTCGGCGCCGGCGTCTACCGGATCGGCTCGAGCGTGGAATTCGACTGGTGCTGCGTCAATGCCGTTCAGACACTGTCGGCCCTCGGTTACGAGACCATCATGGTCAACTACAATCCGGAGACCGTCAGCACCGACTACGACATCTGCGACCGGCTCGTGTTCGACGAGATCAGCCTCGAATCCGTGCTCGACATCTACGAACGCGAAAAGCCGGAAGGCCTGATCGTCAGCATGGGCGGCCAGGTCCCGAATAACCTCGCGATGCGCCTGCATCGGGCCGGCGTCAGGATCCTCGGCACCGACCCGGAGAACATCGATCGCGCCGAGAACCGCCAGTTGTTCAGCGCGCTGCTCGACCGGCTCGGCGTCGACCAGCCGGCATGGCGCCACGTGACCGACGCCGGCTCGGCGGAACGCATCGTCCGTGAACTCGGCGGGTTCCCGGTGCTGGTCCGTCCGAGCTATGTGCTGTCCGGCGCCGCGATGAGCATCGCGCACGAGCCGAACGAGCTCGACCGGATCCTCGCGCGCGCCAAGCGCGTATCGCCCGATCATCCGGTTGTCGTCTCGAAATTCGAGACGCGCGCGCGGGAAATCGAGATCGATGCGGTCGCGGACCGCGGCGAGCTCGTGCACTGGGCGATCAGCGAGCACATTGAGGACGCCGGCGTGCACAGCGGCGACGCGACGCTGGTACTCCCGCCGCAGGGCGTCTACATAGCGACGATCCGCCGCATCCGGCGCATAGCCGCCGAGCTCGCCTCGGCGCTTGCGATCACCGGGCCATTCAACGTGCAGTTCCTCGCAAAGCACAATCTCGTCAAGGTGATCGAGTGCAATCTGCGCGCGTCGCGCAGTTTTCCGTTCGTGTCAAAAGTGACTGGCGTCAACTTCGCGGCCGAAGCCACGCGTCGGATGCTGGGCGTCCCGGGCGAGAACCCGGTTGCAAGCCTCGAACTGGATCATGTCGGCGTCAAGGCGCCGATGTTCTCGTTCGGACGCCTCGCCGGAGTCGATCCGATGCTGGGCGTCGAGATGGCGAGCACTGGCGAGGTCGGCTGCCTCGGCGACGATCTTCAGGAAGCGTTGCTGCACGCGCTGCACGCGGCCGGCTTCCGCTATCCGGTGAAAGGCGTGCTGCTGTCACTCGGGCCGGTCGAGGACAAGTACTGGTTCGCCGACGAAGCGCGGCTCATCCATGAGCAGCTGCACCTGCCGATCTACGCGACGGGCGGCACGGCGGAAGCGCTCGCCGCGCTCGGCATACCGTGCACGGCGGTCGCAAAACAGCACGGCGACGGCAAGAGTGCGATGGAACTGATCGATGCCGGCGAAATCGACCTGATCGTCAACGTGCCGCGTGAATACGACGAATATGGCCGGCCGGACGGTTACCTGATCCGCCGCCGGGCGGTCGAGACCGGCACGCCGCTATTCACCGACCTGCAGCTGGCGCGTGCGCTGATCGAGGCGCTCTGGCGCAAGCGCAATGTCGAGCTGCCGATCCGTGCGTGGCAGGAATTCCTGCCCGCCTCCCGCAACCGCGTGCGGTCCGCCTGATCAGTTCTTCAGGCGGTATCCGGTCCGGAAAATCCAGGCGACCGTGACGATGCAGATCGCCAGGAATGCGACGGTCATCGCCAGGCTGATGCCCACGCCGACATCCGACTGGCCGTAGAAACTCCACCGGAACCCGCTGATCAGGTAGACGACCGGATTGAACAGCGTCGCCGTGCGCCAGGCCGGCGGCAGCATATCGATCGAGTAGAACGCGCCGCCCAGGAACGTCAGCGGTGTGACGACCAGCATCGGGATCAGCTGCATCTGCTCCCAGTTCTTCGCCCAGATTCCGACGATGAAACCGAACAGGCTGAAGGTCACGGCCGTCAGCAGCATGAATGTCATCATCCAGAACGGGTGCAGTATCTGGATCGGCACGAAGAACGAGGCGGTCGCCAGGATGATGAGCCCGAGCAGCACGGACTTGGTCGCGGCGGCGCCGCCATATCCGAGCACGATTTCCCAGGCCGCCACCGGCGCCGACAGGATCTCGAAGATCGTGCCGGTGAACTTCGGGAAATGGATGCCGAACGATGCATTCGAGATGCTCTCGGTGAACAGCGACAGCATGATCAGTCCCGGCACGATGAACGCGCCATAGCTGACGCCGCCGACCTCCGACATGCGCGAGCCGATGGCGGCGCCGAAAACGACGACGAACAGCGCCGTCGTGATGACGGGCGTCAGCACGCTTTGCAGCAGGGTGCGCAGGAAACGGGCCATCTCGAACCGGTAGATCGCCCATACGCCGTGGCCATTGAAGGCGAGCGGCCTCACTGGCGGGCCCTCCGGCCGACCAGGCTCACGAAGATCTCCTCAAGCGAACTTTCCCGCGTGTTCAGGTCGCGGTAGTTGATGCCGAGCTGCTCGAGCCGGCGCAGCAGCGGCGCCACGCCCGTCTGTTCGACGGAAGCGTCGAACGTGAACTGCAGTTCGTGGCCGTTGGCGTTCAACGCGAGCGGCCAGTCGCCGAGCTCGGGCGGTATCGCCGGCAGCGGTTCCTGAAGCGTCAGCGTCAGCTGCCGCTTGCCGAGCTGCTTCATCAGGCGGGACTTCTCCTCGACGACCACCAGCTCGCCATGGTTGATGACACCGATGCGGTCCGCCATCTCCTCCGCCTCGTCGATGTAATGCGTGGTCAGGATGATCGTCACGCCCTGATCGCGCATGCGCCTGACGAGGTCCCACATGTCGCGGCGCAGCTCCACGTCGACGCCCGCCGTCGGTTCGTCGAGGAACAGCACCCGGGGCTCGTGTGCGAGCGCCTTGGCGATCATCACACGGCGCTTCATGCCGCCGGAGAGCGTCATCAGGATGTCCTCGCGCCGGTCCCATAGCGACAGGTCCCTGAGCACCCGCTCGATGTGCGCCGGGTCGGGCGCGCAGCCGAACAGGCCGCGGCTGAATGTCGCTGCGGCCCGGACGGTTTCGAACGCCTCGATCGCAAGTTCCTGCGGCACCAGCCCGATCTGCGCGCGCGCCGCGCGGTAGTCGCGCTCGATGTCGTGGCCGTTCACGAGCACCGTCCCGGAGGTTTTCCGCACGATGCCGCAGACGATGCTGATCAGCGTCGTCTTGCCGGCGCCATTCGGGCCAAGCAGCGCGAATATCTCGCCCGGCCGGATCTCCAGCGACACGTCCTTCAACGCGTGCTGGCCGCTCGCGTACGTTTTCGTCAGGTTCGAGATGGAGATGACGGCCGGCATCGCGGCATTCTACAGGCCCGCCTCAGGCGAGCTCCGCGAGCCTTCGTTCCAGATAGCGCCGCGCCGGTTCCTGCCGCGTCAGCTCGATGGCCCGGCGGTACGACCGGCGCGCTTCCTCGGCGCGGCCAAGCCGCCTGCACAGCTCCGCGCGGGCCGCATGCGCCGGCTGGTATTCCGGCAGTTCGCCGCGCGCCAGAATGCCGTCGATCAGCGTGAGCCCGGCCGCCGGCCCGTCGCGCATCGCGATCGCCGCCGCGCGATTGAGCTCGATGACCGGCGACGGCTCGATATCGAGCAACAGGTCGTAGATGCCGGCGATGCGCCGCCAGTCGGTTGCCGCGGCGGTCTTCGCTTCGGCATGCGCCGACGCGATCGCCGCCTGCAGCGTATAGGGACCGAAGCGACGCGAGGCGAGTGCACCCTGCACCAACGCAAGGCCTTCCGCGATCTGCGCGCCGTTCCACAACGAGCGGTCCTGTTCGTCGAGCAGCACGATGTCGCCGTCGCCGGTCGTGCGCGCCCGCCGGCGCGAGTCCTGCAGCAGCATCAGCGCCAGCAGGCCGGCCGCCTCCGGTTCCGGCAGCAATTCGACCAGCAGCCGGCCAAGCCTAATCGCCTCGGCCGACAGGTCGGCGCGCGTGAGGGCGTCGCCGCTCGACGCCGCATAGCCTTCGTTGAAGACCAGGTAAACGACTCGCAGCACGGCGTCCAGGCGCTCCGGCAGTTCCTTCTCCGACGGTATTTCGTACGGAATTCGCGCGTCGCGGATCTTGGCCTTGGCCCGGACAATCCGCTGCGCGAGCGTCGGGGCGGGAATGAGGTATGCGCTCGCGATTTCCTCGGTCGTGAGCCCGCAGACTTCGCGCAGCGTCATCGCCACCTGCGTATCCTCTGCGAGCGCTGGATGGCAGCAGGTGAAGATCAGTCGCAACCGGTCGTCCTCGACCGCGTCGTCGGCCAGGCGCGCGGGATCGTTCGTGTCCTGGCCGGTCAGGTCCGCCACCGTGTCATATGACGCGTCGAACCGTGCGTGACGCCGCATGGCATCGATGCCCTTGAAGCGGCCGGCGGAAACGAGCCATGCGCGGGGATTCGCCGGCACCCCGTCCCGCGGCCATTGTTCGACCGCCGCGGTGAAGGCTTCCGCCATCGCCTCCTCCGCCCGGTCGAAATCCCCGAGCAGACGGATCAGCGTCGCCAGCACGCGCCGCGACTCGGCGCGGTACACGGAATCGACCTGCGCCCGCGTCGTGTTCGCAGGATCGCCGCCTGTCAGATGCGCGGCTCCACCGGGCGTACTTCGATCGTTCCGCCGACACGGAGCGTCGGAATGCGGGCTGCGATCTCGAGCGCCTCGTCCACTCCGCCGCATTCGACGATGTGGAAGCCGCCGAACTGCTCCTTCGTCTCCGCGTAGGGCCCGTCGGTCACGATCGGCCTGCCGTCGCGCAACCGCAGCGTCCTGGCGGTCGGGCTCGAGGCCAGCTTTTCCGTGGCCCGGTGCTGCCCGGCACGCTCGAGGCCGGTGACCCAGGAGCGGTAGTCCTTCATGACGGCGTCACGCTCCATGTCCGGCAGGGCGAGCCAGCGCTTCTCCTCGATGCAGCACATGAGCATGAACTGCATCAATACTCCACGATCGCCTTGAACCCGCCCCAGAACATGCGCTTGCCGTCGAATGGCATGTTCTTCGGATCCATGTACTTCTTGAAGCGCGGCTCTTTCATGATCTTCGCCATGATGCGGTCGCGCTGCTTGCGGGACTTGTAGACGATGTACGAGAAGACGACGACCTCGCCTTTCTTCAGCTTGACGCTCTGCGGGAAAGACGTCCATTTGCCGGGCTTGACGTCGTCCGCGACGCACTCGACGTACTGCAGGGCCCCGTACTCCATCCAGATCTTGCCGGCGAACCGCGCCATCTTTCGATAGGCAGCGAGTTTCCTGCGCGGCACGGGCAATACGAATCCATCGACGTAATGCATGACTGTCTCCTATAACGATTTAAGCACTGGATGCTGCTTCATGAATGCTTCATCGGCGGGCCGGACCTCGAAACCGCCAACGCGGATGCCCGGGTGACGCATGATCAGGCGGACTGCTTCTTCCTTGTCTTTCGCCTCAAGGACAAGGATACCGCCGAGCAGTTCCTTCGTTTCCGCGAATGGACCGTCGGTCAGGAAAGGTTTTCCGTCTTTCCAGCGCACGGTCGTCGCGGTTGCCGCCGCCTGCAGCGCCGCGCCGCTCGCGAAATGACCGCCCTTGTGCAGTTCGACGTCGTAGTCGGTGCAGGCTTTGACCATGGCGTCGCGCTCGCCGTCGCTGAGCGTCGCCCAGTATTCCTCGTCCAGGTATCCGAGACAGATGAACTTCATGGCTGGCGCTCCTCGCCGCTCATGCCGATTTCGCGGAACTTGTCGATGGATTCGCCCGGCTCGAAATCCTCGAGTTCGAACATCCGGCGGACTTCGATCTCGCAATCGGATCCGTCCAGTGTCGGGTTCGGGAAGCGTCGCGACCACTCGAGCGCTTCTTCGCGCGACTTCACCTGGATCAGCGTGAAGCCCGCGATCAGTTCTTTCGTTTCCGTGAAGGGCCCGTCGACGATCGTGCGCTTGCCGTCCTTGATGCGGACACGCCAGCCGAGGGCGCTGCGCTGCAGTCCCGACCCGTCCAGCAGTACGCCCGCCCTGGCCAGCTCCTCATGATAGGCGCCCATTTCGGCGAGCTGGGATTCGGACGGCATGACGCCCGCCTCTGAGTCCCTCGTCGCTTTGACGATGATCATGTAACGCATCACGCCACCTCCATGACGGGCCGCACTTCGATGCTTCCATAGCGCGCGCCGGGGATCCGTGCCGCGATCTGGATCGCCTCGTTCAGGTCGCGTGCCTCGACCAGGAAGTATCCGCCGAGCTGCTCTTTCGTCTCGGCGAACGGGCCGTCGGTCGTTGAAATCCTGCCATTGCGCACCCGCACGGTGGTCGCGGAACTGGTCGGCCGCAAGCGGTTGCAGCCCGAGTAGTGTCCGCTCTTACGGATGTCGTCCATACAAGCCAGATACTCGCCGACGACCCGATCGTATTCGGGTTTCGGCAGGCCCGGCCACTGGCTCTCGTCGCTGTAGATCAGGCACAGGTACTGCAAGACGGTCTCCTTGTCGCGCCGCGGGCGATGCCGTTGGGCCGCCGACAGGACGGCGGCGACCATGATTGCTGGATTCATGCCCGATAGTCGAATGGCGGCGTCCGGAATCGACAGTGTCCGCCGGAATCGCCGAAGTGCCTGAAATGGCTAGAAGAAACCCTGCCGCAGATTGATCCGGTGCTCGAGGTAGGCCTTCAGGCAGCAGAGCATCTGGGTCCAGCCGTAACAGTTCTGATACGAGGCCTTGAGTCCGTCCGGATTCGTATGCCAGCCGCCTTCAACGACCCGCACCAGCGTGCCGCCGTCATCCAGGGCCTCGAAGGTCATGACCACCGAAGTCTGGTATGCGCCATCCTCCGCATCCCAGCGGAACTCGATGCGCTCCCCGGGTATGAGCTTCTTTACCGTAATCGGAATGTCCACCGGGTAGTCGCCGAACTTCCAGATGACGGTCGCGCCCTCGACGAGCGGCCCGCTCGCGCCGCCGGTCGTGAAGTAAGCGGACAACTCCGTCGGATTCGTCACCGACTCGAACACATCGGAGACCGGTCGCGCAATCTTGGCGTAGACGTCGAACTTCAGTTCCATGATGTTATAATCCTATAACATGTTAAGGCGACTCGACAAGCAGGACCGGATCTTCCGCGCGCTCGGGCATGCGACGCGACGGGAGATTCTCGACCTGCTGCGCGCGGCCCCGAGGACGACCGGCGAGCTCTGCGGCCACTTCGAGGACCTGGACCGGTGCACGGTGATGCAGCATCTTGGCGTGCTCGAACGCGCGGAGCTCGTCATCGCGCGCACCGAGGGGCGCGTGCGCTGGAACGTGCTGAATGTCATGCCGATCAAGGAGATCCACGATCGCTGGATCGGCGCCTATGCGTCCGGCGCGGTGGCTCTGCTCTCACGGCTTAAGCGTGACCTGGAAGCGCCGGCAGCGAAACGTCGCTCACGGGCTTCGATTCCAGCATAGGCTACCGCCTCCAGGCACCGTTGACTCATGAATGCATGGTGTTCGGCTGATGGTCCCACGGTTTCTCGCGGCCCTCCTCTGCGGTTGCGGCATTGCGTCGGCAAGCGCAGCAGGAAAAGTCAGCATCAGCGTCGGCCACGCGGAATTCGGCGGGCTCTCGATCGAGGATGCGGGCCTGGAATGGACGCCTCAGGGCGGCGCTTCGGGGCGCGCACAAATCCGCGCTGCGCGCGTCCACGGCGTGCCGGGGACCGGTCCGCTCTCCGGATTCACCATCGACTGCCCGGAACTCAGGATTTCCGGCGACGAACTCCATTGCCCGAAAGGCCGGCTGAAAGGCGCGCTCGGATCGCTCGGCGGGCAGGATACGCGCTTCAGCGCGAGCCTGTCGGAGAGCGGCGCAATCACGGTCAAGCTCGATGCATTCTCCCTGGCCGGTGGACCATCGAAGCTCGGATTCACGCTCGACGGTTCACGTTGGCGGCTCGACGCGTCAATCAATGAACTCCCGCTGGATCGCGCGATCGTGGTCGCAACGCCGTGGTTCGCGCTGCCGGAAGGCTTCACCGTCGCGGGCAGTGCGTCCGGCGTCGTGCATGCTGTTGGGCGGTCGAACGTACTTGGAAGCGCGGATGCGGAACTCAGTTTCACCGGGCTCACGTTCTCGGACGCTGAAGGCGCGCTCGCCGGTGAAGCGATCTCCGGTGCGCTCGGTGCCAGGCTTCTGGCGGCCGGTGAGGACTTCACGGTATCGGACGGTCGCCTCGAGTTGTCCGGCGGCCAGGCCTACAGCGATCCGGTGTTCCTGGATTTCGGCTTGCATCCTGCCGACGTCGAATTCGCGGGTCGGCTCGACGGGGCCGGGCAAGGGTTCGAAGCAACCGGATTCAAGGCGGTGCATCACGATGTGGTGACGGCTGCCGGCAGCGCAACGCTCGACTTCAAGGGCGAGACGCTGCTCACCGAGGCGCGGCTGCGAATCGACGGGCTGGCGCTCGACGCTGCGGCGCCCGTCTATTTCCAGCCGTTTCTGATCGACACGGCACTGAAGGACCTGCAAGGCGCCGGCACAGCGAAGGGCGAGATCGACATTACGGACGGTTTGCCGACCCGGGCCGCGATCGTGCTCGAGGGCGTCGCGCTGCTCTCGCCATCCGGCACCATTTCGATTCATGGACTGCGCGGAGATGTCCGCTGGTTCGATGATGCCGCCCGCACGGAGCTCGCCGGCACGATCGACGATGCGGACTTCCGGTCTTCGGTCACCTGGGACGCCGCACGCCTCTGGGGCATCGAGATCGGCCGCGTCGAACTGCCATTTGCGACAACCGGACGGCATTTCCGCCTGCTGGAGCCGAAGCTCCTGCCGATATTCGACGGCGGACTCGCTATCGGCACGCTTCGCGTCCGGCATGCGGGCACCGAGCAGATGTACGTCCGCTTCGACGCCGAACTGCAGCCGATCAGCGTCGCACCGCTCTCCCGTGCGCTCGGCTGGCCGGAGTTCCAGGGCACGCTCGCCGGCAGTATTCCAGACCTGCAGTTGGCGGCGGGCGTCGCGACTCTCGGCGGCAACCTCGAGGCCTCGGTCTTCGACGGACGGATCGTCGTGCGCGAGCTTCAGCTGCGCGATCCGCTCGGCCAGTATCCGCGCATGCATGCCAGCATCGACGTGGATAATCTCGACCTCGAGCTGCTGACCAGCACGTTCTCGTTCGGAATGATCACGGGGCGCCTGTCGGGCCGCATGGAGGACCTGGAGACTTTCGGCTGGATGCCGGTTTCTTTCGATGCGCAGTTCGGGACGCCTCCCGGCGACCGCTCGAAACGCCGGATCAGCCAGCGCGCGGTCACGAACCTGTCGAGCATCGGCGGTGGCAGCGGCGGCGGCGTCGCGGCCGCGCTTCAGGGCGGATTGCTCAGGTTCTTCGATGACTTCCGGTACGACCGGCTGGGGCTGACCTGCCGTCTCGCCAACGATGTCTGCCAGATGGGCGGGGTCGAAGCGGCGCCCGGCGGCTACTACATCGTCAAGGGAGCGGGCCTGCCGCGCATCGACGTGATCGGCAGCCAGACGCGCGTCGCCTGGACGCGGCTCGTCCGCCAGCTCGCCTCGATCATGGAGTCCGACATCGTGGTCGAGTGAGGCGATGCACTGCGCTAGAATCGGTTCAGGACAGGTTCAGCCGCCGGCAGCGAGCATGGTCCTCGACCGGCCTGGATACGAAGGAGTAATCCGAATGACTCGCTGGCTCACAACCGGGATCGGCACGGGTTGCCTGGCACTCGCGGCCTGCGTGACGATCAACGTGTACTTCCCGGCCGCCGCCGCCGAAAAAGCGGCGGACCGGATCATTGAGGACATCTGGGGCCAGGAAAAGGCCGCGCCGCCGGCAGGCAACGAGCAGTCGTCGGTCAGCCAGCCGCAGCAGGGCATGATGGTCGCGGCGCTGCAGGGCGTGCTCGACTTCGTCGTGCCGGTCGCGCATGCGCAGGCCGACATCGACGTCTCGAGCCCTCCGATCCGCGCACTGACGGCATCGATGAAGGCGCGCGCAGGCGATCTCGAACCCTTCTTCACTTCCGGCGCGATCGGACTGACTTCGGACGGGCTCGTCGAAGTCCGCGACGCGAATTCCGTGGCGCTCGCCGACCGCAATCGCCTGCGCAAGCTGGTCAGCGACGACAACGCGGACCGCAACTCGCTCTATCGCGAGATCGCGACGGCAAACAATCATCCGGAATGGGAAGCGGACATCCGCAGCACCTTCGCCGAGCGCTGGATAGCGAATGCGCGCGCCGGCTGGTATTACAAGAAGGGCAGCGGCGCCTGGACGCAGAAATGACCGCGGGCTCAGGCGCCCTGTCCGGCGCCTGAGTCGTCCATTTCGATGAGCTCGGGTCCCTGGTTTTTCGGCGCATTGACCTGCCGGCTGACCGGCCAGGCATCGAGCGCCTTCGGATCGTAAGGGCGCAGCAGCTCCGACAATTTCTCCGTGTCCGAGAATGCGGTGTCCAGCCAGCGCGCCCAATTCGCTTCGGGCAATACGACCGGCATCCGGTCGTGGATCCTGCGGATGGACTCCGACGCGTCGGTCGTCACGATCGTGCAGGACTCGAGCAGTGCGCCATCCGCAGGATCGTTCCATCGCTCCCAGAGTCCCGCGAATGCGATCGGGCCGCCGTCACGCAGCCGGATGAACCACGGCTGCTTGCCGCCCGGGGCGACCTGCCATTCGTACCATCCGTCGGCGGCGACCAGGCAGCGCCGGCGACGGAAAGCATCGCGGAACGAAGGTTTCGCGGTAATCGTCTCCGCGCGCGCATTGATCATCCGGTTGCCGATGGCGCGCTCCTTGGCCCATTTCGGCACCAGTCCCCAGTGCAGCATCGACAGCGTGCGCGCGCTCTCCGTCCCTTCGCGCACGGCGGGCACCGACTGAGTCGGCGCGATGTTGTAGCGCGGTTCGAGCTCCGGCACCCCGTCGAGCCCGAACGTCCGACTGACCGCTTCGGCCGGCGAGTAGAAAGCGTAACGTCCGCACATGTCGCCGGCCCCTATTCTCGTATGCCCGTGCCGCGATTCATCAGCACGACGACGACTGCGAACATCGCGATCGCAAACGCCGCCATGATCGCGAAGGCGAAGCCGAGGTTCACGTCGCTGGTACCGAGAAAGCCGTGTCTGAATGCATTGACCATGTACAGGATCGGATTCAGGTAAGAAAGGCTTTCGGCCCAGCGGGGCAGCAGCGAGACGGAATAAAAAACACCGCCGAAATAGATCATCGGCGTCAGGATGAATGTGGGAAACCACGATATCTGGTCGAAATTCTTCGCGAAGATCGCGTTGAAGAACCCGCCGAGCGAAAACACGACCGCCGTCAGCAACACCGATCCCGCGACCAGCAGCGGATGCGCCACCGGGATGTCCGTGAAGAAAAGCGCGACGCCCGTGACCACCGCGCCGACCAGCAGACCGCGCATTACGCCGCCCGCGACGTAGCCGAGCACGATCAGCCAGTTCGGCAGCGGCGCGACCAGCAATTCCTCGATGTGCTTGCCGAACTTCGCGCCGAAAAAACTCGATACGACGTTGCCGTAGGAATTGGAGATGACCGCCATCATGATCAGGCCCGGCGCGATGTACTGCATGTAGTCGTAACCGCCCATCTGCCCGATGCGCCGTCCGATCAGCGATCCGAAGATCACGAAATAAAGCGTCGCGGTCACCGCGGGCGGCACCAGGGTCTGTCCCCAGATGCGGATGATGCGTCCGTACTCGCGCCGCACGATCGTCTGCAGGCCGATGCGGCGGATGCGGCTGAGTGACTGCGTCTGCATGTCAGCCGGTCCGGGCGCCGTCGCCGCCCTTGCTCTCGACGAGGCGCATGAACAGCTCCTCAAGACGGTTGACCTTGTTGCGCATGCTGACGACCGCGATGCCCTGCTGCGACAGGCGCGCGAAAATATCGTTCAGCGACTGCTCCTTCGTCACCTCGATCTCGAGCGTATGGTTGTCCGTCATCCGCGATACGTATCCGGGCAGCTCGGGGGCCGCCGCCGTCGCGCCGCGGAAGTTCAGCACGAAGGTCTCCTGATTGAGCTTGCCGATGACACCCGCCATCGTGTCGTTCTCGATGATGCGGCCGCCGTCGATGATCGCGATGTGTCGGCAAAGGCTCTCCGCTTCCTCGAGGTAATGCGTCGTCAGGATGATCGTCGTTCCCTGCTTGTTGATGAGGCGCAGGAAGTTCCACATGCTGCGGCGGATCTCGATGTCGACGCCGGCCGTGGGCTCGTCGAGGATCAGCAGCCGCGGCTCGTGCACGAGTGCGCGCGCGATCATCAGACGGCGCTTCATGCCGCCCGACAGCGATCGCGCGATCTGGTCGCGCTTGTCCCAGAGCTGCAACTGCCGCAGATAGCGTTCGGCACGTTCGAGGGCGAGCTTGCGCGGAATGCCGTAGAAGCCCGCCTGGTTCACGATGATCGTGAACACCTTTTCGAACTGGTTGAAGTTGATTTCCTGCGGCACGAGGCCGATGCAGGATTTTGCGTGGTCGAGCGCGCCATCGATGTCGTGGCCGAAGACGGCGACCGAGCCCGCGCTCTTCGTGACGAGCGACATGATGATGCCGATGCTCGTCGTCTTGCCGGCGCCGTTCGGCCCGAGCAGCGCGAAGAAATCGCCTTCCTCGACGTCGAGGTCGATGCCCCGCAGCGCCTGAACGCCATTGCGGTAGGTCTTGGTCAGGCCGCGGATCGAAAGCGCCTTCATGAAACCCCGGGAATCCGGCAGGACGCCGGCTGACAGGCGCGAAGCGTAAACGTCACCCGGTATCCGGGCAACCGGCGGTCAGGCGACGATAACCCTTCTCGTCCGGCGCTGCAGCGCCTGCGAGCGCGCGCTTTCGGCGCCCTGAATCTGCAGTCCGAGCTGCTGGAGCATGTTCACGGACTGTTCGTCCGGGCGCACCGCGCAGCCCTCGAACTGCAGCCAGAACCGTGCGCGGGTGCCGAAGCGCGCGGTCAGCGCGGGCGCGACGCGGCGCGCAAGCCGCTCCATCGTAGCTACGGGCAGTGAAGCGAGCGCGGCGATCGTCGCCGGCGAAATGCCGAATACGAGCCTCGCGCCGGCCGCGCGCGTCTGTGCGAGATGCCACGCCAGCATGATGGCGGCCCGCGCAAAGACGACAATGCGATCGTCCGCCGCCACGGCCGGCTCCGCATCCTGCACGCCGCCCGCCGCGGCAATCTCGCTCTCCCAGAATCCGCCGTCGCCGAAGCGCAGGTCGAAAAGCGCGTAGGGCAGCCGCTCACACAGGCGCTTCCCGGCATCGGGATCGATCAGCGCATCGACAGCCCGCGGCGGCAAACCCGAAATCAGCTTCAGGCGGCCCTCCTCGGCAAGGTCCGTCGCCAGGTCCAGGAATGCGAGGTTGATCGAGCACAGCGCACGGCGCGTCAACCCGTCCAGCAGCGAGCGTTCCGACCAGTTGGCGCTACCCGCCGGCGGCGCGAGCGCCAGCGGTTGTTGGCGTTTCATGGCATTTATCCCCGTAAGCGTCCGATTACCCGTGCTACCCGCTCTGTGGCGGACTTAGGATTGACTGGTGTAAAACTACCAGTACGATGGGTCCCAAATCAAGGCGGCAAACATGCGAATTACCGACGATCGATACACCCGCGACCGCTTGAGGCTCGATCTCGCCCTGCGGCTCATCGGGCACGAGGCGCGCACCCGCACCATCCGGAGCTGGACCGGCCTCACGGATGACCGCATCCGGAAACTCTACCGGTCGTACGTCGCCGACGCCGGGCGCCGCGAGGTCCGCCGCCACCGCGGCAAGAGCCCGCGCCAGAGTGCCTACTTCATGCGCAATGCGGGCATCCGCCGGGAAGCGGCGGGACTGGCGACGCTCCTGTGCATTCTCGGCCTGCTGCGGCGCGAGGCAGGAGCCGCGCCCGGGGCCGTCGAGCAGTTGCGCTGGGGCGAGAGTTTCTGCGAGGCCTACGAAACGTTCGCGTCGCTGTTCGAGCATCCGCAGATCTCGTTCGAGCACGCCTGCCACCTGCTCCGCTCGCTGGAGAAGCAGAACGAGATCTGCCTCGATGATTGCGAGGGCTGCGGCAGCCTCCTGGTCGTGATGCGCTACGCGGAGCGGCCGAAGGTCTGCGAATTCTGCGCGATCAGCCGCCCCCCCGCGCGACCCGGTCTCTCGGTCGGCGACTGCTAGAATGGCGTCACCGACCGCCAGGAACGGGTGCCGATGCGCGCCAAAGCGGAGCGGCCCAATGTCTTCGCCGGGCCGCATGTCGATCGACTGAAGCTCGCGAATGCCGACGCGGAAGTCGTCGCTCGCGCGATCGCCGACGGTTCAGCCCGCCTGATTCCGGTCTGGCGGTCGCGCTGTCCGGTCATCCGCACCCCCATACCCGGTGCCTGCCTGCTGCCCTTCGGCAGCGGGCAGTTCTCCGGGATCGGCATCGCCGAGCTGATCCTGCTCGGCGACTACCGCGGGCTGGCGGTGTTCACGACGGAGATCGAAGCGCCGACGCCGCCGGAACTTGAAGATGGCGCGGAATTCGCGGACCTGCGGCTCGCCGCCGCGCTGCTGCCGCACGACGAAGCCGGCCTGCTCGCCTACGCGCGGGCCATGATCTCGTTCCGCCACCGGCACCGGTTCTGCGGCAGCTGCGGCACGGCCACCGTACCCGAGCGCAATGGCAGGGTGATGACCTGCATGCGCGAAAGCTGCGCAACCGAGTTTTTCCCGCGCGTCGACCCCGCGGTGATCGTGCTCGTGACCGACGGCGACCGGGCGCTCCTCGGGCGCCAGGCCGGCTGGCCCGCCGGGCGTTACTCGACAATTGCCGGGTTCGTCGAGCCGGGCGAAAGCCTCGAGGACGCTGTACGGCGCGAGGTGCTCGAGGAAACGGGCGTCGAGACCGGCCAGATGACTTACCAGTCGTCGCAGCCCTGGCCCTTTCCCCGCTCGCTGATGCTGGGATTCCGCGCCGAGGCGAAATCGGTGGAGCTTCGCCACGGCGACCGGGAGCTGGAGGACGCACGCTGGTTCAGCCGTGCCGAACTGGCGGCGGGTTCGATGCTGCCGTTCCCGCAGTCCATCGCTTTCCGCCTCATCGAGGACTGGTACGACGCGGGCGCCACGAGGTCCCTCGCCGAGGAAGCGGCCGCGCGCGGCTGGAACCGCACCCGGTGAGCATCGCCCTGTCGATCGCGACTGGCCTCGCGCTCGCCGCGGCGGCCGGATTCCGCGCATTCGTGCCGCTGCTGGCCGCGGGTCTCGCGATCCACCATGGCTACGTCGAGCCCGCGCCGGGTTTTGCGTGGCTCGGCGAACCCTTCGTGCTGATTGCGCTCGCAGTCGCGACGCTCGTGGAAATTGCCGCGTACTACATTCCGGGCGTCGACCATGTGCTGGACGTGATTTCGGCCCCCGTTGCGGTCACTGCGGGCATTGTTGCCGCGGCGGGCGTCATGGTCGGACTTCCGGACTGGGCGCGCTGGCTCACAGCGATAAGCGCCGGCGGCATCGTCACGACGGCGGGTCATGCGCTGAATGCCGTCGGCCGCGCGAAGACGGGTCTCGTCTCGGGCGGAGCCGGCAATCCCGTCTATTCGACAGGCGAGCTCGCCGGGTCCCTGGTGCTGTCGGCGTTCGCGCTGATGCTGCCCTATCTTGCGATCGTCGTGCTGATCGCCCTCGCCATCATTGCCGTGCAACGCTGGCGCCGACGCCGGGTCTGATATACATGCGTCAGCGTTTGACCATCGTCGCTATCTGCCTGGCGACTACAGGCTGGCTGCAGGCCGCACATGCCGCGGAGAAACTCAAGATCGAGTTCCTGGGCGTCGAGGGCGCGCTGCTCGAGAATGTCCAGGCGCTCTCCAGCCTGCAGCGCCTGTCGCGCTCGGAGGAACTCGACGCCGACATGATCGCGCGGCTCGCGCAGAGGGCGCCAGCCGAGGCACGCACGGCGCTGCGCCCGTACGGTTACTACGCGCCGGAAGTATCGACCGAGCTCGTGCAGGAAGACGATGTCTGGCACGCGCGCGTAACAATCGAGCCGGGCGAGCCGGTCATGCTGGTCGAGCAGCAGGTCGAGATCACCGGTAGCGGCAGCGAAGAGCTCTTCCTGCGCCGGGTGCTTGCGACGTCTCCGCTCAGGACCGGCGTGCGGCTGAGTCATCCCGATTACGACCGGCTGAAGGGCGAACTGCTGCGCGCGGCCGCCGCCAACGGTTATCTCGATGCGACATTCACGCGCGGCGAACTGCTCGTGGACCCGGCCGTGCGCGAAGCGCGTGCGTACGTGACGCTGGAGACCGGCGAACGCTACCGCTTCGGCGCCACGACGATTGTCCAGGATTTCCTGCGGCCGGAGCTCGTGAGGCGTTACCTGCGCTATGCGGAAGGCGACTGGTACGACGCGTCCGCATTGCTGCGCACCCAGTTCGCACTCGACGACTCGCAGTATTTCGCGGTCGTCGAAGTGTTGCCCGAAGAGCGCGACCGCGAGCGGCGCATCGCGCCGATACGCATCGCCGCGGAGCCGGCCAAGCGCAATGTCTATACGATCGGCGCCGGCTATGCGACGGACACGCGCGCACGCGCGACGCTGCGCTGGGAGGACCGCCGCGTCAATGCGAGCGGCCACCGCATGCGCGCCGAGATCCGGGGCTCGAGCCCCGAGGAATCCGTCAAGCTCGCTTACGTCATTCCGTGGACCGACCCCGCCCTCGAAAAGCTGGCATTCGAAGTGCGGGCGTTCAACGAGCAGCGAGCGGACGTCGAGACCTCCGGCAGCAGCTTCCGGGTCGGCCTGACCCAGGTGCGCGGCCGATGGCAGCGCGTGCTGTCCGTGACGGCGGAATCGACACGTGACGAAATCACGACTTCGAATGGCACGTCGACGGAGATCTCGCGCACCCAGAGCGAGCTGCTCGTTCCCGGCATTTCCTATTCGCTGCTGCCGCCGGGCTTCCTCGGCGTCAATGCCGTGCCCCGCGGATTCCAGGTCGAACTGCTCGGATCGACCGCCGCGCTCGGTTCCGACACGGATTTCACAAGGCTCGTGGTCCGCGATGAACGCCGTTTCCGGCTTGCCGATCGCTGGCATCTGCAGGTTCGTGGCGAAATCGGAGTGAGCGCAGTCGCCGAGTTCCAGGAATTGCCCGCTCAGTACCGTTTCTTCGCCGGCGGTGACCGCAGCGTGCGCGGCTACGGCTACGAGGAATTGTCGCCGGTCGACGCGGACGGCAACCGTATCGGTGCCCGCAATCTCGTGACCGGCAGCATCGAGCTGCAGCGCAACCTGCCGCGGAATTTCGTGGCGGCCGTATTCGTCGATGCCGGCAATGCCATCAACGACTTTGGCGATCCGCTCGAGTACTCCGTGGGCGTCGGACTGCGTTACCGCCTGCCCTTCCTGAGCATCGGGCTCGATGTCGCGCAGTCGATTTCCGAATCCGGCCGCAGCCCGCGCCTGCACCTGAACTTCACGCCGGAGCTCTGAGATGCCCTGGCTGCCAAAGAAACCGGGCCGCTGGCTGCTTGTGATCGTCGGGGTCCTGTTGATCGTCGCGATCGCCGGCAGCACCTGGCTCGTGACGACGGAGGCCGGGCTCGCGCGCGCCGTCGCGATGCTCGAGTCGCTCGACAAAGTCAGCATCCGGATCAGCGGAGCGAGGGGCCGGCTGATCGGGCCGCTCACGGCAGATACGATCGTCATCGAACATGCGCGCGCGACGGTTCGCATCACCGGTTTCTCGGCTGACTACAAACCCAGCGGACTGCTCGCCGGTCGCGTCGCGGCGGAGCGCGTGCACGCACGGACGATATCGATTCAGGTGCGCGAGCGGCAGCAGGCGGCAAAGGCGCCGGCATTCACGCCCGGCTGGCTGTCGATCGCCTTGGACGACGTCGTGGTCGACGATCTATCCATCGTTTCCCCGCGCGGCGCCGTGCTGCAGCTCAGGTCTGTCGCCGGGAGCGCGACCGTTTCGCATGGCGAGATCGCGTTCGAGAACGCACGGGCCGATGCCGGTGCCTGGGCCATCGCCGGCGCCGGCGGTCGCGTGTTCGCGCGCGAACCGCTCGGCGTCCAGGGCACGGCCGCCTGGACGGTGACGGAAGGCCGCGAGATCGGCGGCGTCCTGCGCGCGCGCGGCGATCTCGACCGGCTGACCGTGGATCTCCGTTTCGCATTGCCCGCGACCGGCCAGGCGAATGTCGAACTGACCCGCCTCACGAGCGACCTGCAATGGCGAGGCAAGGCCGTGATCGAAAGCCTCGACCTTGCGCGGTGGACCGATGCGCCCCCCTTCGGTCCGCTGCGTGCGACGCTTGACGTCAGCGGTGACCGGTTCCGCTATGCGACGAACGGCGTGGTGCATGGGGACGGCCTGCCGGCATCGGGCGTGCGGGTGAATGGCACCGCGGTGTATGCAGACCGCATCGTCACGATCTCCGGACTGACTATGACGATCCCTGGCTCGACGGTCGCGGAACTGCGCGGCAGATTCATCGTGGCCGAGCAACCCGCCTACGATCTGCAGGCCGAGTGGACTGACTTGCGCTGGCCGCTCACCGGCGATCCGGTCCTGCGCTCACCGCGCGGCGACATGGCCATGAATGGCTGGCGCGAATTCGGCTGGCGCGTCAACGGTGACTTCGATCCGCTGGTCGCGCCGCCATTCTCCGGCATGGCATCGGGCCGCTTCACGACGACGCGGATCGTCGTCGACGATTCCGCGCTGCGCGCGCTGAAGGGCAGCGTCGAGGCGCAAGGCTGGCTCGCCCGGGGTGCCGGCCGTGAATGGGCCGCTTCCGGCCACGCGCGGGACATCGATCCGGCGGTGATCCGTCCCGAGCTTGCCGGAAAACTCGACTTCGACTTCAGAGGTTCCGGCTCTGGCTTCGGTGAAGGCGCGACGTACAGCGCGACCGTGGCAAATCTCGGCGGCCGCTTCCGCGGTCACACCGCGGGCGGCGGCGGCACCGTTCACCGCGAGCGGGATCGGACGCGCTTCGAACGCGTGGCGGTATCGCTTGGCAGCGCGCAACTCGCGCTCGACGGAGCGATCGGCGCGGGCGAGGAGCTCGATGCCCGGCTGGTCGCCGAAGACCTGTCGGTGTTCCTGCCCGAACTGGGCGGCCGCGTCAACGCCACCGTGAAGCTTCGCGACCGTAGCTACGCGCTCGCGATGACGGGGCACAACCTGGCCTGGGGCAAGCATGAGGCGACGATCCTGTCGGCGGACGGGCATGTCGATCTCGATGACCGGGGGATGTCGTGGATCCGCGTGCGGTCGAATGGCCTTGTCATCGCCGGCATGCAGCTGACCGATACGCGTCTGTCGGCCAGCGGACAATTGCGGGACCATGCGATCGAATTCCGCGTCGGCGCGGGCGAGGACGCCGTCTCCGTTCGCGGCCGTGGCGCGTACGTCGATTCGCGCTTCACGCTGCAGATGCAGGAGGTGACTGCCGTCGGCCCGCGCATGCCCTCATGGCGGCTCGAGACGACGTCGAGCCTCTCCGCATCGGCCGGCGACGCAGCGCTTGAGCCCGCCTGCTTCGTTGCCGGCGACCGGCGGATCTGCGTCGAGGGTCGCTGGCGGCGCGACGGCAACTGGTCCGTTCGCGCCAGGACCGAAGATTTTCCGCTCGACACGCTCGAGCAGCGGACGCCGGGCCGGCTGCGTTATCGCGGACTGTTGACGGTCGACGCGGAAGCCTCGGCGCGCACGGGACAGCCGTGGATCGCCGATGTCAGTGCCGACCTCAGGGATAGCGTGCTCGAGTACGAATCGGCGAGCGGCAAAACGCACCGCGTGCCGATGGGCCGCGCGGTCCTCTCCCTGAATAGCAATGCGGAGCGGCACGCGCTCGACCTGCGCGTTCTCGATGCCACCGACATTTCGCTTGCCGCTCAACTGACTGCGATGCGCGTCGCAGGGCGGCCGCCTGGCGAGTTGCCGGTGTCGGGCAGCGTGAACGGTGCGACGGGCCAGCTGGGATTGCTGCCGCTCATCTTCACCGGTGTCGATCAGGCTTCGGGCAAGTTGCGCGTCGACCTCGACATTGCGGGAAGGCTCGCCGCCCCTTCCCTGACCGGCCAGGCGCAACTCACCGACGGCGCTTTCGACTTCTATCAGGCGAACCTGCGGCTGCGGAACACGCGGGCGACCGTCGCCCTGCAGCAGGAATCGCTCGAACTGCATGCGACGGCGAGCGCCGGCGACGGCAGTCTCGATGTCGACGGCCGGCTCGGATGGCGCGACCGGCGGCTTCGCGGCGAACTCACGATGAAAGGCGACAGGCTGCTGCTGGTGGATGTTCCGGAGGCGCGCGTGTTCGCGTCGCCCGACCTGCGCTTCACGCTTGCCGACCGGCGCATCGGCGTGACCGGCAGCGTCACCGTCCCCGAAGCCCGCATCAGGCCCGCGGAGACCGCGGGCGCCGTGCTGGTTTCCGCCGACGAGCGGGTCGTGCGGCCGGAGTTCGAGGCGGAAGACGAGGAACGTTTCGAAATCGTCACCGACGTGCGCCTCGTGCTCGGCGATCGCGTCGACCTGGATGCCTATGGGCTGAGCGGCCGGGTCAGCGGCAGCGTGCGAGCCCGCACCAGTCCGCGCGAGGCGGCAGTGGCGACCGGGGAGCTCGAGGTCCACGAAGGCGAATACCGGGCCTATAGCCGCGAACTCGACGTCGAACGCGGGCGGCTCCTGTTCACCGGCGGTCCCGCCACCGACCCGGGCGTCGACCTGCGCGCGTCACGCAAGCTCGGTATCCACACGGTTGGCGTGATCGTGCGCGGAAGGCTGCGCCAGCCGCAGCTCACACTGTTCTCGGAGCCTCCGCTGCCGCAGGCGCAGATCGCATCGCTGCTGATCGTCGGTCAATCGCTGGACTCGCTGCAAAGCGGCGATCGCAGCGAACTGCAGACCGAACAGGCGAGCCTCGCGAGCCAGGGCGGCGCACTGCTCGCCGGGCAGCTCGGCCGCCATGTCGGCCTGGACGACGTCGGCATCGCACAGGGCGGGAACGGCGCCGCACTCGTGCTCGGCAAGTTTCTCTCGCCGCGACTCTACATCAGCTACGGCATCTCGCTCGTGGATGAGATCAACACGCTGAAGCTGCGCTACACCATCGGCGACCGCTGGGTGATTTCGGTCGAAGCCGGCAGTGAGTCGGCAGCCGACATCGAGTACCGGATCGACCGCTGAGTGCTTGACGGAGTGTGCATATTTATGCACACTCTATGCACTATTATGCAAGCACTGCCCCGTCATGGCGGCGCCGACGCGGTTTCACGCCGCGAGGCGCTGCGCAGGATCATCAGCCGCGCGCCGGTCGGGCGCCAGCAGGATCTCGTGCGCCTGCTCGGCAAGGCAGGCCACCATGCGGCCCAGTCGAGCGTCAGCCGCGACCTGCGCGAGCTCGGCGTCGCGAAGCGCGGCGACCGCTACGTGCTGCCGGACGAGTCGGCGCCCGCGCTCGACGACTTCACGACGGTCTCGGCATTCGTCCGCGACATCCGCCCCGCCGGGCCGAGCCTGACGGTCATCCGCACGACCGCGGGCGCCGCGCAGAGCGTCGCGATCGTGCTCGACCGCGCCGACTGGCCCGACGTGGTCGGCACGCTGTCGGGCGACGACACCATTTTCGTCGCGACGACGGGAGCCGCCGCGCAGCGGCGGCTGCTCGCCCGCCTGCACGACAAGCTGCGAGCCTGACGATCGCCATGTCCAACTCCGCGCAGGGCGCCGGCGCGCCCATCCTGCTCGCATTCTCAGGCGGCCTCGACACGTCCTTCTGTGTGCCCTGGCTCAGGGAGACCTATGGTCGCGCGGTCGTCACCGTCACGGTCGACACCGGTGGCATCGACGAGGTCGCGGCGAAACAGCTCGAGGAGCGCGCGCTTGCGCTCGGCGCGGCGGCTCATCATCTCCTCGATGCGCGCCAGGAGTATTTCACGCGCGTGCTGAAGTGGCTGCTGATCGGCAACATCCGGCGCGGCCAGCTCTATCCGCTATGCGTCGGCGCCGAGCGCACGATCCAGGCTCAGACGGTCGCCGCGATGGCGGGCAAACTCGGAAGCCACACGATCGCGCACGGCTGCACCGCCGCCGGCAACGATCAGGTGCGCTTCGAGGTCGCGCTGCGGACGCTCGCGCCCGGGATCGAGATCCTCGCGCCCGTGCGCGATCGCGCATTCAAGCGGCCGGAACAGCTCCGCTACCTCGAGGAGCGCGGCCTGCCCGTGCCGCCGCACGGCGCGGCTTATTCGACCAATCGCGGGCTCTGGGGCGTGACCATCGGCGGCCGCGAGACGCTGACGTCGGCCGGCAGCATCCCGGAGGACGCCTGGGTGCTGTCGCCGAACGCTTTCGATGCGCCGCGCGAGCCGCGCCGGATCCGCATCGGGTTCACCCGGGGCGTGCCGGCGTCCCTCGACGACGAGGCAATGGAGCCGGTTGCGCTGATCGAGCGGCTTGAGGCCGCCGCCGCCGCTTACGGCATCGGCCGCGGCATTCATCTCGGGGACACGATCATCGGCACGAAGGGCCGCGTCGCATTCGAGGCGCCGGCGGCCACCGTACTGATCGAAGCGCATCGCGAACTCGAGAAGCTCGTTCTCGGCGCGCGCCAGCAACGCATCAAGGAGCTCGTGGCCGCTGCCTATGGCGACCTGGTGCACGAGGGCCAGAACCTGGACCCGGTCTGCCGCGACATCGAGGCCCTCTTCGCCTCCTCCCAGTCGCGCGTAACCGGCACGGTCGCCGTGCTGCTGCGCCCGGGCGTCGCATTCGTCGAAGGCGTGGCGTCTCCGCATTCGCTGATGAGCGCGAGCAAGGGCGTCTACGGCGAGGCGGCCGGTGAATGGACCGCGGAGGATGCGCGCGGATTCTCGAGAATGCTTTCATTGCCTGGCGTGTTCTGGGCACGCGCCGGCGAAGAGGACCGCAAAACATGATGAAATCGATCATCGTCGACAAGATCGCATCGGTCACGCAGGCCTGCGGCCTGTCGCACGAAGTGCGCATCTCGACCGACATTCCCTGCGAGGAAGGCGTCGTCATTGCCGTCGAGATTCTGACCGACAAGGCGCAGTACAACACGCTGGAGCTGACGAGCGGCCGCATGGCAAAAGTCGCGCGTGGCAACGTCGTCGTCGGCGCGCTTGGCCATCGCAAGGCGCTGTTCGGGTACTCGGGACACCTGCCGGAGAAGCTCGCCGCCGGCGACGTGATCCAGATGCTGAACATCGGCGGCGTGCTCGGCGCGGTCGATTCCGCGAATCCCGAGAAAGGCCGGCCATTCGATTGCCGCGTACTCGGCGTGGTGCTCGACTTTCCGTATCTGGGCGAGCGCATCGGCGTGCCCGCGCGGGTCGGCATGCGCCGCTTCGACCACGCCGCGGCGCTCGACACGGCCGGCGTTCCGGTCGTCGCGCTTGCCGGATCCTGCATGGAGGCCGGCAAGACGGCGGCGGCCTGCGCGATGATCTCGCGCATGCGGCATCGTGGCCTCACGATCGACGCGTTCAAGGCGACCGGCGTCTCGCTCCGGCGCGACATCCTGGCGTTCGAGGACAGCGGCGCGCGCCGCACGGCGATCTTCACCGACTTCGGCGTCGTCACGACGACGGCGAAAAACGGCCCTGCGCTGACCCGCACGATGCTGACCGAAATGGCGGCGGGAAAACCCGACGTCATCGTGTTCGAGCTGGGCGACGGCATCCTCGGCGCCTACGGTGTCGAAGCGATCCTCGATGCGCCGGACATCCGCAAGGCGCTGACGTCCGTCGTGCTGTCGGCGAATGATCCGGTCGCCGCCTGGGGCGGCGTCAAGCTGCTGCGCGAGCGCTTCGAGGTCGAGCCCGCGGTCGTCACGGGCCCCGCCACCGACAACTCGGTCGGCGTCGACATCATTCGCGAGCAGCTCGGCGTCCCCGCATTCAACGCGATGACCAATGGCGCCGCGCTCGGCGACTGCGTGATCGCGGCGGCCGGGCTCGAAGCCGTCGCCCATGACCGCGAGCTGGCGGAATGAGCGCGCAAGTTCCGGCTTTCATCCTGGGGGGCACCGGCTATGTCGCGGGCGAGCTGCTGCGCCTCGTGCTTGCCCACCCGCGACTCGAACTCGCCGCGATCGCTTCGGACAGCCAGCCTGGCGAGCCCGTGGCCAGAGCGTTTCCGCACCTGGCGGCCGCCTGCGGCGATCTCGCCTATGTGTCCATTGAAGAGGTCACGGACCGTATCGCGAATCTGCCCCGCTCAGCCGTGCTGGCGGCTGCGCCCCACGGCGTATCGCACCGGCTGATCGACTCGATCCTCGCGCGCGCCGAGGCGGCCGGCGCGAAACCGGCTGTCGTCGACATCTCCGCCGACTACCGGTTCGCCGATCTCGGCGAGTATGAGCGCATCTACGGCCATGCCCACGGCGCGCCCGAGCGCGCAAGCCAGTTCACCTGCGCCGTTCCCGAACACCTCGATCGAGCGCCGACGCCGCACGTCGCGCATCCGGGCTGCTTCAGCACGGCGACGCTCCTGGCCTCCGTGCCGCTGCTCGCGCTCGACCTGATAGAGCCTCAGCTGTTCGTCTCGGCGGTCACCGGCAGTACCGGCTCCGGCCGCAGCCCGACGGCCGGTACGCACCACCCGCTGCGCCACAGCGACCTGTACTCCTACGGCGCGCTGACCCACCGGCACGGCGCGGAAATCACGGCGCTCGCGCGCGCGGCCGCGGGTCGCGAAGGCCGCTTCGCGTTCGTGCCGCATTCCGGGCCGTTCGCGCGCGGCATCCACGCGACCGTGCAGGCAAAGCTGAAGCACCCGCTCGACAGCGCCGGCGCGATTGCCGCTTTGAAAGGTTTCTATGCCGGACGCCCGTTCGTGCGCGTGCAGGACGAGCCGCCGCGCCTGAAGGACGTCGTCGGCAGCAACTATGCCCGCCTGTCCGCGGCGGCGGACGGCCACACGATCGTCGTGATGTCGGTCGTGGACAACCTCGTGAAAGGCGCTGCCGGCGGCGCGATCCAGTGGATGAACCGGCTGCTCGGATTCCAGGAAACCGACGGACTCGCCGCCCCCGCGCCCGGCTGGACCTGAGCGCCGCCGTGGATCATCTCGCGCCCGTCTTTGCTCAGTATCCGGTCGAGATCGTCTCGGCGGACGGCGTGTGGCTCCGGACGCGGGACGGCCGGCGCATCCTCGATCTGTACGGCGGACATGCAGTCGCCGCGCTCGGTTACGGCCATCCCCGCTGGCTGGCGGCCCTCGAGCAGCAGGCACGGACCGTGCTGTTCCAGAGCAATGCCGTGCCAATGGCAGTGCGCAGCCGCGCAGCGCAGAGGCTCGTCGAATTCTCCGGGCTGCCGCTCGCGACCGTGTTCTTCGTCAATACCGGCGCCGAAGCGAACGAGAATGCATTGAAGCTTGCCTGCCGGATCACCGGCCGCGACCAAGTCATCGCGCTGGAGGGCGGTTTTCATGGCCGCACGGCGGCGGCCGGCGCCGTCACCTGGGGCGCAGCGGCAAAATGGTACGGCTTCCCGCGCACCCCGTTCGACGTGCAGTTCCTGCCGCGTCGCGACGCTTCGGCCCTCACCGGCGTCACGTTGCGAACGGCAGCGGTCATCGTCGAACCCGTGCAGGGGGTCGGCGGCGCATTCGACATGGGCGGCGAGTATCTCGCCGCGCTGCGCGCGCGCTGCGACGAGACCGGGGCGATGCTGATCTTCGACGAAGTGCAATGCGGCATGGGCCGCACCGGCCATCCGTTCGCCGCGAATCTCTACGGCATCGTGCCCGACATGATCACGACCGCGAAGGCGCTGGGCGCCGGATTCCCGGTCGGCGCGCTGCTCTGCGGCCCGCGCGCCGCGGCGGTCCTGAAGCCGGATGTGCTCGGCACGACCTTCGGCGGCGGGCCGCTCGCCTGCGCCGTGGTCGAAGCCGTCATCGACGCGATCGAGTCGGAGGACCTGCTCGGCAATGTCCGCCGCATCTCGAAGCGGATCCGCGAAACCTGCGTCGTCGGACCGGTAACCGGCACGCAGGGCGAAGGCTTCCTGCTCGGCCTGCGGCTGTCGCGGCCGGCGGCCCAGGTACAGTCCGCGCTGCTCGCCCGCGATGTGCTGACCGGGACGAGCGCGGACCCGCAGGTGCTCCGGCTGCTGCCCCCGTTCACGCTGGGCGAACCCCACGTCGACCGGCTTCGCGAGGCGCTGCTGGACATCGGACCATGAGGAATTTCCTCGATCTGGCGGATCACGGGCGGGACGGGGTCATGGACCTGCTCGCGCTTGCCGACCGACTGCGCGAGCAGCCGGAGCCGGCGGCGCTCGCCGGCCGCGTGCTCGGGCTCCTGTTCTTCAATCCTTCGCTGCGCACGCTCGCTTCGATGCGCGTCGCCATGGCAAAGCTCGGCGGCGAATCGGTCGTGATCACGCCGGGCGCAGGAAGCTGGAATCTCGAGACCCGAAGCGGCATCACGATGACGGGCACGGCGGCCGAGCACATCCGCGAGGCGGTCCCGGTGCTCGATTCCTACTGCGACGCGCTGGGCGTCCGTGCCTTCGCCGAAGGCCGGGACCTCGCCGCCGACCTCGGCGAGCGCACGTTCACGACCATCGCCTCGCTCTGCCGGAATCCGCTGATCAATCTCGAATCCTCGGCGAACCATCCCTGTCAGGCGCTCGCGGACTGGAAGACGCTCGACGAAATTGGCGTCCCGCCGCGCGGACGCTTCGTGCTGTCCTGGGCGAATCACCCGCGCGCGTTGCCGCTGGCGGTGCCCGCGGCCGTGTCGCAGATGGCGGCGATGCGCGGCATGGACGTGGTCGTGCTCCGGCCCGAGGGATACGCCCTGCCGCCGCAGGTCATGCAGAAAGCGCGGGACGCAGCTGCCCGGTCGGGCGGCAGCGTCAGCGAAACGGACGACCGGGACGCGGCGCTTGCCGGTGCCCATGTCGTCTATGCGAAGGAATGGGGTTCGACGGCGCATTACGGTGATACGGAAGCCGACGCGCGGACCCGCGCCGGCCTCGACGACTGGATGCTGACGGAATCCTGGTTCGCGCGCGCCAGGCCGGAATGCCACCTGATGCACTGCCTGCCGGTACGGCGCAATGTCGCGATCGCGGACGAGCTGCTGGACGGCCCGCGCAGCCGCGTGCTGCAGCAGGCACACAACCGCCTGACGGTGCAGATGGCGGTACTCTATCGGCTGCTGGTCGGCGCGGCTGCCCGGCGGGTTCGAGGCAAGGAGCATTGACGAGATGGTGATACATCGCAGCGACCAGTCGGCCGTAATCGCGGCATTGCGCGGTGCCGCCCCGTACATCCGCCTGTACAAGGGCAAGATCTTCGTGATCAAGGCCGGCGGCGCCGTGTTCGGCGACGTCGCCGGCACCCGCGCGCTGATCGAGCAGATCGCGATCCTGCACCACCTCGGCATCCGCGTCGTGCTGGTGCATGGCGGCGGCCCGCAGCTCGACGAGATGCAGCGCTCGCTCGGCATCGAGCCGCGCATGGTGCGCGGGCGCCGAGTGACCGACGACCGGTCGATCGATGCGACGACGATGGTGCTGAACGGCCTGATCAACACGCGCATTCTCGCGGCCTGCCGTGAGCTCGGCATCGATGCAGTCGGGCTGTCCGGCGTCGATGCGGGCCTGGTGCGCGCCAGCCGCCGCCCGCCCGTGCAGGTGGATGGCGAGTCGGTCGACTATGGCTTCGTCGGCGACATCGCGTCGATCGACACGAGGGTGCTGCGCAAGCAGCTCGATGCAGGGCTGATGCCGGTCGTGAGCCCGCTGTCGTCCGACGACGCGGGCATCGTGCTCAACATCAATGCCGACACCGTCGCGGCTTCCATCGGGGCCGCGCTCGGCGCCGAGAAGCTGATTCTCTGCACCGACGCGCCCGGCATCCTGGAGCGGCGCGAGGACGCGCGCTCGCTCGTGTCCTATACCGACCTGGCGGGCCTCGCGCGCCTCGAACAGGCGGGCAGTCTCGCCGGCGGCATGCTGCCGAAGGCTTCCGCGATCGAAGCGGCGATCCGCGGCGGTGTGCGGCGCGTGCACGTGATCTCCTTCAACGCGCGCGACAGCTTGCTCGCCGAGGTGTTCACGAACGAAGGCACAGGCACGATGATCGTCGCGGACGTCCAGGCACTGTCTCCTGCCGAGCAGCATCCGGAAACCGTCGGCGCATGAACCGGCTCTGGGACAAGGGCGGCAAGCTCGACGAGCGCGTGCTCGCATTCACGGCCGGCGAGGATTACGCGCTCGACGACCGGCTCGTCGCGCATGACGTGCGCGCGTCCATTGCCCACGCCGAAATGCTCGCCGAGGCTCGGCTGCTGCCGGCGGAAGACCTGGAGAAGATCCGCGATGGACTGAAGTCCATCGGCGAGGCGCATGCGCGCGGCGAATGGCGCGTGCTGCTCGAACAGGAAGACGGGCAGACCGCGCTCGAAGTCCGGCTGACGGAGCGTATCGGCTCCGCGGGCGCGCGCATCCATCTTGGCCGCTCGCGGAACGACCAGGTGCTGGCGGCGCTCCGGCTCTATCTGCGGGACGTCGTCGCCGCCCTTGCCGCGGGCGCCGACGCTGTCGCCGAGGCGCTGCAAGCGCTCGCGACGCGCGAAGGCGGCGTGGTGCTGCCGGGCTACACGCACATGCAGCAGGCCATGCCGTCGAGCGTCGACTGGTGGGCCCGCGGCTTCGCCGCCGAGATCCACGACGACGCTGAAGGGCTTCGCCTCACGCTCCGGCGCATCGATCGCAATCCGCTCGGCTCCGCCGCAGGTTACGGCACCCCCGGACTGCCGGTATCGCGCGAGACGACGCGAACGCGGCTCGGATTCGCGGACGTGCACGAACCCGTCACGGCCGTCCAGCTTTCCCGCGGCAAGGCGGAATCCCAGCTGTTGTTCGAGATCACGCTGCTGATGCAGGACCTGGGCCGGCTGGCCGCGGACATCCTGCTCTTCTATACGCGGGAATTCGCCTTTGTCGAGCTGCCGGCAGCGATGACGACCGGCTCGTCGATCATGCCGCAGAAGCGCAATCCGGACGTGTTCGAACTGATCCGCGGCCGCTCGGCAACGGCGCTCGCCTGCCTCGTCGAGGCGCTCGGCATTTACTCCCGCCTCCCGTCGGGGTACAACCGGGATCTGCAGCTCGTCAAGGCGCCGCTGTTTCGGGGCATCGACGTGTGCCTGCAGGTGCTGGCCGTGGTGCCGGCGGCGCTTGAGGGCTTGCGGTTCCTGCCGGAGAACATCCGGCTCGATCCGGGGATTCATGCGGCGGCGCGCGCCAACGAACTGGTGGTCAGGGAAGGGCTGCCGTTTCGAGAAGCCTATCGCCGGGTTGCGGATGAAATAGCTAGAGAAGAAGGAGCCATCGAATCATGAGCAATAAGGTAATGCCCATCATCGGCGTCGTCCTGATCGCCTTGGGCGCCATCGCCCTTGCGCGCGGGGACTTCAGCTTCACCAAGGACACGCACGAGGCGAAGATCGGTTCGCTCGAGCTGTCCGTGGAAGAAAAGCAAAGCTTCAGCATCCCGCCGTGGGCCGCCGGCGGCGCAATCGTCATCGGCATCGCGCTGTTGTTCCTCGGTCGCCGCCCGTAACGACGGCCGATTTCGGCGCGCAGGCGGCAGATACGGCCGGCCTGCTACTGGCCTTTGTCGCGCGGTGGTCGGCGAACCGGCGTTGACGCCGTCAGTCCGGAGACCGGGTCGCTGGCCGGAAACGTATCGGCAAGCGCGGCGTCCAGCAGGTCATCGACGTGCTGTTGAGTCCGCGGCTCGGGGCGCGGCCCTCGCTTGGCATCCTTGCCGGCTGGCTTGTTCACGGCGCCCATGATGCGCGGTTTTTGGCATGTTGCCCATTGCGACGTATGCTGGCGACCCCAGACCGCGACGGCCCCCGGGAGTCAAGACCATGAACGAAAGCACCGGCAAGCTGATCCTTCGGGTGACGCTCGGCATCCTGATCCTGCTGCACGGCATCTCGAAGATCCGCAACGGCATCGACCCGATCGGGGGCATGCTCGAGGCGAGCGGCCTGCCGGTCTTCCTGAAGTACGGCGTCTATGTCGGCGAAGTCATTGCGCCGCTGCTCGTGATCGGCGGCTATTACGCGCGCATTGGCGCCTGGCTGATCGCGGTCAACATGCTGTTTGCGATCGGCCTCGCCCACTGGGGAGAGGTTTTCGCGCTCGATCCGCGCAGCGGCGCAATCGTGCTCGAGAAGCAGTACATGTTCATGTTCTCGGCGATCGCGCTCGCGCTGATGAGTCCGGGACGCTACGCGATAAACCAGAAATGAGCCCGAGGCTGCCCTGAGGCACGGCGAACGCCACGGATCGCGGCGCATCGGCTGGCTGCGGGCCGCCGTTCTCGGCGCGAACGACGGGATCCTCTCCACCTCGAGCCTGGTGATCGGCGTCGCCGCGGCCGGCGCCGATCACGGAGCCGTGCTGACGGCCGGACTCGCGGGACTCGTTGCCGGAGCGATGTCGATGGCGGCGGGCGAATACGTCTCGGTCAGCACCCAGTCCGATTCCGAGCGCTCCGACCTTGCGCGCGAGCGCAAGGAGCTCGAAGACGATGTCGAGGCGGAACACCGCGAGCTTGCCGCGATCTATGTCGGGCGCGGACTCGATCAGGCGCTCGCCAATCGCGTCGCGACGCAGTTGATGGCAAAGGACGCGCTCGGCGCCCACGCCCGCGACGAACTCGGCATTTCCGAGCCGATGCGCGCCCGGCCGGTACAGGCGGCGCTTGCATCGGCATCGTCCTTCGCGACCGGCGCGTCGTTTCCGCTCCTCGTCGCCACGTACGCCCCCGCGTCGCGCCTCCCTTACTTCGTCGCCGCGCTGTCGCTGGTTTTCCTCGCTGTCCTCGGTGCGATTGCTGCGCGTGTCGGCCGCGCACGCGTCCTGACCGGTGTGCTTCGCATCACGTTCTGGGGCGCGGTTGCGATGGGGTTGACCGCCGCCGTCGGCCGGCTGTTCGGCGTTATTGCGTAACTGGTACGGCCGTGGAGGCGCTCGACAACCCCGTCTGGCAGTCGCTGACGACGCAGCATGCCAATCTAGCGCTGACGGCCGGGACGGCGGCGCGCTATCCGGCCGCCATTGCGCCGTTTGCGGCCGTCGACGCCGAGTCGGGTCGTGCGTCCAACCAGCTGACGAGTCTGGTCGGCGATGGCGAGGCCGTCTACCTGGTGGGAGTCGCGCCCGAGGCGCCTCCGGGCTGGGTGCTCGAACCGAAGAAACCGGTCGTGCAGATGGTCTGCGGCGTGCAGCCGCAGGCTTTGCCCGGACCGGTCGCAATGCCGATGACCGCGGCCCAGGTCACGGACATGCTGGCGCTGACCGATCTCGTATTCCCCGGCTTCTTCCGGCCACGCACGCTTGAGATGGGGGCGTATCTCGGCATCTACGACGGAGACCGGCTCGCGGCGATGGCCGGTGAACGCATGCGGCTCGACGGTTACCAGGAAATGAGCGCGGTCTGCACGCATCCCGATTACACCGGCCGCGGCTATGCGCAGTGCCTGCTGACGCTGCTTTGCAGACGGGCCTTCGAGCGCGGATTCATGCCCTTCCTGCATGTGTACGCGGACAACACGCGAGCGATCGGCGTTTATCGGCGGGTCGGCTTCACGGAAAGGACGCTGCTGCCGCTGTGGCTGCTGCACAAGGTGAACGAAGAGCAGCATGGCTGAAATCGAGACCGCGCGGCTGGCGCTCACGCGCCTGTCCGAGGACGACGGCGAATTCATCATCCGCGTGCTGAACGAGCCCTCTTTCCTGCGCTACATCGGCGACCGGGGCGTGCGCACGCTGGACGACGCGCGGCGTTACATCCGCGAAGGTCCCGTCGCCGGATACGCGCGCTATGGTTACGGACTGATGCGCGTCGGACTGAAACCCGGCGGCACACCCATAGGAATGTGTGGCGTATTGCGGCGGGACACATTGCCGGAGCCGGATCTCGGATTCTCGCTGCTGCCGGAATACTGGTCGCAGGGTTACGCATTCGAGGCCGCAAACGCCGTCATGCGCCACGCGCGCGATGTCCTTCGCCTCGGGCGGATACTTGCGATTACGACCACCGACAACGAGCCGTCCAAGCGCCTGCTTGGCAAGCTCGGCTTCCGCTCCGACCGGCTGGTAAGGCTTGGCGAAGATCCGACCGAGCTTCGCCTGTTCGTCGCCGAACCATGAAGCGCTGCGCCTGGCCCGCGTCGCCGCTCGCCATCGCTTATCACGACCATGAATGGGGCGTGCCGGTGCACGACGATCGCGTGTTGTTCGAGTTCATCACGCTCGAAGGCGCGCAGGCCGGCCTGAGCTGGGAGACGATCCTGCGCAAGCGCGACGCCTACCGCACGGCATTCGCCGGATTCGATCCCGCGAAGGTTGCGCGTTTCGCCGCCGCGCACCGTGCCCGGCTGATGCGCGACGAAGGCATCGTCCGGAACCGGCTGAAGATCGACAGCACCGTCACCAATGCGGCCGCGTTCCTCGCGGTGCAGCGCGAGTACGGCAGTTTCGACCGGTTCCTGTGGGACTTCTGCGGCAGCCGGCCGCGCGACAACCGCGTCAGGCGGGGGAAGCGACTTCCGGCCCGCACGCGGGAGTCCGATGCACTGAGCAAGGAACTGAAACGCCGCGGATTCCGCTTCGTCGGAACGACGATCTGCTACGCTTTCATGCAGGCCGTCGGCATTGTCAACGACCATTCGACCGATTGCTTCCGCTACCGGGTCTGCCTCAGGAAATAAGCCGGCGATTGTGATGTTCGACTCGCAGGTGCTCGCATCCACGCTGCTCTCGGCGCGCCGCGACGGCCTGGCGACCGCTTTCGGAAGCGCTTTCCTGGCCGCGCTCGGCGTGCGGCTGGCATTGCAGCGGCAATGAAGAGCGCCGCCAGAAAGGCGATCGAGCGGCTGCACCGTCGCGACATGCGCGCATCCGCCGCCGGGGATTTCGCAGCGCTGCGCGCGCTCGTCGACGACAACGCGGTGATGCTGCCGCCGGGCAGCGCGCCGCAGCGCGGCGCCAAGGACTTCGACGCCGCATTCGAGCGAATGAACAATTCGCCGCGGACGCACGAAGTGATCGAGTACCGGCTCGAATTCGAGGAAGTGAAGATTTTCCGCAACTACGCCGTCGAATGGGGCGCGATCCGCGGCGCGACGCGCGAGATCGCGACCGGCCGCGTGAACCAGTCCGAGTATCACGTCATGCGCGTGCTGCGCCGCCAGCCGAACGGAAGCTGGAAGATCTACCGCTCGATCTGGACGCCCGGTGCGGGGCCAGCCTGAATGACGGCCGCCCGCCGCATCTCGCAGATCACGCTCGTCGTGAGTGACTACGACGAAGCGATCCGCTTCTTCACGCAGGCGCTCGGCTTTGCGCTGCTCGAGGACACCGCGCTCGCCGACGGCAAGCGGTGGGTGCGTATCGCGCCACCCGGCGAATCCGGTGCTGCGCTCCTGCTCGCGCGGGCCGCGACCCCGGCGCAGCGCCTCGCGGTCGGCAACCAGTCGGGCGGCCGCGTCTTCATGTTCCTGGAAACCGACGATTTCTATCGCGATTATGGGCACATGAAGGCGCACGGCGCGCGCTTCATGGAGGAACCGCGGCACGAAGCCTATGGTACCGTCGTGGTCTTCCTCGACCTGTACGGCAACAAATGGGACCTGATCGGGCCGGCACTGCCGACATGAGGATGCCCGCGGTCTTCGTCGGGCATGGCAACCCGATGAATGCGATCGAGCGCAACGAGTTTCACGAGGGCTGGGAAAGTCTCGCGCGCCGCCTGCCGCGGCCGCAGGCCGTTCTCTGCATCTCGGCCCACTGGGAAACGCAGGGAGCCCAGGTCACCGCGGCCGACCGGCCCGCGACCATCCACGATTTCCGTGGATTTCCGCAGGCGCTGTTTGACGTGCGTTACCCGGCACCCGGAGATCCGGCGCTGGCGGCCCGCGTCGGCGGGCTGGTGCGTTCGGAAACGGTGCACCTCGACGCCGAACGCGGTCTCGATCACGGCGCCTGGAGCGTGCTGATCGCCATGTACCCGGACGCGGACATTCCGGTCGTGCAGCTCGGCATGGACACCGGCCGGCCCGGAACGCACCACTATGCGCTGGCGCACCAGCTTGCGCCCTTGCGCGACGAGAATGTGCTCGTCCTCGCCAGTGGCAACATGGTCCACAACCTCCGGAAGTTCAGTTTCCGAGACGCGGAACCGCAGGCATGGGCGACGGAATGCGACCGGGAACTGCGAGCGCTCATCGCCGATCGCGATCACCAGGCCCTCGCGGATTACCCCGGCCGCGACTCAACGACCCGCCTAGCCGTGCCAACACCGGAGCACTATTACCCGCTGCTCTATGCGCTCGCGCTCCAGGATGCGGATGAACCGGTGGAGTTCTTCAATGTCCGGGTCGTCAGCGCGATCTCGATGACCTCGGTGGTGATCGGAAGGCCGTCCAGGCGTTAAGATCGGGACCCGGGGGAAGGGAACAAGGTCCATGACCGCGCAGCAGAAGCGATCCGGTTCGGGCGGCTGCCTCTGCGGCGCGGTGCGTTACTCGATCCACGGGCCCCTGCGCCCGACCGCCATTGCCTGCCACTGCACGAGCTGCCGCAGGTTCACCGGGGGACTTTGGGTCGGCACCTGCGCCCGCAGGGACGACGTCATGATCGAGAGCGGTGACACGCTGACCTGGTATGCGTCCTCGCCCGGTGCCCGCCGGGCCTTCTGCGGCCGCTGCGGCTCCAGCCTGTTCTGGGAGGGCGACGACGAGCCATTGTGGTCAATCGCCGCCGGCTCGCTCGAAGAACCCACCGGTCTCACGCTCGCGGTCCACTCATGGACGGCGGAAAGCGCCGATTACTGGAGTTTCGATCCCGGCATTCCGCGAAAGCCGGGGCCTTCCGGCCTGCGCGGGCCCGAAGGATAGCGATCGTCCGCTCGTCAACAACCAATCGACAACAGGGGGTATGAAATGAACGCGAAGTTTCTCGTTGCCTGGCTCGTGATCTTCATCTTGTGGCTGGCTGGGGGTTTCGTCGTGCACGAACTGCTGCTGGGGGCCGACTACGCCGCCACCAACCTGATGCGATCCGAGGAAGAAGCGCAACAGTTGATGGTGTGGATGCTCGTCGCCCACGTCATCATGGCCGGCGCCTTCGTCTGGATTTACTCGCGTGGCAAAGAGTCAAAGCCATGGCTTGGGCAGGGGCTGCGTTTCGGCCTCGCGGTGGCGTTGCTCGCCGTCGTACCGATTTACCTGATTTATTACGTCGTGCAGCCACAGCCCGGTATTCTGGTCGCCAAGCAGATCGTGTTCGACACGATCCTGACGCTGGTGGTCGGCGCCGTAGTCGCATTCATTTACCGCGACAAGACCGCGGCCTGAGCGTGCCGGTCGCGATGTCCGGCTATTCGGGCAACCCGCTTGCGGCGAAACTCGGAATCAAGGGGGGCATGGCAATTCAGGTCGCCAACGCCCCGCCGGACTATCGCGATCTGCTGGCGCCGCTGCCCGGCGGCGCCAGCATCCTGATGCGCCCCGGAGGCAAGCCCGACCTCGTCCATCATTTTTCGACACACAGGTCGGAACTCGACAAGGCGCTGGCAACGTATCGGCGGTCGCTTTCCGATGACGCCGCAGTCTGGGTGTCCTGGCCGAAGAAGTCGGCGCGGATGCCGACGGACATCAGCGAAAACACAATCCGGGAACTCGCATTGCCGCTCGGCTTCGTGGACGTCAAGGTGTGCGCAGTGTCGGACGTCTGGTCCGGCCTGAAGCTGGTTGTTCGCAAGGAATTGCGGGACCGGAAATCGACATGAATGACGGCATCTGGATCGACGTCGGATCGAGCGACGAACTCGCGGCGCACAGCGTCCAGGAAGTGCGCGCCGGCAAGCGGCGCATCGCGCTCACCTGCCGCGACGGCAGGTTCGGCGCGATTTCAGGCGTCTGCAATCACGTCGGCGGGCCGCTCGGCCGCGGGCGGCTCGACGGCGACTTCGTGGTCTGCCCCTGGCACTACTACAAGTTCCACTGGCAGACCGGCGAAGGCGAGCCGGGTTACGAAGTGGACCGCGTCCCCTCGCATGGCGTCAAGGTCGAAAACGGCCGCGTCCTCGTCACCGAGGTGCCGGTCACGAAGCGCGGGCGTCTGCCGCACGAACCGCATCCGCTTGCGCGCGAGCCGAAACGCGAACCGGGACCGATACGCGTGCTCGGCATTTCAACCACTGCGATGACCGACCGCGAGCCGCGCTACAGCACGTCCGAGGACCTGCTCCACCACGGCATCACGGCAGCACGCGAAAAGGATGGCAATGACTGCGACACGCAGCTGTTGCGGCTGCGCGAACTCGCGTTCCACCACTGCGAGGGCTTCTACTCGAAGTCCGCGCGCGCCTGCACCTGGCCCTGCTCGATCACGGCGATGGATCCGAAAGACCAGATGGATCGCGTGTACGAGGGCGTCGTGCACTGGGCCGACGTCATCGTGATCGCGACGCCGATCCGCTGGGGCGGTGCGAGCAGCCTCTATTACAAGATGATCGAGCGAATGAACTGCATCCAGAACCAGGAGACGCTCGCCAACCGGCACCTGATGCGTAACAAGGTCGTGTCGCTGATCATCACGGGCGGCCAGGACAACGTGCAGGCGGTCGCGGGCCAGATGCTGACGTTCTTCGCCGAGCTCGGCTGCCAGTTCCCGCCTTTCCCCTTCGTTGCGCACTCGCGCGGCTGGAGCGCGGAAGACATGGAGAACAACGAACAATACGTGCGGGACTCCAAGTACCTGCACGAAGGCGCCGCGGCGCTGGTGCGACGCTCGGCCGACACGGCGCGGGTGATGATCGAAACGACCCTGGGCCGGGACGCGCTCGTGCGCGGCGGCCGCAAGGGTCACGAACTCGATACGCGGGCACAACTGCCGGCGGTTTGATCCTGATACACGCGGGAGGTCACATGACTACCACTATTGCAGCGCTCTGGATGCCGATCCTGTTGTCGGCGATTGTCGTTTTCATCGCGAGTTCCATCATTCACATGGCGCCCCTGTGGCATCGCAATGAGTGCCCGGCGGTTCCGGACCAGGACCGCCTGATGGACGCGCTGCGCCCGTTCGGGCTGAAGCCCGGCGAGTACATGGTGCCGCGCGCCGCCGACATGAAGGACTGCAAGTCGCCCGAATTCGTAGAGAAGCTGAAGCGCGGTCCGGTCCTGTTGATGACTGTGATGCGCAACGAGCCGGTATCGATGACGAAGCCGCTCATCCAGTGGTTCATCTACACATTGATCGTCGGCGGGTTCGCGGCGTATGTCGCGAGCCGCACGCTTGCTGCGGGAGCGGAGTATCTGCAGGTGTTCCAGATCGCCGGCACGACCGCATTCATCGCGTACGCGGTCGGGCTCTGGCAGCAATCGATCTGGTATAACCGCGCGTGGTCGACGACGGTGAAGCACACGCTGGATGGCCTGATCTACGGGCTGCTGACAGGCGGCGTGTTCGGCTGGCTATGGCCCGCCGCGTGAGGGCGTTGCCCCGGGACTGGCAGGCTTCCCAAGCCCCGGGGGTTATGCGAGACTCAAAAATCGCGGGGGGAACTGGATGAAATGCCTGTACTACGTCGCGCCAGAACTCGAAAGCACCTCGCGTGTTTCCGATGATCTGCACGACGTAGGGCTCGACGATTTTTTCGTCCACGTAATCGCGAAGGACGAGTCGGGACTCAAGAAGCGGCAGATCCACTCCTCCAATTATCTCGAGACGCTCGACGTCGTCCGTGAAGGCTTTCTCGGCGCGGCCATCGGCCTGTTTGCGGGCTTTGTCGGCTGCGTCCTGCTCGACCAGTTCGGCCCGTTCGAGAACATCCCGTGGTTCGTCTACGTCGCGCTCTGCGGCGTAGCGACGCTGTTCGGCGCCTGGGAAGGCGGGCTGATCGGCGTCGAGAAGGAAAACAAGAAACTCGAGCGCTTCCACGACGACATCGAGGCCGGCAAGTACGTGATCCTGATCTACGCGCGCAAGGACCAGGAATCCGTCGTCCGCCACATGATGAGCCGCCGTCATCCGGAGGCGGAGTTCGCGGGCGTCGACAGTCATTTCGTGAATCCATTCGCGGCCGTCCGGCGACGCCGAAAGGCCGCAAGCGACCGGGCGCGCGCTTAACAAGGGGGCTGGACGATGGCGATTGCAGTTGTTCTGGTCCTCCTCGTCGTCGGCTCCATCATTTTTCATTTCATGAGTCCATGGTGGTTCACGCCGATTGCGTCGAACTGGACCACGATGGACGACACGGTGATCCTGACGTTCTGGGTCACTGGTGTCGTGTTCGTCATCGTCAATCTGTTCCTCGCCTGGGCGGTGCTCCGTTACCGGCATCGCAAGGGCCAGAAGGCGGCTTACGAGCCCGAGAACAAGAAGCTCGAATGGTGGCTCACGATCGTGACCTCGATCGGTGTGGCTGCGATGCTTGCCCCGGGACTGTTCGTCTGGGGCAAGTTCGTCGTGGTGCCCGAAGACGCTGCGATCGTCGAGGCCGTCGGGCAGCAATGGCACTGGAGCTTCCGCTTCCCCGGCGAGGACGGAAAGCTCGGCCACAGCAGCGCCAGCCTAATCACGCCCGACAATCCGTTCGGCATCGATCCGGAAGACCCGCTCGGCAGAGACGATGTCCTGGTCGCGTCGCCCGAATTGCGGCTGCCGGTCGACCAGCCGGTGAAAGTGCTGCTGCGCTCGAAGGACGTGCTGCACAACTTCACGGTCACCCAGTTCCGCGTGAAGATGGATCTGGTGCCGGGGATGATCACCTATCTCTGGCTGACGCCGACCGTGCCCGGTGAATACGAGCTCCTCTGCGAGGAGCTCTGCGGCGTCGGCCATTTCGCGATGCGCGGGCGCGTCATCGTCACGCCGCGCGAGGAATTCGACACCTGGCTCGCCGGCATGCCGACCTTCGGCGAGACGCAGATGCTGGCGGCAGCCGATCCTGCAGCCGGCGCGGCGCAATACGCGGTCTGCATGGCCTGTCATGGCCCGTCCGGCGAGGGTAACGTGGCGCTCAATGCACCGAGCATCGCCGGACAGGAGGCGGGCTATGTACGCCGCCAGCTGCACGCATTCCGGGACGGCCTGCGAGGCGTGCACATCGACGATACCTACGGCAAGCAGATGCTCCCATTCGCGACTATGCTTCCGGACGACGATGCAATCCGCAATGTCGCGGCCTACATCGCGGAGCTCCCGGGTCACGAATCGGAGGCGACCGTGGCCGGCAATGCGAAGCGCGGCCGTTCGCTCTACACGACCTGCGCCGCCTGCCACGGCACCAAGGGCCAGGGCAACTGGGCACTGAACGCCCCGCGGCTCGCGGAGATTTCCGACTGGTACCTCGTTCGCCAGCTCGGCAATTTCCAGCATGGCATCCGCGGCGCGCATCGCCAGGATTACTATGGCTGGCAAATGGCGACCATGGCGGATTCCCTCGCCGATGAAACCGCCATCAACGACATCGTTGCCTACATCAACACGCTGCAACCCGATCCGGCACGCACCGCAATGACGACCGGGAGGGGGAACTGATGGCTTACGTCGCAATCGCCGATCGTGACGCCCCGATCCACGATCCGCACACCTTCATCGAAAAGTACATCTGGAGCCAGGACCACAAAGTCATCGCGATCCAGTACTCGATCGTCGCGATCTTCGTCGGACTGGTGGCGCTCGTGCTCTCCGGACTGATGCGCCTGCAGCTCGGCTTCCCCGACCACTTCCATTTCGTCGATCCGAACCAGTATTACCAGTTCATCACGATGCACGGGATGATCATGGTGATCTACCTGCTGACCGCGCTATTCCTCGGCGGGTTCGGCAATTACCTGATTCCGCTCATGTGCGGCGCGCGGGACATGGTGTTCCCGTACATGAACATGCTGAGCTTCTGGGTGTACCTGCTATCGGTCATCGTGCTGCTCGCGAGCTTCTTCGTGCCGGGCGGACCGACCGGCGCCGGCTGGACGCTTTATCCGCCGCAGGCGGTGCTGCCCGGCACGCCCGGCGCGGGCCTGGGCATCATCATGATGCTCGCTTCGCTCGGCATCTTCATCGTCGCCTTCACGATGGGCGGCCTGAACTACGTGACGACGGTACTGCAGGCACGATGCAAAGGCATGACGCTGATGCGCATGCCGCTCTCGGTCTGGGGCATCTTCATGGCGACGATCCTCGGCCTGCTCGCCTTTCCGGCGCTGCTCGTCTCCGCGGTGATGATGACGCTCGACGGCACGCTCGGCACCAGCTTCTTCATGCCGGCAATGAGCTCCATGGGCGAGACGCTCGGCCACCATGGCGGAAGCCCGCTGCTGTTCCAGCATCTGTTCTGGTTCTTCGGGCATCCCGAGGTCTACATCGTCGCCCTGCCCGCCTTCGGCATCGTTTCGGACCTGCTCTCGACGCATGCGCGCAAGAACATCTTCGGCTACCGCATGATGGTCTGGGCGATCCTCGCGATCGGCGGTCTCTCGTTCGTCGTCTGGGCGCATCACATGTACGTCAGCGGCATGAACCCCTACTTCGGGTTCTTCTTCGCGACGACGACGTTGATCATCGCCGTGCCGACGGCGATCAAGGTATACAACTGGGTGTTGACGCTCTGGAAGGGAGATATCCACCTGCGGGTGCCGATGCTGTTCGCGATCGGCTTCATCTTCACTTTCGTTCACGGCGGCCTGACAGGACTCTTCCTCGGCAACGTCACGGTCGATCTACCGCTGTCCGACACCTATTTCGTCGTCGGCCATTTCCACATGGTCATGGGCGTGTCGCCGATCCTCGTCGTGTTCGGCGCGATCTACCACTGGTATCCGAAGATCACGGGACGCATGTACAACGAGAGACTCGGCAAGGTCCACTTCTGGGCCACGTTCCTCGGCACGTATGCGATCTACCTGCCGATGCACTATCTCGGCATCCTGGGCGTTCCGCGCCGCTACTACGCCATGGGCAACACCGAGTTCCTGCCGGACTCGGTGGACACGATCAACGCCGCGATCACGATCGCCGCATTGATCGTCGCGGCGTCGGTCCTGCTGTTCCTCTACAACATGATCACGAGCCTGTGGAAAGGCGAAAAGGCGCCGCCCAATCCCTGGGGCGCGACCACGCTCGAGTGGCAGACGCCGGACACGCCGCCGCACCACGGCAACTGGGGACCGAAGCTCCCGGTCGTGCACCGCTGGGCCTATGACTACAGCGTGCCGGGAGCGCCGGACGATTTCATTCCGCAGAACGAGCCGGTCGATCCGAAGCTGGGCGCCGGCCGCGAACACGGTAAGGGCCATTGAGCAACTACGCCATCGTCATCGCGCTGCTGGTCGGCATCGCCGTCTGGTACCTGGTCGCGCGCCAGCTGACGGCAAAGTCCTGGCAGAGCGGCGAGCAGCCGGGCGACGTCGGCGCGCTGAAGTCGGCGCCCGCGCGCGTCGGCCTCTGGGTCTTCATGGCGGTCGTCACGTCGCTGTTCGCGTTGTTCCTGTCCGCTTACGCAATGCGCATGCACCACGGCGTGGGCTGGTGCCACCTGACAATCCCGCCCATCCTCTGGATCAACACCCTGGTGCTGGTCGCAGCGAGCGTCGCGCTGCAGCTCTCGAGCCGGGCCGTCGGGCGCGGGCAGCGCACGATGGCGCAGCTGGCGCTGACCGCGGGCGGTGCCCTGAGCATCGCCTTCCTCGCCGGGCAGGTCGCCGGCTGGCAGGCGGTCGGGCCGTCGCTCTACTTCATCCAGGGCAGCCCGGCGATCGCGTTCTTCTACGTGCTGACCATCGCGCACGGGTTGCACCTGATCGGCGGGCTCTATGTGCTCGGCCGCTCGGCGATGCGGTTCGCGGGCGGCGCGGAGCTGATCGACCTGCGCCAGAGCCTGCAGCTCTGCTCGATCTACTGGCATTTCCTGCTGCTGGTCTGGCTGGTCGTTTTTGCCGTCCTGTTGTACCTCTGAGAGGAATCCGTACTCATGGCCCATGACGCCGCCGCCGACGCCGCCCTGAGCCCGCTGCAGCAGGTCGCGGGGGATTTCTCGGCCGACAAGAACGCCTTCTCCGTGCCCTGGGGCAAGGCGATGATGTGGATCTTCCTGCTCTCCGACACGTTCATCTTCACCTGCTTCCTGACGTCGTACATGAACGTGCGAATGTCGACGACGGTCGACTGGCCGTTCCCGAGCGAAGTATTCGCGCTGCACCTGTTCGGCCAGAACATCCCGCTGATCCTGATCGCGATCATGACCTTCGTGCTGATCACCTCGAGCGGCACGATGGCGATGGCGGTCAACTACGGTTACCGCCGCCACAAGCGCAACACCGTGCTGCTGATGGTCGCGACCGCTGTGCTCGGCGCAACCTTCGTCGGCATGCAGGCCTTCGAGTGGACCAAGCTGATCTCGGAAGGCGCACGGCCCTGGGAGAATCCCTGGGGCGCGCCGCAATTTGGCTCGACGTTCTTCATGATCACCGGCTTCCACGGCCTGCACGTGTCCGCGGGGGTCATCTATCTGCTGGTCGTGGCGCGCCGCGTGCACACGGGCTTCTATGACAAGCGCGGCAGCTACGAGATGGTCGAGATCGCGGGCCTGTACTGGCACTTCGTCGATCTCGTCTGGGTCTTCATCTTCGCATTCTTCTATCTGTGGTGAGGCGCCATGTCGCAGGCTGAAGGTCAACAACACCCGATCAAGATCTATCTGTGGATCTGGCTGCTGCTGTTCGTGCTCTCGACGTTCTCCTACCTGGTGGACTATTACAACCTCCAGGGTTACCTGCGCTGGTCGCTGATCATCGTGTTCATGCTGCTGAAGGCCGGCTTCATCGTCGCGATCTTCATGCACATGGCCTGGGAACGGCTCGCGCTCAAGTTCGCGATCCTGCTGCCGCCGCTGTGCCTGCTGGTGCTGATCGGCTTCATGGCGGTGGAAGGCGACTACACCTTCCTGACGCGGGGCGCTGCCTTCCTGCACTGATATGATGGTGGGGTGGCAGTCCCCGTCATCCGCGAAGAAGACTTCGTGCAGAGCGTCGCGGACGCGCTGCAGTTCATCTCCTACTACCATCCCGCCGATTACATAGCGCATCTCGGCCGTGCGTACGCGCGCGAGCAGTCGCCGGCGGCGAAGGACGCAATCGCCCAGATCCTGACGAACTCACGCATGTGCGCCGAGGGCCATCGCCCGATCTGCCAGGACACCGGCATCGTCAACGTGTTCGTGAAGGCGGGCATGGACGTGCGCTGGGACACGCGCCGGAGCCTGCAGGAGCTGGTGGACGAAGGCGTGCGACGCGGCTACATGGCGACCGAGAACCGGCTGCGGCCCTCGATCGTCGCCGATCCGCTCTTCACGCGGAAGAACACCGGCGACAATACGCCGGCCGTCGTGCACGTGGAACTCGTGGCCGGCAACCAGGTGGACGTGACGGTCGCCGCCAAGGGCGGCGGCTCCGAGAACAAGTCGATGCTGACGATGCTGAATCCGTCGGACTCGCTCGTCGACTGGGTGCTCGAGACCGTGCCCGAGATGGGCGCTGGCTGGTGCCCGCCCGGCATGCTGGGTATCGGCGTCGGCGGCACCGCCGACAAGGCGATGGTCCTCGCAAAAGAATCCTTGATGGACCCGATCGACATGCACGAGCTGCTCGAACGCGGTCCGAAGAACAAGCTGGAGGAACTGCGCATCGCGATCTACGAGAAGGTCAACGCGCTCGGCATCGGGGCGCAGGGACTCGGCGGACTTACGACGGTGCTGGATGTCAAGATCCGGACGTTCCCGACGCATGCCGCCTCGAAGCCGGTCGCGATGATTCCCAATTGCGCAGCGACCCGCCACGCGCACTTCGTCATGGACGGCAGCGGGCCGGTCGCGCTCGATCCGCCGTCGCTCGATCTCTGGCCCGAGATGCACTGGAAACCGTCGGCGGACTCGCGGCGCGTGAACCTCGACGCGCTGACGCGAGGGGAAGTGCAGAGCTGGAAGCCCGGACAAACGCTGCTGCTGTCCGGGAAGATGCTCACCGGACGCGATGCAGCGCACAAGCGGCTGGCGGAACTGCTGAACGCCGGCCAGCCATTGCCGCCGGGCGTCGACCTGAACGGCCGCGTGATTTATTACGTCGGCCCCGTGGACGCGGTCCGAAATGAAGCCGTTGGCCCCGCGGGCCCGACGACGGCGACCCGCATGGACAAGTTCACGGATCTGATGCTTGAAAAGACCGGGCTTTACGCGATGATCGGCAAGGCGGAACGTGGGCGCGTGGCGATTGAGGCGATTCGCAGGCACCAGGCTGCGTACCTGATTGCGATCGGCGGCGCGGCTTATCTCGTTTCGAAAGCGATCAAGAAAGCGCGCGTGATTGCGTTTGAGGATCTCGGGATGGAGGCGATCTACGAATTCGAGGTGATGGACATGCCGGTGACGGTTGCGGTGGATTCGACCGGAGAATCCGTACACGAAACGGGACCGAGGATCTGGGAGGAGAAGATCAGGGCGCTTCGGATTCCGGTGCGCGTCGCCTGACCGCGATCAGATCGAAGTTCTGAGACTGATCAGTTCCGGAAAGAACGTGTGCTTCAGCACGTGCGCGAGGTACGCCGCCCCGCTCGACCCGCCCGTGCCGCGCTTGAAACCGATGATCCGCTCGACCGTTTTCAGGTGTGCGAAGCGCCACTGCTGCAACCGGTATTCCAGATCCACCAGCTTCTCGGCGAGCTCGTACAGATCCCAGTGCGCATTGGAGTCGCGGTAGATCGCGAGCCACGCGGCTTCTACGGCCGGATTCGGCAGGTAGGCCTTGGTCCAGTCGCGCTCCACGCATCCTTTTGGGATGTCGAAGCCGCGGCGCGCGAGCAGCCGGATCGTCTCGTCGTATAAGGAAGGCGTCGCCAGCTCCTGGCGCAGCAAGGCATGGACTGACGAATCGCCAGCATGCACGTCGATGAGCTTCGCTTCCTTGTTGCCGAGCAGGAATTCGAGTTTGCGGTACTGCCAGGACTGGAACCCGGAACTTTGTCCGAGCGAGTCGCGAAAGCGCATGTAGTCCGCCGGCGTCATCGTGCCGAGCACGTCCCAGGACTGGATCAGCTGCGCCTGGATCCGCGCGACGCGCGCGAGCATCTTGAATGCGGGCTCGAGGTCGTCGCTCCGGACCTGCGCGCGCGTTGCGGAGAGTTCGTGCAGGCAGAGCTTCATCCAGAGCTCGCTCGCCTGGTGGATGATGATGAACAGCATCTCGTCGTGCTGCCCGGACAGGGGCTTCTGCGCCGTCAGTATACGGTCGAGCTGCAGGTACTGGCTGTAGCTGATCGATTTGTCGAGATCCCAGTGGATCCCGGCCATCGGATCGGCTGGCTTGTCGTCGCGCGGTTCGGTCATTCGGCGTCCGGTTGGGCTTCTGGCCTTGTCGTGGAAAATGCCGGCAGCGACGTCAGGTGAGCGTCGATCGCGACCAGCGCCGGGAACGGCGTCAGGTCGCAATAGTAACGCCGGGCGTTGTACATCTGCGGCACGAGGCAGACATCTGCCATCGTGACGCCGTCGCCATATAAATAGTGCTGGCCATCCCCGTGCCGCCGTGCGAGCTCTTCGAGCGAGCGCAAACCGCGCGTGATCCAGTGCCGGACCCACTCAGCCACCGGGCTGTCGCCATGACCGAGCGGATCTCGCAGGTGATTCAGCACGCGCAGGTTCTGCAGCGGCTGTATGTCGCAGGCGATGCCGAGTGCCATCGCACGCACCTGGGCACGCCCGCTGAAATCCTGGGGCAGTAACGGCGGATCGGGATGTGTTTCCTCCAGGTATTCGATGATCGCGAGCGATTGTCCGATCACGAGATCCTCGTCCACCAGCGCAGGCACCAGTTCCTGCGGATTCATCTCGTGATACGACTCGCTGTGCTGCTGGCCGCCGTCGCGGACCAGGTGCACCGGCACAGTACCGTGCGGTATGCCCTTGTACGAGAGCGCGATGCGCACGCGCCAGGCCGAAGAGCTGCGGTAATACGAAAAGAGTTTCATCTCGCCACCACCGTGTGCTCGAGCAGGCCGACGCCGTCCACGCCGCCCCGCACGCGATCGCCCGGCTTCAGCGGACCGACACCCGCGGGCGTGCCGGTGAAGATCAGGTCGCCGGGCGCAAGCTCGAACCAGGTTGACAGTTCCGCGATCACTTCCGGCACGCTCCAGATCATGTCGGCGATGTCGCCCTGCTGGCGCGGCGCGCTGTTCACTTCGAGCCAGATACGGCCGCGTTTCGGATGCCCGATGTCCGCAACCGGCGCGATCGCGGACAGGGGCGCCGCGTGATCGAAGCCTTTCGCGATGTCCCAGGGCTTGCCCTGCTCCCTCATGGCGGTCTGCACATCGCGCCGGGTCAGGTCGTTGCCGACGGCGTAGCCGTAAATAAGGTCCCGCGCGTCGCCCGAATTGACGTCGCGGCCCACGCCACCGAGCGCCACGACCAGCTCGATCTCGTGGTGCAGGTTCGCGGTGCGCGACGGATAAGGAACGGCGCTGCCGGCAGACATCACGGCGTCGGCGGGCTTCGAGAAGAAAAACGGCGGCGCCCGGCTGTCGGACAGACCCATTTCGCGCGCGTGTTCGACATAGTTGCGGCCGACGCAGAAAATGCGCCGCACCGGAAAGCGTAAGCTGCTGCCCGCGACCGCGACGGTCGCGCGGGCTGCAGCGGTGACGGCAAATTCTTCATGCATCGGGTTTACCGGCGCGTGCCGCGCGGCGGTTACACTAACCGAAACAAGGACAGGCAGCCATGAGTATCTGGTTCCGCCAATTCACGCTCGACGAGGTCCGCCAGTTCCAGGACGCGACGATGGGCGCGCATCTCGGCATCGAGTTCACCGAGATCGGCGCGGACTTTATCGTCGCGCGGATGCCGGTCGACAGCCGCACGGTGCAGCCCGACCGCATCCTGCATGGCGGCGCGTCCGTCGCGCTCGCCGAAACGCTCGGCAGCGTCGGCGGGTCGATGTGCGTCGACCGCGCGCATTTCCAGATCGTCGGGCAGGAAATCAATGCCAATCACCTGCGGCCCGCAACCAGCGGCCATGTGCACGGCCGCGCCGCGCCGATTCACCTCGGCCGGCGCAGCCAGGTCTGGAATATCGAAATCCGGGACGACAACGGGCGCCTGATCTGCGTGTCGCGTCTGACGATCGCCGTCATCGAACGTCAGCCCCGCTAGGGACTGTCCCCATTCACTAAAGGGGTCGCATCCCTTTGAAGGGGATGCGACCCCTTTTTCGTATACTGTCCCGATGCGACTCGCTGCCTTCTTCACCGCTGCCCTCCTCGCCGCCTGCGGGCAGACGGGCTCGCTGTACCTGCCGGACGAAGGCGTTGAGACGCCGGTCGATATCCGTACGCCCGCCACTGCGCCTGCCAGCACGCCGCCGGCGCCGGTGCCTGAACCGGACGATGACGAGGACGAACAGGCCGCGCCGCCGCCCGGCAGCTGACGATGGCCAATCCCCGCAAGTTCTGGCTGGTGGACGGTTCGTCCTACCTCTACCGGGCATTTTTCGCCCTGCCCCCGCTCACGACATCGACCGGCGTGCCGACCGGCGCCGTGCTCGGCGTGCTGAACATGCTGAACAAGCTGCTCAAGGACGAGAACCCGGAGCTGATCGCGATCGTGCTGGACGCACCGGGCCGCACCTTTCGTGACGATCTCTTCGATGCCTACAAGGCGCATCGTCCGCCGATGCCCGATGACCTGCGTTCGCAGGTCGAGCCGCTGATCGAGGCGATTCCGGCGCTCGGCCTGCCGCTGCTGCGCATTTCCGGCGTCGAGGCGGACGACGTCATCGGCACGCTCGCCGAGCGCGCATCGAAGCAGGGATTCGATGTCGTCGTCTCGACCGGCGACAAGGACATGGCGCAGCTCGTCAATGACCGCATCACGCTGGTCAACACGATGTTCGACACGAAGCTCGATCGCATCGGCGTCAAGACGAAGTTCGACGTGCTGCCCGAGCAGATCGTCGATTACCTCGCGCTCGTCGGCGACAGCTCGGACAACATCCCGGGCGTGCCGAAGGTCGGCCCCAAGACGGCCGCGAAATGGCTGAACGAGTACGGCAGCGTCGACGCGCTCGTCGCGCAGGCGAATGAAATCACCGGGAAGGTCGGCGAAAGCCTGCGCGACAACCTCGAAACCCTCGAGCTCTCCCGCAAGCTCGCCACCATCCGCCGCGACGTCGAGCTGCCGCTTTCCCCCTCCGAACTCACCCGCAAGC
>DATKBY010000054.1:0-5536 GCA_035513555.1 Steroidobacteraceae bacterium | reverse complement strand
GAGGAAGCGCTGCGCGAAGCCGACCGGCGCAAGGACGAGTTCCTGGCGCTGCTCGCGCACGAGCTGCGCAATCCGCTCGCGCCGATCCGCTATGCGCTGGCGACGACCCAGAAAGCCGGCCGGACAGCCGACCAGCAGCGGCGCGCGGAAGAGATCATCGAGCGCCAGGTGGCGCACATGAGCCGCCTGCTGGATGACCTGCTCGACATCTCGCGGATCACCCGCGGCACGCTCGAGCTGAAGAAGTGCCGCACGGAACTGACGGTCGTCATCGGCACGGCGATCGAGGCCGCCCGGCCGATCCTGGATTCCAAACGCCACACGCTCTCGCTCGATCTGCCGAAGGAAGCGGTGCGGCTGGAAGCGGACCCGGTGCGTCTCGCGCAGGTCTTTTCCAACCTGCTGATCAATGCCGCCAAGTACACCGATCAGGGCGGCGAGATACGGCTGCGGGCCGTGCAGGAGCGGGGCCGCATCGTCGTGACGGTGCGCGACAACGGCATCGGCATCGCCGCGGAGATGATGCCGCGGTTGTTCACGCTCTTCTCACAGGCTCACACGGCGCTCGATCGTTCGGAAGGCGGCCTGGGTGTCGGTCTCGCCCTCGTGCGCGGTCTCGTCGCCTTGCACGGCGGCAAGGTGGAGGCCCGAAGCGACGGGCCCGGCCGCGGCAGCGAGTTCATCGTGCAGCTGCCGCTCGGCACGACTGCCGCCGAACTCGTCGAGAGCGAGTCGGAACCCGAGACCGCGGAATCCGGCGCGGCTCTCCGGATCCTGGTCGTCGACGACAACCAGGATGCCGCCGATACCTGCTCGACGCTGCTGGAACTTTCCGGTCACCAGCTCCGGACCGCCTACACGGGCAAGCGGGCCATTGAGATCGCGAAGGTCTTTCATCCGCATGTCGTCGTGCTCGACATCGGCCTCCCCGACGCCAACGGCTACGAGGTCGCGCGCAGAATACGGGCAGCCTCCTGGGGGCGGGACATGGTGCTCGTCGCGGTCACTGGCTGGGGTCACGAGGACGATCGCCGGCGGGCCTTTGACGCGGGATTCGATCACCATCTGACCAAGCCGCTCGCAGCGAATGCGCTCGAGTCTCTCGTGAATTCAGTAGGCGCAAGCCTCGAAATGCCGGGGAAAAAGCCAGAATAAGCGTCCGCGGGGCCGCGAACCATCAGTCGGCATCGATGCGCGACCGGGTTATCATCGCCGGCATGAATCCCGCACGCGCTGCGTTCGATCGCGCGATCACGTTCCTGCGCGCCGGCGACGGCGTGATGGCCGAGCAGCTCTGCCGCGGCGCGCTCGCCGATTTCCCCGGCGAACCCAACCTGATGTCGCTCCTGGGCGCGGCGCTCAATCGCCAGGGCCGCGGACAGGAAGCCGAGCCGCTACTGCGCCGCGCGCTCGAAGACGAGCCGGGATATGCCAAGGGCCAGGAGGAACTTGGCCGCAGCCTGCTGTTGCAAGGCCGCTTCGACGAAGCCATCGAACGGTTGCGCAAGGCGCTCGAGCTCGATTCGAAACTGCAGTCTGCGCAGCTGACGCTGGTGCATGCCTTGACCGAGTCCGGCCGCGCGGACCAGGCGGATGAGATGATGCAGGCGTACCTGCGCGCCGACCCGGCACGCCAGCAGATCTCACAGGCGGCGGAGCATCACCGAGCGGGACGCCTCGAAGAGGCGGAGGCGATCTATCGGGAAATCCTGCGCCGCGACCCGCGCAATCTCGAGGCATTGCGGCTGCTGGCGCTGATCGCGATGAACGCCGAGCACTACGGACAGGCCGAACAATTGTTGAAGCGAGCGGTCGAGATCGCCCCCGATTTTCTTGCGGCCTGGGTCGACTTGAGCCGGGCCCAGCTGGAGCGTCAGGATCTGCCCGCAGCGCATGCCAGCATCGAGCGCGCTGCCGAGCTCAGTCCACATTCCGCCAATGTCCGGATCCATGCTGCCAATGTCCAGGCACGCTCGGGACTGCACGACCAGGCCATCGAAACCTATCGCCGGGCCATCGAGCTCAATCCTGAATTGCCCGCGGGTTATCTGGGACTCGGCAATGTCCTGAAGACGGTCGGCCGGCAGGCAGAGGCCATCGAGGCCTACCGGCGCGCCACCGTGCTGCGCCCGGAATCGAGCGAAGCCTGGTGGAGCCTCTCGAATTTGAAGACATTCCGCTTCGAAGACTCGGAAATCGAGACCATGGCCCGGCAGCTTGAAGCGCCGGCACTGACCGACGAATCCCGCGTGCAGTTCAGTTTCGCACTAGCCAAGGCGTCGGAGGATCGCAGCGACTATGCGCGCGCTTTCGAACACTACGGTCGCGGCAACCGCAGGCGGCGCGCGATGGAGAATTATGATCCAGTTCAAACGGAAGTGATCAACGATCGCATCATCCAGGTTTTCGACGCCGGATTGCTCGCGCGATGCGCGGGGCGCGGCCATCCGGATCCTGCGCCGATCTTCATCGTCGGCCTGCCCCGTTCCGGCTCCACGCTGATCGAACAGATCCTCGCCAGCCATTCCGAGGTCGACGCGACCCACGAACTGCCCGAGGTCGGGCGCCTGATACAGCGGATGAACCGCGACCGCAAGGATCGGGTCGCCTACCCCGAAGCCGTTCTCGACTTCGACGACGAGGCCTGGGCTGCGTTTGGACGGTCCTATATCGAACAGACCCGGCAGTACCGCCGCGATGCGCCCCGCTTCATCGACAAAAATCCGAACAACTTTGCGAACATTGGACTGCTTAGCCTGGCGCTGCCGAATGCGCGGTTCATCAATACACGACGTCATCCGCTCGACACCTGCCTGTCCTGCTACAAGCAGCTGTTCGCGCGTGGCCAGCCGTTCACCTATGACCTGGTCGAGCTTGGCGAGTACTACCTGCAGTACGTCCGGATGATGGCGCACTGGCATGCCGTGTTGCCCGGCCGCGTGCTCGATGTGCACTACGAAGCGGTCGTGGCCGACCAGGTAGGCGAAACACGCCGCCTGCTGGAATTTTGCGGGCTGCCGTGGGAGGACGCCTGCCTTCGCTACTATGAAACGGAGCGCGCGATCCGCACGGCTAGTTCCGAACAGGTACGCCGCCCGATCTACACGGATTCCGTCGGCCTGTGGCGGAATTACCGGCTGGAGCTCGCGGAGTTGATCGAGATTTTGCAGCCGGTTTTGCCGCGGGGTGGCAGCGAAGCGGGCATTGCACTATCCTTCGATTGACGGGGAATCACGGAAGGGGACAAGCATGACTGCGCGCATCAAGAACAACGAGCCGGTTAACAAGGTCGCCTACGCGGTTTCGATCGCGCTGGCAGGCGGTTACGCACCCGGCGCCCTTGCCCAGACGCCGACGGTCGGGCTCGAGCAGATTGTCGTCACGGCGCGCAAGCGCGAAGAAACCCTGATCGACGTACCGCAGGAAATACAGGCGATCGGCCAGCAACAGCTCGAGCGGGCCAATCTGAACAATCTCGACGACATCACCCGGTTCGTTCCCAGCCTGAGCTTCAATGCCATCACGCCGGGCCGCGGCACGATTTATTTCCGCGGCGTCGCCGACGACTCGTCGTCGTTCATTGCCGACGCCTCGTCAGCGATCTACCTGGATGAGCAGCCGCTGACCCAGAGTTCGCTGCAGCCGGAGATCCGGCTGGTCGACATCGAGCGCATTGAAGCACTGCCCGGGCCGCAGGGCACGCTTTACGGTTCGAGCTCGCAGGCCGGCACGCTGCGCTACATCACGAACAAGCCCGATCCCAATGCTTTCGAGTCGTCGGTCAGCGTCGACGCGAACTCCGTCGAAGACGGAGACATCGGATACGACGTGAACGCCGTGCTGAACCTGCCGCTGACCAACAACGTCGCGATCCGGCTGGTCGGTTTCACGGCGCGCGATGCCGGCTACATCGACAACGTGCTCGGCACCAGTCTCGGCGGGACGTTCGACAACGCGGACGTCGTCGACAAGGACATCAACGCCATTGACTACGCCGGCGGCCGCGCGGCGCTGCGCTGGCTGCCCAATGACGACTGGACCGTCGATGCCGGCGTCGTGTTCCAGACGATGGACGCGAACAGCTACTCGGAAGACAACGTCCAGCGCTCCGGCCGCGAGCTGGCGGTGGTGCGATTCTTCGACGAAAGCCGGAGCGACGAGTGGGCGCAGCTCTCGCTCACCTTGCAGGGCGACCTCGGCTGGGGCGAGTTCACGTCAGCCTCCAGCTATTTCACGCGCGAGATCAAGTATCACCAGGACAACACCGATTACACCTTTTACCTGAGCAACGCCTTTGGCGCTTACTACGCCAACTACGACCTTGGCCCGGACCCGCGCGGCCTCGGATGGCGGGACAGCCCCGAAGTGCACCGTTTTGCCCAGGAATTCCGCCTGCAGGGCGAGACCGAGAAGATGACCTGGCTGGCCGGCGTGTTCTACGAGCGCGTGAACGATGGTTTCAGCTTCTTCACACGCATCGAGGACTACGAAAACACGCCGTCATTCGATTTCTGGACGACGTCTTACTACGACGTGCTGCCGGGCTCGACCGACAACGCCTTCTACCACTCGAAGAACGACCTGATCACGGAGCAGTACGCAGCCTTCGGCGAACTGGGATTCTCGTTGACCGATCGCCTGACCCTGACGACGGGCCTGCGCTGGTTCGACCACACGCGCACGCGCGACTATTTCATCCAGCAGCCGAATGGCCATTTCACGGCCAACCTCGGCACCGCGAAGAACTCGACCAGCGATATCACCAAGAAGCTCAGCCTGCAGTACCGAGTCGGCGACGACGCCATGGTGTACGCGCTTTTCTCGGACGGCTTCCGGGCGGGCGGCCGAAACGTCGTGCGGCCAGGCACGGTGCTGCCGGCCGACTACGAGCCGGATTTCCTCGACAACTATGAGCTCGGCTTCAAGAGCCGCTGGCTGGGCGGCCGCATGGTCTTCAACCTCACCGCGTTCAAGATGGACTGGAACGATTACCAGGTGGAAGTCGTCGATCCGGGCCCGCTGTTCGCGATACTGGTCGCAAACGTCGGCGACGCCGAGATCGAGGGCATCAGCGGCGAGTTCAGCGCGCTGTTGGGGCAATCGCTCGACTTCGGCCTGAACTTCCAGTTCCTCGACCCGAAGACGAAATCAGACAACCCGATCATCGGCACGCAGGACGGCGACCGGCTGCCTTTCTCGGCGAAAGAAAAGGGCGTCGTCTGGCTCGAATACACATTCCCGAGGCAGATTGCCGGCGGCAATCTCTACGGCCGCTTCCAGTGGAGCTATAACGGCAATTCGCTGAACGGAATATCCGACGACGCCACGCTCCAGCCGTCCTACGAGATCTCCGACTTCAAGATCGGCCTGGAGGGCGAAGACTGGGAGGTCTACGCCTACGTCGACAATCTCAGCAACGAGCGGGCCATCCTGTTCGACCAGCAGAGCGCGCCGCCGGGGACCATCACGATCAATACGCCGCGTACCTGGGGTATCGGCTTCACGAAGCGATGGGGTCGCAACTGACCGTCAATCG
>DATKBY010000053.1:0-15366 GCA_035513555.1 Steroidobacteraceae bacterium | reverse complement strand
AAAGCGCTTGCGGACGCCGGCGTCGCTTCGCGGCGCGATTGCGAATTCGCGATCCGTGCCGGGCGTGTGCGCGTCAATGGCCGGCTCGTACTCGAGCTGCCCTGTCTGGTCGAACCCGCGCGTGACCTGGTCGAACTCGATGGCAGTGTCGTGGACATGCGCAGGCTCGGTCCCGGCCGGCAAAGCGGCCGGCTGTACCTGATGCTGAACAAGCCGCGCGGCGTCATCTCGACGGCGCGCGACCCCGGCGGCCGCCCGAATGTCGTCGCCATGGTGCAGGCAGCGGTTCCGGCGGGCGAGCGCGTTTACCCGGTCGGCCGGCTGGACGCGGATTCGACCGGCCTCGTGCTGCTAACGAATGACGGCGAATTCGCGCATCGCCTGGCGCATCCGAGCCGCGGCGTCGCCAAGGAATATCACGTCTCCGTACAGGGCGATCTGACTGCGGAGGCGCTGGCCCAGCTAGGGCGCGGCCTGTATCTCGCCGACCGGAGTTCGCGCGACGGCGGCGCGAAGCGCGCGCGTCTCGAGAAAGTGCGCGTGCTGAAGCGGCTGCGGAATCGCCGGCGCGGCGACCTGTCGCTCATATCGGTGACGCTGCGCGAAGGCCAGAACCGGGAGATCCGACGCCTGTTTGCCCGCGTCGGGCTCAAGGTCAGGAGCCTCGAGCGCGTCGCGCTCGGCAGCCTGAAGCTCGGCCGGCTGCCGGCTGGTCACTTCCGGGCGGTGCGTGCCGAAGAGGTGCTGGCGCTCAAGCGCGCCGTCAATCTCGGATAACCAGGCCCATCCCGGTACACTCGGAGGTTCCGATGTGGGGGATCTGCCGATGCGTCGCCGGACCGCGTTCGCCTGCCTGGTGCTCGTAACCGCCATTGCGCTCGCGGAATCCCCGCCTGCCATCGCGCCCGAGGCGATCCGCGCCCATGTCGAGTTTCTCTCCCACGACCTGCTCGAAGGCCGCGCCGCCGGCACGCGCGGCTACGAGCTCGCGGCGCACTATGTCGCGACCCGGATGCACGCAATCGGCCTCGAACCCGCGGGCGACGGCGGTCGCTGGATGCAGAACGTGCCGCTCATCCAGGCAACCCGCGATCACGCGGCCTCATCGCTCTCGATTCGCGGACCCGGCGGCGAGGACCGCCTGACGCCGCTCGACGATTTCATCGGCGGCTTTTATTTCAACAAACCCGCGAGCCGGGTGTCCGCGCCCGCGACCTACGTGGGCTTTGGCATTCACGCGCCGGAGCTCGGCCACGACGATTTCGCCGGCTTTGACCTCGAGGGCCGAATCGCGGTCGTCCTGTCCGGGGCCCCCGCGCGTTTCCCCAACAGCCAGCGCGCGCACTATTCGTCGCGCTCGAAGATCGAAGGCCTGGTCGCGCGCGGCGCCGTCGGCATCGTCACCGTGGACACGCCCGAGGAAGAAGCTCGCTCGCCGTGGACGCGGTCGAAGCAACTCTCCTGGAACCCGCGCATGCGGCTGCTCGATGCCGCAGGCACGCCGGTCGATGCGTATCCGGAGATCCTCGGGTCGGCTTCCGTCAGCGTCGCGGCGGCGCCCAGGCTATTCGCCGGCGCGCCCGCAAGCGCGGACGAGGTCTTTGCCGCCGCGCGCGAAGCCCGCTTCCATTCCTTCGAATTGCCGGGGGAAATCTCGATGGCGCTCGAGAACCGGATCGAGCGGCTGCAGAGCGCGAACGTCGTCGGGATGCTGCGCGGCAGCGACCCGGCGCTCGCAGAAGAATACGTGGTCGTTACCGCGCATCTTGACCACCTCGGCCGCGGACAGCCGGTGAACGGGGACGACATCTACAACGGCGCGCTCGACAACGCAGCCGGCGTCGCGATCGTGCTCGAGGCTGCGCGCGCGCTCGCAGACGCCGCCGTGCGTCCGCGCCGCTCGATCCTGTTTGTCGCGTTGACCGCGGAAGAGCGCGGGCTGCTCGGCGCCTACCACTTTGCGGCGCACCCGACGGTGCCGCAGGACGCACTGGTCGCAAACATCAACAATGACATGCCGATGGCGCTTTTCCCCATCGGCGGGCTCACGATGCACGGCGCGCAGCACTCCACGCTCGGCGCCACTGCGCGCGCCGCCCTCGCCACGGAAGGACTCGCCGACCTGCCGGATCCAACGCCGGAGGAAGTCGTGTTCGTGCGCAGCGACCAGTATCCATTCGTGCGCGCCGGCATCCCGGCGCTGTTCATCGTGACCGGCGCGATGTCGACGGACCCGACCATCGATACCGCCGCCGTGCGCCGCAACTTCCTGCTGCACCATTATCACGCGCCGAGCGACTCGACCGCGTTGCCGATACACTGGCCGTCGCTAGCGCGCATCGCGGCGGTCAACGTCGCGCTCGCCCGCGCGATCGCCGATGCCGACGATCGCCCGCAGTGGCTGCCCGGCGATTTCTTCGGCACGACGTTCGGCGCCAAGCGTGAGTGACGGCAGCCGTCGCATCGCCTGCTGGCTGCTGACGGTCATCAGCTTCCTGATCGTCTACGGCTCGCTGTACCCGTTCGGCTTTGCCGGCGTGGCCGGCGCGGGTCCCCTCGACCTGCTGGCGACGATGTCCTTCGCGCGCACGACGCGCAGCGACATCGCCGCGAACGTGCTGCTGTACCTGCCGCTGGGCGCCTGCCTGACCTGGCTGCTCGCCGGACAGCTCGGCGGGCTCGTCGCGGCGATCGTGGCGACTATTGCTGCCGCATCGCTGTCGTTCACGATCGAGTTCGCCCAGCTCTACGAGACGCGGCGCGTCACGAGCCTGTCCGACGTCCTTTCCAACACGATCGGCGCTTTCGCCGGCGCGTGGATCGCGCTCGCCGTCGCGGCGACACATCGGCGCATGCACACCTCTCCATTCGCGGGATTCCTGCGTCATCCAGTCGCCTCGGCATTGCTGCTGTCGTGGATCTGCTACCGGCTCGCGCCATTCGCGCCGGTGATGGATCCGGGCAAATGGCTTTCGGCATTCGAACCCCTCGCAGGCCAGGGCTGGTGGTCGCTCGGCGAGATCCTGCCGCATGCGCTCGCCTGGCTCGTGCTGATGCCGGTCTGCGAGCAGCTCGCGCCGGGGCGCCGGGGGGCGCTCGTGCTCGGTGCGATGGCAATCGTGCTCGCGGGCCGCGTGCTGTTTGCCGGGATGGCGCTGGAGGCCGGCGAGATCGCGGGAATGGCGGTCGCGTTCGCGCTCTGGTATCCGCTGTCGCACCTGCCGATGGAGCGTGCGATCAGCCTGGTCGCCGCCGCCCTCGTTGCGCTGATCGCGATCCGGGGACTCGTGCCATTCGACTTCCAGGTCGCGCAGGACCGCTTCGCCTTCGTGCCGTTCGCCGAATCACTGACCCACTACCGCGCGACCAACCTCAGCGACATGTTCCTGCGCTGCTTTCACGGCGGGGCGCTGGTCTGGCTGCTGGTGCGCAGCGGCCTGCCGGTGATCGCCGCCACGGGCGTCGGCACGGGGCTCATTTTCTCGGTCGAACTGCTGCAGACCTGGCTGCCGGGACATCGCGCCGAGATCACCGACCCGCTGCTCGCGCTCGCCGCCGGCGGGCTGATCGCGGTGTTCGAACGCAGCCATGGCGGGCGGTGAGCGATTTCGGCCGCCGGGCGGAACATGACCCGGGAACCATGGTCTATCGTTTCAGCATGATCCGGGGGCTCGCCGTCCTGCTGTTGTCCGCCGCCGCGTCCCCGTTCGGGGCGGCCGTCGCTAAAGTCACGCCCGCAGACGTTACGCAGCCGACCACGCCGCCGCCTGCGGAAACGGCCGATTCTGCGCCAACCGCCGACGCGCCCCCCGTAACCGGCGTTGCTGAAACCGGTGTTCCGGACGCACCAGCGAGCAGCCTGCCGCTCGACCCGCGCATGGAGGCCTACGACCAGTTCCGCGCGCTGTACGACACCGCGCGCTATGAGGAAGCATTGCCGCTTGCGCAGCGCGTCGTCGAACTGTCAGAAACCGACTCCGACCGGGATTACGAACTGCCGATCGCGTACAACAATCTCGGCGCCACCCAGTTCAAGCTCAACGATTTCGCTGCCGCCGAGGCGAGCTATCGCAAATCGCTGGAGATGCTTGAAGCGAGCCAGGGCATCTCGTCCCGCCGCCTGATCACGCCACTCGCCGGCCTCGGTTCCGCACACGCCGCACTCGACCAACACGCGATCGCAGCCGAGTATTTCGATCGCGCACTCGCGGTCAGCCGGCGCGCGGAAGGCCTGTTCAATCTCGAGCAGTTGCCGCTGATCGAGCAGGCGGCCAGCAGCCGTTTTGCCATCGGCGACTTCGACGGCGTCGAGCACGAGCGCCGGTATGCACTCCGAATACTGGAGCAGAACTATGGCTATGACGATGCGCGCACGTTGCCTGCCGCGCTCAAGCTGGCCGAGTTCTACGAATCGCTGCAGGAATTCCATGCAGCGCGCGGGCTATATCTGCGGGTGCGCGACGTGGCCATGCAGGAAAGCGGAGGTTACAACGTCGCGGCAGTGCGCGCGATGATCTCGATCTGCCGCACGCATCGCCTGCAGTACACGATCGACCCGGAATCCCTTGACGAGGACGTGCCGGTACGAGATCCGATCACTGGTCAGCTCGCTGGCAAAAAGTACCGTGCGGCACGCATGCCCGCGCAAGGAGCGGACCGCGCCGGCCTCAGATCTGCCGAACAGGCGGTCGAGATCCTGCGCGCAGCAGTCGATCCTCCGAAGGAACTGTTCGCAGAAGCCCTGACCGAACTCGCTGACTGGTACCAGGTAACATCACGACCGGCGCTGGCCCTCCCGCTCTATGCCGAGGCTTCGACGCTCTACGCTACGGGCGAGTTCACGGGTGCGGGTAACCCGTTCGTTGCGCCGCGCATGGTTTATTACCGGGCGCCATTGTCGTCGAAGCGCAGTGCCGGCAACGTAACGAACACCGTCATCATCCGCGAGACCGTCTTCACCTTCGTGGTCACGGAGTCCGGCGGCACGGAAAACATCCAGGTGGTGTCGACCGACATGGCCGACAGCCAGCTGTCGCAGGCGCGGCGTGCGCTGGCGCGCGCGCTTTACAGCCCGCGATTCGTCGACGGCAAGCCTGTCGCCACGGAAGGCGTGCAGTTCACCAGCGAGTGGCATGAATTGCAGCTGCCGGCGTCGGCGTCCTCGGCTGCCGCGAACCCCGCTTCAGGCAGTTGACGGACCCTGCGGCGTTTCCGCGTCGGGCGGGGGAGCTTCCACCGCGGGTGGCAGCGTTCCCTCGGCAGGTGCCGGCGTTTCGGCCGCGGCAGGCTGCGTTTGTTCCGCGGATGATGGCGATTCCCCGGCAGATACCTGCACCGCCGGCTTCGCTGGCATCGGGTCCGGGGGGGTTCGCAGCAGCAGCCGCACCGCTTCCTGGTCGGTCAGTTCGACCGCGACCTTGGCGCCAGCGTCGCGCATTGCTCGCTGCGTCGCGATCGCGAGCGGTTCCTTGGTCGCGAGCGTGCGCGCTTTCTCGCGTCCGTAGCCGGTGTAAGTGAACGAATCGACGCGGCCGCCGCTGCCGTCATAGAGCGTCAGCAGATAGCGGATCGTCACGACGAAGGCTTCGCCCGCGACATCTTTCGGCGTCAGGAACGAGAATTCCTCGAACTTCGGCTCGAGCACGAACAGCAGTGGCGGACGGATGTCCGCGACCGCCGCCGGGTCCTCGACCTCCACGAGCTCGGCGAACATCGCACCCAGCAGCCAGTTGAGGTTCGTGACGTGCGCAGGGCCGAGCGTCACCTCATAGTCGATCTGGCTGCGCGTCTCCTTGTGCACGTACTCGGCAAACTCCTTCGAGAAGTGCACGCCGACGCGGACCGGCAGCTTGTCGATCAGCGGCGGCGGCAGCTGCGCCTGGGTCGTCAGCTTGGTCGCGGTGCAGCCGGCCAGCAGCAACACGGCGAGGATGGCGGCGAATGCCGGGCGGTTGGCGGGACATTTCATCAGTTGCTCCGTCGCATGGCTGCGGACTGGCCTTCCGGCAGGCCGACGAACACGCCACCGTTCCTGGCGGACAGTATGCGCATCAGGGTCGCGTAACGCATGCTCGTGTGCTGGGGGTACTGGCCCGGGATCGGGAATCCGAGCGAATGAATCCGCACCAGCCGCTCGCCTGAACCGGCTGCGCGGTTGATGCGGTCCACCGTGTCGACCACTTCCTGGATCGACGCACCGGTGAACTCGTCGCCGAACACATAGATGCTGATCGGACGGTCGCGGCCCCAGAACGTGCGGACCGCGGCGATGATGCCCTCGGCCGGGCTCGAGTTGGAGAACGCCTGCCAGCGGCGGAACCGGTCGAGGATCGCCTTGCGCCTGGCCGGCGAGTCCGGGATCCACTTGCCGCGGTACTCCGTGAACATGTAGCCACCCATGTCGTCCATGACCTGGATACCCTTGAGCTTCGGGTAGATGTTCAGCACCTCTTCCATCTTCCGCTCGGCGTAGCGCCAGTTCTGCGTCTGCATCGAGCCCGAGGTATCGACGATGAAGATCACGTACTCGCTGTCGATCGGCACGCCGGCGACCGGCTGGTTGTAGACCTGGCGCCGGCCCTCGGTCTGCAGCTGGCGCGTCTCGTCGATCAGCGCGCGGCGCGCATTGGCGAGCGTCTCGGTCAGCTTCTTCAGCGCGTCCTCCTCGTCGGTGCTCGCCTGATGCTTGCCCTCGATCGAAAACAAGTCGCCGCGCAGCCGCGCCAGGCGCTGCTGTTCCTCGGAAAGCTGCTCGATGCGGGCGCGCAGTTCGCGTTCGAGCACGAGCGCCATGCCGCGGATGTCGAAGATCTCGCGCTCCATGGTCTTGATCTGCGCGTCGAGGTCCACTTTTGCCTGCTCGAGCTGAATCGGCTCGCCAAACTCGTTCAGCACGAGCAGCAGGATGATCGCGCCGAAGCCGCAGCAGATGCAGTCGAGGAACGACATGCTGAAAGTCTCGGTGTCGCGGCGCGTGCGGCGTTTCATGGCCAGTCCTTCGCCGGGCTCAGGAAACCGCCGCCGGTCGAGCGTGCGAGACGCCAGAAATAGATCGGCGCCGCCGGGTCGCCTTCCATCGGCAGCAGCACGATGCTGACCGGGGGCGGCGAGCCGGGCAGCGACCGGACGGCCTGCTTCATCAGGTCCTCGCGCTGCTCCATCGTCACGAGCGTGCGCATCAGCGGCGGCTTGTCGCCCTGCGTCGGCAGGCCGTCCGTGATCAGGATGACGTTGTCGGGCGCCGGCTGCAGCGTCCGTATGACGGCAAACGCGTTCTGCAGGCTCGAGCCGCCGGTCGGCGCGGTGGCGCGCAGCGACTGCAGCGCCTGCTCGATCTGGCCGGCGTCCTTCACACTGAGCCAGCGGCCCGCGCTGCCCTCGACCAGCGCGCGCGGCGCGGTGTCGAATGCATAGAGCTGGAACTGCGTGGTATCCGGCAGCCGCGAAGCGATCCAGTCGACAGTGTTGACCGCCTGCTGCCACTTGGCCGAAGCGATGCGCCGCTCCGCCGGCATGTTGCGCAGACGGATGATGTTGACGAGCGTCTCGTCCAGCATGCTCGCCGAAGCGTCCACCAGCACCAGCACGCGCCGGCCGTCCACGCGCAGCGTCACCAGCTGTTCCTGGTCGTCCACGCGCGCGCGGCTTTCGCCGGCTTCCGGCGGCGCCCGCTCCTTCAGCCGCCGCGTGCTCTCCTCCAGCGACTTCAGGTCGGCTTTCAGGCGCTCGAGGCTCTCGCGGCGCGCGAGCGTATCGTGCTCGTAGCGCGCGAGCTCCTCCTCCGTCAACTTCAGCTTCTCGAGCATCTCGCGCGAAAGGCCCGCGGCGCGCACCGTGCGGTCCTCCGTCGACTCCAGTGCGTTGCGCAGTTCCGCGAGATGCTTGTAGCCCTCCAGCACTTCCTGCTCGAGCTTGCGCGACTCCGCCGACAGGTCCGCGCTTTCCTTGATGCGATGGAGCCCGGCCTGGGCGCTGATGATCGTGTAGAACAGGACGACGGCGCCGAAACCGCAGGAAATCACGTCCAGGAAGGACATGCTGAAGGTTTGCGTCTTGCGCTGGCCCATCGGGATTTCCTATCCGACCGCGACGAGCTCGAGCACGATGCCCGGCGAGCCGACGCGCAGGCGGTCGCCGGCGCCGAGCGGCATCTCGCCGTCCACCCGCTCGCCATTCACGAAGGTGCCGTAGCGGCTGTGATCGCGCACGATGACCTGGCCGTTCCTGCGGACAAGCGTGCAATGCGAACGCGAAATTCCGGCGCCCGCACCGCCGAGTTCGATGCGCCGACCGGCGCCTGCGCCGATACCGATCACGAGCGGATGCTCGTCAATCGCATGCGCCCGACCATCCAGGATCACGTGGGTCGCGCTCGTGGCGGATCCGGAGCGGCGGCTGCCGCTCGCCGCGGCATGGCTGCGCGACAGCGCGATCGCGAGCGCCGGCGGCTCGGCCGGACCGATCTCGGCGGCGCGGGCTGCGGCTGCTGCGGCCGCCGCGGTCTCCGGCAACGCAATCTCCACCAGCCCCGGCAGCGATGCGAGACGCCCGCCGAGCGCGGGCAAGAGCGCCGCACGAGCGGACAGCGCGAGCGTCGCGGCCTCGTCCGCGCGGTGACCCGCATGCACGAGTTCCGCAAGCTGCGCATACCAGGCCTCGGCGGCCAGCGTGAACTGTTCGCGGCGCAGCGTCGCAGCAAAGGAGCCCGCTTCCGTGTCGATCGCGACGTCCACCGATTCCCGGTCCGACATCGCGGCCAGCCATTCGGGGAGGCGCTCGTAGAGCTGCTGTTCGGTCGCCGCCTGGTGCAGCGGGTCGAAGCGCGTGCGCCGCACCATCGCCTCGCTGACGAGCTGGGCCCAGGCCGTGTAAATCGCCTTCAGTCCTGCGCGCGGCGCGATCTCGACGCGCCGGCGGCGCAGCACCGTCGCGCCCTGCATCTCGGTCAGCACCGCCTGGTGAAACTGCACATCGAGATGCATAACCGACGCGCGCGCCGGCAGGTCCGCGCAGGCGGCGACCGCGGCATCGACGACGCCTGCCACCGGTATGCCGACGCGACGCGCAATGCCGAGCAGGAGCCCGACCTGGTGCAGGCGCATCGAACCCGGCACCGCGAACACCGCGGCATCGCCGTCCTCGGCAATGTCCTTCCACAACGATGACAGATGCGCGTGCGCGAGATCCGCATGCGACAGCGGCGGATCGCGGCGCGCGAGCGATTCGGTCGAGAGATCCGACCAGAAGCGGTCGCTCGCGAGCACCGGCTGCAGGCGCGCGGCGGACGCGGCCGGCGCGCCCACCAGCAAACCGGCAGGGTCCAGCAGCGCAACGCCGGGGCTGGGCGCCGCCGTCGTGCCATTCCGCACGGCGATAAGCGCCGCGTCCACCACTTCGATGCCAATCGTGGCCACCGTCAGCGCACCTGCAGGTTCCGCAGCACGCGGTTGTCGAGATAGGTTTCGGCGTCGAGCACGAGACGCTCCTGCGCGAGCTGCAGGTTGTGCAGCAGGAACATCAGCAGCAGCGACAGCAGTAGCGCGACCAGCGTCGAATTGAACGCGACGCCCAGGCCCTCGGTGACGCCCGAAATGTCGCCGGTCACCGCCTTGTGCGCCTCCGCGAGGGCGTTGCCGATGCCGCGCACCGTGCCGATGAAGCCGATCGCCGGAATGGCCCAGGCGATGTAGCGGATCATCGACAGTTCCGAATCGAGGCGCTCCGCCTCCGCCGCGCAGACCGCGTGGCCCGCTTCGGACACGTCCTGGACGTTGCGCGTCGCGCCGAAGCGCGCGAGCGCCGCCTTGGCCGCGCGCACGATCAATGCCTGCTGCTGCTGGCCCGGCAGCGACTCGAGCTGACGCACGTACTCGCGCGTGTCTTCCGGCAGGATGCGCATGCCTTCCGGCACGCGCACCGGATCCTGGTCGAGCTGTTCCCGCTCGCGCTTCGTCGCGATGGCCTTGTAGCCGATCATCGCGAGCGCCCAGATCATCAGGATCACGCAGCTCTCCTGCTCCCAGTCCTTCATGATCACGAACAGCGAACGATCCGGGACGTAGTTGGGATCCTTGCCCATGCTTTCCGTCTGGACGGCCAGCACCGCCTGCGCGGTCGGCCGCACCCACGTCGCCCAGACGGTCTGGACCACGATGACCGCCGCGAGCAGCGCGCCCAGGCTGAACAGGAATTCCTTCGGATAACGGGTCTTCATGTGGCCCCTCAGATGTCGATCGGAAACGAGACCGGAAAGTCCGCGCGGACTTTCTCGGTCGGATTGAATCGCGCCGGCGGCGGCCCGGCGGGCGCGGCATCCGTCGGCAATGGCGGCAAGGTTTCCTCGTCTTCCTCCGGTTCCGCCTCCGGTGCCGGCGCCGGGGCGTCGGGCGCGGGCGCCGTCGGCGGGGTCGCGTCGGAACGCGGCGGCGCGTCGGTTTTCGGCGGCTCGATCGCCGCCGCGGATGCGATGGCGAAGAGCGCTGCGATGGCGATCAGCCGGCGCATGACATCACTCTGCATAACGCGCGATCCGGAAACCGAGATCCGGGCGCGCGGCGTTGCCCGAATCGCGCGAGGCGGTGCGCAGCTCCGGGATCTTGCCGGTGAGCCAGCCGGCGCCGCGGATCACGTAGTTCTCGCCGGCGCGTGGACCGACCGGATCCGTCGAGACGTGATCGGGGCCGACGACATAGATGGAATAGCGGTCCGTCGTCCACTCGAGCACGTTGCCGCCGAGATCGTGGATGCCGAGCGGGTTGGCCGGATAGCTGCCGACCGGCGCGGCAACCCGATAACCGTCTTCATAACCGGAAATCGTCACCGGCGTGAGATAGATTGCGGTCGCGTCGCCCCAGTTGCCCGATCGCGCCGGCACGGGAAGGCCATTGCCCCAGGGATATTTTCGGGTCGCCTGGCTGCCATCGAAACGCGCCGCGAATTCCCATTCGGCCTCGGTCGGCAGCCGGTAGCCCGTGTTCACGGGATCAACCAGCTCGAACCGGCCGCCGCGCTGGACATAGGCTTCCGGCAGGCCGTCGCGCTTCGACAGCCAGTTGCAGAACGCCGCCGCATCCTGCCAGGTGACGCGCGCGACCGGCTGGCGGTCGAGGTCGAGCGATTCGTCCTTGAAGATGCCGGACAGGTGCTCGGCGCGGAACTCGCGGAACTCGCGGTTCGTCACCTGGTGACGCGACAGGTAGAACGGACGCTGCAGCACGACCACGCGCTCGGTCTCGTTCGAGCGGCGCCCCGGCTCGCGGCGCGCGCTGCCCATCGTGAAGCGCCCGCCCGTGACCAGCACCATTTCCTGACCGAGGCCGGTGCTGCGGCGCGCCGGCATCGCTGCGGTGCGCGCTTCGCCCGCGGTGCGCAACGTGTACTCGATGAGCTGCGGCTGACCTTCGCGCGGCGTCACCGTCGCACGGAAACTCTCGAGCCCAGGCTTGCGCACTTCGATCACGTGCGGCGCGGCGGGCAGCGACAGCGTCTGGTTGTTCGCCGGCCCGCGCGACGCGCCGTCCACGTAGAGCAGCGCATCGGCAGGCTCGCCGCGCACGCGGATCTCGCCGAGCACCGGTGTCAGGTCGAATGAGAGGCGCCGCTCTGCGCGGCTTTCGGTATTGACGGTCTGCGACGCGGGCGCATGGCCCGCAAGCGTCAGCAGGACTTCCTGCGGCATGCCGGGCGGCACGCCGATCGACAGCGGCGTGCGACCGCGATAACTGCCGCCGATGCTGACATCGGCGCCGGCCGGGCGGCTCGACACGACGAGCCTGCCATCCGGCATGCCGAGCTCGATGGGGCCGACGACCTGCGGCTCGCCGGCCTTGACCGTGAGCGGACCCTCGAAGCGGCGGTATTCTGGATGCAGCAGCGCGAGCGTGTAGCGGCCGGCGTCGAGTTCGGTCTCGAGCGGCGTCCGCCCCAGCTCCTGGTCGTCCGCCCAGACGGTCGCGCCTTCCGGGACGCTCGTCACCGTCAGCTTTGCGAACAGCGGCGCGAGCGTGACCTCGAGCGGTTGTTCTTCGCCGCCGCCCGCGACATCGAAGCGGATCTGCTGCTCGGCATGTCGCGGCGCCGCGATGGTGAGCTCGCGCGTGCCGGCCGGCAGTGCGAACGTGCCCGGCAGCACGCCTTTCGGCACGCCGTCCACCGACAGCGTCCCGGCGACGCCGCCGGTGTCGATCGCGACTCGGCCCGGCAGGCGCTCGAGCGCGACCACGATGCGCTGGCCCGATTCGTTGCCGACGGTGACCGGCAGAACCGCCGGCGCAAAGCCCTCGGCCGCGACCGCGAGCTGGTAATCGCCCGGCGGCACCAGATAGCGCCCGCGGAATCCGATGTCGAAGGCCGTGCCGCCGAAATCGACTTCATCCGGCGTGACGCCGGCGCTGGTCGTGACTTCGACCGAGGTGGCGGTCAGCAGGAAGCCTAGTACGGCGACGACGGCTGCGACCGCGGCCCATACCAGCGGCTTGCCCCAATGACGCTCCACGGGCTTCGAGAGCGCCGCGCGGGCGCGCGGTTCGTAATCGACGATCTCGATCGGCAGCCGCTCATAGCCTGCATCCGCGGCGGCGCCCGCACGGCTTTCGAACTGCGGCGGACGCGTGACGTTCGCGACGCCGCCATGGCGCACGACGATGGTCGGGCGCCCGCTCCGATCCTCGAGCGAAATCGCTACGCCGTCGAGCGCGTTCTTGCCCGCGCCGGGTTCGGGCGTGATCGCGAGGCCGCCGGCACCGACCGCGACGCGCGCACGCAGTTCGCCGGGGCGGCAACCGGGAATCACGACAGCCGCGCCGGGGCCGCCGACCGTCAGCGGCAGTTCGGACGGCGCGAGCGGCCGTTCACCCAGCGGATCGTCGAGCCACAGTTCCTTCAAATCGGTTCCTCGCAGCGCACCACCACCGCCTGCGCCGGCGTGCCCGGCGGCAGTACGACTTCCCGCCGCACGTCGCGAAATCCGTTTCGAGTGCCCACTACCGTGTACTTCCCGGGCAGCAATTCCACATCGCGCTCGGAGAACGTCCCGTACTGGCCGACGCGGTAGATCGCGACCTGCGTGACGCCATCCGACTGCAACCGCAGCTTGACCGGCGTTTCCGCAGCCGCGGCCAGCCGTTCCAGCTCACGCGCCGCCGCCGCCAGCCGTTGCCGCGGATTGCCGGCCGCGGCCGCGGTCGCCAGCAGGTTGCGCGCGTCCGCGCGTCCGGCGGGGTCCCACAAGCGCTGCGGCTCCCTGTTCAGAGCCTCGATGCGGCGTTGCAGTTCCGCTCGCGGCGTAGTCCGCTCGATGCCTTCCCGGGCCGATTCTAGTGAGGATTCGAGTCCGGCGGCTTCCCGCCACGCTTTCAGGGCCTCGTCCCAGCGTTCCTCGGCTTCGGCGCTGCGTGCGCGGGCTTCCAGCATGAGCAGCGCCGCCGCCTTCTGGCCCTGGTCGAGCGAGGCGATCGCATCCCGCGCCTCGACCGAGCCCGGACGGATCGCGAGAGCGGACTGGAATTCGCGGCGCGCCGCATCGTTCCGGCCCTGCGCGAGATCGGCGAATCCGCGCGACATCGCCGCCGCATAAGCCTCGCCCGCGCGGCGCGCGGCGAGCCGGGCGAGGCCGTCCTGTGCGCTCTTCACCCCGGGATCGAGTGCGAGCGCACGGCGGAAGCCCTCTTCGGCGGCGGCGAGGTGTCCGGCGCTTTCGTCGGCGACCGCCGCATCGACGATGGCGAATGCCTCGTCCCGTTTCGCGGCACGGTCCAGACCCGCTTTCGCCTCCGCATTCGACGCGTCGATCGCGAGCGCCAGCTCGAAGGCGTCGCGCGCGGCCGCTGTATTTCCTCCGGCGAGCGCGGCCTGCCCGCGCTGCAGCGTTTCCTTCAATGACTTCGGCAACTGCTGCTCGAGCGCCGCCAGTCTCTCGGAGCCGCTTTTCCAGCCGGCCGCCGCTTCAGCGTATTTCTCGGCGGCGTAGCGGTCGGCGGCCTGGGCGCCTGCGTCGCGGGCTTCGGCAAATACGGCCGTGGCCCAGCGCGCTGCGGCGCGCGCATCCAGCGCCTTGAATGACGTCTCGAAGGCCGTTCGTGCGGCCTCGGCGTCCGCGCGCGCGGCGATGCGCTCCGTTTCGGTCTGCTCGCGCGCCTGTCGCGCCTGGCTCTGGCGTTCCGCCTGCGCGCGCGCGTCCGCCGCGATGCCGGTGTTCTCCGCGGAGAAGCGCTGCGGCAACCAGATGACGGTAGCGATCGCGATGAGCGCGGCGGCGGCGATCGCAATCGGAATCAGTCGGCTGCTGCGGGTTGCGGCGCGCGCCGGATCGGGCAGCGCATGCGCGAGCGGCTCCATGATGCCGCCCTCGCCCGTGGCGGCCGCCGCGAGGCGCGCGCGCACGTCGGCGGCGCTCGCCGGGCGTTCGCGCGGCGACTTCGCGAGCAAACGCAGCGCCAGTTCGCGCACGCCAACCGGCACGACGCCGCGCGGCACCAGCGGCGGCACCGGCTCGTGCAGCACGAGGTCGCGGGTGATCTCGGGGTAATAAGGCGGATGGCCGGCGATCAGCTCGTAAAGCAGCGCGCCGAAGCCATAGAGATCGTCGGCGGGCTGAGCGGCCTCGCCGCGCAGCTGCTGCGGACTCGCATTGTAAGGTGAGCCGCCCGCCGGAACGCGCGCGCCGGTTTCGACCGCAAGCGCGAAATCGGAAAGCCGCGCGCGGCCTTCGGCATCGAGCAGGACATTGCTGCACTTGAGGTCGCGGTGTACGAGCCCCTGCGCATGCAGCGCCTCGAGCGCCGCCGCAACTTCGTCCGCATGGCGGCCCCAGCTTTCAAAGGACCGCCCGCGGAACTGGCCGAGGTCGCCGCCCGGCATGAATTCCATGACGACGAGCGTGCGCCCGTCGATTTCCAGCAGTCCGTGGACCGGCACGATTGAAGAGGGGTCGAGCGTAAAGGGGACGCATCCCTTTTCGGAATCCGCGTCGCCTTCGGTGGCTGATACGGAAAAGGGATGCGTCCCCTTTACAGTGCCCTCTTCGTCGTCGAGGATTTTTAGCGCGACGTGCTCGCCGCGCTCGCGGTCATCCGCGAGCCAGATTTCGGCGGAGCCACCGCGGCCCAGGCGGCGCATCAATACAAACCGGGCGCCGAGTTCGAGCCCGGGTGTCAGTTCGACCATAAAGGGTCAACCCGCGCCGCTCGTCTGCTTCGTGGGCGCGGTCGTGTCCGCGGTGGGAGCCGTCGGGACAAGCCCGGTTTCTTCGCGGTAGAGCTCGTGCAGCAGGCGGCGCCATTCGGCGTACTGTTCTTCCGCCGTGCCCGTCAGGCGCAGCGTGCGACCCTCGACGTCGACGACGAGCGGCGCGGCCTCGGCCTGGAACGA
>DATKBY010000052.1:0-36840 GCA_035513555.1 Steroidobacteraceae bacterium | reverse complement strand
GGCCCCCTCCTTGGTGACATGTCCGACCAGTACCACGGTTGTGCCGTGGGTTTTTGCGAAACGCACCAGCTGTGCTGCACATTCCCGCAACTGCGAAACCGAGCCTGGCGCCGAATCCAGCGCCTCGGTGTACAGGGTCTGGATCGAATCGATGACCACCAAACCGGGGCGCTGACCCTGCAGCAGTTGCAGTACCTGTTCGACGGAGGTCTCCGCCAGCACCGGCAGCGCCAGCGAGCCGAGCCCCAGCCGGCTGGCCCGCAGCCCGACCTGCGCCAGGGACTCCTCGCCGGTGACGTACAACGTGGACAGGCGGCCGTCGAGCGCTCCAAGTACCTGCAGCAGCAAAGTGGATTTGCCGATGCCGGGATCGCCGCCGATCAGGATCACGGAACCCGGCACGAGCCCGCCGCCGATGACGCGGTCGAGTTCGGCGAAGCCGGTGGCGAGGCGCGCTTCCTCGGTGCCGGCGAGCCCTGCGATAGTTTGCGCCGCCGCTACCGGCCCGACACTGGCGAGTGCCCGGGCGGCGCGCGATTCCGTAAATGAAGTCAGCGTGTTCCATTCGCCGCAGGCTGAACACTGCCCCGCCCAGCGCGGCGCATCGGCGCCGCAGGCGGAGCAGACGAAAACTGTGCGCGGCTTGGCCATGTCGGTCCGGAACGCGGGAGCGGCGATGCTAGCATGCGTTCGGCCGCGCGCCATGCGCTTGCGGGATTGCGGGCCAGGTCGCGGTTTGACCCATAACACTTTGAAATTCCGGCCCCTGGCTGTATCGGCCGGACCGTTGCCCGTTTATGATTCGTGGAACAGGGTGGTTACGGACCGACGTCGCATGCCTGACGAATCAAGCCGCGGCGGCTGGCTGCGCAACCTTTCGGGTTCGGCAGGCAAGAAGGCCAGCGATCCGTCTCCGAAAATTGGCAAGCCGCTCGAATTCGCCGTAAAGGAGAAACCCGCTCCTTTCGCGGCTTTTTCGCCCGCCCAGTCAGGGCGCGGGCAGGCTTTGCGTACCAGCCAGCTGTTCCATCATTTCCGCCTGCAGCAGCAGCTGGGCCGCGGCGCGACCGCGACCGTCTTCAAGGCGATCGACGAGCGCAATGGCAACGTGGTCGCGCTAAAGACACTCACGCTCACGGATGACTGGCCAGACGACCTGCTCGACGAGGCAAAGCTGCGGCTGCTGCGCGAGGCGGATGCCGCGGGCTCGCTGGCGCACCCGGACATCGTCGAGATCCGCGAGGCCGGCGAACACGAAGGACTCGTGTACCTCGCGATGGAATACGTCGAAGGCGTCAATCTGGCGACGCACGTGACCGAAGGACGGATGCTGCCGCCGCGTCTCGTCTGCGAGATGTGCGCGCGGGTCGCCGACGCGCTGTATTTCGCGCATCAGCGCGGTGTGATCCACCGTGACATCAAGCCGGCGAACATCGTGTTCGACCAGAAGAACCGCCGCGTGCGGGTCATGGATTTCGGCGTCGCGAGGCTGGAAAACAGCCGGGCGACGCGCACCGGCGTCATCCTCGGATCGCCCTCCTACATGGCGCCGGAGCAGCTCGACGCGCGGCCCGTCACCGCGCAGTCGGATCTGTTCTCGCTCGGCGTCACGCTGTTCCAGCTGCTCACCGGCATGCTGCCGTTCCGTTCCGACTCGATCCCGGGACTGATGCAGAAGATTTCCGCCGAGCCGCATCCGCCGCTCAGCGTTGTCCGGCCGGACCTGCCGGCGGCGCTGTCGGCAGTGATCGACCGTGCGCTCGAGAAGGATCCCGACATGCGCTATCGCACCGGTGCCGAGATGGCACAGGCGCTGCGTGACTGCGCCCGCGACATCGATCCGGCGCTGCGCTGATGGCCCGCTACGTTTCACTGCGCAATCGCGTACAGGCGGTCGGAGTGTCCGATACGGGCAAGGTTCGCGAGCATAACGAAGACTCGATCGCGCTCGACGCCGACATCGGTCTCTACGTGCTGGCCGACGGCATGGGCGGCTACAACGCGGGCGAAGTGGCGAGCGGCATTGCGGTCAAGACCATACAGAATCTGGTGCGCGAGGCTTTCGTCGCCCAGGAACTGAACGGAACCGACAAGGCGACCGGACTGCACCGGCCGAGCATCATCCTCCGGGATGCCATTGCCCGTGCCAACAAGATCATTCACCAGACTTCGAAGACCCAGACGCAGTGCGAGGGCATGGGCACCACGGTCGTCGCGGCGCTGCTGCACGACAACCGGATCACGGTCGCGCATGTCGGCGATTCGCGTATGTACCGGCTACGCAAGGACACGTTCGAGCAACTCACGATGGATCACTCGCTGCTGCAGGAGCTGGTCGATCGCGGATTCTATTCAGCCGAGGAAGCGCAGCGCGCGACGAACAAGAACTATGTGACGCGGGCACTCGGCGTGGAATCGACCGTGGATGTCGAGGTGCACGAGCTCCCGGTCGAACCGGGGGACTGGCTGGTGCTCTGTTCCGACGGCCTCACCGACATGGTGGAGGACGAGGATATTCACTTAACAATCAGTACTTTCGGAGCTAATCTTGATACAGTCGCCAGACAATTGGTGCAGTTGGCCAATGATAGCGGCGGCAGGGACAACATCTCGGTCGTGCTGGCGCAGGTGGTCGAACTTTTCCCCGCGCGGCGCGGCATACTTGACAGAATATTGGCCTGGTTCGGATAACCGACGGCGAGGGAGACGATGGCGCGGCTTATCTTGAGTCTGGACGGTCAGGTCATGGCCGAATACAACATGACCAAAGAGCGGTACACAGTCGGCCGCCTGCCGGACAACGATGTCCGCATCGACAATGCGGCGGTCAGCGGCCATCACGGGCTGATCATAAACATCCTGAACGACTCCTTCCTCGAAGACCTGAACAGCACCAACGGCACTTACGTCAACGGCAAGCTGATAAAGAAGCACGCCCTGACCCACGGTGACGTCATCACGATCGGTCATCATCACCTGCGCTTCGTCGACAGCCAGGTCGAAGACACCGACCAGGACGAATTCGAACGCACGCTGGTGATCCAGCCGGGCCAGGTCAGCGAGGCTCGTCTGCGAGCCGCCACTGAATCGCTCGACGCGCCCGCTGCTCAGCCGGCGCCTCAGGCGCCGGCGGCGCCGGCGCCGCGCGCGGCGGCACCGCCGGCGGCCGACAAGAGCGCACCGTCGCGCGCCGCCAAGCTCCAGGTCTTGTCGGGCCAGTTCGCGGGGCGCGAACTCGAACTGGCCAAGACGCTGACGACGCTTGGCCGCCCCGGGGTGCAGGTCGCCGCGATCAGCCGCCGGGCCGACGGCTATTACGTGGTCCACGTCGAGAGCAGCAAGCCGGGCGATTACCCTCTGGTGAACGGCCAGCCGATCGGGCCCCAGGCCCGCCGGCTGCACGATAACGACGTCGTGACGCTCGCCGGCGTGAAAATGGGCTTCTTCGAAGCCTAGGCCGGTTCAGGCGAGCAGCAGCCACGCGAGCGTCGCCTGACTGGCGAACCCCGCGAAGAACGCGATGGTCCGCACCCAGGGCAGCGCCAGGGTGTAGGCGATCACGTGCACGAGCCGCGCCCAGAAATACACTTGGCAGGCGAGCACCGTACCCTCGCTCGAGACGCCCGCGAGGTGGGCGACCAGCACGAGTGCCGCGAATACGGCGAGGTTCTCGACGGCATTGGCGTGCGCCGCCTGCATCCGCTCGGCCCAGGGCGCGCCGGGCTTCGGGTTCTCGGGATAACCGACGGCCTCGACCAGGCCGCGCACTGCGATGCGATTCAGGATGTACGGCACCCAGAGCACCGCCGTCAGCGCGGTGACCAGCACGAGATAATGCAGTTCGAGCGTCATTTGGCGGCCCTCCCCCGTTGACCCGCGCCTGCGCGCGGTTGCCGGCACTATACGCCGTCGCGAAGCCCCATCAGTCGGTCAGGTTGCGGTGACGAGGCCGGCCAGTCCGAATGCCAGGATGCCGGCGGCGGACGCCAGGTTGATCGCGCGCTGCCAGCGCCGGCCCGGCAATGCCATGCCGAGCCCGGCGCCGGCTCCGGCAATCGCGAGCTGGACCATAAGGCTTCCCGCAAACAATGCCACGGCAAGCCAAGCCGCATTGCCGAACGACCCGGCGACCGGCAGCTGCGGCACGATGCCGGCGAACACGACGAGCGTCAACGGGTTGACGATGGTCAGAGTGAAAGTCGGCAGCAGCGCGCTCCCTGCCGCCCGCGGCGCCGCAGCCGCAGCATCGCGAACCTGGAGCTGCTGCCATATCATCCAGAGACCGAGTGCCACCAGGAGCAGCGCGCAGGCGAGGCGGATTGTCGTCGCATGCGCGGCCAGCGGCGGCAGCAGCAGCGCGCCGATCGAAAAAGCGGCAAGGGCATAAAGAAAGTCCGCGAGCGCGGCGCCCAGGCCCGCGAAACCACCCGCCACGATACCGCGGCGGGCCGCCGTGCCGAAAATCAGGAGCGCAATGGGACCGATCGCTGCCGCGACCACGACGCCGAACACGAACGCTTTCCAGAGCGCGCCGCCCATCCGGTGGCTGGACGCGCGGCTTCAGCCGGTGGCGTTCGCGGAGGTCACGAGCTCGACGGCGAGCGCCACCCAGAACGCGAGCAGGACCAGCCAGCTGGCCGCGAACACGCGGAAACGCCAGAGCACCTTGTTCAGGCTCAGATGGATGGCGCTGTGCAGGAAGCGCAGCGCCACGTAACTCCAGGCGAGCGTCACCAGCAGCGCGCCGGACTGACCGGCCGCGAACGCAATCGCGGTGCCGGCATAGAATAACGTCGGCATTTCGTAGAGGTTGAGCAGGTTACGCGCAGTGGCCGCCACGTCTTCGGGCTCCCCGTCTCCGCGGAAGACTTTGTAGAAACGCGGGTCGACGCGGCCCGCTTTGACCGCCGCGAAGCGCTGCCGGGCCAGCCGGATGACGATCATGAGCGTCAACGCGACGAGCGCGAACGCCGGCCAGAGAATCTGCATCGTCACTCCCCCGGAATGCGTCAGCCGTGCGCGATCGGCACGTCGGTGAACAGGTATTCCTTGAGTTCCTTCGACAGGCGCGCATCGCGGCGCTGGATCCACTCGAGGACCATCGCGGCGTGCTCCTTCTCCTCGTCGCGGTTGTGCGCAAGGATGGCGCGCAGTTCCGGGTCCTTGCAGGCGTCCGCCCGCTGGTTGTACCAGTCGACCGCCTCCAGTTCCTCCATCAGCGAGACGATCGCGCGATGCATGTCGCGGGTTTCGTCCGACAGGTCTTCGGCCGCTTCGTGATATCCGACGCTCGACATCGTCAACCCCCTTGCGCCGGCCCCGTGGCCTGGCGTGAAAACAGCGAACTGAAATCATGCACCGGCCGGTAGCCGAGCCGTTCGATCGCCTTGTCCACAACATAAACGCGGTCGATGGACTGTGGCAACAGCCAGCCTCGACGCATGAACTCGGCGCGCACCCAGGGAAAGCGGTCGGCCAGCAGCGATCCGGCGTCTGTGAACAGCGCGCGGCAGTCCCCGGCCTGAAACGGCGGTCGCGCCGAAATATTGAATATCTCGAAGGCCGGCAAATCCGCCGTGAGCGCCAGCTCGTGCGCCTGGGCGACGTCCTCTGCGTCGACGCCACGGTACAGACGGTAGATCGCGACGAGCCGCGGATCTTCCGGGAAGCACCTCGACATCCTGAGGCTGACGCAGGCGAGACCGGCGGCCGTCGCCGCCCGGCAGGTTTCCTCCGTCGCCAGCTTGGTCTCGTCATAGACATCGCGGGGGCGAGCCGGCAGTGATTCGGTCACCCAGACTGCTGCGCCATCCACGGGCAGCAGCGAATCACCGTACAACGAAGTCGTGCTCGTGTAGACGAACCGGCGCACGCCCGCCGCACCGCAGGCTTCGAGCAGCCGCCGGGTTGCATCGACATTGATGCTCTGGAATTCGGCCGCGCCGTGCGCAGCCAGGTCCGGAACATGGAGCGCAGCCGTGTGCACGACCGCATCGATGCCGCGGCAAAGTGCGGCGATCCGGGTGGTGTCGCGGATGTCGACGATCGACGTCGTCATCGGCCCCGCACGACGGTCGACGCCGGTCACCCGGTGCCGCAGCGCAAGCCTGGCGCCAATGGCGGCGCCGATCCGGCCCGAAGACCCGGTGAGCAGGATCCTCAAGTGGCCTGCACGACGAAGGGCACGCGCTGGCTGACGCGACAGGTCAATTCGTAGCCGATCGTGCCGGCCGCGGCCGCGACGCGCTCGACCGGCACGGCGGGACCCCAGAGCTGCACGGGATCCCCGATCGCCACCTGCAACACGTCGCTGACGTCGATCGCCAGCATGTCCATCGACACTCGCCCGGCTATGGCCGCCGGCATGCCATTGACCCGGACGGGCGCGCCGTTCGCGACGCCACGCGGATAGCCGTCCCCGTAACCGGCTGCCGCGATGGCGATCCGCGCCCTCTGATTCGCGACCCAGGCGCCGCCATAGCCCACGCGATCGCCCGCGACGACATCCTTGAGCGCGATCACCCGCGTCTCGAAGGTCATCACGGGCCTGAGACCGAGGTCCGCGCCGATGGCATCCGCGAATGGCGAAATGCCGTAGAGCATGATGCCGGGCCGCACCCAGTCCGCCTGCGCATCGGGCCAGGCGATGAGCCCCGCGGAATTTGCAATGCTGCGCTCGCCCCGGATCCCCGCAGTCGCCTGCGCGAAGCTTTCCATCTGGGCGCGCGTCTGCGGATTGCCGCGAAGCTCCGCTTCCGCCAGGTGCGTCACGAGATTCGCCGGTTGTGCGACGGCGGCGCAGCGCGCCAGGCGCTTGCTTGCCGCCGCGACTTCCGCCGGCCGGAAACCGAGTCGGCCCATTCCGGTATCCACCTTGAGCCACACGGAGAACGGCTGTCCGGTCCATGCCTCCAGCCACTCGATCTGTGCGGCGTGATGCACGAAGAGTTCGAGCCCCTGCGCCGCCGCCAGCCCAAGCTCGCCCGCGTCCTGCACGCCCTCCAGCAGCACGATGCGCGCCGCGATGCCCGCCTCGCGCAGCGCGAGCGCTTCCCCGACCCGCGCCACGGCAAAAGCGTCGGCGTCCGCGAGCGATCTTGCGGCAGTGACGATGCCATGGCCGTAGGCGTTGGCCTTGATGACCGCGAGCACCCGGCTGGCCGGCGCCAGCACCCGCACGCGCGCCAGGTTGTGGGCGAAAGCCCCGGTGTCGATGACCGCGCGCAGCGTCGCGGTCAGAATGCGCCCTCGCCATAGGATTCGGCGACCAGATTCTCGAACCGCGTGTACTCGCCGAGGAACGTCAGCTGGATCTCGCCGATCGGGCCGTTGCGCTGCTTGGCGATGATGATGTCGGCGATGCCGCGTCGCGTCGTGTTCGGGTCGTAGACCTCTTCGCGGTAGATCAGCAGGATCACGTCGCTGTCCTGCTCGATTGCGCCGGATTCGCGCAGGTCCGACATGACCGGTTTCTTGTCGGTGCGCTGTTCCACCGCGCGATTGAGCTGCGACAGCGCGACGACCGGCACCTTCAGTTCCTTGGCGAGCGCTTTGAGGCTGCGGGATATCTCGGAAATCTCGGTTGCGCGATTCTCCTTCGTGCCGCTCACCTGCATGAGCTGCAGGTAGTCGACGACGATCAGGCCGAGACCGTGTTCGCGCTTCAGTCGGCGCGCTCGCGCGCGCACCTCGGTCGGTGTCAGAGCTGGCGTCTCGTCCACGTACAGCGGCGCCGTCGACAGCTGCGCCATCGCGCCCTGGATGCGCGACCAGTCTTCCTCGGAGAAATTGCCGGTGCGCAGGTGGGTCTGATTGACCCGGCCAAGTGACGAAATCAGGCGGAGCGTCAGCTGCTCCGCCGACATTTCCATCGAGAAGATCGCGGACGGCACACCTTTCGCGATAGCGGCATTTTCGGCGATGTTGACTGCGAGCGTCGTCTTCCCCATCGACGGCCGGCCGGCGATGACGATCAGGTCGCCGGCCTGGAAGCCGGTCGTCTTCCGGTCGAGCTGCGTGAAGCCCGTCGGCACGCCGCGGATCTCGCCGGGCGTCTGGTGCAGCAGATCGAGCCGGTCGATCGTCTGCGGCAGGACGTCCTTGATCGCGATGAATCCCGACTTGCCGCGGCTGCCGCGCTCGGCGATCTCGAACACGCGGCGCTCGGCCTCATCCACCAGCTCGCTCGCGGGCCGTCCGCGGCTGTCGGTGGCGGCGGCCGCGATCTCGCCGCCGGCGGCGACCAGCTGACGCAAAATCGATCGTTCGCGGATGATTTCCGCATAGGCGCGCACATTGGCCGCCGAGGGCGTGTCGCGCGCGATCGTGCCAAGGTACGCGAGCCCGCCGATCTCGTCGAGCCGGCCCTTGCGCTCCAGGTATTCGGAGATCGTCACGGCGTCGCAGGAGCCGCGGGTTTCGGCGACTTCCGCGATCGCCTCGAAGATCAGCCGGTGGTCGCGGCGGTAGAAATCGGGGGCCGTGACGATGTCGGCGACCGCATCCCAGGCATTGGAATCGAGCATCAGCCCGCCCAGCACGGCCTGCTCCGCCTCGACCGAATGCGGCGGCGTGCGGATTTCGTCCTGGCGGATCATCGCGACCATGAGATCAGCATACACGCGGGCCGGACGTCCGGCCGGCCCGCGGCAATCACTCCTCCGCGACGACGGTGAGCGGCACCTCGACGTCGATGTCGCTGTGCAGGTGCAGCGTGATGGAATGCTCCCCGACCGTGCGGATCGGCCCGCCCGGCAACCGCACCTCGGCCTTCTCGACCGGATGACCTGCCTGCTGGCAGGCTTCCGCGATGTCGGTCGTACTGATCGAGCCGAACAGCTTGCCTTCGCTGCCCGCCTTCGCGGTGATGCTGAGGCGCAGTTCCTTCAGCGACTCCGCGCGCGAGCGCGCATTGCCGAGGTCGGCAGCGGCCTTTGCTTCGAGCTCGGCGCGGCGGGTCTCGAATTTCGCCACGTTCTCCGCGGTCGCGAGGGTCGCCTTGCCGCCCGGCAGCAGGTAATTGCGGCCAAATCCCGGTTTGACGCTGACGCGGTCGCCGATGTCGCCCAGATTGGCGATCTTCTGTAACAGGATGACTTCCATGCTGATTACCTTTTTGCAAATCTCTCGCGAAAGCGGAACCAGGTGTCCGCGAAACCGATGCCCACCAGCGCCATCGGCACCAGCACGACCGCCGCGTACGCGAAGATCATCGGCAGCAGACCGATGACCTGCAGTTCACGCAGGCCGTGCACGACCGCGAGCGCCTGCACCAGGAATGCCGCGGCCAGTACGAATACGACGTCGTCGATCGCCTGCCAGCCCTGTCCGAGCAGCCCGTGCGAGACAACCGACAGCAGGAAACATGCGACCAGTATCCAGGCGATAAAGCGCCCGAGTTTGAGCTGCCGGAATTCGCGGCCGAACACGCCGGGCTCGCGCAGGCGGCCAAACGCCCACAGGCCGGCAAACTGGGCCAGCAGCGCGTGCAGCAGCACCATCCAGCCGAGCGTCGCCCAGGCGACGCGCGCGGTCGCGGCGCCGATCTCCTCCGCCGAGCGCTCGATGCCCCATTGCGACAGCGTGTCGGCCGTGCGGCGGAGCATCGGTTCGAGTTCGGCGATCAGCGGCATCAGCACGCCTACGGGATCTCCGAGCAGGCCGTGGATCGCGAGCACCAGCAAAACGGCGCCGAGCGTCAACGCCTGAAACACGAGTGACAGGCTTCCGGTAGCGGCAAGGGCGGCACCGCCGAAGTACGACGGCAGCAGCACGGCGAGCGCGACCACGACCGCAGGTCCCGGACCGAATGCCGGGATGAACACCCACAGGAGGCCGGCGGCCGCGCCGGCGGCCGCGGCGCCCGCGACGACGCGACCGCTGGCGAGCATCACGAGCACGACGAGGCCCGCCGGCAGCCATGCGACCATCGGCAGCGCGAACAGCGCGACGAGCGAGGCCAGGCCCGCCGCAATAAAGGCGCGGAACGGATCAGCGGTCATCCAGCGGAACATCGCGGTCATCGGATCGCTCGCGGCCGCGGGCAGCTGCCCGCGCGCCTCAATGCTGGTCCGTGTAAGGCAGGAGCCCGAGGTAGCGGGCGCGCTTGATCGCGACCGCCAGCTGGCGCTGGTAGAACGACCGCGTGCCCGTGATGCGGCTCGGGACGATCTTGCCGGTCTCCGTAACATAGCCCTTGAGCGTCGCCAGATCCTTGTAATCGATCTGGTCGGTCTCCTCGGCCGTGAACTTGCAGTATTTCTTGCGCCGGAAAAAACGTGACATCGTTCGGTCTCCGCAGGTGGTTCAGTCCAGGCCCATCGCATCGCCCATCGGATCGCGGTCGCGGTCGCGATCGCCGCGCTCCCGTTCCTCCGGTTCCTTCGCCATCGGCGAAGGCTCGGTGACGGCTTTTTCCATCTTGACCACGAGGTGACGGAGAACGGCGTCGCTGAACCGGAATGCGCCGGTGAGTTCCTCGAGTGCCTTCGCGCTGCACTCGACGTTCAGCAGCACATAATGCGCCTTGTGCATCTTGGCGATCGGGAATGCCAGCTGGCGCCGGCCCCAGTCTTCCAGCCGGTGCACGCTGCCGCCGTCCGTGGCGATAATGCCGCGGTAGCGCTCGATCATGGCGGGAACCTGCTCGCTCTGATCCGGATGGACCAGAAAAACGATCTCGTAATGCCGCATCTTGTACTCCCTGTGGTTTTAGCCTCCCGGTGACGCGATCGCGGTGAGGCAAGGAGAAGGAAAAAACGCCCCTGGCTCAGGCGCGAGGGGCGCGTAAATTACCGGACCCGCTCGGGTTTTGCAACTTTTGCGCGCCTCTGCCGGAGCGCCTCGTACAACATGACGCCCGCGGCCACGGAGACATTCAGGCTTGCGACCGCGCCCAGCATCGGCAACCGGACGTTGAAATCGCAGCATTCACGGGTCAGGCGCCGCAGCCCGCGGCCTTCCGACCCCATGACGATCGCCAGCGGACCCGCGAGATCCGCGTCGAACAGTTCCTGTTCGCCGTCGCCGGCGGTGCCGGCGATCCAGAGTCCCGCGGCTTTCATGTCCCGCAGCGCCCGCGCGAGGTTGGTCACCTGGGCGAATGGGACGATTTCGGCGGCCCCCGCCGCGACCTTGCGAACCACGGGTGTCAGGCCGGCGGCGCGATCGCGTGGCGCCACGACCGCGGTCGCACCGGCGGCGTCGGCGGTGCGCAGGCAGGCGCCCAGATTGTGGGGATCCGACACGCCGTCGAGAACCAGTACCAGCGCCGGCGTCGACATTTGCGTCAGCAGGTCGAGCAGCCCGTTTTCATTGAGCGGGGCGCTCGGGCGCACTTCGGCGAGCACGCCCTGGTGGGCCGCGCCGCCGGTTTCCTGGTCGAGCGACGCCATCGCGGCGTTCGTCACCGTCACGCCCTGCGTCGCGGCGAGTTCGCGCAGTTCGCGCATGCGCTGGTCATCGCGCCCCGCGGCGACGCACAGCCTGAGCAGGTCCTTCGGCCGTCGCGCGATCACCGCGCGCACCGCGTGCAGGCCGTAGACGACCGAACCGCCGCTCATCGCCGCTTCGGACCTTTTTTCGCGCCAACACGCCGGCGCGGATGGAAATGCGTTCCGGTCTTGGCGACATGCTCGAAGTCGATCTTGCGTTCCGCCGAGTCGACGCGCACCAGCCGCACGCGCATCTCGTCGCCGATCGAGAACCTGAGCTTGGTGCGCTCGCCGACCAGCGTGCGGTCCTTTTCGTGAAAGCGGAAGTAATCCCGCGGCAGCGAAGTGACGTGGACCAGGCCGTCGATCTGCATCTGCTTGAGCTGCACGAATACGCCGAAATCGGTGACGCCGGTCGCGACCGCATCGAATTCCTCGCCGATGCGCGGGCGCATGAATTCGCATTTCAGCCAGGCGACGACCGAGCGCGCGGCCTCGTCGGCCTTGCGCTCGCGCATCGAGCATTCCTGGCCGAGGGTTTCCATTGCGCGCGGCGAGTGGTCGAAATTCGCGGCAGTGCCGCCCGCGAGCGCGTGGCGGATGCCGCGATGCACCAGCAGGTCGGGATAGCGGCGGATCGGCGAAGTGAAATGCGCGTACTCGGCGAGCGCGAGGCCGAAGTGGCCGATGTTGAGCGGCTGGTACAGCGCCTGCGGCAGCGAGCGGATGATCGCGTTCTCGAGCACGCCAGCGTCGGGCCGGTCCGCGATCTGCTTCAGCGTCTTCTGCAGGCGCCTGGGTTCCAGATCGCCGGTGATGTCGAGCAGCACGCCGCGCATGGACAGGAAGCGCTTCAGGTCCTCCATGCGCTCCTCGTCGGGCTTGCCATGGATGCGGAACAGCGCCGGCAACTTGTGCTTCTTCAGGAAGCCCGCCGCCTGGACATTCGCCGCGATCATGCACTCCTCGATCAGGCGGTGCGCGTCGTTGCGCGGATACTCGCGGATGTCCGTGACCCTGCCGTCCGCACCGACCAGCACCTTGACTTCCGGCGCCTCGAAATCGAGTGCGCCCCGCGATTCACGGCCTTTGCGCAGGGCGAGATATACCTTGTGCAGGCGTCCGATGACGGACGCCGCCGCGGCCAGATCGCCGGTCGCGCGTCCGGGAGCGTCGAGCTCGGCGGCCACCTGCGTGTAAGTCAGGCGTACCGCCGAGCGCATGACGGCCGGATAGAAACGACTGCGCGTGACATGGCCGCCCTTTGCCACCTGCATGTCGCAGACCATGCACAGGCGATCCACCTTCGGCATCAGCGAGCACAGGTGGTTGGACAGCTCCTCGGGCAGCATCGGCAGCACGCGATTCGGAAAGTAAACGGAGGTCGCGCGATCCCGCGCCTCACTGTCGAGCGCCATGCCCGGTCGCACGTAATGGCTGACGTCTGCGATCGCGACGATGAGCCGGAATCCCGTGGCATTCTCTTCTGCCCAGACAGCATCATCGAAGTCGCGCGCGTCTTCGCCGTCGATCGTGACCAGCGGCAGCGAGCGCAGGTCCTCGCGTCCCGCGGCCGCGCTGGTTCCGACATCACGGCCGTACTGGCGCGCCTCGCGTAGCGCCTCCGGCGGAAACTCGTGCGACAGCCCGTGCGAGGCGATTGCGAGATCGATCGCGGTATCAGCGCCGCCACCGTCCGGCAGCACGCGCAATACCCGTCCGACCGGATCGCGGTTGCGGCTCGGCTGCTCGACGATCTCGACGACCGCCAGGTCGCCGTGCTTCGCCTCGCCGACCGCCTCGCGCGGCACGACGATGCGCTGGCTAATACGGCGGTTGTCCGGCACGACAAAGCCGATGCCGCCCTCCAGCGAAAATCGTCCGGCCACCTGCTTCGTACGCCGCTCGAGCACCTCGACGACCGCGCCCTCGGCCCGTCCGCGCTCATCGCGCCCGGTGATGCGCGCCGCCGCGCGGTCGCCATGCATCAGCATGCGCATCTCGCGATACGGCAGGAACAGGTCGTCACCGCCGTCGGCCGGCACCAGGAAACCGAAGCCGTCCTTGTGGCCGCTGACCGTGCCAACCACGACCGGCAAGCGATCGATCAGGCAGTACTCGTCGGCGCGATTGAGCAACAGCTGCCCGTCGCGGACCATCGCGGCGAGACGCTTCGCGATCGCCTGCCGGGGCCCCGGCTCGCGCACGCCGAGACGATCTGCGAGCGCATCGAACGCCAGCGGCGTCCCCGCCGCCGACAGCGTTTTCAGCAGCAGTTCGCGGCTCGGCACCGGCTCGGCGTAACGGGCCGATTCCTCGCGGAAACGCGGGTCCTGATCCTGCCAGCGGGGCTTGCGACTCATCGGATTCTCGGAATTGACATCGACCGGGTGCCTGCGTAAATTGCGCGCTCTCGCCGGGGTCCCCCGGCCGCAACCTGTGCCCAGGTGGCGGAATTGGTAGACGCGCTAGTTTCAGGTATTAGTGCCGAGAGGCGTGGAGGTTCGAGTCCTCTCCTGGGCACCACTCTCACTATTTCCTTTGAATTCCAAGGGTTAATTCACTAGGTCCAAGATGATTTGGACCTAGTTCTTGGACCTAATTGCATGTATTGCGAGCATCTAGAAATTGGCGCTCTGCGAGCGTCCATTTCTTGCTGTTCACGTCTGCAATTTCACAACGCGCCCCTATTCTTGCACCTGTGGAGCGTAAGCGTGTTCGACTTGTGTGAGTGAGCCGAAAACGCCGGAGCGATCTTGCTGTCGCTGTCGTAACGGCGCGCAGTGTACAGGAATTCGCGGGGCGGTCCGTTGCAACCCTTCAAGGCCACAGTTAGGCGAACCTTGCAGGAAACCTGAGTGGCCCTGAAGTGGCGGATAGGGTGCGCGATAGAGCTCCCAGTATCCTTGATGTTGAGCGCGATCTACCCCGCGAACAACACTTCGCTACTCAGAAGTCGTCCGCTGCAATTGACAACAGGGTGTTGTCCGCCGCCCTCCGTTGGCGCGTCAACAATCACGTGTAGCTCCATACGCTTCTCGAGTGCCGGATATCCGCCTAATGAGCGATCCCGCGCGTACCTCTTGAAATAGGACTCGAAATGCTGGTGCGCTTCGGCATATCTGCCAAGCTTAATTAGACACATGGTCAGTCGGTTTATCGCTAGGAACTCTCCGCGTACTCCGAGTTCTGCGCGTTCCTCCGCTTGTAGCTGTCCAAGCAAGCCGCCTTCATCATCCCAGACTGCATACGCACTGATAGCGGCAACTGCTTCTCGGTAAAGAGGCGGACACGTCGATACATCGGAAACATTCTGCCGCCAGTAACTTGGCGGGCGTGGCTATTGGCCATGCGCCAATCATCCGTAATTTAGTAGAAACGTCGTTAATCTCACCGTTTTCCAGATCGGCAGCCTTGAACAGCTCATGCATTTTCTTCGTGAGTTTCATCCGAATTACCCCAATGCGGTTGCGTTGAGGAGGCACGCTAGCGCGATGTCAACTCGGTTGGAAGTAAGACAACACAACTGGCGACCGTCAAGGCGAGGTGGCCAGGCGACCAATTACCGGGTCGTCCCGCAAGGGTCGCTTGGGAATGCCCGCCGTTGCCTGACGGCCAGAGCTGGGAGCGGCAATCTGCTCCGACCCTAGCTCGCACCCCTCCCGGCCACCCCTCCGCTCCTGCGCGGGACCGTCGGAGAGGCACATTGACAAATGGCGCTTTCCTACTGTCCCGTTTTGGAGCATTCTTGGGACAGTTCCTACGCGTTCACCGCAGGTTCAGGGTCTTGCGCGCACCCTCACGGACGACCTCAGGGGCCATTTATGGGACAGTCAGGAGGAAGGGCATGTCATTCGAAGTGATCCACAACGCCACGCACCCGGTTGGGAAGGCCAAGACCTTCAGCGAGGCGCAGGCGCTCATGCACGACAAGGCGATGGAAAAGGAGGTCGAGCTTTGCCGCCTTCACCCTGGCGCGAACATCAAGGCAGGCTGGAACCGGGACAGCTTTTACCTAGACGCGATGCGCGGTGACACGTCTCTACAGCGAGAGTTTTGGCGGATCGAGGAGAGGTGCTCATGAGCGCGAAGGTAATACGCCTCAGGCGGCGGCCCAAGGCAGCGGCGGCCCCTCCTCGCAGGCGCAGTAACAGCGACGCTCGGACGCTCGAGTACCTGACCCCGGCTGAGGTGGAACGCCTCCGGAAGGCTGCGAGCAAGCGCGGGAGGTACGGACAGAGGGACGCCACTGCAATCCTGATCGCCTACCGGCATGGCCTGCGGGTCTCCGAGCTAGTGGACCTGAGGTGGGATCAGGTGGACCTCAAGACCGGCCTCCTCCATGTGCGGCGGGCCAAGAGCGGAACGCCCTCGACCCATCCGATGCAGGGAGACGAACTGCGGGCGCTCAGAGAGCTACGCCGCGAGTGGCCTGCGGACGGTGGATACGTGTTCCTTTCCGAGCGTGAAGGCCCAATGACAGCGGCAGGGGCACGCAAGATGCTCGCCAGGCTAGGAGAGTTGGCGGGCTTTCCGTTCACCGTTCACCCGCACATGCTCCGACACGCTTGCGGCTTTGCGCTTGCTAACGCGGGGCATGACACGCGGGCGCTACAGCACTGGCTCGGACACAAGAACATCCAGCACACGGTGCGTTACACCGAGCTTTCCCCGGCGAGGTTCAAGAACTTCTGGCGCGAGTGAGTGCAGGAGCGCACCCAGCCTCCCCTCAGCGTAAATCTGAGCGGGCGCGGGTAGTAGGGGGGGAACTCTGCCGCCAGATACGTAGCACCCAGCCTCGCAAAAAATTTCCCAAATCGGCGGACCTACTCAGCCTTTTAAGGGCGGCATGCGAATGCCATTCCAGTACTTTGCAATCTCGAGCGCAGCCTTTGGTCCTACTGCCTTACCTTGCCGCTCTTGACGGCGAAGCTCCTCAATGACGTCCGACTTTGCGCGCCCGTGATGCATGGTTCCCGCAGTGAATAGCAAAATCGCGCACTGCGGACATCGCGGAACTACGTAGGGTTCGGAACCCTTATATTCGACGTTCAGTCTCTCCAAACACTCAGGCATTGCATGAAATGGGCCGTCAACTGCAGATGCGTCGTGGGTGTAGCTCGGCGTTGTTCTGAGCCACTCTTCGACTGACCGAACGATTCTCCATTCAAGATCGAATTTCTTGTCAGCCACCGCAAAAGGCTCAAACTTAGTCGTTACAGAAACTGCCAGTTCACCTTCGGTAAGTTGAGGAGTCTTCCGGCGCTGCACCAATAAGTAACAAGCAGCGACGAAACCGGCCAGGGGCAATAGAACCGCAAACAGGACGACAACGCCGCTCCGTAAAGTTAAATAGCCAACGAGCCATGTGCCAATCGCTCTAAATGCCGAGTTCCAATCCCAGACAAACGCGGCGAATATTAAGCCGACCAAACCCAGAATCGCGGCAGTGATGAGGTTTGAACCCACCGGATCGGTCCACGCGGACCTGATCCATTTGGGCACTTTCGAAACTGGCTCTGATCTCTTGAGTGCTTTGAGAAACTTCACATTGAGTGCCATGCATTCGTGGCTAATTTTTCGGACGCGAGCATCTTACGCTGTCACGTCGAGGTAGTCTCACGCGAACAAGCGAGCCAATTTACTGAGTTCAACCTTTGCCGGTAGGCGAAAGACACAACTCACGCGAAAGGTAAGCTGTCGCAACCCATCCAGTTTTCGCCTCATCGGAATTCCTCTCGGCATATTGAACATACGTCCACACGCCTTTATGTGTAACCACTTCGACGATCTGACCGCGATTTAGCCGACCGATTATCTTCGATTCAGCGTCCGGGGCTTCTCTGACATTGAGAGAGGTTGCCCGCACGCACCGCAAGAATTCAAAATTTTCACTTCCAAATACTTGCTGTACTTCGATCACAACATTCGTCACGTCTCGCGTTTTCGTTTCCCCCAGGAAGTAGTCCGCTACAAGTCGGTCAAGAATTGGCCGCAAAATCAGCAAGAAAAATAAGACGATGAACAATTGCGTTGCCAGCGGCAGCTTGTGGAGCGACTTTTCATTGTCGGGAATGGAATTCCATTCGCTAACGTCGAGACCTACCGACTGCCCGGAAATGCTCATAGCCGCAGCATCGACGTCAATTACAACGCCGGCGGTTTCCGATGGCAGCGGCGACGAAGTAACTTTGTCGATTGAAGCTTGAAGTGCATCGAGCCTATGGCGAGCTACTTCTGCTGCCTGACGGGTGGCCTTGAAAATGTCGCCAAATCTGGAAACGCGAGATTGCTCGGCCAAGTCGGCAGCAAGCCCCGCAATCTGTTTTGTAATTGCGAATTCGAATGTCGGTGGTGTGTATGTCTTCCGAAACGACCGCAGAAGATCGCTGGTGGCTTGCGAAGCGCGCGTCATCTCAGCAATTTGTCTAGCGATGTTTGCGCTAGCTTCACTCAGTCGCGGCAGTTCGGGTACCGACGGCAAGCGAAGGTCGGGAAATTGAGGCACGTTGATACGCAGCTTTTCGATCTTATCAGCGAGTGGGAACCGAAAAGCCTTTGTCAGTTTTTCGTTTTCTTCATGGAGTTTGCGTATTGCGTCATTCATCGGGGACTGGAGAAGCGCGGCGAACGCTGCCTGCGTGGAATCATCTACCCGCAGACTTCTGGCAAGAGCGCGCGCCGTCGAGTCTTCCGGGCGCGTCTCTTTAAGAACTTCTCTTGCCTTGGCATTATCCGCGCGGTTTTGGGGACTGTTGTCGGACTCTTTTGGCGGCTTCGTCGTCATGGGCTGTACCTCAGAAATGAAGGTACAACCTCCAAAGTGCGCCTTCAAATCGAAGGGCGGGCCCAGTCTTTCAGCGGCGAAGGAAACTATCGACGCTGCGGCCGTCGTCGTTGGCTCTGGCGCACCCGAACATCGTTGGCGCGCGCCTTCACCAGAGCATTAACGGGGCCGAAGGCGACACGCTCTATGGCTCTGGCAAGCGACTCAAACTTGCTCCCGGGCGAGTAGCCGCCGAACGTGAGGGACTGGCGCGAGTGCCCCACAATCAACTTCACAGTCCACTCAGGGACTCCGCCCTCCTCGCAGCATTGAATAAACGCGTTGCGTAAGGTGTGAAGTTCAACGTCTCATCCGCGAACCCCAAGGCACGCTTTTGGTGGCTGAAGCGTTTCCCCACGTAATGCCCGCGCTTCTCATCCGCGCCACCTCGGAGTAACCCCGGAATCAGGAAGCCGTCCTTCCACTGCTCGCGAAGGCGCGTCACGAGGATTGCGATTACGGGATGCAAAGGCACGTCGCGCACTGCCACCTTGGTTTTCCCCTCCGTGACACTGAGGTGGGCCTCGGCTACTTCTTGGGTTCGCAGGTTGGCGATCTCCTCGCGGCGCATTCCCGTATACGCGGCAATGGCGACCATGGGCCACAACGGGTCATCCGTCTTGATGCCCTCAAGCAGCCGCTTGAGTTCCGCGTCAGTCCACGGGCGACGTTTCGGCCGTGTTCCGCGAGTCGAGGCGCGGACAGTCTTGGAGACTCCACGCCAAGGGTTCGCGTCCAGTCCGAACTCGCCTCGGCCAAGCATCCATTCAAAGAACGCTGATAGATGGCCTATGGAGTCCTTTACGGTCTTGATTGCGTGTCCCTGAGGGAGCAAGTGGTCCGTTACGTAGCGGCCCGTCGTACGGCGCGTGATTTCGGCCACCTCGGGATCGTCGCCGAGCCAGGTGGCAAAACCGGCGTACGTGCGTTGCTTCTCCCTGAGCGTTTGTTTGCGTAGACCTCGTCGAGCGCACTCTGCGAGGTATTTGCCTAGAGCGTCCGATAGGAGCACTACCTCCCCAGTATCGAGCACCCGGCCCACGCGGCGGATCGCGCGTCGCTCGGCTTCCGGCATCTTTGGGTCGCCCTCGGAGTCTTCTCCGTACTTGCGCCGTGCCGTCTCAGTACTTGCGCCGTGCCGTCTCAAGGTACTTGTCGACGGAGGCGTCGAGGGACTGCTGTGCCTCTTTGTAGGTCCACTCCCCGCGTTGTACGGCAGTGTGGAGGTCGCGCGCGGCCTCTAGGAGGGTGCGGAAAGCTGTTTCGAGACTTACGTCAGGCTTCCTGTCGGTTCCTCTCCTGGGCACCATTTTCGCGCACGCATTGTAATCCAGCCACGGCTTACCCGCTGGCCTTCGTCGCCGTCCGCCGTAGTCGGCCCGCAGGTTACCAGTGCACGCCGCGCAGCAGCGACGCGAACATCAGCGCTTCTTTGGTCGGCGGCTGGTCCGGCCTGGGTTCGCCCTGGTCGCCCCGCGCCGCGGCTGAATCCGGGAACATCCGGTACGCGGTGTTCATGACGACCTCGGTGATGCGCGGCGCGACGAGATGCAGCACCTCGGCCGCGATGCCAAGCTTGGTCGCGATGCGCTTCGGCCGGTCGGTGATGGCCTCGGCGATCATGTCCGCGGCTTCTTCCGGCGTCGCGACCGGCACCTGGTCGTAGATTTTCGTCGGCGCGATCATCGGCGTGCGCACCAGCGGCATGTTGATGATCGTGAAGGTGACGCCGCGATCCGCGTACTCGGCGCCGGCGCAGCGCGTCCAGGCCTCCATTGCGGCCTTCGAAGCGACGTAAGCCGAAAAGCGCGGCGCATTCGACAGCACGCCGATGGACGAGATATTCACGACGTGCCCGCCGCGCTCCATCAATGACGCCATCAGCGCCATCGTCAGTCGCACGACGGCGAAATAATTGAGCTGCATCGTGCGCTCGAAGTCGTGGAAGCGGTCGTGCGACAGGTCGATCGAGCGGCGGATCGAGCGCCCGGCGTTGTTAACCAGGACGTCCACGCCGCCGTGCTCGGCCAGCACCCGGCCCGCGAGCGCGTCGCAGGCGGCGTAGTCGGCAATGTCGCAGGGATAGGCGAACACGGTGCCGCCGTGCGCGGCCAGTTGCGTGCGCGCGGCTTCGAGCTTCTCCGCATCGCGCGCGACGATCAGCACCGTCGCGCCGGCGTCCACGCAGCGCTCCGCGGCGGCAAGCCCGATGCCGGAAGAGCCGCCGGTGATCAGCACGACCTTGCCGCGCACCGCGCCAGCGAGGCTGCGGTCGAGCGACAGGTCGGGATCGAGGTGCCTTTCCCAGTAATCCCACAGCCGCCAGGCGTAGTCCTCGAGCGAGGGCACGCGGATGTCGGTTCCTTCGAGCAGGCGTTGCGTGCGCGTGCAGTCGAAGCGCGTCTGCCAGTTGAAGAACTGCATGACGTCGCGCGGGATGCGCAGGTCGCGCAGTATCGTGTCGATCACCTGCTGAAGCGGCCGGTAACTGGACATGGACGCCGTGACGCCCGTCGGGACCAGGTCGAGCAGCTTCGGATCGAGGCGGAACGCCATCGTCGGGGCGTGACCCGCACGGGCGAACAGGTTCAGCACCTCGCCGACGCGCCGCTGACGCGGATCGGTCAGGTGAAAGCACTGACCGTCCTGGTCCGGCACGTGCGCGAGGTGGTCCATCGCGGCTGCCACGTAATCGACCGGCACGAGGTTGATGTAGCCGCCCTCGAGGCCGACCAGCGGAAACCACGGCGGCAGCGAATGCCGCAGTTTCTGGATCATCTTGAAGAAGTAGTAAGGCCCGTCGATCTTGTCGATCTGCCCGGTCTGCGAATGGCCGACGACGATGCCTGGGCGGTACACGCGCCAGGGCCGCTTGCAGCGGTGCCGCACCATCGCTTCGGATTCGTGCTTGGTGCGGAAATAGGGATGATCGAGCCCGGTCGCCTCCTCGAACATGTTCTCGCGGAAACTGCCCTTGTAGAGGCCAGCCGCCGCGATCGAACTGGTGAGATGGAAGCAGCCCGCCTGTACCGTGTCGGCAAACTGCAGCGCATGATCGGTGCCGACGATGTTTGCCGAATCCTGCTCCTCGCTGCCCGCCTGCAGGTCGTAGATCGCCGCCAGATGGAACAGATGGTCGATCTTGCCGGTGAGCTTGCGAAGATCCGCCTTCGACACGCCGAGATCGCGCTCCGCGAGATCGCCGGAAACCGGCACGACGCGGCTCGCGCGCGCGCCCCACACCTCGCGCAGCGCCTCGAACTTCGGCATGGACTTAGGCCGCACCAGCACGTACACGCGTTCGCCGCGCGCCAGCAGGCGTTCCACGAGATAGCGGCCGATGAAACCGGTCGCGCCGGTTACGAAGTATGCCATCTGAGATACTCTAATCCGATGGCATACGAAACGGAACGCATGTCCGCGGTCGATGCCGCGTGGCTACGCATGGACCGGCCGACGAACCTGATGATGATCATCGGCGTGGTCGTGTTCGATTCGCGCGTCGATTTCCGCCGGTTCCGCAGGACGATAGCGGAGCGCTTCCTGAAGTTTCCCCGCTTCCGCTGCCGCGCCGTGGACGACGCGCTCGGGCCGAGCTGGCAGCAGGATCCGGATTTCGATCTGGACCAGCACGTCAGCCGCATCGCGCTGCCGGGTCCCGCAGGCCAGGCGGAGCTCGAGTCGCTGGTGTCGCGCCTCGCCGGCACCGATCTCGACCGCCGCCGGCCGATGTGGCAGTTTCATTTTGTCGAGAATTTCGAGGGCGGCACGGCGGTCATCCTCCGCATCCATCATTGCTATGCCGACGGCACGGCGATGATCCGCGTATTCCAGACGCTGACCGATAGCAAAGCGTCGCCGGCAGCGGCCGGTTCCGCCATACCGGCCGCGCCGCGGAAAACGGACGACGAGGCCACGCCCTGGCTCGGCCGCCTGCACGTGCCCGGTGCCGCGCTGGTGCAGAAGGCCTATGCGGAAGGCGCGCAGTGGATCGCGCGGGCGGCCGACCTGACGCGGAATCCCGAACAGGCGAGCGAAATCGCGCGCCACGCCCTCGGCATCGCGGGCGAGCTCGCGCGCGTCGCGACGCTCGCGGACGACCCGCCCACGCGGTTCAAGGGACCGCTCGGCACGCGCAAGGTGGCCGCATGGACCGACCCGCTGCCGCTCGAAGACGTCAAGATCGTCGCCAAGGCGCTCGGCTGCACGATCAACGATCTCCTGATGTCGACTGCGGCCGGCGCGCTCGGCAGCTATCTGCGCTTTCACGGCGAGGACACCGACGGCATGCGCATCCGCGCGACCGTGCCGGTGAATCTGCGCGACCCGGATGCCGCGGCTTCGCTCGGCAATCACTTCGGACTGGTGTTCCTCGAGTTGCCGGTCGGCATCCGCGATCCACTCGTGCGAGTCGCCGAGATTCACGCGGCGATGACCGCGTTGAAAGGCTCCTACCAGCCGGTGCTGACGCTCGGACTCATGGCCGCGCTCGGCATGATGCCGGGCTCGGTCGAAGCCGCGGCCATCGACCTGCTGTCGACCAAGGCCACCGCGGTCGCCACCAATGTGCCGGGTCCGCGGCAGCCGATGTATCTGGCGGGCCGGCGCGTCTCCCGGCTGATCTTCTGGGTGCCGCAATCGGGCGACATCGGCCTCGGGCTCAGCATCCTGTCGTATGCCGGCCAGGTGCAGTTCGGCCTGATCGCGGATTACAAGCGCGTGCCGGATCCCGACGAAGTCACGGCGCGGTTCCAGCAGGAATTCGAGAAACTGGTGCTGTCGCTGCTGCTCGGACCCTGGCTCAGGAGCGCGCGGTGACGGTCATTCGAGTTCGGCCTTTGCCTGTTCAACGTCGAGCCGCTCCATCGCGTCCATCGGCTTAATCGCGGCGGCCTTGCGGTACAGCTCGACGGCTTTCTTCCGCTGCCGGTCACCGTGCAGCATTAGCAGCCCGTTGGCAAACTCCATGTGTGCGATCGCCGACCGCGGGTTGAGCCTGATCGCCTGTTCGAAATGCTTCACGGATTTCGCCGCGTCCGCTCCGTAGGTCAGCCGGCCCGCGAGCGCACCGACCTTGTCGATGATCTCCGCGTGATAGAGCCCGAGCGCAATATGCGCATCGGCATGATCCGGCGCGAGTTCGAGCGCACGGTCGAGCGCTTTGGCGACCTTGCCGCCGACGCCCTCGGCGAGCGCCTTGACGACCGACACGCGCTGCGCATAGCGTCCGAGCACGAAAGCCTGCATGTACCAGGCGTTGGCATCGTCGGGCGCGGATCGCGTCGCCTGCAAGGCGCGCTTCGCGGCGTCATCGAGCAGGCGGATCGCTCGCGTGTCGTCCTCCTCGAGATACGTCGCGCTAACCGCCGCCGCCTTGTTCGCAACGGTCGCGCCGCGCGCCCCGAGCTTTGCGCCGGCGGCAATCGCGTCCGCGAAATCGCCCCGGTGAAATGCGCGCCAGGCCTGCTGCAGGGCGGCGGCGTCCTTGCCGCGCGCCGGATACGGTTCGCGGTCGCCCGCGTGCAGGCGGTCCCAGGCATTCTTCAGCGCATCGCCGTCGTAACTGTAGGTTTTCCGGTCGTAGGGGAAGGCTGGCGGCTTCGCGGTGGCCATCATGAACTCCTGGTCGGAACGCGGTATTCTCTCGCGCGTACCGCCGGCTTCGGGCCGGCGGCAAGGAGAGGATCATGGCGGCGAAGAAAAAGGGCAAGCTCGGCGGCGGCGCGCCGAAAGGCGACCAGGACCTGCTGTACTCGGCGCAGCAGATCTGGCAGGCGGGGCTCGGCGCCCTGTCGCGCGCCCAGGCCGGAGCGCCGAAGATCTTCGACGAGTTGATGCGCGAAGGCTCGAAGCTGCAAGGCGGCGCGCTGGACGCGGCGCAGAAGGTCGTGATGCAGGCCTTTCAGGGCGCACAGAAGCGTGTCAACCAGCGCATCGATACCGTGCAGGCGCAGGCCGGCGAGACCTGGGACAGTCTCGAGAAGATCTTCCAAACGCGTGTGCAGCGTGCGTTGCACCAGCTCGGCATGCCGTCCGCCGAGGAGATCACCGCGCTGACGCGCAAGGTCGAGAAGCTTTCGGCAAGCGTCGAGCGCCTGGGCGGGCGGGCGCAGGCATCGCCGTCGCGCAAGCGGCGCACGGGCGGCGCGCGCAGGAAAGGCTGATGCAGCCATTGCACCGGCGACTCCGGGCATGATGACACTTCAGACTGCGGCGCGGCCGCGCCGAACCGGCCGCATCGGCATAGCACTCGCCGGCGGCGGTCTTTCGGCGCTTTCTACGAGCTGGGCGCACTGCAGGCGCTGACTGAATGCATCAAAGGCTTCGTCCCCTGCGATCTTTACGGCTATGCGGGCGTCAGTTCCGGCTCGATGCTCGCGGCCGGCCTCGCGAATGGCTTGACGCCGGTTGACATCGGCCGCATCACGATCAGCAACGACGCGGGTCTCGACACGGCGCACCCGGGCCTGTTCCTGCAGCCGGCTTTCGGTGAATACGCGCGCCGGCTTGCGCGGCTTCCGGGCATCGCGCTGCGCGCCCTCGCGCAATTCGCGCGCGCGCCGCTGTCGCAGGGCGTCGCGGAAGCGCTGGCGCCGCTGGCCGCGGCGATGCCGGCGGGATTTCTGGACAGCGCGCCGTTCGAGCGCTATCTGCGCAGGCTCTACGGGAGCGGCGGCAGGACCAACGATTTCCGCAAGCTGAGCAGGCGCCTGTTCATCGTGGCCACCAACCTGAATACGGGCGAAGCCGCCTTGTTCGGGCAGCCCGGACTCGACCACGTGCCGATCTCCCGCGCGGTGCAGGCGAGCACCGCCCTGCCCGGGCTTTATTCCCCGGTCGAGATCGAAGGCGAAACCTATGCGGACGGCGCGCTGCTGCGCACCATGCACGCGTCGGTGCTGCTGGAAGCGGGCGTCGACCTGCTGTTCGCGATCAATCCGCTGGTGCCATTCGATGCCTCCGCGGATCACGACGGCCCGGGCGAGATCGAGCTGACGCGACTGGGCCTGCCGGTGGTGCTCGGGCAGACTTTCCGCGCGCTGATCCGTTCGCGCATGCAGGTCGGCGTCGCGTCGTACAAGGACCGGTTCCCGCGCGCGGAGATCGTGCTGCTGGAGCCGGACCGGGGCGACCGGCGCATGTTCTTCGCGAACGTATTCCGCTACTCGGACCGCCGGGAACTGGTCGACCACGCCTTCGACTCCACGCGCCGCGAACTTCGCCGGCGCGCCTCGGAGCTCGCGCCCCTCTTCGCACGCCACGGCCTGGCGCTCGATCGCGATGCGCTCGCCGACCCGGCGCGAATCTTCCAGGCCGCGCTCGAGCGGCAGCGGCGACAGGACCGGCGCGTGGCCAGGGACCTTGGCGCGACGCTCGATCGTCTGGAGCGCGCACTGGGCTGAGCGCGCGGCTATCAGTCGAACGGGTGTCCGGTGATGATCGTCTGCTCCCGGTCCGGGCCGGTCGAGATCATCGTGATCGGGACGCCGCAGACTTCGGCAAGTCTTGCCAGGTAGGCGCGCGCCGCGCCCGGCAGTTCACCCGGTGAGCGCCGACCCGCCGTCGTGTCCCGCCATCCCGGCATTTCCTCGTAGACCGGCACCCCGTCACGGTAATCGACGCAGAGCCTGACGCGGTCGAGCCCGTCCAGCACGTCGAGCTTGGTGACGCACAGCGCGATGATGCCGTTATTCAGGACGGAGCGGCGGAGCATCACGGCATCGAACCAGCCGGTCCTGCGCGGCCGGCCGGTGACCGCGCCGAATTCCTGGCCGACGCGCGACAGGTGGCGCCCCGTTTCGTCGTCAAGTTCGGTCGGGAACGGCCCCGCACCGACCCGCGTCGTGTACGCCTTCACGATGCCGAGCACCGCGTCGATGTCGCGCGGGCCGAGGCCGGTGCCGACGGACGCATAGCCGGCGACCGTGTTCGACGAGGTGACGAATGGATAGGTGCCATGATCGACGTCGAGCAGCGTTCCCTGCGCGCCTTCGAGCAGCAGGTTGCCGCCGGCGACGCGGATATCTCGCAACGACTGCGTGACATCGCCGATGAGCGGGCCGATGCGCTCGGCCTGGCGCATGCATTCCTCGAGTGTCGCGGCAAAATCGACCGGCGAATCCTGCAGATGCCGTTCCAGCACGAAGTTGTGCCAATCCAGCAGTTCGCGCAGGCGTGACTCGAAATGGGCTGGGGTCAGCAGGTCGCCGACGCGCACCGCCCGGCGCGCGACCTTGTCTTCGTACGCCGGGCCGACGCCGCGGCCGGTCGTGCCGATCTTGCGGTCGCCGGAGACCCGCTCGCGCGCGCGATCGATCGCCGCATGCGACGGGAGCACGAGCGGACACATCGGGCTGATCTGCAGGCGCTCGAACGCCGGCACGCCGCGCGCGGCCAGCATGTCCGCTTCCGCCAGCAGCGCGCCCGGCGAAACCACGACGCCGTTGCCGATGAAGCAGCGCACGCCTTCCCGCAACACGCCCGAGGGAATCAGCGAAAGCACGGTTTTCTCGCCGCCGATGACGAGCGTGTGCCCGGCATTGTGGCCGCCCTGGAACCGCGCGACGCCGACGACCCGCTCCGTCAGCAGATCGACGACCTTTCCCTTGCCCTCATCGCCCCATTGGGCGCCGACCACGACGACGGCCTTGCCCATGCGCCCCGCCTCAGGACCGGAAGAGCCAGAGCACGACCAGGCCCGCGAGCATGCTGCCCGCACCCGCGATGCGGAGCGCCCGGTCGGTTTGCGAGGAAACCGTCGCGAGCACGCGCCTCATGCCGGCGGGGTTCAGGAACGGCAGCAGGCCTTCGATCACGAGCAGCAGCCCGAGCGCAGCCGCGAAATCCGGCCAGGCGATATTCATCGTCGGCTCAGCGGCCGGACTGCTTCAGGTACTTGAAGAACTCGCCGTCCGGCGCGATCACCAGCACGTCGTTTGGCTGGCCCAGGGACTTGCGGTAGGCCTGCAGGCTGCGGTGAAACGAATAGAACTCCGGCGAGCGCTGATAGGCGCGCGCATAGGTCTGGGCGGCGGTCGCGTCACCCTCGCCGCGGATCTTCTCCGCGTCGCGGTTGGCAATCGCCAGCAGTTCGGTGCGCTCGCGCTCGGCTTCGGCGCGTATGCGCTGCGCCTGCTCGTCGCCTTCGGCGCGCAGTTGCGAAGCCTGGCGCGCGAAATCCTGGCGCATGCGATAGAACACCGATTCCGACACCTCGGCCGGCAGGTCGATGCGCTTGACGCGCACGTCCACCAGCACGAGGCCGAGCTGGCCGACCGATTCCGCGCCGAACTGCAGGATGTCGCCCATGAACTCCGCGCGTTCCGCGGCGACGACCTGCTGCAGTGTGCGCTTCGCGATGACGCCCTTGAGGCCGTCCTTGACGATCTCGGCGAGGCGATTGGCGCCGACTTCCTCGTCGCCGTCGGTCGCCAGGTAATACTGGACGACGTCGGCGATGCGCCACTTGATGTAGAAATCGACGTCGAGGATCTTGCTTTCGCTCGTCAGGAACTGCTCGGCCGGATAGTTCCGCGTCAGTACGCGCCGCTCGAATTTGTCGACCGATTCGATGAATGGAATCTTCAGGTGCAGGCCGGGTTCGTAATCCGCCTTGACGATCTCCCGCAGCCGCAGCTTGATCGCGAGTTCGGTTTCATGAACCTGGAACAGCGAACTGCTCAACAGCCACGCCACCACGATGGCGATGACGATCCCCGGCAGCAGGCGCTTGTCCATCAGCGTTCCTTCCTGGCGCGCGGATCATCCGCTTCGACCGCGCTGCCATCCTCCAGCCGGATGGTCGGTGGCGTCTCGGCGCCGGTGCGCGGCCTGCCGCGCTGCTCGAGCAGCTTGTCGAGCGGCAGATAGACCATGTTTCCGGTGCCCTTGGTGTCGACGATGATCTTCGTCGAGGAGCCGAGCACCTCTTCGATCGTCTCCAGGTACAGGCGCTCGCGCGTCACGGCCGGCGCGCCCTGGTACTGCGCCGCCAGCAGCGAGAATCGCGTCGTCTCGCCCTCGGCGCCCGCGACCACGCGCGCGCGATAGGCTTCGGCGCCCTCCAGCACGCTGACCGCGAGGCCGCGAGCCTTCGGGACGATGTCATTCGCGTAGGTCTGGGCGGCGAGCGTCGCGCGGTCCTTGTCTTCGCGGGCCTTGATCGCGTCTTTCTGCGCGGGCGATACCTGCTCCGGCACGTTGACGTCCTGCAGGTTGACGCTCATCACTTCGATGCCCGTGTTGTAGGCGGCGATCGTGCGCTGCACCAGGTCCTTCGTGCGCACGCTGATCTCCTGGCGGCCCACGCCCAGAACCACGATCAGGCGGCTCTGCCCGATGATCTCGCGGATCGCGCTGCCGCTGACTTCGCCGAGCGTTTCCTCGGGATCGCGCACGTTGAAGGCGAACTTGACCGGATCGGCGCGCCGGTACTGAACGGCCAGGTTGATGTCCACCAGCGCTTCATCCTGGGTGAGCATGCGTGTCTGCGCCGGGTAAGTCAGCACTTCCGTGACGTTGACGACTTCGCGCTTGTCGATCGGCCAGGGCATGCGCAGGTTGAAGCCCGCGCCGGTCGTCTTGACGTATTTGCCGAAGCGCGTGATGACCGAACGCTCGGCGGGCTCATTGAGGTACCAGGATCCGATCCCGAGCCAGAGGGCGATGATGCCGATCAGGACCGTGCCGATCCCGATCGCATTGCGGCCGCCCGACGAGCCGCTGCCGACCGGGCGCGGTCCGCCGCCCAGCAGCGCGCGCAGCTTCCTCTGGATCTGGCGCAATACCTCGTCCAGGTCCGGCGGGCCCTGGTCCGGCTTGCGCTGCCAGGGATTTTCGTTCTTGCCAGGATCATTCCAGGCCATTGGGTGCGCTCGCCGGTAAGGAAAGGGTCAGGCCGCGGAGCTCGCGGTGTCGCGGGCAAATTCTACGAAGCCTGCGCCAGGCAAACAAGGAGACACGCTCGCGTCAAAGTCGAGGTTCGCTTCACGGCAGAGCTTTTCGAGCTGCCGCTGCGACGTTTCGACTTCGAGGACCGAGCCGCCATCCGGTGCCGGCTGGTCGTCGCGCACCAGGCCGAGCTCGAACAGCCGGGCGCGCAATCGGCCATGCGACGGCGGCAACGAGACCCGGAACCTGAGCGCAATCTCGCCGAAGATCTCCTGGAGGCTGTCGCGCAGGTATCCGACGCCCAGGCCGCTCGCCGCCGACAGCCAGATGCTGCCCGGATGCCCGTGTGCATCGCGCACCCGCTCCGGCGCCCGGCCCAGGCGGTCGATCTTATTGTAGACACGCAGTTGCGGGATTTCACCGGCGCCGATGCCCGCCAGCACTTCGTCCACCTGCGCGATGCGCCGCTCGCGCTCGGGGTCGGACGCATCGATCACATGCAGCAGGAGATCCGCGTCGCGCGCCTCGATCAGCGTCGATCGGAAGGCAGCGACCAGCTCGTGCGGCAGGTCGCGGACGAAGCCGACGGTGTCGGCGATCACGATATCCGGCGTATGCGGCAGCCGCAGCCGCCGCACGGTCGGATCCAGGGTGGCGAAGAGCTGGTCGGCGACGTAGGCGTCGCTGCCGGTGAGCGCGCGAAAGAGTGTCGACTTGCCCGCGTTGGTATAGCCGACGAGCGCGACCGACGGCACCGGCACGCGCTTGCGCACGCCGCGGCCCGTGTCCCGGCGACGCGCGAGCTTCTCGAGCCGCGCCGACAGCGTCTTGATGCGCTTGCCGATCAGGCGGCGGTCGGTTTCGAGCTGTGTTTCACCGGGTCCGCGCAGCCCGATGCCGCCTTTTTGCCGCTCGAGATGGGTCCATCCGCGCACGAGGCGCGTCGAAAGATGGCGCAGCTGCGCGAGTTCGACCTCCAGCTGGCCTTCGGCGCTTGTCGCGCGCTGGGCGAAAATGTCGAGAATCAGGCCGGCGCGGTCGAGCACGCGCCGACCGGTCAGCTTTTCGAGATTGCGTTCCTGGCTGGGCGACAGGCCGTGATCCACCAGCACGAGATCGGCACCGAGTTCCTCCGCGCGCAGGCGTATTTCCTCGGCCTTGCCGCTACCGACGAAGAAGCGCGGATCCGGCGTGCGGCGCGAGCCGGTCACCGTCGCGACCGGAATGGCGCCGGCTGAGCGCGCCAGCGCCTCGAACTCGGCCAGCTCATCGCCGTCAGTCGGCGCGCCGAGACCGATCCGGACGAGTACGGCGTTTTCGCCCCGGTCTGGCCGTTCGATCAAGCTGTGCTGCAGGGGACCTGCCTCAAGATACTTCCGGCTCCTTGACGCCCTCTTCCTCGGCGCCTTCGGCCGCGGGCAGGCGCACGTTGCGTGCGGGGACCACGGTCGAGATTGCGTGCTTGTAGACCATCTGGCTGACCGAATTCTTCAGCAGTACGACGAACTGGTCGAAAGAGTCGACCTGCCCCTGGAGCTTGATGCCGTTGACCAGGTAAATTGATACGGGCACGCGCTCCTTGCGCAGGGCATTCAGGAAAGGGTCCTGCAGTGACTGGCCTCTGGCCATGATAACTCCTTGATTTTTCTAATACTTTATTGCCGCTCTACGCTGTGTCGGCGGCTCCACCATACCGGACGGGGGCGTATACAGAACGCGCGCGGCGTCGCCCGCAAGCAACAAGTCTAGCATCAGGACCGCAGCGATTCTGTCCGGTCGCGCAGCCAGGATGCGATGCGAGCGGCGATGCGCGCAGGCGTCCCCCGGTCGGTTGGATCAAACCATTCGGCGTCTGGTTCCGCTCGCAGCCAGCTGAGCTGGCGCCTTGCCAGTTGCCGGGTGGCGGCGATGGCTTTTTCCACGGCCAGATCGAGGGTCTCTCGCCCCTCCAGGTGCTCCCGAAGCTGCCGATAGCCGATGAGCCGCATCGAGGGCATGCCCGCGTGCAGGTCGGCGCGCGAACAGAGGGCTGCCGTTTCCTGCAGCAGGCCGCTTCGCATCATCTCGTGAAACCGCAGCGCCAGCCGGTCATAAAGCACCGCGCGGTCTGCGGGAGCCAGCACCAGGCGCAGGTCGGCAGCGCGCGTGGCGCCGCGGAGGTTTTCGTTCTGCTGCGCAGAGATCGGTCCGCCGGTCAGTTCGATGACCTCCAGCGCACGCTGGATCCGCTGTCGGTCGGCCTGCCGGATGCGCCGCGCGGCATCCGGGTCGCGGGCGGCCAGTTCTGCGTGCAATGCCGGCCAGCCCTCCGCCGCCGCGCGAGCATCGAGACAGCGGCGGATCGCGGCGTTCGCCGCCGGCAGGCGCGCGAGCCCCGACTGCAGCGCGCGGAAGTACAGCATCGTGCCGCCGGCGAGCAACGGCTGGCGCCCACGCGCGCCGATCTCGCGCATCGCGGCCGTCGCGTCGACGATGAACCTTGCAGCGGAATAACTTTCCGCCGGATCGATCAGGTCGATCAGGTGATGCGGCGCGCGCGCGCGCACTTCGCGCGGCGGCTTGGCCGTGCCGATATCCATGCCGCGGTACACCATCGCGGCATCGACGCTCACGATCTCGAGCGGCAACAGTCCGGCGAGCATCGCCGCCACGTCCGTCTTGCCGGCGCCGGTCGGACCCATCAGGAGTATCGCGGGCTCCCGTGGCATCATCGCCCGCGCAGGAACAGGCGATCGAGCTCGGCGAGCGAAACCCGTGTCCAGGTCGGCCTGCCGTGACTGCAGTGGCCCGAGCGCTCGGTGCGTTCCATATCGCGCAGCAGCGCATTCATCTCGGGCACTGAAAGCAGCCGGCGCGCCCGCACGGCGCTGCGGCACGCGATGTTTGCCAGCAGCTCGTTCTGCCGCTCCGCGATGCGATGCGTGGCGTCGTGCTGGCCGAGGTCGGCGAGCGCATCGCACAACACCGCGGCAACGTCCTGGCCGGCGAGCACGGCCGGCACTTCCCGTATCGCGAGCGAGCCGGGTCCGATGTGGTCGACGACGAAGCCCGCGGCCGCGAGCTCCTCCAGGTGCAGCGCGGCGAGCGCGGCGTCGGCTTCGCTGGTTGCGACGACAGCCGGCACGAGCAGGGATTGCCGCGGGCCGCCGCCGGCATCGAGCGCCGACTTCAGCCGTTCATAAATCACCCGCTCATGCGCCGCATGCATGTCGACGAGCGCCAACCCGTCCGAAGTCTGCGTGACGATGTAAATACCGTGCAGCTGGGCGACAGCCTGCCCGAGCGGCGTGTCCCCGGGCGGCGGGCCCGACCGGGCGTCGCCATTCTCGCTCCCGGCTGGCAGCGCATAGGGCGCCCAGGGTTCGCCGAGAGGAAGTGCATGGCGCGCAGCGGCCGTAGGATCGCCGAACAAGGCGCCGGGCGCGACGGGCGGCGGCGCTCCGGCCTCCTGGCCCGCGGCCGCCAGCGCGCGCTCGACCGAGCGAAACAGGAAATCGTGCACGGCGCGGCCGTCCCGAAAGCGCAGCTCGAGTTTCTGCGGGTGTGCGTTGACGTCGACCTGCATCGGATCGATTGTCAGGTACAGGAGCCACGCCGGATGCCGGCCGCCATGGCTGACGTCGCGGTACCCGAGCCGGGCCGCGCTCGCCAGCAACCGGTCGCGGACCATGCGTCCGTTGACGAACAGGAATTGCCGGTCCGGCTGGGCGCGCGATTGCGACGGCAGTCCGATCCAGCCCTCGAGCGCCATGCCGGACAGCGCGTGCGTCACGTGGCGCGAGTTGGCGATGAAATCGGCGCCCACCAGGCGCGCCACGCGAGCCTCGCGTTCGAGCCTGCTGCCGGCCGGCGGCAATGCGAACTGCTCGCGGCGGTTGTGCGTCAGCTTGAAGGCGACGTCGAAGCGCGACAGCGCGATGCGGATCACGGTGCGCAGGACGTGCTGGTACTCGGTCGCTTCCGCCCGCAGAAACTTGCGCCGTGCGGGCACGCGGTGAAAGAGATCGCGCACTTCCACGGTCGTGCCCGGCGGGTGGGCGGCGGGTTTCGGCTTGCCGAGACGTCCCTCAACGGACTCGATCGACGACGCCTGCCGTGCATCCGCGGGCCGCGACGTCACTGTCAGGCGCGAAACGGAAGCGATGGAAGGCAGCGCTTCGCCGCGGAATCCCAGTGTGCCAATCCGCTCCAGATCCGCCAGGGTCGCGATCTTGCTGGTCGCATGCCGCGCGAGCGCGAGCGGCAGCTCCGCTGCCGGGATGCCGTTGCCGTCATCGCGGACGCGAAGCATCCGGATGCCGCCGCGCTCCACGTCGATCGTCAGCTGGCGCGCGCCGGCGTCGAGCGCGTTTTCCAGCAGCTCCTTGGCGACGGATGCCGGGCGTTCGATGACCTCGCCCGCGGCGATCTGATCGACGAGCGTGTTGTCGAGGCGGCGGATCGGCATGGCGCGCACGGTTTGCGCGCCAGTCTAGCAGCGGCTCCGGATTCAGGTGCCGGCGACGGGGATTTCGAGGATCGTGCCGCCTGCGACCGAGACGTCGCCCAGCGTTTCGCCCGGTGACACGACGTGACGCAGGGCCTGGCCGCGCTCGCGCGCGGCGAGCGTCGCGACACGGCTGCCGGGTGGCGGGTTGTCGTAGAAATACCGTCGGAGGCCTGCGTGGATCGCGCCCGCGAGCTTGCCCTGGTGCGCGGGATCGCGCAGCCGCCGTTCCTCTTCCGGGTTCGAGATATAGGCCGTCTCGACCAGCATCGACGGCACGTCCGGCGAGGTCAGCACGATCAGGCTCGCATGCTGTACGTCGCTCTTCTTGAGCTGTCCGACGTGGTCGAGCTCGGCCAGCACGCGCGCTGCGGCCTCCCGGCTCGCGCTGATCGCAGCATTCTGCGACAGGTCGAACAGCACCGAGGCGAGCACGTCGCTCTTGTCGTGCAGCGACACGCCACCGATGAGGTCGGCGGCATTCTCGCGGTCGGCCAGCATGCGCGCCGCCTCGCTGCTCGCGCGGCGCGTGGAAAGAACGTACACGGACGAGCCGCGCACTTCGCGATTGACGAATGCGTCGGCATGGATCGAGACAAAGAGATCCGCATTCGCGGCGCGTGCGCGCTTGATGCGTTCGCGAAATGGCACGAAGTAATCGCCGGTCCGCGTCAGCACCGCACGCATGCCCGGTTCCGCATTGATTCGGTCCGCGAGCTTTTTCGAGACCGCGAGCGCGACCACTTTCTCGCGCGTGCCTGCCTTGCCGACGGCACCCGGATCTTCGCCGCCATGGCCCGCGTCGATCGCGACCACGACGTCGCGCTGGCCGTCGCCGTTCGCAGCCTTGACCGGCCGTGGCGCCTGTTCGAGTGCGAGATCGATGACCAGCCGGTGCCCGTAAGTTTCGTTCGGCGGCGTCAGGAAGCTCTTTGGCAGCACCCGGGCGCTGACGTCGAGCACGACCCGCAGCCCGCCGCCATCGCGCGTGCCGAGGCGCACGGCGCTGACGCTGCCGGTGCCGGCCGGCATGCGAAGCGCCGCGAGGTTGCCCCTCGCCTGCTCGAGATCGATCACGACGCGATCCGGGCCGTCCAGCGAGAACATGGAATAACTCACAGGCGCGGACAGGTCGAGCACGACGCGGGTCGAGTCGGGACTCGCCCACAGCCGGATGTCCTGCAGCGTGACAGGCGACGCCTGCGCCGTCGCGCAAGCGAGCGACAGGAAGCAGGCACAGATCCAGGACGGTAGACGCATGGCGCCTCGAAGCGTGCGAAGCACGGCCGTACTCTAACGGCGCAGTCTGATTAATTCAACACTATCAGCCAGATACATCAGGAACTTAGAGCGCCACGCGATACGGCCGCCAGCCATTCGCGCCCGGTAGCGCTCGTGGCGGCGATCACGAGGCGCCGGCCGGCATCCTGCGTCGTGAGTGTTGCCTGCAGGTCCGGCACGCCGAGCGCGCTCCCGGCCCGTTCCGGCCATTCGACCATGACGAGACCGGGCATCGCGCGCAGGTCCCGATACCCGAGTGACTCGAGCTCGGTCGTGCCGTCCCGCAGCCGGTAGAGATCCAGGTGATGCATGGTTCCGCGGGCCGTTTCATAGGGTTCCACCAGCGTATAGGTGGGACTCCGGATCGCACCGGCGACGCCGAGAGCACGCAGCAGGCCGCGCGCCAGCGTCGTCTTGCCGCTGCCGAGTTCTCCCGACAGGCCGAGCAACAGGCTGTGACGCCGGAGTTCCGGCAGTGCTCGCGCGAGCGCCGCGCCCGCTGCGGTGGTCGCCGCCTCGTCCGGCAGCATCAGTACCACGGCGCGTTCACCCCGCGGCGCAATTCGGCGATCAGGTCGCTCGCAATCGTGCCGCGCGGCCGCACGCCCGCCGCGCGATCGCCAGCCATCGCGTGAATCCACACGCCCGCGGCCGCCGCGCGCGCGGCGCCAACGCCCGTTGCGGCGAGCGCGACGACGATGCCGGTCAGCACATCGCCGCTGCCGGCGGTTGCCATGCCTGGATTGCCCCGATCGCAGATCCAGGGCGTTGCCGGCGGCGCGCAAACGATCGTGCCGGCGCCTTTCAGCACGGCGACACCGCCGAACTTCGCCGCGATCGACTGCGCGGCGCCGAGCCGGTCGCGCTGGATTGCCGCGGTGTCGCTGCCGAGCAGGCGCGCCGCTTCACCCGGATGAGGTGTCAGGATCCACGCGTCTTGGCGACGCGGGCGCCGCGACAGCAGCGTCAACGCGTCGGCATCGACGACGAGCGGCTTGCCGCAGGCGATGGCGGCATCGAGAAGCGCTGCCGCGGTATCGTCCAACCCGAGTCCCGGTCCGATCGCAACGGCATGGGCGGTGGCGAGGAGCGGTTCGAGCTCGTCGGCTGAAACGACGGGCACCGCGATCAGTTCCGGCCTCCTGCCGACGATCGCGGAGACATGGGATGCAGACGTGGCGACGGTGACGATGCCGCTGCCCGTGCGCAATGCCGCCTCGCCCGCGAGACGCGCGGCGCCGGCCATCGCGCGGCCGCCAATCACCAGTACGCGGCCGTGCTCGCCCTTGTGCGCGGACCGGCGCAATGGCAGCAACACATCCTCAAGGATGTCCGCGTCAAGTCGGGTCATCACGGGCGCCATGCCTTCGCGCACCGCGTCCGGCAGACCGAGACCCGCGAACTCGAGCGTCCCGACGTGATCCGGCGCGGCGCCGAGGAACAGGCCGGATTTCAGGCCGACGAATGTCAGCGTGCGGGTCGCACGCATGGCCACGCCACGCACGAGCCCGGTGTCGGCATCGAGGCCGGACGGCAAGTCGAGCGCGAATACAGGCCGGCCGGCCGCATTCACCGCTTCGATGCACTCACGCATGGCGCCGTCCACGTCGCGGGCAATGCCGGTTCCGAGCAGGGCATCGACGGCAAGCGGCGATGCGGCGGCAGTCATTGCTGCGAACGCGCCGTGCCTGCCACCGCCCGCGGTGAACTCGGCGAACGCCTGCGCCGCGGCGCCCTGCAGTTTCGACGGATCCGTGAGCGCCATGACGCTGACCTGCAGGCCAGCGCTGCGCGCGCGCGCGGCGAGCACATAGCCGTCGCCCGCGTTGTTGCCCGCGCCGCATAGAATCGTCATCCGCTCGGCATCGGGCCAGGCCCGTTGCAGGCAGGCGAGAGCCGCCTCGCCGGCGCGGCTCATCAGCGTG
>DATKBY010000051.1:0-8631 GCA_035513555.1 Steroidobacteraceae bacterium | reverse complement strand
GGCGCGGAGCGGGAAGGCACGGGCCTGTACCAGGTGACGCAGCGCCGCGGCCGCCGCTGCAGCGCGGCGGTCGCCTTCCTGCAGCCGGTGCTCGCCCGCACGAACCTGACGATCCTGACCGGACATCGCGTGTCGCGGCTGCTCTTCGAAGGCCGCCGGACGGTCGGCGTCGAGCTCAGCGGCCACGGCGGCACGACACGCATCGATGCCGCCCGTGAAATCGTGCTGTCGGCAGGCGTATACGGTTCGCCGCAGTTGTTGATGCTGTCGGGCGTGGGGCCGCGCGAGGAGCTCGCGCGGCACGGCATCGGGATCCTGCACGAACTGCCGGGCGTCGGCGCGAATCTCGTCGATCACATCGATCTCGCGCTCGTCTACAGTTCGTCGGACACGCGCCTGATGGGTATTACGCTGCGCACGGCGCTCCGCGCGATTCCCGGCTATTTCCAGTGGCGCAGCCAGGGCAAGGGGCTGTTGACGACCAATTACGCGGAGGCGGGCGCCTTTTTCCGCAGCCGGGACGGGCTCGAGCGGCCGGACATCCAGCTGCATTTCGTCAATGGTCTGGTCGACGACCACGCGCGGCGCTTGCACTACGGCTATGGCATCTCCTGTCACGTGGCGGCGCTCAGGCCGCTGAGCCGCGGCACCGTGCGCCTGCATTCGGCTGATCCGGCCGCGCCGCCCCGCATCGATCCGAACTACCTCGCGGCCGATGCGGATCTCGAGACGTTGCTTGCGGGCGTCAAGGTAGCGCGCGAAATCATGGGCGGCGCGCCGCTCGATCGACACCGCGGGGAGGAACTGTTTGCGGACGGACACTCGGACGAGGCGCTGATCAAGCAGATCCGAAACCGCGCCGATACGCTCTATCATCCGGTCGGCACGTGCCGGATGGGCCACGACGAGCTCGCCGTCGTTGATCCGTCGCTTCGGGTCCGGGGCCTGGAGGGCCTGTCCGTCGTCGATGCGTCGGTCATGCCGACGCTGATTGGCGGCAATACCAACGCCACGACGATCATGATTGCCGAGAAAGCGGCAGAAATACTCGCCCAGGCGCCCGGTCACAGGGCCGGATCGTGATCCGGCTCTGAGGAAATCGCGCCAAGCCTTTGTCGTTGCTGGAATACCGCACGGAGCATCCGGGGGCACTGTCGAGCGCACGCAACAGGTCAAGATGCCGGTCGCCAATGGCAGGCGACTGGTTGTAACATTCGCGCACTATCGTGGTCCTGGCGCAATGCCAGCAACTGTTGCATTCACGAGAATTTGGGGGAGTACATCCATGTCCGATCGTCGCCGTTCGGTCCGTCTTGCCGCTGCCGTGTCGTCGATTCTCTCTGCGCCGGCCGTCGCAATGGGTGCGGGAATCGCGCTTGCACTCGCCGTCGCCCCGCTCGCGCAGGCGCAGCAGACCACTTCCGGTGTTCGCGGCAACGTCAGCCAGCCGGACGGTTCACCGGCAGCGGGCGCGAGCGTGCGCGTGACGGATACCCGCACCGGCTCGGTCCAGCGATCCACGACGTCGGCAACTGGCCAGTTCTCGATGACTGGACTGCGCGTCGGCGGTCCCTACACCATCTCGGTCGAGGCGGAAGGCCTGGCGCCGCAGTCGATCACCGATGTCCACCTCAATCTGGGTGACACGTATACGTTCAGCGTGATGCTCTCCGCGAGGGAGCTCGAGGCGGTCACCGTGACGGCAGCCTCGCTGCAGACCGCCCAGGTTGCGCTCGGCCCGTCGGTGACGTTCAGTCTCGCCGACCTGCAGGACGCGCCGGCGATCAATCGCAACATCAACGACGTCATTTCCATCGATCCTCGCGTCTATGTCGACGAGGCGTTCAACGATTCCGTGCAGTGCGGCGGCGCCAGCTCGCGTTTCAATTCGCTGACCGTCGACGGCGTGCGGATGAACGACAACTTCGGGCTGAACAGCAACGGCTTCCCGACCGAGAGAATGCCATTCCCGTACGACGCCATCGAGCAGGTCGCCGTCGAGCTGGCGCCGTTCGACGTCAACTACGGCGGATTCACGGCCTGCAACATCAATGCGGTGACCAAGTCCGGCACCAACGAATTCCATGCGTCGGCCTTCTACGACTACACGGACGACTCGCTGTCCGGCGACAAGCTGGAAGGCGATCCGATCACGCTGGGGTCGTTCGAGGAGAAGCGCTACGGCTTCAGCGTCGGTGGCCCGATCCTGCAGGACCGGCTGTTCTTCTTCGCCGCTTACGAGAAGCTCGATGGCGCCAACCTCTTCTCGCGTGGCACGGCTGAATCGGGCGCCGCAGTGCCGGTGCTCGGCGTGAACCAGGCTCAGCTCGACCGGATCATACAGATCGCCAGCGACGTCTACGGCTACGAGATCGGGGACGTGCCGGCGAGCCTGCCGAACGAGGACGAGAAGTACCTGATCAAGCTCGACTGGGAGATCAACGAGAGCCACCGCGCCGCTTACACCTATACCTTCAACGACGGCTTCAATATCAACGAGTCGGACGACGCCAGCAACGAGTTCGAGTTCTCGGACCACTTCTACGAGCGCGGCGCGGAATTGACGTCGCAGGTCGCCCAGCTGTTCTCCAACTGGAACGAGAACTTCTCGACCGAAATCCGCGTATCCCGGGCGGAACTGGACAACCGCCAGATTTCGCTCGGCGGCGGCGACTTCGGCGAGGTGCAGATCCGCACCTTCAACGACCCGGACGGTGCCGGGCCGATCAGCCCGCAGTTCGCGACGGTTTACTTCGGCGGCGACGATTCCCGGCAGTCGAACAAGCTCAAATACGACACCACCAACTACAAGCTGGCGGGCAGTTACACGGTGGGCGACCACGTGATCACGGGCGGCTGGGAGCGTGAGGAACTCGACGTCTTCAACCTGTTCATCCAGCACACGGAAGGCGAGTATCGGTTCGACGGGTTCGCACAGTGCTCGGCGGCCGATCCGGACGGCTGCATCGACGCCTTCGAAGCGGGCCGGCCGGACGACGTTTTTTACGGCAACGCCGCGCCGAGCAACATTCCGAGCGACGGCAGCGCATCATTCGGCTATGAGATCAATACGGTGTATGTGCAGGACGAATTCCCGATTGCAGACGGCGCGGCCACGATTGTCGCCGGCCTCCGGTATGACTGGTACACGAGCGGCGACGCGCCGCGCGAGAACCCGAACTTCATTGCGCGCAATGGTTTCCCCAACACGCAAACCTTCGACGGCGAAGGCCTGATCCAGCCGCGCGTCGGTTTCAACTGGGATGTCTTGCCTGCGCTCAGCATTCGCGGCGGCGTCGGCCTGTACTCGGGCGGCAATCCGAACGTGTGGCTGTCCAACAACTACTCGAACGACGGCGTCACGGTGGTGCAGTCGGGCATATTCGACCTGGAGAACCCGGCGAATCCAAGCCTGCATGACCTGCCGCACGACGGCGGCGGCCAGCCGTTGTTCGACATTCCGCAGTCCCTGGTGGACGCGGTGACGACCGGCACGGCGAACAGCGGAGTGAACGCGCTCGACCCGAATTTCAGTATTCCGAAGGAATGGAAATACACCATCGGCGCCACCTGGGACTTCGACGCCGGCATCTTCGGCGACGGGTATCGCATGATGCTCGACTACCTGCATACCGAGAAGGATGATTCGGCGCTGATCATCAATGCCAACCTCGAGCTTGCCGGCACCGGGCCGGATGGCCGGCCCTTGTACCGGAATATCGACCGCAGCAACCCCGCCTGCGTCAATGTGGACCCGTTCCCGGCACCATTGCCGGCGGGTTGCACAAATCGCAATTTCAACGAGGACTTCATCCTGTCCAACGTTCCGAGCGCAGACGGCGATTCGGACGTATGGTCCGTGAGCCTGAGCAAATCCCATGAGTGGGGACTCAACTGGACACTCGGCTACGCCTTTACGGAATCGTCGGACGTCAATCCGATGACCAGTTCCGTGGCGTTCTCGAACTACGTCAACGTGTCGGTTTCCGATCCGAATAATCCGGACGTTTATCGTTCGAACTACAACATCAAGCATCGCTTCACCTTGCTGGCCAACTATCGCAAGGCGTTCTTCGGCGATTACGAAACCAAGTTCACCCTGTATGGCCGGATGAACGAAGGCCGCCCCTACAGCCCGGTGTATACCAATGGCGGAGATCTGTTCGGCGATACGCTGGACTTCCGCCACCTGATATACGTGCCGACCGGCCCGAGCGATCCGAATGTCGAATTCGGTCCCGGATTCGATACGGCGGCTTTCTTCGATTATCTCGAGCGGAACGGGCTGACCCGCTATGCCGGCGGAATCGCCGCGCGGAATTCGCTGACCAGCCACTGGTGGAACAAGTTCGACATCAAGGTCGAGCAGGAGCTGCCCGGATTCGCGCCGGACCACAGGTTTGCGGCCTACTTCATGATCGAAAACGTCGGCAACCTGATCAACGACGATTGGGGCGTGCTGAAGGAGCAGGGCTTCCCGCGCAGGCAGACAGTGGTCCAGATCCAGGAAGGCCTGTCGCCGACCGGAGCGTATGTCTACGAGCAGTTCTTCTCGCCGGCGCCGCAGGCACGGGTGTCCGACCCCTCGCTCTGGGAGCTGCGGTTCGGGATCCGCTATTCCTTCTGACGAGAATTGCGCTGGCGGCGGCGAAGGAGCGGCCTTAGGGCCGCTTCTTCGCGGTCAAAGCAGAGAAATCCCGGGAACCCCGCAACGTCCGCCAGGTCGCCGGCATCGCGTGCACCACAGTACCCGCACGAGGATACCGACCGCGCCGGCAATTGCCCTGGGCTGCTGCCTGGCTGTCGCGTTCCTGGTCGCGCAGCCCGCGCAGGCGCAGGAGACCTCGTCGCAGCTCGCCGGGTTCGTCGTCGATACCGGGGGGCAACCGCTTGCGGGCGCGCTGATCGAGATCGTCCACATGCCTTCCGGCACGACCACTCAGGCGACGACCAGCGCCACGGGCCGGTTCTCGGCGACCGGCTTGTGGATCGGTGGACCGTATCGCCTGACGGCCAGGGCGGAAGGCATGCAGGACATGGTCGTCGAGGATCTTTATACCCAGCTTGCGCAGCGCGCGTCGGTGACGCTGGTCGCGCAGCCGATCGCGTAGCTGTCGGACGTCGAAGTGACGGGTGCCGCCGAGCGTGACGTGACCATCGGCGCCGGCAGCCGGTTCAGCGAGCAGAATCTGCGCGAACTCCCGTCCATCAGCCGCGACATCAAGGATGTCGTGCGCATCGATCCGAAGGCCTGGGTAGATCCCACGAACTCCGACGCGCTCGAGGTGGCCGGCGTCAACAACCGCTACAATACGGTCACGGTCGACGGTGTGCGCCAGAGCGACGATTTCGGCCTCAACAACAACGGCTACCCGACGCAGCGAAGCCCCTTGTCGATCGACGCGATTCAGGGCGTGTCGATCCTGACCGCGCCGTTTTCGGTCGAGTACGGCCTGTTCCGCGGCTCGACGATCAACGTCGTGACGAAGTCCGGCACGAACGACTTCTCCGGCTCCGGCTATTTCTACTCGGCGGGCGACGACCTGGCGGGCGACCGCAGCAAGGACAACGACCTCACGTTCGATTTCGAAGAGGACACTTATGGCGGTACCTTCGGCGGCCCGATCATCAGGGACCGGCTGTTCTTCTTCCTGTCCTACGAGAAGCTTGAGCGTACGGCGCCGCAGGAATTCGGCGCGACCGGCTCCGGCTTCCCGGTCGAGGTGCCGAACGTGTCGCAGGCCGATTACGAGCAGATCCTCGGCATCGCGCAGAGCGTCTACGGATTCGACGCCGGCCAGGCGTTCGACGAGCTGAACGAGGAGGACGAGAAAATCCTTGCAAAGCTCGACTGGAATATCTCGGACTCGCACCGCGCCGCGTACTCATACCAGCGCACCGAGGGCAACGAGATCATCACGACCAACAACATACCGGCGTTCAGCCGCTTGAGCGCCCCGTCGCAGTGGTACAACCGAGCGATTGCGATGGAGGCGAATTCGCTGCAGTTCTTCTCGGACTGGAACGAGTGGTTTTCGACCGAAGTGAAGCTCGCGCGCAAGGAAATCGAGAGCCGCCAGGACTCGCTGTTCGGCACCGATTTCGCCGAGATGCAGGTGGCGACGAGCGAGGGTGGGCGGGTGTACCTGGGACCCGACGTGTTCCGCCACGCGAACTTCCTGACCAACGACCTCGATCAGATCAAGGTCAAGGGGAATTTCTTCCTCGGCGATCACACGCTGACGGTTGGCTACGAGCGGGAGATGCTCGACATCTTCAACATCTTCCTGCCGCGCAGCCGGGGCGAGTACGTGTTCTCGAGCATTCAGAATTTCGAGGACCAGATCGCGACTTCACTCGTTTACAACAACGCATTCACGAACGACCCGAACGACGGCGCGGCCATCTTCAGCTACGACGTGGACAGCATCTATTTCCAGGACGAGTGGCAGGTAACGCCGGACTTGAAGCTGCAGGCCGGCTTGCGCATGGACAGCTATACCGGCAGCGACAAGCCGCCGCTGAACACGAACTTCCAGCAGCGCTATGGCTTCAGCAACCAGTCGACGCTGGACGGGCGCGACCTCGTGATGCCGCGCATCGGCTTCAACTGGCAGTGGCGCCCGGAAACGACGATCTACGGCGGCTGGGGCCTGTTCGGCGGCGGATCGCCGAACGTCTGGATCTCGAACAGCTTCTCGGTTGACGGTGTCAACGTCATTCAGCAGACGATCAATTCGGGCTCGCCGGCCGATCTGCAGGTCGCTTTGCAGAACGTCGACGGCTTCAACATCAACCAGGCGGTGCTCGACAACCACACGCTGCTGCGCGGCGATAGCCAGGTCAACGCCGTGGATCCGAACTTCGAGATCCCGTCGCAGTACCGCTGGAATCTCGGCGTCAAGCAAACGCTGCCCTGGGATATCGAGATGACCGCCGACGTGGTGCTGTCGCGCGTCAAGGACGAGGTCGTCTGGCGCGACCTGCGGCTGATCCAGACGGGCACCGCGCCGGACGGCCGGCCGATCTACACGTCGCGCGCGGACGTGTCGCCCTGCAATCCGGGCCAGACGCCGCCGTGCAACCGGCCGTCGGGCCAGGATCTCCTGCTCTCGAACACGGGCGGCGGCGATGGCACGGTATTCGCGATCGACTTCGCGAAGACCTGGCGCACGGGAGCGGGCCGCTTCGATGCCTACCTCGGCTATGGCTTCCAGGATATCCACGACGTCAACTCGGGCACGAGCTCGACGGCGTCTTCGAACTGGGACAGCTTCGCGACGGCCGATCCGAACAATCCGGAGCTCGAGACCTCGAACTACGAGATCCAGCACCAGTTCAAGGGTGCGTTCACCTGGCGCAAGGCGTTTTTTGGCGACTATGAAACGAGCATATCGCTCGTCGGCGAGCGCCGCTCGGGCCGCCCCTTCAGCTATACTTTCGGCGCCGGCACCGGTGTCTTCGGCGATCCGCGCCAGGGCGCGCGCCAGCGGGCGCTGTTCTACGTGCCGGACGGCGACGTGATCTACGAGGCCCTCTGCACGGCCGCGGACGTGGCGGCCGATCCGGGCATCTGCCCGAACACGACCACGATCAGCGCCGCGCGCTCGGCGCAGTTCGCGGCGGACGTCGATGCCTTCGTGCAGCGCAATGGCCTCGAGCGCTATCGCGGCAAGATCGTGCCGCGCAATTCGGCCACGAGCCCGTGGCTCTCGATCCTCGACCTGCGCCTGCGGCAGGAGCTGCCGATCTGGGGCCGTATGCGCGGCGCCGTCACGCTGGACGTCGAGAACCTGGCCAACATGATCGACAATGACTGGGGCCGGCTTAGCCAGGTCTCGTTCATCTATGTGGCGCCGGTGCTTGACGTGAACCGCATTTCGACGACCGGCTGCCCGAACGGCGCGGCAGAATGCTATGTCTACCGGCCGCGCTCGGGCCAGACCGGTCCGACGGAACCGATCCGGTCCCTATCGGCACTGCCCTCGGTGTGGCGCGTGCAGCTCGGGGTCCGCTTCGAGTTCTGAGCGGTCATCGACCGGTGAAGGCGCGGCGGGCGACCGCCGCGCCTTTTTCTTGGTCAGGCGTTCGCGGGCTGCTTGCTAGACTGCCGCGATGAATCCGCTCGCCGGACCCGAGCCGCAGTGCGCGAACGCGGTGCTGATGATCCGCCCGCTGTGCTTCGGCGCGAATCCCGAGACGGCTGCGTCGAACCGCTTTCAGCAAACCGGCGCGGATGCGGAGACCGTCGGCACTGCGCAGCGCGAGTTCGAAGATCTCGCGCAGGCGTTAGGCGACGCAGGCATCGCGGTGCACGTCGTGGAAGACACGCCGCAGCCGCCGAAGCCGGACGCCTGCTTTCCGAACAACTGGGTCAGCTTCCATGCGGATGGCACCGTCGTGCTGTATCCGATGATGGCGCCGTCGCGCCGCGCCGAGCGACGCGAAGAGGTGCTCGCGGCACTGCGCGCTGCCGGATTCCGCATCGCGCGCACCGTGGATCTCTCGGGCTGGGAGGCTCGCGGCGAGTTCCTCGAAGGCACGGGCAGTCTCGTGCTCGATCGCTGTCATCGCACGGCCTACGCTTGCCGGTCGCCGCGCACGACGCCGGCGGCGCTCGCCGATTTCGCC
>DATKBY010000050.1:0-16760 GCA_035513555.1 Steroidobacteraceae bacterium | reverse complement strand
GATCCAGGTCGTGCTGAATTCGTCGCTCGCCTACCTGCTGGCCCGGCGCCTCGGCGTGCGCCATTGCGTGGCAGGGCCGGCAGCACTGATTGGCGCGTCAAATTTCTTCGAGCTCGCTGTCGCCGTCGCGATCGGTCTGTTCGGGCTCGATTCGGGCGCAGCGCTCGCGACCGTCGTCGGCGTGCTGATCGAAGTGCCGCTGATGCTCGCCGTCGTGCGCGCTGTCAACGCGTCGAAGGGCTGGTACGAGGCCAGAATTCCCGTGCCCGATGCCGTAAGCGGGTAACTGCTAGAATTGGTCCGGCCGGTACGCCCGGCGCACGATGCTGGCTTACTTCCTGATTCTCATGGCGCTGATACTCGTGAACGGCCTGTTCGCGATGTCGGAGCTTGCGGTTTTCACGTCTCGCCCGACGCGCCTGCGCCAGCAGGCCCAGGCCGGCAGCCGCGGCGCGCGCGCGGCGCTGCGGCTGCTCGATGATCCGACGCGGTTCCTGTCCACGGTGCAGTTCTACATCACGCTGATCGGCGTGCTCGCGGGCGTGTACAGCGGCGTGCGGTTTGCGAAACCGCTCGCGGCCTGGTTCGCTCGGTTCGAACCGCTGGCGCCGGTCGCGGAGCATCTCGACACCGCGGCCTACGGCATCGTCGTCGTCGGCGTCACGTTTCTGTCGCTGGTGATCGGCGAACTGGTGCCGAAGCGCTGGGCGCTGACGAACCCGGAGAAGATCGCCGCGGTGCTAGCGCGGCCGATGGAACTGCTGGCGATCGCGAGCACACCTTTCGTCTGGGTGCTGCAGGGTTCCACCGAGGTGGTCGCCAAGCTGCTGGGATTGCGCAAATCCACCAATCGGGGCGTCAGCGAGGAGGAGATCCGTTCGTTGATCGCCGAAGCGACGCACACGGGCGTCTTCCACGTCGCCGAACACCAGATGATCGAGGGCGTGTTGCGGCTGCCGGACCGGACCGTGCGCAGCATCATGATTCCGCGCGGCGACGTCGTCTGGCTCGACGCCTCGGACAGTCGAGAGACCGTCTGGAACGCGGTGCGCTCGAGCGGCCACTCGCGTTATCCCGTGTGCCGGGGTCAGCTCGACGAACTGCTCGGCGTCGTGCTGACCGGCGAGCTCGCAGAGTGGCTCGGCGACAAGGCATCGGGTGACCTGGCCGCGCGTGTCCGGTCGCCGCTGGTCGTGCACGAGTCCACGCGCATCCTGCGTCTGCTGGATCTCTTCCGCGAGTCGAAGATGCATTTTGCGGTGATCGTGGACGAGCACGGATCGATCGAGGGCGTCGTCACGCCGTCGGACATCCTGACCGCGATCACCGGCGAGCTGCCGGAAGCAGCGAACGAGGAAATGCCCGAGCTCATCGTACGCGACGACCTCTCCTGGCTGATCGACGGCCGCATGCCGATCGACGACGTCGAGCGCACGCTCGCCGTCGGCAACATGCGTTCGGGGGACGATTACACGACGCTCGCCGGTTTCGTGCTCGCGCAGCTCGGCCACGTGCCGACGACAGGTGAAAGCTTCCGCTGGCGCGGCCTGCGCTTCGAGATCGTCGATATGGATGCGCGGCGCATCGACAAGCTGCTGGTACATCGCCTGACGTCGGGCTGACGATGGCCTGGCAACTGCGACGACCCAGCCGTCACGAGACGCGCAGATTCCGGGGACTCGACCATCACCTGGTCTGGTGGGGACCGGAGTCCGACGATCCGGTGCTGCTGCTGCACGGATACGCTGACTGCGCCGCGAGCTTCCAGTTCATCGCGGATGAGATCGCGCCGACCGTGCCGCTCGTCGCGATCGACTGGCGCGGATTCGGGCTGAGCGCGCGCGCGCCTGGCGGTTACTGGTTTCCGGACTATTACGCCGATCTCGAGCAGTTCATCGACGGGCTCTGCCCCCGCGCGCCGGCACGGATCGTCGGCCACAGCATGGGCGCGAACGTCGCGATGATCTATGCGGGGGTCCGGCCCGCGCGCGTGCGGCGGCTGGTCAATCTCGAGGGATTCGGCCTGCCGGGCACGGAGCCCGGCCAGGCGCCGGCCCGGCTCGGGAAGTGGCTCGATCAGCAGCGCGAAGCGGTGGAGTACGGCGATTACGCGGACGTCGCCGAACTCGCGGCGCGCATCGTCAGGCGCAATCCCCGCCTGCCGGCGGATCGCGCGGCGTTCATCGCGTCCTCCTGGAGCGCTCCGCGCGACGGCGGCGGCGTGCGGCTGCTCGCGGATCCCGCGCATCGCATGGTGAATCCCTATCTGTACCGCCGCGAGGAAATGGAGTCCTGCTGGCGGCAGATCGAGGCGCCGGTGCTGCTCGTCATCGGATCCGCATCCGAACTGCTGGCGCGGCTCGGCGCCGAGGGCGGTCCCGGGATGTTCCGGCCATTGATCCGCGATCTGTCCATCGAAATCGTGGCCGGCGCCGGCCACATGCTGCATCATGAGGAGCCGCGCGCCGTCGCGCGGCTCATCGAAAATTTTCTGGGAAGCGCCTGATGACACGGACCGTGCCATGGCCCCGCGATCTTGTCTGGATGACCCTGATGGTCGTGCCGGCGCTCACCGACGATGACTTCCTGTCCACGCAGGGCGACGTCTGGGATACGCAGTGGGACATATTCATGGCGTTGTGCGGAGCGACGGTTGCGGTGCTGACGCTGTCGCGCGTCAATGATCGGGCGATCGCGAAACGGTTGGCGCAATGAGAGGCCGTTTCCGGGCCTGGCTCAGGCGCACCATCACCTACAAATGGGCGCGGCGCATCGTCGTCGCCGTGATCGGTGGCAGCATCCTGCTGATCGGCATCGCCATGGTCGTGCTGCCGGGCCCGGCGATCATCGTCATTCCCGTCGGGCTCGGCGTGCTGGGCCTGGAATTTGCCTGGGCGCGCTTCTGGCTGCGCCGGCTGCGCGCGACGGCGACCGATGTCGTCAACCGCGTGCGTGGCCGGCCGCGGAAGGAACCGCCGCAGGAACCGCCGCAGGAACGGCCGCAGGAACGGCCGCAGTAAGCGCGTGAGCGCTCAGCTCGCGAACAGCTGGCCCTCGATGTCCTGGAACGCCTTGAACTCCAGCGCATTCCCGCTGGGGTCGAGCAGGAACATCGTCGCCTGCTCGCCGGCCTGGCCGCGGAAACGGACATGCGGCTCGATCACGAAGCGCACGCCGGCGCTCCGCAGCCGTGCCGCGAGGGATTCCCAGTCCGCCATCTCGAGCACGATGCCGAAATGCGGCACCGGCACGTCGTGACCGTCCACCGGATTGCTGTGCGCAGGCCCGGACCCGGAATTGGCGGCAACATGGCAGACGAGCTGGTGGCCGAAGAAATCGAAGTCGACCCAGTCGCCGGAACTCCGGCCTTCCGGGCATCCCAGCATGCGGCCATAGAACTCGCGTGACGACGCAAGATCCCTGACCGGGATCGCGAGATGAAAGGGCATCAGCATCGTGCGCGATTATTTCCCGTTCTTCTGCGTCCGTCTCGTATTGAGATAGTGATGCCAGAGCAGGCGCGCCGCAACCGATCGCCACGGCGCCCAGCTGGCGCTGATCTCACGCTGCCGGATGCCGTCGGGCCGCGCCGGCAGGTCCAGGACCTCATGCATCGCCACCGCAAGCGCAAGATCACCGGTCGGCCAGATGTCGGGACGCCGGAGCGCCATCAAATAGTAGATATCGACGCTCCATGGTCCGATGCCGCGCAGGGCCAGCAGTGCGGCGCGCCCGTCGTCGTCAGGCGCGCGGGCGATGTCGGACAGGCGCAGGCTGCCGCCCAGCGCCGCGCGCGCGAGCTCATGGCAGTAGGACGCCTTCTGGCGCGTCAGCCCGAGGCGGTGCAGCCCCGTGACGCCGCGCCGCGAAACGGTTTCGGGCGTCATGCCGCCGAGATGCGCGCGCACGCGCCGGAACAGGCTCCGAGCCGCGACGATCGACACTTGCTGCTCCAGCACGATGTGAACCAGCGTTTCGAACCCGGGCCGCCGCGCCCACATCGGCGGCAGGCCGTTCTGCGTGAGCAGTGAACGCAGGCGCAGATCGCGCCGCGCGAGCGCGCGAGCGCCCGCGGCAAGCGTCACACGGGTCAGCGCGCGGGGCGGCGTCACGGATCGCGCAGGCGGACGTCGAAGTGGTGGCCGCTGAGCGCGAGCCCCTCGCGCAGGTAGAAGGCGTGCGCGCGCTTGCGCTGCACGCCGGAGTCGAGATGAAAGGCGGCGCAACCGCTCTCGACCGCAAGCGCGCGCAGCCACGCGAGCAGTTCGTGGCCATGGCCTTTCGAACGTTCGGCATCCGACGTCACCAGGTCATCGACGTAGAGATGCTTGCCATAGAACAGGTTGGTCGAGATGCGGTAACCGGCGACAGCCACGACGCGGCCGCCGTCGCTGATGAATGCGAGCCGGAATCCGTCCGGTTCCATCGAGCGCACGAGCGGGACGAAGGATTCTCGCTTCAGCTGCGGCCGGAGCTCCGCCATGACGTCGAAGCAGCCGGCGATATCTCCGTCGGTGACGGCGTGTTGCGGCGTATTCATCGGAGTTCAACGTCCCGCGTAGAAGGCCGCCGCCGCGATTGCTGCGAATACGGGCCAGGCCAGGTGCCTGCCGCGCGAGGCGATAAGAATCAGCAGCGCCGTCACCAGCATCGTGATCGCGATCGCCGTGAGCGCATTGTCCTGCGACAGTTGATCGCGGGAAGCGAGCCAGAGCATCGCGCCGAATCCCCACCACGCGACGGTCGTGATGTGCAAGGCGAACCGGAGCGTCCGAACCGTGAAGCTCGTGCCGCCGAAGAGGGTCGGCAGGTCCGGCCGGCGGAACAGGCGCATCAGCAGGTATTTTTCGCCGAAGAACGAATGCGCGGTGCCGACGCCGAAAGCCAGCAGCGCGGCGACGAAGAGCAGGGTGGAATGCGTCATGACTTGTTCTGCAGCCAGGCCGCGGCCTCCTGGACCGTCGTGAAGACATTCAGTGGAATGCCGCGGTTGTTGGCGACAGTTTCCGCAAATCTCATCAAGTCGCCGTGGGCATTATGGTCCACGTAGGCGAGTGCCTCGTATTGTCCGGACCCGCCGATGCTGCCCTGGGATGCGATCTGGTAGACGTCCCAGGTCTCGAGGCGCCGGCCGGTCAGTTTTTCCTCGATCAGCACGCGCGTGAACCCGCGGGTGGCGGATTCGCGAGTGAGCTGCTTGAGGTAGAGTTCGACGTTCTCGAGGGTGTTCTGGCCGGTCAAGACGACGTGCAGGTAGCCCGGCTTTTCGGTCACTGTCATCTCGTAGCTCACGGCATTTTATCCCGCATTTCCGGCGTTGCCGCAAAAACCAGCAGCAAGGCAATCGCGCCCGGCAGAGCTTGCGTGAACAGGATCGTGTTCTTGGCAGTCAGGCCGCCGAAGATGCCGGCCACGATCACGCAGCCGAGGAAAAAAATCTTGGTGTCGCGGCGGTTCGCCGCGAGCCCCCAGACGAGTCCCGCGGCCAGGAAACCGTTGTAGAGGCCCTGGTTCATCGCCAGTGTCGCGGACCCGGCTGCGAACTCGGGCGTCATCGCGAATATTTTCTGACCGACCGGGTGGTTCCAGAAAAACATCTCGAGCGCCAGGAAGCCGAGATGCGCGAGCGCCACGAGCGCGGTCATGAGGTTTCCCGCCAGCCCGATCACGCTCGTGACTCCGTGCCGGGCGGACAACGCTTGTAGTAATAAGCGGTCGCGCGCAGTTCGCCGCCCGGCATGGCAGCGTATTCCGGGATCTCGCCGGCCTTGCGCCAGCCGAGGTGCCGGTAGACCGATTCTGCAGGTGAGCCCGCGATGGTGTCGAGCACCAGCAGCGTCCGGCCATTCGCCGAGGCGTACTCGTCCGCTGCGCGCATCAGCGCCGTTGCGATGCCATTGCCGCGATGGCTGCGCAGCACCAGCAGCTTCTGCAGTTCCGCGCGATGCCGGCCGTTTTCCTTCGCACAGAGACTGAGTTGCACCGTACCGACGATCTCTCCGCGGGACTCCGCGACCCAGAGCACCAGTCCGTCGCCTGGCGATGCCAGTGCCTGATTCCAGTACCTCATCGCAGTGTCGTGCGACAGCGGCGCGAGGAAGCTGACGGATGCGCCGTCATGGACGGCGTCGATCAGCAGGGCGCAGAGGCCGTCAATGACGTGCGGTTCGGCGGACTCGATTCGGCGGATGATGGCCATGCCGGCGCGCATTCTAACGCAAGCACAGATCAGCGCCTCACGCCGGATTCGACCGCCTGTCTCTCAAAGTAATTGTCGTGGTAGACATGGCCGCCGATGACCAGCTGCCACACGCTGGAGGCCAGGTACGCGGGCAGGAAGAATGGCCCCCACTGTTCGTACTGGCGCACGTGCACCTGCTCATGCTCCCGTGCCCCGGCAAGCGCGGCGGCGCTCGTGCCGAGAATGACATGGCCGAAAGTGACGGCCTGGAATCGAAAAGGCTGCAGCGGCGAAGACAAGAGCAGACCGATCGCGCCGCCGGAGAACTCGATCGCGCCCTGGATGCGCCTCGCCGCCGCCCCGAACACGAGCATCACGAGCCCCGCCGCGAGGCCGAGCAGCGTATTGGGTCCGGCCCAGATGTAGGCGGCGATCTGGCGGACCAGGCTCACCACCATCCAAGCAGTTTCCACCAGGCGAGGCCGATCGTGCCCCAGATCGTCACGGTCACGACCGAGACGATGAAACCGATGCGCCACCATTCGCCCTGCGTGACATAGCGGGCGCCGAAGTAGATGGGCGCAGGCGTCGTCCCGTAGTGCGTCAGTGATGCCGACAGGTTCGATATGTAAGCGAGGCCGAGCACGGCGAGCACGGGCGGCGCGCCCGCCGCGATCATCACGATCAGGAACGGGATGAACATCGCCGTGACGTGGGCCGTAATGCTGGCAAACGCGTAGTGCGCGTAACAGTAGATGAGCAGCAGGACCGCGACCGCCGCCCCCCAGTCCCAGCCGACGGTCATGCCGGCGGACAGTTCAGCGAACTGCGTCGTGATTCCGCTGGCGCCGAGTACCGACGCCATATGGATCAGGCCGCCATACCAGATGAAGGTATCCCATGCCTGACGGTCGGACAGGACGTCTTCCCATGCAAGCACGCGCGAGACCAGCAGGAGGCCGACGCCCAGGAACGCGATCACGATGTAGTTGATTCCGTGCAGCGCCGTCGTCATCCACAGGCCGGCGATCAGCGCGAACAGGAACAGCGTGATGCGCTCGTCGCGCTGCATGGCGCCCATCCGTCCGAGCTCGGCATTTGCAAGTTCCGCCGCTTCGGGCGTGTGCCTGACGCTCGGCGGAAAGATGCGGTAGATGAGATACACGACGACGAACAGCGCGACGATGCCGGGCACGATGCTGCCGAGCAGCCAGCTCGCATAGGTCAACTCGACGCCGCCGGCCGACAGCGCGAACCTTGCGATGATCACGTTCGACGCCTGCCCGGTCAGGAACATCGCGCAGGCGACGATGTCGCCCTGGTAGACGGCCTTCATCAGGAATGCGCCGAGGCGTTTGCGGGTATCGCCCGGCTTTGAATCGTAGGCCTCGGCGATGCTGCGCGCGATTGGAAAGACGATGCCGCCGGCACGGGCGCTGTTCGACGGCACGATCGAGGCGAGCACGACGTCGGTCGCGACGAGCGAATAGGCGAGACCGAGCGAGCGCTTGCCGAGCAGGCGGATGAACAGGAATGCGATGCGCCGGCCGAGGCCGGTCTTGATGATCGCGCGCGAGATCATGAAGGCGCAGAGCACCAGCCAGACGATCGGGTCGGAGTAGCCCTGCAGCGCCTGCAGCGGCGTCATGATCCCGGTAACCGCGATGGCGCAGATCGCGAGGAACACGATCGAACCCATCGGCGCCGGCCGCACGACCGAGGCGACGATGGTCGCGGCGAAAATCGCGAGCAGCTGCCAGTCCTCGGACCGGATGCCGGCCGGCGTGCCGGCGAGGAGTATCGCTCCCGCGACTCCGAGGACCACGGCCCAACGCCACAACGTGTGTTGCGGCTGATCGCCCGCTGCGGCGCTCACGCGGACCAGCCCGTCCGCGGCAAATTGATCAAATAGATCGCGGACATGGAATTCGTCAGCCGTGTCCTACATGAAGACCGGATCCGGTGGGGCATCATAACGATGCCGCCCCCACTGCGCAGTACGGCAAATAAGACAGTGAAGCGTAACCATCCAATGGCGAAGGAACCGGGCAAAGCCTCGACCGGTATCGCCGGTCTGGACAGCGTCCTGAATGGCGGGCTGGCGCGGTCACGGACATTCCTGCTGGAAGGATCGCCCGGCACCGGAAAGACGACGATAGCGCTGCAGTTCCTCATGGAAGGCGTGCGCAGGAAAGAGCGCGGTCTGTACATCACGCTGTCGGAGACCGAAGAAGAGTTGCGGGCCACCGCCGACTCTCACGGTTGGCAGCTCGAAGGCATTGACATCTTCGAGCTGCTGCCGCCCGAGAACCTGCTGAGCGAAGACCAGCAGCAAAGCCTTTTGTATTCTTCGGATCTCGAGCTCGGCGAGACAACCCAGCAGATCTTCGCCGAGTTCGAGCGCGTAAGTCCTGACCGCGTCGTGCTCGACAGCCTGTCGGAGATACGATTGCTGGCGCAAAGCTCGCTGCGCTATCGCAGGCAGATCCTCGCGATGAAGCATTATTTTGCGAAACGGAACACGAGCGTGCTGCTGCTCGACGATCTGACTACTGAGGTTGCGGACAAGGCGGTCCACAGCGTCGCGCATGGCGTGATCGGGCTCGAGGAACTGGCGCCGAACTTCGGCGCGGAGCGGCGCCGGCTGCGCGTTCTGAAATACCGCGCTAACCGGTTCCGGGGCGGCTATCACGACTTCGTCATCGAGACAGGCGGGGTCCACGTGTTCCCGCGGCTGGTTGCGGCGGAGCATGGCACCGAGTTTCGTCGCGAGACGCTGCCTGCACTGAGTCCCGAGCTCAACGCGCTGCTCGGCGGCGGCGTCGAGCGCGGGTCCAGCGTCCTGGTGATGGGTCCGGCTGGGGCCGGCAAGTCGTTTCTCGCGCTCAGCTTCATCGTCAGCGCCGCCGCGCGCGGCGAGCGTTCCGCGATGTTCATCTTTGACGAGGAGCGCGGGTTGCTGATCGAGCGCGCGAAAGGCCTCGGCATCGATATCGCGGACCTGGAGAAATCGGGGCTGCTCACGCTGACCCAGGTGGATGCGGTCCAGCTGACGCCAGGCGAGTTCTCGGAGCTGGTCCGGCGATGCATAGAGCGCGATGGCGCGAAGAGTGTCGTGATCGACAGCCTGAATGGCTATCAGGCCTCGATGCCCGAAGAGCGTGCTCTGATGCTGCATATCCACGAACTGCTGCAGTACTGCAACCGGATGGGTGCCACCACGTTCCTGACCGTCGCGCAACACGGCCTGCTCGGCGAAATGAGGTCGCCGATCGACCTGACCTATCTGGCTGACACCGTGATCCTGCTGCGGTACTTCGAGTCGATGGGCGAGGTGCGCCGCGCCATTTCCATCGTCAAGAAACGCACCAGCGCGCATGAAAACACCATCCGCGAGTATCGTCTGGACAGTCTCGGAATGACGGTCGGCGAGCCGCTCAGCGACCTTCACGGCGTGCTGCGCGGCACCCCGACGCTTGTGAGCGGGGAACCGCGGCTGCGCCGGCGCAAGCCATGATTCCGCAGCTGTCGGAACGCGCGCTCATCCTTGCGCCGATCGGTCGCGACGCCGACATTGCCTCGTCGATGCTGGCCGAGGCAGCCATCAGTAGCGAGATCTGCCGGTCGCTGCCGGAACTGGTGCGGGGACTTGCGGCGGACGCGGGCTTTGCCCTCGTGACCGAGGAAGCGCTCCATACCGCGGACCTGCGCCCGCTCGCCGACTGGATCGGGGCGCAGCCCGAGTGGTCGGATTTCCCGTTCGTGCTGTTGACGCGGCGCGAGGGCGGCATCGAGCGCAATCCAATGGCCATCCGCCTGCTCCAGACGCTCGGCAATGTCACTTTCCTCGAACGTCCTTTCCATCCGACGACGCTCGTCAGCCTGGCCCGGGCCGCATTGCGGGGTCGCAGTCGCCAGTACGAGGCGCGCGCGCGTCTCGAGACGCTGGCAGACCTGAATGCGACCCTCGAAGCGCGCGTCGCCGCGGCGATCGCGGAGCGGAAGATCCTGGCCGACATCGTCGAGACGACGGATACCCTCGTGCAGGTCGTCGATCCGGACTTCCGTTTCATTGCCATCAATCGGGCAAGCACGAACGAGTTCGAGCGCATTTTCGGCATGCGTCCCCAGGTCGGCGATTCCCTGCTCGATCTTCTGGCCGGCTACCCGGAGCTCCAGGCAGTGATACGTACATTCTGGAGCCGCGCTCTGGCCGGAGAAGAATTCACGGAGGTTGCCGCGTTCGGCGATCCCGCCCGGGGCCGGCGTCACTACGAGATGAAGTTCAGTACTCTCTGCGACCGCGACGGCAGGCGCATCGGCGCGTACCAGTTCGCCCATGACGTGACCCAGCGTCTGCAGGACCAGGAATACCTGGCGAAGACGGAGAATGCGCTGCGCCAGGCCCAGAAAATGGAGGCGGTCGGCCAGCTGACCGGCGGCGTCGCACACGATTTCAACAATCTGCTGATGGCATTCCAGAGCGGCTTGCGGATGCTGGAGCGGCCGATGGACCGCGAACGCCGCCAGCGGATCGTCGACAGCATGCAACAGGCGATCGAGCGCGGCACCGCGCTGACGCGTCAGCTCCTTGCATTCTCGCGGCGCCGGCCGCTGGAAGCGGAGACCGTGGACCTGGAAACACGGCTGATCGGGATGCGCGAAATATTGCAGCGATCGCTGCGCGGGGACGTGCACGTCGAGATGGCTTTCGAGGATGACCTGTGGCCAATTGAAATCGATCCGGGCGAACTGGAGCTCGCGATCCTGAACATCTGCGTCAACTCGCGCGATGCCATGCCCGACGGCGGGACTATCCTGATTGCCGCACGCAATGCGGGGAAGAAGGTGCAGATCGCGGTGACGGACAGCGGCCTCGGCATGCCCGCGGAAGTCCAGTCCCATGTATTCGAGCCATTCTTCACGACCAAGGAGGTCGGCAAGGGATCGGGCCTCGGCCTCGCCCAGGTTTACGCATTCGTCACCCGGTCGAAGGGAAGTGCCACGGTGGACAGCGAGGTTGGTCGCGGCACCACCGTGACGGTCTCGTTCCCGCGGTCCTACAAACCGGTCGCGACCTACGAACCGGAGCGCAAACCGCGTGACGATGGGACGGTGGCGGTGAGCGCTGCCGGGCCAAGCCGGCACATATTGCTCGTGGAGGACGATCGATCGGTCGCGGAGCTGATGAAGGAAGTGCTCGAGAGCATCGGTCATTCCACAACGCACGTGGCTTCCGCGGATGCGGCGCTCGGTGTGCTCGCCTCCGGTCGCGAAATCGACGTCGTGCTGACCGACGTGATGATGCCTGGCGGCATGAATGGCGTGGACCTGGCGCGCGAGATCCGTCGGCGCCGGTCGGATATGCCGGTGGTGCTCGCGACCGGCTATATCGAAGTTGCCCGTGGCGCGGTCGCCGAGGGATTTCAGGTCCTCGTGAAGCCGTACCAGCCCGAGACGCTGGCGCGGACGCTGGCATCGCTGTTCGAAACGCGGGCGTCCGCGTGAAGTCGGAACCGACCGGTGCCGGCATGCGTGGAGATGATCCGCAATCGGAATTGCGGGACCTGAGGGTGCTGCTGCTCGAAGACAGCGAGCTGATCGCGATGCACTTGGAGGAGATGCTGGCCGATGCCGGCTGCGATGTCGTAGCAACACTGGACACCGTCGCCGGCGCGCTGGATTTCATACGGAGCAATTCCGTGGACGCGGCCGTGCTAGACGTCAATCTTCGCGGCGAGAAAGTGTTTGGCGTCGCCGCGGACCTGAAGTCGCGCGGCATACCCTTCGTGTTCTCGACCGGCGCCGGCGAGCGGTTCATACCGCCTGAGTTCGACGCGGCACCGCATCTGTCGAAACCGTTCGAAGCCAAGCAACTGTGGATCGCCCTCGCGCGGGCACGCCGCGCGACGGCCGTTACCAGTATTTCGGATATTTCCCCTCGCGCGTGACGTTGTTGTAGACGAGCGCCACGGCCACGACGACCAGCGCGCCGACCAGCGTCGGGAACAGCAGGAAGTCCCAGCCGGGCTGCGCAAGATAGGCGATCACCGGATTGGAGCCGGCGGGCGGATGCACCGTGCGCGTGAACATCATGAGCGCGATGGCGGTGCCGACGGCGGCCGCGACCGACCACCAGTGCGGGCCGAATGCGTAGAGGAATGCCAGCCCGACCAGGGAACTCAGGAAATGGCCCGCGATGACATTGCGCGGCTGGGCGAATGGCAGATCGGGAAAGCCGAATACCAGCACGCAGGATGCGCCGAATGAGCCGAGCAGCAATGCAATTGCCAGGTGATCGGTCAGCAACGCGACCGCGGCGATCGCGAGGAAACCGCCGAGCCAGGCGAAGGCGATGGAACGGCCCGTTGGCTGCGCGGGCAGCGGCATGCCGTCACCCTTGAGTTTGCTGAGTAATGACACCAGTCCCCCCTGAAGTAATCCTGTAAATGAAACCTATCGACCCTCGAACAGCCCGAAGCCGGCAAAGGGCAGCCAGACATACCATGGCATCGGTCAGCGACTCGCGATACTGAGCCGCAGCGCCTGGATCTTCGGCGGATGAGTCGGCGCGAGCAGCAGAGTGCCTTCGAGTTCCGCTCGCTCGCATTTCCATGTGAAGCGACCGGTGAGCGTGCCCGTGGCGACAATCGGCGCATCCGTGCGGCAGGCGCCGGCCTCGCCCTCGAGCCGCGTGAATTCGCGCGTCCAGCTTTCCTCCGAGCGGTCCATCAGGAAATTCATCGCGAGCAGCTCGCGGCCGGGTCTGATCCCGCCGGCTTCATACATCGCGCCGGCTGCGCGATAGGCCTGCGCCAGCACGTCGCTCACAGCATGCGCCCGGCCGGTGAGCCAACCGCCCTCGTGAAGTTCCATCGCCGCATCCCAGACCGCGCCGGAAGGACCTGAGTACGTCCGGCTGGTGAAGGCGAAGAGGCCGACGCCATGGTCCGGCAGCAGCATCAGATAGGAGCCATAGCCCGGATAGCCGCCGCTGTGCGCGACGACGAGTCCGACGTCGCAGTCCACCGCGATGCGCATACCCATGCCGTAGTTGGCGGCCTGCGAGCAGTTGTTGGCATTGGCCCCCGGCCGGCGGCTGAGCTGCGGGAAGTTGACGCCCTGCGCGAGCTCGCGCACGGACGAACGCCGTACCGGACCCTGTTCCAGCTCGTCGCGGGCGGGCCAGGCCGAAAGCAGGTAGCTGGTCCAGCGGGCATAGTCGTTCGCGCTCGTCTGCACGCCGCCCATCGCGCCGAACGTGCCGTGCGCCATGTCCGGTTCGCGTGCAAAGACCTCATGCTCCCAGCGATAGCCGATCGCGCGTCTCGCGAGCGGCAATTCGGCTATTTCGTAGCCGGTCGATGTCATGCCGAGCGGCCGCATGATCTCCTGTTCGATGTAATCCTTGAACGGTCGGCCGGAAACCTTCGTAACGATCCGGCCGAGCAGCGCGTAGCCGAAGTTCGAGTATTCGTAGGCGGTGCCGGGCGCGCGCGTGAATGGCACGCCGTCGCGCAGCATCTGCGTGAAGTCCGCTTCGGACAGCTCCTGCTGGCGGTCGCCCCAGGGATCGTCGGTCACGAAGCCACCGGCGTGGCTCAGCAGGTCACGTACGCGGATGCGCGGAGAGTCGCTGGTCGGGTAGCGCCATTTGCGCATGTCCGGCACGTAAGTCTCAGCCGGCGCATCGAGCGTGAGCCGCCCTTCGTCCCGGAGTTTCAGGATGGCGAGCGCCGTGAACGCTTTCGACATCGAGGCGATTCGAAACAGGCTGTCGGCGTCGACCGGGCGTTTCGAGTCCAGGTCCTGCACGCCCATCGCGCGGACATGGACCAGCTTGCCGTCGCGCACGATGCCGTAGACCAGGCCCGGAACATGCGCTTCCTGCTGGAATCTGGCGAAACGCGCGTCGATGGCGGGGATCAGCCGTTCGAGCGAAACCGAAGCTGCCGGAACCGCGGCCGGCGTCGCAGCGGTTGCGAGCGGCGCCAGGCAAAGCAGCAAAGCACAAGCGCCGGGTCTGGATACATTCATGCCTGGCTCCGTGGCTAGCGGTCGTCTACGGGTGGTACATCAGGACGGGCAGGGTTGACCGGAACAGCATGGTTTCCGTGACACCGCCGAATATCCTTTCGCGCACGCGATGACGGCTGTAGGCGCCCATGACGAGAAGATTTGCCCCCGTATCCCGAAACGCGCCCGCGATTTCGCCATCGACGTCGCGGCCGCGGGTGTGCAGCTTTCTTGCGCTGACGCCCCAGTGCGTCAGGTAGTCGCGCAACCGGGCCGCCTTTGGTCCGGGACTGTCCTCGGCGCCGCACACAATGATCGAGACCTGATCGGCTTTCTGCAACATCGGCAGTGCGGCGCTGACCGCCAGTGCCGCCTCGCGTCCGCGGTTCCACGCGATCAGGATTCGCGTCCCGAGCGACGCGATGCGCCGTTGCGGCAGCAGCAGCACAGGGCGGGCGGAATTGAACAGCGTCGCGAGCAGAAAATTCTTCGCTGCGCCGGAACCCTTCGGTTTTGGCCGCGACAGCACCGACAGGTCCGACGTCGGACCGCAGATCGCCATGATGCGATCCGGCGTGCCGACCTGTTCTTGCCAGAGGGCGAGCGAAGACCGGCCTATGGCAGGTCGCTTCGCGAGGCGGAAGCCGGCGGCCGTGGCGGAACGGCGGAACAGAGCGCGGGCGGCGCTGCAGGAGAGTTCACCGCTGTCGGTCCGGTGGGGCCGCACATGGCAGCCGAGCACGCTGGCCTTGTGCACGGCTGCAAGCCGGAACGCGGCTTTGAGCGCGAAGGCGCACTCCGTGCGGTCGGCAACGGGCAGCAGGATGATGCGCATTGCCGCTACATTGTACCGGCTGGGACCCGTATGCGCGCTGCATGCTCCTTGCAGATGTCGAATTGCGCGGAGGAGTGGAAGCCGGCTGCTGCGGACTCGCAATACTCGAGAACGTATCCGCGAACTGCCGCGATCGCTTCACGCATCTTCTCGCTCGAGGGGAGTGAGGCTCCATTCGCGTCGTCTTCCAGCGTCGAGTAGTGTGACCAGGCGACAGCGCCCATCCCGCGCCGCGCTTCATCGACGCGCCCGGTGGATAGCAGCACATCATTCCTCAGTTGCCGGCGCATGGCATCGTCGGTCGTCTGGAACGCGAGGTCGCGATACTGCGCCAGAGCCTGATCGGCACCGTGAATGGTGCCAAGCCAGTACGAGGCTGCGGCGAGTCCCGTGCCGGCGATGGCAGCGTAAACAATCGAACGTGTTCTGGACGAGCTCGGCATGGGTCTCCTCGATCGCCTACAGCGGCATGCGCGTGATTTGCACGCTGACGATTTTCCATTCGCCACCGCGCCGGACGTAGATATCAATGTAACGGTAGTGGCTGGTGAAGGGCTAATGCTTGCGGCATTGCGAGCAATGGCAGGCATCGGGTGGTTTTAGCGGGCCGCTGACCTCGAAACGCACCGCTCCGCACAGGCAGGATCCCTTGTGCGATTCCTGAAGTAACGGGCCATCTTGGCCCATATTGCCCTGTGCCGCGACCGTATGCACCCGTGGCGTCGGCGGATTCTGACAACAGAGCCGTCGATCCCTGAGCTGAGAGCGGCCGCGCTTAGGCGTAGCATGCATGATCACGATTGCAGGCAGGAGCAGGCATGGGATTGCTCGACAAGATTCTCGCAAAACTGGGCATCGGCAAGAAGGCCGACGCTCCCAAGCCGGTGCCTCCGCGCGGCACCACGCCGTCGGCTCCGACCAAACCGGCTGCGCCCCCGCCACCGAAACCCGTGGCGGTTGTCGATGTGGTCGCCCAGCTGGAGAAACGCGCGGCCGCGAATCCCCAGAAGCTCAACTGGCGGACTTCGATTGTCGATCTGCTGAAACTACTGGACATCGACAGCAGCTTCGCGGCGCGCAAAGAACTCGCCACTGAACTCGGCTGCCCGCCGGAACTGATGGGAGATTCGGCGAAGATGAACATCTGGCTGCACAAGACCGTGCTCGCCCGGATCGCCGCCAACGGCGGCAATGTTCCCAGGAATCTGCTGGACTGAACCGATCACGCAGACGCAATTACAAAGGTTCAAAAAAAGGAGAAGGGAAAATGGAGTGGCTCATCACGTTGATCATCGGCGGCATCGTCGGCTGGCTGGCGAGCATCATCATGAAGACCAATGCCCAGATGGGCCTGATCGCCAATGTGCTGGTAGGCATCGTGGGTTCGCTGCTGGGTTACTGGCTGGCGGGCATGATGGGTATCGCGACCACAGGCGGCGTCCTGCGCTTCGTGGTGGCGGTGATAGGCGCGGTCCTGCTGATCGTCATCCTGCGCGCATTGGGCGTTTTCAAGAACGCCTGAAACAGCAGCCGTCGCGGCTGTTGAGACTCAGCCGGCCCCCGCGCTCCCCGATTCAGTTCGGGGCGCGGGGATCGGTCCGAGTCGTTGTTCGGCGTGGTTAACCGGCGCCTTTCTCGCGCGCCGCGATTTCACCGCAGAGCGTTTTCCATTGCACCCTGCAAGGCGAGATCGTACGCGCATTGGCCGAGGAATCCGGGGGCGCCGGT
>DATKBY010000049.1:0-5045 GCA_035513555.1 Steroidobacteraceae bacterium | reverse complement strand
TCCGGCTTCCACCCCGCAGTCGCCGGCTGGTTCCGCCGCCGCTTTCCCGGCGGGCCCACGGAGGCGCAAGCGCGCGCCTGGGCGGTCACCTCCCAGCACCGTAACACATTGATCGCTGCCCCCACCGGATCAGGCAAGACGCTGGCCGCATTCCTGTCGGCCATCAACGACCTCGTGGTCGAGGGGCTGACCCGGGGCCTCTCGGACGAGGTGCACGTGCTGTACGTGTCGCCGCTGAAGGCGCTATCGAACGACATCCAGAAGAACCTCCAGGAGCCGCTCGCCGGCATTCGCGACCAGCTGCTCGAGCAGGGACTCCCCGACGTGCCAATACGCGACGCGGTCCGGACCGGCGACACCTCGGCCCTCGACCGCAACCGCATGCGCCGCACGCCGCCGCACATCCTGGTCACGACGCCGGAGTCGCTCTTCATCCTGCTGACCTCGGAATCCGGCCGCGCGATGCTGAAGAGCGTCCGGAGCGTCATCGTCGACGAGCTGCACTCGGTTGCCGGCAGCAAGCGCGGCTCGCATCTGACGCTGTCGCTCGAGCGGCTCGAAGCGCTTTGCGGCCGGTCGCCAGTGCGCGTGGGGCTCTCCGCGACGGTCAAGCCGCTGGACGAAATGGCGCGCTTCCTGGTCGGCACTCGCGAAGCCGATGTCGAGATCGTGGACACCGGCCACGTGCGCGAACGCGATCTTGCGCTCGAACTCCCGCGCTCGCCGCTGGATGCCGTGATGGCGAATGAAGTCTGGGACGAGCTGTACGATCGCCTGGCCGAGCTGATCAAGGCGCACAAGACCACGCTGATCTTCGTCAACAACCGCCGCCTCGCCGAGCGCGCCACACGATTCCTGGCCGAGCGCGTCGGCGCGGAAGCGATCGCTACCCATCATGGGAGTCTCTCGAAGGAACACCGGCTGAAGGCGGAGCAGCGATTGAAACACGGCGAGCTGCGCGCGCTCATCGCCACCTCCTCGCTCGAGCTCGGCATCGATATCGGCGACATCGATCTCGTCTGCCAGATGGGCTCGCCGCGAATGATCTCGGCCCTCCTGCAGCGCGTCGGCCGCGCCGGGCATGCCGTCGACGCCACGCCGAAAGGCCGGCTGTTCCCGCTGTCGCTGGACGATCTTGTCGAATGCACGGCGCTCCTCGACAGCGTGCGGCGCGGCGAACTCGACCGCATCCGCGTGCCGGTGAAGCCGCTCGACGTGCTGTCGCAGCAGATCGTCGCGGAAGTCGCCTCTCGCGAATGGGGCGTGGAGGAACTGCTCGCGATGCTCCGGCGCGCGCGGCCTTATGCGGACCTCACGGCGAAAGAGTTTGAACAGATCCTGCAGATGCTGAGCGAGGGCTATTCCACCCGGCGCGGCCGGCGCTCCGCCTATCTGCACTACGACACGGTCAACCGGAGGCTGCGCGCGCGGCGCGGCGCCCGGCTGACCGCCGTGACCAACGCGGGCGTAATCCCGGATCAGTTCGATTACGACGTGGTGCTGAATCCGGAGGGACTGCGCATCGGCAGCATCGGCGAGGATTTTGCGTTCGAGAGCATCCCCGGCGATATCTTCCAGCTCGGCAACGCTTCATACAAGATCCAAAAAGTCGAGGTCAACAAGGTGTTCGTCGAAGACGCGAAAGGCGCGCCGCCGACGATCCCGTTCTGGTTCGGCGAAGCGCCGGCACGCAGCGACGAACTCTCCGCCTCCGTTTCGCGGCTGCGCGAACAGGCGCTCGTGCACCTGGCGGGCGGACCCGAAGCCTGCGAGCAGTGGCTGCGCGAGGATCTTGGGCTCGCGCCGGCCGCGTCCCACCAGCTCGCCCAGTACCTCGCGGCCGGCATGGCGGCACTCGGCACCTTGCCGACGCTCGACACCGTGGTGTTCGAGCGGTTCTTCGACGACGTCTGCGATACGCACCTCGTCATCCATTCGACCTTCGGCTCGCGCATCAACCGTGCCTGGGGGCTGGCGCTGCGCAAGCGCTTCTGCCGCCAGTTCAACTTCGAGCTGCAGGCTTCCGCGCTGGAGGACAGCATCGTGTTGTCGCTCGGGCCCACGCACAGCTTTCCGCTCGAGGACGTGAAGGGCTTCCTGAAGTCCGCCACGGCGCGCGACGTGCTGGTGCAGGCGTTGCTGGACGCGCCGATGTTCGGCACGCGCTGGCGCTGGAACGCCGCCGTTGCGCTCGCAGTCCGGCGTATGCGAAACGGCAAACGCGTGCCGCCGCAGTTCCAGCGTTCGGACTCCGAGGATCTGCTGGCCGTGGTGTTCCCGGACCAGCTCGCCTGCGCGGAGAACCTGACCGGCACGCGACAGATTCCTGATCACCCGCTGGTGCGCCAGACGATTGACGACTGCCTGCACGAGACGATGGACGTCGACGGCTTCCTGGCGCTCCTGAAGCAGGTCGAGGATGGCGCGGTCGAGGTGCGCTGCCGCGACCTCTCGGGACCCTCGCCCCTGGCGCACGCCGTCATCGGCGCGAAGCCGTACGCATTCCTCGACGACGGCAATGCGGAAGAGCGCCGCACGCGCGCCATCACGACGCAACGCCTGCTGGAGCCAAAGGACGCCACCGACCTCGGTCGTCTCGATCCGGCCGCCATCGAGCGCGTACGGGCGGAAGCCTGGCCCGAGATCGGCAACCACGACGAACTGCACGATGCGCTCGTCGTGCATGGCTTCCTGACTGCGCAGGAAATCGGGCCGTGGAAAGCGTTGCTCGCCCGCCTGCAGGAAGAACGGCGCGTCGTATCGCGCAAGGGCCTCTGGCTCGCCGTCGAGCGCTCGGCGGAGTTCGACGGCGCGAAGACCGGCGACCTGGAAGCGCTCGTCGAAATCCTACGCAACCGCCTCGAATTGCTCGGGCCGGTGACGGAAGCGACGCTGAACGCACCGCTCGATCTTTCCGAATCGCAGATCCGCGCCGCGCTGCTCGCCCTCGAGGCGCAGGGCTCCGTGATGCGCGGCCGGTTCACCGGCAACGAAGAGCAATGGTGCGAGCGGCGACTACTGCTGCGCATCCATCGCTACACGCGCGACCGCAAGCGCAGCGAAATCCAGACCGTGCCGCCGGCCCAGCTCATGCGCTTCCTGTTCCGCTGGCAGCAGCTCGCGCTCGAAGGTCGCGATGACCGTCGCGAAGGCGAAGCGGGACTGCTCGCCGTGCTGAAGCAACTCGAAGGCTGTGCAGTTCCCGCCGCGGCTTGGGAGCGCGACATCCTGCCGCTGCGCATCCGCAACTATCTGCCGCAGAGCCTCGACAAGCTCTGCGCTGCCGGACGCATCGCCTGGTACCGCGCGGTGGAAGCCAGCAACAGCGATCTCGCGCCTGCCTCCGCACCGGTGCGCAGCACACCCATCACGCTGGTCGAACGCGAATCGCTGGCGCACTGGCAGAAGCGCGCGGCCACGCCGCTTGTTTCCGACGATGGCCTGTCGCCGCGCGCGCAGAAGATCCTGGACAGCCTGCGCGAACACGGCGCTTCGTTTTTCAGCGATCTCCTGCAGGACACGGGGCTCTTGCGGACCGAAGTGGAGCTGGGGCTCGGCGAGTTGGTCAGCCGCGGACGCGTGAGTTCGGATTCCTTCGCGGGCCTGCGCGCCCTGATTACGTCGATGCGGCGGCGCGAGAAGCTGCGCCGCTACCGCCGGCCGCTGACCAGCGTGGACGATGCCGGTCGCTGGAGCCTGCCGCGCCGGCTCGCCGTGCCGCCGAGCGCCGAGGCACTGGGCGACCCGGCGGTGGACCACATCGCGCGCGTGCTGCTGCGTCGCTATGGCGTCGTGTTCCGGAAGCTCCTGGAGCGCGAGAGCGGGCTGCCGCCGTGGCGCGAGCTCTTTTACGTTTACCGGCGCATGGAAGCGCGCGGCGAGATTCGCGGCGGGCGCTTCATCAGCGGATTCGCCGGCGAGCAGTTCGCGCTACCGGAGGCGGCGGATTTACTGCGGAGCGTTTCGCGCGACGCCGCCGTGGACCGCGTTTCGATTTCAGCCGCAGATCCGCTGAATCTTGCCGGCATCGTCACGCCCGGCGACCGGGTGCCGGCGCTGTCCGGCAATCGCGTGCTGTTCGAGCAGGGCGTACCGGTCGCGGTGCAGGCCGGCGGCGAGGTACGGTTCCTGAAAGAAGTCCCGGAAAAATCCCAGTGGGAGATCCGCAACCTGCTGATCCGGCGGCAGGGGCCGGAAGCCTACCTGCCCGGAACGGCGTCCTCGCACTGAGAGGCGTCTACCAGGGATAGGGATTGCCGGTGAAGTTCAGGAACTTGCCGCTGTCTGCCGGCTTGAGCGACGCGATCACCGATCGCATGGCCGTGATGCTCTCTTCCGGTGAGAGCGTGCCGCCCTCGCCGCCCATGTCCGTGCGCACCCAGCCGGGGTTCATCACGATGCAGGTGATGCCGCGCGATGCGGTGTCGACCGCGAGGCTCTTCATCACCATGTTCACCGCCGCCTTGGAGCTACGATAGGCGTAGCGGCCGCCGGAAGTGTTGTCTTCGATCGATCCCATGCCGCTCGTGATGGTGATGATCCGTTTCTGGCGGCTTTGCGCGACGTTCTCGAGGAAAGCTTCGCTGACGCGCATCGGGCCCAGTGTGTTGGCTTCGAGCACGCGGGCCCAGGCATCGTAGTCGAGGCCGCCCAGGCGCTGGCCGGGCGGCCCGCCGACGCCCGCGTTATTGATCAGCAGATCGATGGCTTCGCCTTTCAGTTCGGCCGCCGCTGTCCGCACGCTCGCGTCGTCCGTAACGTCCATCTGGAGGATGCGCACGTGCCCGCCGCTTTCCGCGGCAACCCGCTGCAAATCATTCGCATCGTTCGGCCCGCGGCAGGCCGCGAAGACCCGCCAGCCGGCGGCCGCGTACTGGCGCGCGAACTCGAGGCCGAGGCCTCGGTTCGCGCCGGTCACCAGCACGGTATCGGATTGCGCCACCACAGACATCACTCTAGCCGGCGAGATCGACCTCCGCGACCTTGCCCGAGTATTCCTTTCTGGGATCCTTGCCGAGCATCATCTTGAACGCGGCAAACAGGTT
>DATKBY010000048.1:0-52039 GCA_035513555.1 Steroidobacteraceae bacterium | reverse complement strand
GGCATGCGCGCGCACGCTGCCCGCGAGCGAGCATTCGTCGGTCAGCGCGAGCGCGGCATAACCGAGAGCGCGCGCACGCTCGACGAGTTCCGCCGGGTGCGAAGCGCCGCGCAGGAACGTGAAATTGCTGACGCAATGCAGTTCCGCATAACCCATTCCGCATCATCCGCGGTGCAGGCGCCGCCACGCGCGGGATCCGGCGGGGTTTCTCGCTCGCTCGCGCCGCCGGAACTTACGCGCTCGCTCGCGAGAACCCCGCCACCTCGCGCGTGGCGGCGCGGCGCGACGGCGCGCGGACGAGCCGTTGCGGGACCCCCGAGCGAGCGAATGTCCGATCTTGTGAGCGAGCGAGGGGGGTCCCGCCGGCGAAGTCTGCGCGCCGGTGTTCCGCTGGCTGGCGTGCATGACGGTCGTGCACGTCATCCGAATACACCATGCAAGAACCACCCGCGGCCGGGAGGACGCTCGCGGAAGAGCCACAGCCGGACGCCCGCACGCGTGAGTGCGACGTAGTAGTCGCGCCGGACATCATGACCATCCCACCAGCCCGTCTCGATGCGCTCCGGGCCGGTGACGAGCGTGCCTTCCCAGCCGTCGAACCGCTGCGGTTCGACGAGCATCCACAACGGCCGCTCCGGGCGCGTGACGGGCCACTGCCCGGGCAAGGGCGTGGTGCCACCCGGCTCGGCGATCCGCCAGGCGCGCTCCGGGCGATGCTCCGGCACCGGGCAGACACCGAACACCGCATCCTGGCCGAGCCGCGCGCGCAACCGGTCGAGCAGTCGCGCCGTCGCCTCCGGATCCGCGCTCTGGCCGCGCTCGAACAATCCCGCATCGCGCAGCGACAACGGCAACAGGACGCCGGAACGCAGGCGGATCGCAGTAACTGCCGCCGGCAGCCGCTCCCGGGCGAGCCGCTCGGCGACGAGACCGGAGAGGTGCGCCGCGTCGCCGGCCGGCCGCACCAGGCCGATGCGGATCCGCGTCGGCGCGCGGGCCCGATGCAGCAGGTCGACGCGCAGGCCCGGAATCCCGGACGCGCGGATGCGCAGGAAGGCGGCAAGATTCGCGAGCAGCCGTTCGAGCGCCGGCTGCAGGATGGGCGCGGCATCCGTCTCCACGGGCAGCTCATGCTGTTCGTCGAAGCGCTCCGGCACGATGTGACGGCGGCGGGGCTCGGGCCGGCGTCCGACGCCCGCATCGAGTTCATCGAGCAGCCGCGGACCGAACCGCGCGACGAAACCCGCGCGCGGCAACCGGAGCAGGTCCGCGACATTCCGGACGCCGAGTCCGGTGAGCGCCGTTACCGTTTCCGCCGGCCACTGCAGGCAGGAGAGCGGCAGACGCGAGGCGATGTCCGGCATGGCCCTCGCCTGCGTGACGCTCAGGCCGAGATCCGCCCGCGCAAGCCACAGGGCGCCGCGCGGCGTCGGCGCAAGCGCGAGCGATGCCTGCAACCCGCCGTCGTGCAACCCGCTCAATGCCCGGCGGCAGAGCGCCATCGCGCCGCCGAACAGATCGAGACTGCCCCGCACCTCGGCGAGCACCGTGCAGGGCGGCTCGATGCTGACGACGGGCGTGAAGCGCAGCGCCCAGCGCGCGATCCGATCGAGGAGCGCGGCTTCCGCCACCGGCCGGCGCTCCTCGACCCGCAACCCCGGCACCAACGCGAGCGCGGCATTGAGGCCCATGCCGGCGACGATCCCTTGGCGGGCGGCACGTTCGTTGCAGGCAACGATGCCGCGTCGCGGGTCGTTCTCCGCGGTGACGACGGCCGCTCGCGCGGAAGCCGTCTCCGGCAGCAGGGCATGAAGCGGCAGGCGGGGAAAATGCGCGGCGAGCCATAGCTCGCGTCGTTCGCCGCCGGCAGCGGGCGGCATCCCGGGAGGCACCACGGCGAGTGCCCGCCGATGACTCTCCGGTGCCGGCACGCGCGTTGCCGGGCGTCCTTCCAGCATCCGGGGCGACCTCAGTGAATGGACAGGCGGTCGATGCGCGAGGGCATGCCGCCGCGGCTCTTCAGGATCTCGACGTCGAGGCCATCGTCATGCGCCGCGAGCACCAGCCTGAGCGCAGCGGGCGAGGATTCTTTGCGGTGCGCCGCCGGACGGAACAGAAAACCGGGACTGCGCCCCTCTTCCGCCGCGAGCTTCAGCCGGCGCAAGGCGCGGTTGTCGGCCGCGCCGATCCAGCCCAGCACGGCCGTACAGGCGCCGGAACGCAAGGCCTGCTCCATCGCCCAGAGCAGGTCGAGGCCGACGCGCGGCCGGATCACCAGCGTACGCCCCGGATCGAGCCCGGCATCGGCGAGTGCGGGCGCGTACGGCAGATGCGGCGGCGCGAGCCACGCAATCCAGCGCGGTTCGCCGGACGACGCGAGCGATAGCTGGCGCAGCGCCGGCAACAACAGATGGATCTCGCCGATGCCTGCGGAGGGAATCAGCAATTCGACCAGCGTGGACAGCGGCCAGCCGCCGCCGGGCAGGCGTTCGTCGAGGCGGCGAAAACCGCTCGGAACGGCGGCAGGCATCTCGCCGCCGGCGCCGCCCTGCCAGAGCGCGGGGTGGCGCAGCAATTCGGCGAGCGCATCGCTCACTGCATGACATCCGACCGGCCGCGCCGCAGCACCCCGACTACCACACCCTCGATGGTCAGCGATTGCTTGCGCAGGTCGACGCGGATCGGTTCGAAATCCGGGTTCTCGGGCATCAGCCAGACCACGGTGCCTTCCTGGCGATAGCGCTTGACCGTCACTTCGTTCTCGAGCCGCGCGACGATGATCTGCCGGTTGCGAACGTCGGGCGAACGATGCACCGCGACCAGGTCGCCATCCAGGATGCCGACATCGCGCATGCTCATGCCGCTGACGCGCAGCAGGTAATGCGGCCGTGGGCTGAACAGCTGCGGATCGATCTGGAAGCGGCCTTCGATATGCTCTTCGGCCAGGATCGGGCGGCCGGCAGCAACCCGGCCGATCAGTGGCAGACCCATCTGTTCGCGCAGCGCGTCCTTGAGCACGATGCCGCGTGCGCTGCCCGCGACCAGCCCGAGCACGCCCTTGCGCTGCAGGGCGCGCAGATGCTCCTCGGCGGCATTGGCGGAGCGGAAACCCAGCGCCTGGGCGATTTCCGCGCGCGTCGGCGGCATCCCGTTCGCGGCGATGGCGTCCTGGATGAACTCGAGAATCTGGCGTTGGCGGGGAGTCAGCTCGGTCATGCGGCACCTGTATGAATGATCAGGTGCTGTGATTATATACAGTTCCGCTGTCCTGACAAGCCCGGGCCGCCTGTCCCCTCCCGGCAGGAGCCGATGCCACCCGGAAAACCGGTCGCGCCCGCGTAGGCACGCACCGACACCCGGACACGGCGGCGTCTCACACAACGCGCCTGCGCATGGGTGCCGGACGAGCGCACGATGCGCGTCACGCATGAGCGACGAGCGTGATGCGCAACGAATACGTTCACGTGTTTTCCATCGCTGCGGAAACTCCGCGGAAGCCGAAAACACGCGCAATGTCTGTCGCCTACCAGCGACATGCGCATCGTGCTTTCACCGCTTGCGCTGATAAGTTACGATCCGTAACGAAGCCGCGTGCACAGGAAGGAACATGCGGCGCCGTACATCCGCGAAAGCGGGTTGTAACGTTCCATGCAACCTTGTGGAGAAAAAACTCATGACCAATATCCTGAAGGTGGGCGTCGCTGCCGCCGTCATCGCCCTGGGCGCCGGCTGTACCGATCTGAAGCCCTTGCAGGCGGAAGTCGACTCGCTCAAGTCGCAGGTTTCCAAGTTGTCCGGTGACCTCGACGGCGTGAAGACCGCAGCGGACGGCGCCAGCCGCGCCGCAGCTTCTGCCCAGCAGGCCGCCACTTCGGCGCAGAACTCGGCCAACCAGGCCCTGTCTGCGGCGCAGGCTGCGCAGCAGTGCTGCGATGCGAACAGCGAGAAGCTGAACCGCATGTTCGAACGGTCGATGTCGAAGTAATCGATCTCGGACTACGACAAAAAACCCCGCGGTGGCGACATCGCGGGGTTTTTGTTTTTCAGAGTGCGGAGTCCGCGTTCGCGACGACGCGCGCGCCTGGCATCGAAACCACGGTCGGAATACCGCGCGCTTCCCGCCATGCCTGTTCGGCCCCGCTCCAGTCGATTGGCAGCGGCGCCGCACGCGTCGCCTCCACGATCAGGCGCGTCAGGTCGGTCAGCGTCGGCGGTTCGACGGCGTCTTCCTGCAACGGCGGGTGAACCTCGATCATGAGTTCGCCGTCGTGCCAGCCCCACTTGTACGGCTGGTTCACGATCGTGACCGGCGTGCCGATCGTCACCATTCCGTAGAGCGCTTCGATATCCTCCGGGTACAGGCGCATGCAGCCGTGCGTGACCTGCATGCCGACGCCCGCGGGGCGATTGGTGCCGTGGATAAGGTAGGCGCCGCCCGGAATTCCGAGCCCCATCTTGTAACGCCCCATCGGATTGTCCGGACCCGGCGGAACGACTGCGGGAAGAAAGTCGCCGCGCTTCGCATGTTCCTCGCGAACCGACTTCGGCGGTATCCAGGGGGCATCCTTTAATTTGGAGACGATCCGCGTGGTGCCGAGCGGCGTATTCCAGTCCATCTTTCCGATGCTCACGGGAAACGTCCAGACCGTGGGCGTCTCGCCCGGCGCCGCGGGCGGAAACCAGTAGAGCCGGTGTTCAGGGAGATTGATCACGATCCCTTGACGCGCCGCGCGCGGCAGCAGACGCCGCTTGGGTACGAGGACATCGGTGCCGGTACCCGGCAGCCAGGCATCCACGCCGGGATTCGCGTTCCTGATCTCTTCATAGCCGAGTCCGTGGCGCCGCGCGACGTCGAGCAGCGTGTCCTTCTCGTCGGTCCGCGCCGTACGCATCTCGCCGACGATGTCACTGCCGTTTGCCGGCAGCGCGAACTGCTCCGCCGCCGCAGTGGCCGCGACGGAAGCGCATGCCGCCAGACAGAGCATTCTCAGCATATCGCGTTGGACCACCGGCGCTGGCGCTGGTTTCCGCATCAGTAGCGGATCAGCGCGGATCCCCAGGTAAAGCCGCCGCCAAACGTCTCGAGCAGCAGGAGCTGTCCGCGACGAACGCGGCCGTCGCGGACTGCGGTGTCGAGCGCGAGCGGAATCGACGCAGCCGACGTATTGCCGTGATCCTGCACCGTCACGACCACCTTCTCCATCGGCAGGCCAAGCTTGTCCGCGGCGGACTGAATGATGCGCAGGTTCGCCTGGTGCGGGATCAGCCAGTCGATGTCGCTGCGCTCGATGCCGTTCTTCGCGAGCGTCTCGTCGACGAGGCGCGACAGCGTGCGCACCGCGACCTTGAAAACCTCGTTGCCCAGCATCTTGAGCCCGTCGGTCGAATTGCTGCGCAGCTTGTCGAAGCCGCTCGACACGCCGTACGGGAAGAACAGCAGGTCCTTGTACTTGCCGTCGGAGTGCAGGTGCGTCGCGATGATCCCGGGCTCGTCGGCCGGCGTCAGCACGACCGCACCCGCGCCGTCGCCGAACAGCACGCAGGTCGAGCGGTCGGTCCAGTCGATAAAACGCGACAGGCACTCGACGCCGACCACGAGCGCACATTTCGCCTCGCCCAGGCGCACGTACTTGTCCGCGACCGACAGCGCGTAAACGAAACCGCTGCAGGCGGTTTCGAGTGAGAACGCCGGGCAGCCATGGATGCCGAGCCGCTCCTGCAGGAGCGTTCCGGTGTTCGGAAAGATGAGGTCCGGGGTGGTCGTGCCAACCACGATGAAGTCGACGTCCGCCGGCGTCAGGCCGGCCGCCTTCAGCGCGCGCCGCGCTGCATGCTCGGCCAGCGACGAACTGGTTTCTTCCGGTGCGGCGATATGGCGGCGTTCGATGCCGGTGCGCGTGCGGATCCACTCGGCAGTCGTGTCGACCCGCGACTCGAGATCCTTGTTGGTCAACACCTGCGCGGGCAGGTAACTGCCCGTGCCGGCGACCCGCGAATAGCGGTTCATCCTGCGGTCACCGAGCCCATGACCGCCGCCGGTTCATTCGGCGCCCGTGTCCTCGACAGGGACGTCAATGACCTTGCGGCCGCGATAGTAGCCGTCGCGGCTCACGCGATGACGCAGATGCGTCTCGCCGGTGGTCGGATCCTTCGACAGCGCCGGCTTTGCGATGCGGTCGTGTGAACGGTGCATGCCGCGTTTCGACGGTGTCTTGCGGCTCTTTTGTACGGGCATTGAAGTTCGCTCTCCGAATCAGTGTTTCAACAAATCCTTCAGTCCGGCAAACGGCCGGCGCATTCCTGGCGTCACCGGCTCCTCGGCCGGTGGGACGTCCGCCGGCAGGCGGCAATCCGCGCCGGGCGCATGCCGTGCGATCACCGGCAGGGCCAGCAGCAGCTCGTCTTCAACGAGCCCGGCCAAATCGACCCGTTTTGGATCGCCCGTGATCGCCTCGTGCCCTGCCGGCACGCGATTGCTTTCCTGCTTCACGAACGCCAGCCGCGAATCCGCACGGAGGTCGTGCGGCATCGGCTGCAGGCAGCGCTGGCAGATCAGCGTGACGCCTGCCCTGACATCCAGTGCGCCTGCCGGCACCGCATCGACCGTGCGCAGGACGAGACGCACATGGGCAACGCCGCCGGTTTCGGCCAGTCGGTCACGCAGACGAACAAAGCCCGCCAGCGGAAACTCGCGTTCCACGACGGCTCCCTGCGCCGCCTGTACCACGGCATCGAGCAGCGGTTCCCGGGCAGTCGGCATGGGGGCGGTATGATAGTGATCCGTGCCGGGGGTGTCAAAGCAACTTCGTCGCAAATCCTTGTTTTTTAAGTACGGATTGCCATGCTTGCAACCCTGATCCTGGCCTCGACGTCCCCGTACCGCGCGGCGCAGCTCGCGCGCATCGGCATCGAGTTCCGGATCGAGGCGCCGCGCATCGGCGAGTCGCCGATTGGCGGCGAAACCCCCGGGGACCGGGCACTGCGGCTGGCGCACGCCAAGGCCGCCGCGGTCTCCCGGAGATTTCCGGATGCCTGGGTGCTCGGTTCGGACCAGGTGGCCGACTGCAACGGGACTATCCACGACAAGCCCGGCAATGCGCTGCGCTCCGAGGAGCAGCTGCGGGCCAGCAGCGGTCAGGCGGTCGTATTCCATACGGCGGCGGTATTGCGTCACGACGAATCCGGGGTGGCGCTGTCGCACCTCGATCGCACGACGGTGCGGTTCCGTGTGCTGAGCGACGCCGAAATCGCCGCCTATGTACTGCGTGACAAGCCGTTTGACTGCGCCGGCGGCTTCCGGTCCGAAGGACTCGGCATCGCCCTCTTCGACGCGATCGAGACCAGCGACCCGACGGCGCTCGTCGGCCTGCCGCTGATCTGGGTCGCCGGGGCGCTGCGCACCGCCGGTATCGATCCGCTGGGCGGCGCTCAGGCCTGAACGGTGGCAGAAGCCGCGTCGGGCAGTTTCAAGAGCAGACCGGCGAGATCGTCCGGCAATTCGACCGAGATTTCGAACAGCTGCTTCGAATCCGGCCATTTGAAGGCTACGGCCGCCGCGTGCAGGAACATCCGGCGCAGCCCGAGCGCGTGCATGCGCCGGTTGAATTCGCGGTCTCCGTACTTGTCGTCGCCCACGATCGGGTGACCGGCGAATGCGGCGTGCACGCGGATCTGGTGCGTGCGGCCGGTGTCGATGGCAACGTCCATCAAGGTCGCCAGCGAGCGAAATGCCTGGCGCGGCGTGAAGCGCGATATCGCGGTCTTGCCGGCGGCATGCACGCGCACGACCCGCTCACCCGCCTGGCGCGTGTTCGTAAGCACCGGCGCATCGATCGTCTTGCGGCCCAGGCGCCAGCGGCCCGCGACGAGCGCTGCGTATCGCTTCTCGATCTGGCCTTCGCGCAGCAGCGCATGCAGCATGCGCAGAGCCGGGCGGTCGCGCGCCACGAGCAGGCAGCCGCTGGTGTCGCGATCGAGCCGATGCGCAAGTTCGAGCGGTTCTGCGGGCCTGAGCGCGCGCAGGGCCTCGATGGCGCCGAACGCGAGGCCGGATCCGCCATGTACGGCGAGGCCGGCCGGCTTGTTGAGGACGAGCATGCGGGCGTCTTCGTGCACGATGGCTGCGCGCACGGAGGCCAGCAGGCTGTCGGCCGGCCGGCGCGGCAGGGCCGCGCCCGCAGGCACTTCGAGCACGGGCGGCAGGCGCACCTCGTCGTCGGCGGACAGGCGATAGTCGGCTTGTTTCCGCTTGCCGTTGACCCGCACCTCGCCCCGCCGCAACAGCCGATACACGCGGCTTCTGGGCACTCCGGAGAGCGTCCGCAGAAGGAAATTATCGAGTCTTTGCCCCTCGCCGGCCGCGCCCGCCAGGACCCGCTGCACCTTGCCACGCGACATTCGATCCGGCGTCACGGAGTTTCTCTAACGTATTGATTTCTCGGGCGCATTGCTGTTATCTTTCCGGGTAGTCAGGTCTTACGGCGCAGGTTCCGCGAAGCGGGACGTGGCCGCTGACCGGTACGCGGTCCCTCCCTCATCGACCCCGGTTAATCGTTGGTGTCGTCCCGGGCAGGCCGCATGTTAGTTGGTCCGGCGTGACCGGGCCATCGCCGGCCGTTTGCTCGGATGTGATGTCCCCGCGCGTGTTGATCTCGCTTCCCGGTGCAGGAGTCCGTTTGCCAGCAGCCATGCGCTCTGGCCCGCTCCCGTGCGCCCGCGATCCGCGCCTGCAGGGTGATGAGCTTGCGCTCGTGACGCAGCGTGACATCGGAAGCCAGGCGGCCCCTGCAACCTCGGAAGGGGCTTATGAAGAGAATGCTCATCAACGCAACCCAGCAAGAGGAGTTGCGCGTCGCGCTGGTTGACGGCCAGAAGCTGTACGACCTGTCGATCGACATTCCGTCCCGCGAACAGAAGAAAGGCAACGTCTACAAGGCGCGGGTCACCCGCGTCGAGCCGAGCCTCGAAGCGGCATTCATCGAGTATGGCTCGCAGCGCCAGGGATTCCTGCCGCTGAAGGAAGTTGCGCGGGAATATTTCCGTTTCCAGCCGGCGCCCGGCGCGCGATTCAACATCCGCGACGTGCTGCAGGAAGGCCAGGAAATCCTCGTGCAGGTCGAGAAGGAGGAACGCGGCAACAAGGGAGCGGCGCTCACCACGTTCATCAGTCTCGCCGGACGCTTCCTGGTGCTGATGCCGAACAATCCCCGCGCCGGCGGCGTATCCCGCCGCATCGAGGGCGAGGAGCGCGACGTCACGCGCGATTCGCTCGAGCAGCTGCGCGTGCCGGACGGCATGGGCACCATCGTGCGCACCGCAGGCGTCGGGCGGGCGCCCGAGGAGCTGCAGTGGGATCTCGACAACCTGCGCGCCAACTGGGACGCGATCGTTACCGCGTCCGGTGAGCGGCCGGCGCCGTTCCTGGTGTATCAGGAAAGCGATGCGGTCACGCGGGCGCTGCGCGATTATCTGTCCGACGACATCGGTGAAGTGCTGATCGACGAGGCCGGCGCGCACGGGCGCGCGCTCGAATACGTGCAGCGCTTCCAGACCCCGGAAGCGCAGCGGCAGATCAAGCTGTATGACGACGACGTGCCGCTGTTCACGCGCTTCCAGATCGAGAGCCAGATCGAATCGGCGTATTCGCACACCGTGACGCTGCCTTCCGGCGGCAGCATCGTGATCGACTACACCGAAGCGCTGGTGTCGATCGACATCAACTCGGCTCGCGCCACCCGCGGCGCCGACATCGAGACCACTGCCTACAACACGAACCTTGAAGCCGCCGAGGAAATCGCCCGCCAGCTGCGGATCCGGGACCTTGGTGGCCTGATCGTCATCGACTTCATCGACATGGAGTCGAAGAAGAACCAGCAGGGCGTCGAGGAACGGCTGCGCGAAGCGGTCCGCTCGGACCGCGCCCGCATCCAGCTCGGGCGCATCTCGCGTTTTGGCCTGATGGAAATGTCGCGTCAGCGGCTGCGTCCCTCGCTCGGGGAGTCGACTCATCTCGCCTGCCCCCGCTGCAGCGGCATGGGCACCATCCGCAGCGTCGAGTCGATGGCGCTCGCCGTGCTGCGCCTGATCGGAGAGGAAGTGCGCAAGGAGCGCACCACGCGCGTGGTGGCCCAGTTGCCGGTGGACGTCGCGACCTTCCTGATCAACGAGAAGCGCGAATGGCTGCATCAGCTGGAAAGCCAGCGCGAAGCGAATATCGTCCTGGTGCCGGACCAGAACATGCAGACACCCAATTATTCCATCCGGCGTGTGCGTGACGACGAACTGGGCCTTCCCGAGAATGCCGTGACCAGCTACCAGATGGCGGGCCAGGCGCCGGTCGAGCTCGATTTCAAGTCGGCGACCGAACAGCGCGCGGCCGCGGCTCCTGCCGCCGTGCAGCAGATTGCGCCCGCCGCTCCCGCCCCCGCCCCCGCGCCGGCCCTTGCGGCCAGGGAGCCGCCAGGACCCGGGTTATGGGCGCGATTCCTGCACTGGGTTCGCGGCGGCGACGGCGCCGGGCGCGCCGTGCGGCAGGAGACGAAGCGTGCCGCCGCGCGCGAGGAACGGCCAGGCACCCGGCACGGCCGCGACCATCGCGACGACCGCGGCCCCAGGCAGCACCACCGTGATCGCGGACCCCGGCGCGATCGTGACCGCGGTCGCGATCGCAATCGCGACCGGCATCGCGAGCCCGATCGCGAACAGCGCGACGAGCGCACGCGAGCGGATCATTCGCGCGACGACCGGCCGAGGACGGAACGTCCACGCGACGACCGGCCGCGCCCGGATCGTGCCCGCGACGATAGCTCGCGCCATCGCGACCGGCCGGCGCCAGTGCAGAATCATCCGCAACCGCCCCCGCAGGGCGCGGAAGCGGCCGCCGGCGACGGCGATGCCCAGCGTCGCCGGCGCCGCCGGCGCGGCCGCGGCGGACGGGGCGGCCGTGACACTCGCGACAATCGCGACGGGCGCCCGGATGCGCAGGCCGGGGGCGAATCGTCACCGACGCTGCAGGCTTCCGGTGATGCGCCGGCGCGCGAATTCAATGCGGCCGCGCCGTTCGTCCAGCCGACCCCCGTGCCGGACGTAGCGTCGGCATTCGAGCCCCCGGCGCAGGCGCCATCGGTGCCCGCGGCGGAAGAAGCGCCTGCGCAGACGTCCAAGCCGGCGCAGAACTACACGGTCTGGTCATCGACACCGGGCGAAGGACATCACTTCGGGCCGAAAGAATGATTCAGGCGCGGTTTCCGAGCGCCGCCAGCAGGCCGCGCGCGGCCGCCTCGACCAGGTCGAGGACGTCTTCGAATCCTTCGGGCCCACCGGAGTAAGGATCGGGCACTTCCCGTCGCCCGAGGCCGGGCGCGTATTCCAGGAACAGTCGTACCCGGTCGCGCCGTTCGGGCGGCGCCATCTGGAGCAGGCGCCGGTGGATCTGCTCGTCCATGGCGAGCAGCAGGTCGAAGCGCTCGAAATCGCCTGGCGCCACCGTGCGGGCGCGCAGCCCGCGCATATCGATGCCGCGCCGGGCCGCCGCTGCGATCGAGCGTTTGTCAGGCTCGCTGCCGGTGTGATAGCCATGCGTGCCGGCGGAATCCGCCTCGACGCCGAGTTCAGGCGCCTCGCGCGCCAGCAGGTCGCGAAACACCGCCTCGGCAGTCGGCGACCGGCAGATGTTTCCGAGGCAGACGAACAGGACTCGCCGCGTCATGCGCGCCGGCGTTGCCGCAGCCAGCCTTCCAGGATCTCGATCGCCCGCAGAGTCTCTGCCGTCGATACGGCGAACGAAATGCGGATGAAGCGGCCGCCGTGCACGGAGTCGAAATCGCGGCCGGTGTTGAGGGCGAGTCCCGTCGCATCCAGCAGTTCGCGGCACCAGGCGAGCGAATCGCCGGTCAGGTGTCCGATATCCGCATAGAGATAGAAGGCGCCGGCCGCCGGTGCGATCCGGGTGATGCCGATACGCGGCAATGCGTCCATCAGGAGCTGACGATTGACCGCGTACGTCGCCACGTGCCGGTCGAGTTCTTCCGACTCCTCCATGGCCGCAAGCGCGATGTGCTGCGAGAGCGTCGGCGGGACCAGGAACAAATTGGCGGCATACCGGCGCAGCACGTCCGTTTCCGCTGCCGGTACGATGCACCAGCCGAGCCGCCATCCGGTCATGCACCAGTACTTCGAAAACGTGTTCACGACGATCGCCTGCGGATCGGATTCCAGCAGCGAATGCGCGGGTTCGCCGAACGTCACGCCGTGATAGGTCTCATCCGACAGGATGCGGATGCGCCGCTCGCGGCAGACGGCAGCGATGGCGCGCAGTTCGTCGGCATCGAGCATGGTGCCGGTCGGATTCGACGGGCTGGTGAGGATCAGACCGGCCGGCGCCGGCTCGAGCGCTTCGATCATCGCGGCCGTGGGCTGGAAGTGCGTGCCGGCGCCGCAGTCGATCTCCACCGGCTCGAGTCCGAGCGCGTGCAATACGTTCCGGTGCGCCGGGTAGCCGGGCCGCGGGACCGCGACGCGCGCGTCCCGCGTGAAAAGTGCCGACAGCGCAAGCACGATCGCGGCGGAAGCGCCCATCGTCAGGACCACGCGCGACGGATCGACGGTCAGCCCATAGCGTTCGCGATAAAGCACTGCAATACGCTCGGCCAGCGCCCCGCTCTCCCAGTAACCCTGCGGCGACTCGACGATGGCGCGGCCTCCCGCCTCGATGGCGGCGCGCGGCGCGCCGGCCGAGGGTTGCCCGACTTCCATGTGGATCACGGGCAGTCCGCGCCGCTCGCGTTCGTTTGCGGCACGATTGATTTCGACCGCGTAAAACGGCGTGACTTTCCCTGCAGCGCGGTTCACGCGGCGGGCTCCCGGCGCAATGACGCTTCCGCGCGTTGCAGATCCTCGGCCGTATCGATGCCGGGGCCGGGCGGCTCGATCGCGTCGGCGACGGCGATGATCATGCCCACCTGCAGTGCGCGCAACTGCTCGAGTCGCTCCGCCTGCTCGAGCGCGGACGGCGGCATCGCCGCGAACCGCTGCAGGGCCTGGACCCGATAGGCGTAAATCCCGAGGTGACGGCGCGCGCCCACGGACGCCGGCGCCGCGCCGTCGCGCAGCCACGGTATCGGCGCACGGCTGAAGTACAACGCATGCGCATGGGCGTCAGCGACGACTTTGACGACGTTGGCGTTGCAGAATTCTTCGCGCGAGCCGATCGGCGTAGCGAGCGTGGCGATCGATGCCGCAGGGTCGTCCGCCAGCAGCCGCGCAGCCTGGGAGATCAGCGCATGCGGCAATAGCGGTTCGTCGCCCTGCACGTTGACGACGATGGCGTCCGGTTCCCAGCGCCGGCGAGCCGCGACTTCCGCGATCCGGTCCGTGCCCGATGCATGCCCTGTCCCGGTCATTTCGACATCGGCCCCTTGCGCCAGGCAGGCGGCGCGAATGCGATCGTCATCGGTGGCGACGACGACTTCCGCGGCGCCCGAACGCATTGCCAGGCGATGCACGTGCAGGACAAGCGGCAGCCCCGCGAGCAATGCGAGCGGCTTGCCTGGCAGGCGTGTCGATGCGTAGCGTGCCGGAATCGCGACGCGGAACATTCAGCGGCCGGCCAGCACCGGATCATCCGGCGTCAGCGCGCGCGCTTCGTCCGGCAGCATGACCGGAATGCCGTCCCGCACCGGGAACGCCAGCCGGTCCGCGCGGCACAGGAACTCGCCGGAATCGCGCAGCCACTGCAATGGCCCCTTGCAGACAGGACAGGCCAGGATGTCCGTCAGGCGTTCACTCAAGATTGAGGCGCTCCTTGAAGTCGGGCTGCAGTCTCGATCGTCACGCGTTCCAGCAGCCGCTTCGCGGCCGCGCTGTCGATGCGGGCCTCGACCGTCACGTACCACGCGTCGTGCCAGCCGCTGGCCGTGCATTTTACGGCATCCTTCTCCGTCATCAGCACGGGCTTGCCGGTTCCCACGCCGGCCTGCACCGGCGTCAGCGCCTCATGATCCCGAAATGCGCGCTCCTCCACGGCCAGTCCATGGGCGCGCAGCAGCGCGAAGAACCGGCCGGGATTGCCGATCGCCGCAACGGCGATCACCGGCTGACCGGTAAATTCCGCGAGCGGACGCCGGGTGAGGCCGTCGAGCGCGACGACTTCAACGGGTTCCAGACGCATCGTGATCGCGCCCGGCCGCCTGAATCCCGCGCCGTTGACGACCACCACATCCACCGAATCCAGCCGGCCCGCGGGTTCGCGCAAAGGCCCGGCCGGCAGCAGCCGGCCGTTGCCGAAGCCCCGGGCGCCGTCCACGACCGCGATTTCGATATCGGGCACGAGCCCGGGATGCTGCAGGCCGTCGTCGCACAGGATGACTTCGCTGTTCTTCTCGAGCAGCCGGACCGCCTCCGCGCGATCGGCGCCGACAACGACCGGCAGGTCGAGCCGGCGACGGAGCATGCAGGGCTCATCGCCCACCGACTTCGCATCGTCACTCGCCAGCACGCGGCGCGTGCGTCCATCGGTCGCGCCATAGCCCCGCGTCGCGATGCCGACATGCAGACCGCGCGCACGCAGGTTCTCCGCCAGCCAGATCACGAGCGGCGTCTTGCCGGTGCCGCCGACGGTCAGGTTTCCGACCACGACCACCACGCGGCGCGACCGATAGGCCTGCAGCCAGCCCTGGCGATACACCATGACGCGCAGCCAGGCGAGTCCCGAGTACAGCCACGCGAGCGGTTGCAGCCAGCGGCCACGGCCGGTGTCGCCGTACCACGTCTCGAGCAGCCAGTCATGCAGTCGTGCGTCCACGATCAGACGTTGAACTGCATCCGGTGCAGCGCCGCATAGACGCCGCCCGCGGACAGGAGCGCGGCATGGGTCCCTGCTTCGACGATGCGCCCGTCATCCAGCACGATGATCCGGCTGGCGCGTTCGATGGTCGATAGCCGGTGCGCAATGACGAGCGTGGTACGGTCGCGCAGCAGCTCCGTCAGCGCGGATTGCACGGCATACTCGGATTCGGAGTCGAGCGCGGACGTCGCTTCGTCCAGGATGAGGATCGGGGCATTCTTCAGCAGTGCGCGCGCGATCGCGACCCGCTGGCGCTGGCCACCGGAGAGCAGAGCCCCGCGTTCGCCGATCCGCGCGTCGAGGCCCTCCGGAAATTCGCGGGCGAAGTCGAGTACGTGCGCGGCGGCGGCGGCGGCCTCAATGGCCTGAGGATCCGCCTCCGGCGCGCTGAACGCGATGTTGCTGCGGATCGAGTCGTCTATCAGCATGACGTCCTGGCTTACGAGGCTGATCTGCCGGCGCAGGTCGTTCAGCCGGTACTGCCGGAGGTCGACGCCGTCCAGCAGCACACTGCCCGAATCGGGATCGTGGAAGCGGGGCAGCAGGCCGATCAGCGTGGACTTGCCGCTGCCGGAACGTCCGACGATCGCAATGGTCTCGCCGGGCTGCGCCGCGAAACTGATGCCCTGCAGCACCTCGCCCTTCTCCGCGTCGTAGGTGAAGCCGACATCCCGGAACTCGATCGCGCCGCGTGCCCGGCCGATCGCAAGCGTACCACCCTGGTCTTCGACCGGCGTGTCGAGGATCTCGAACACGCTCTCCCCTGCCGCGATGCCCTGCTGCAGGGGACCCACGAGGCTGACGAGGCGGCGTAGCGGCGCCGTGATGAGCAACAACGCCGTCAGGAAAGAAGTGAACTCGCCGACCGTGAGTCCCTGCGCCATCACGTCGCGGATCGCGACGTACATGACGGCGGCCAGGCCGAACGCGGCGATCATCTGCACGACGGGGTTGGAGACGGCCTTGACGGTCACGAGCTTCATGAAGCTCGCGCGGTTGTGCTCGTTGACGCGCTCGAAGACCCCGAGTTGCAGAGGCTGCGCATTGAACACCTTGATCATGCGCTGGCTTTCCAGCGATTCCTTCGCCACGCGCGTGACGTCTCCCATCGACAGCTGGATGCGGGCGCTGTAGCGGCGGAACAGCCGGCTGGTGACGCGGATGAGCCCGACGATCAGCGGCGAGACCAGCAGCGCAAAGGCCGTCAGCCGCCAGTTCAGGTAGAACAGCCAGGCGAGCAGCCCCGCGATCGTCAGCGTGTCGCGGATCATCGAGGTGATCGCAGTCGTCGCCGCTTCCGCGACGAGCTCGATGTTGTAGGTCAGCCGCGACAGCAGTTGCGCGGCGCCATTGCGGTCGTAGAACGCGGAAGGCAGCTGCAGGTAGCGCGCGAACAGGTCGCGCCGGATCGCCTTGATCACGTGGCGGCCGACCCAGCCCGGGGCATAGACGGACAGGTAGTCGCCGACGCCGCGCGCGGCGAACAGGACGATGATGCCCGCCGGCACCAGCACCAGGACGGTCGAGTCCCGGTCGACGAAGACGCCATCGAGGAACTGCTTGACCAGCCAGGCGAGGCCCGTGTCCACGGCTGCGAACAGCACCATCCCGACCACGCCGAGCAGGAACATCGCCCAGTGCGGCCGCGCATAGGCGAGCAGCCGGAGATAGATCCTGAGGCCGCTGGCGGTGAGCGGCGGCAGGCGGCCTTCAATCTTCCGCTTGCTCATTGACCGTCGCGATATTGACCTGCGAGAAGCCGAGGCGCGCTGCGACGTCCATCGCGGTCACCACGGACTGATGGCTGGCCCGCGCGTCTGCCCGGATCGTGACCGGTTGCTCGGTGGACCCGCCCGCAAGCTGCATGAGCGCTGTCGCGAGCGTATCGCGCTGGTTGTTCACGAGCACCTGCTCGTTGACCCGATAGCTACCCCGCGCGGTGATCGTGATGACGAGCGCGCTCGCGGTCCGCTCGACAGCTGCGGATCCCGCCTCCGGCAGTTCGACCTGCAGTCGCGCCTCCTGCACGAAGGTCGTCGATACCATGAAGAAGATGACGATCAGCAGCACGACGTCGATCAGCGACGTCAGGTTGAGTTCGGGATCCTCCAGCTGCCGGGCCTGCAGCCTCATGAGGCCGCTTCGCGCCGCCTGACGGCGGGCGCCCTGGCCGTCATCGTATCGAACGCCTGCACCAGCTTCATGGCTTCCTTCTCCATCTCGACGACCAGGAAGTCCACGACGCCGCGCAGGTAGCGATATCCAAGCAGCGCCGGTATCGCGACGATGAGCCCTGCCGCGGTCGTGATCAGCGCCTCGCCGATGCCGCCCGACAGCATGCGCGGATCGCCGACCCCCTGCGAAGTGATGGCGTCGAAAGCCTCGATCATGCCGATCACCGTGCCGAGCAGCCCGAGCAGCGGCGAAATGGCGGCAATCGTGCCGAGTGCGTTCAGGAAGCGCTCGAGCTCGTGCACGACGTGACGGCCGGTGTCCTCGATGGCCTCCTTCATGATGTCGCGGCCCTTGTCGTGGTTCGCGAGACCGGCGGCCAGCACCCGCCCGAGCGGCGAATTCCGGCCCAGCGCCTCGACATGACGATCGTTCAGCGTGCGGGTTTCGACCAGTTTCCAGACCCGCTCGGTCAGCTCCTGCGGGATGATGCGCTTGCGCTGCAGCGTCCAGATCCTCTCGAGGATGATGGCGGCGGCGGCGACCGAGCACAGCATGATCGGCCACATGACGGGGCCGCCGGCGATGATGATTTCCCACATGGCGCGGCATGATACCGTGCGCGCCCGTGCCTGTCCGCGCGGCTCAGCCGGCCACGACGCGGCGCCACCACCGGCGATTGCGGCTGCGCTCGGTCTCGACGGCAAGCCCTTCCGGCCGGGCCGTGAACCGGATCGAAACGGCGCCGGCATCGGCGGTCGTGAGCACGGTCGTTCCTGCCGCGCGCCAGCGCGCGACGACCTCCGGCGCCGGCATCCCCCAGCGATTGCCGAACCCCGCGGAGGCGATGCCGATGCGCGGTGACACGGCCGCGACGAGCCCCGGCGACGAGGACGTGCGGCTGCCGTGATGCGGCAGCAATACGACATCGGCGGCAACGGACATCCGCTGCAGTTCCGCCTCGGCTGCACTCTCCGGGTCTGCAAGCAGCAGCGCGGCGCCGCCCGTTCCGGAAACGCGCAGCGCGCACGACCGGTCGTTGTCGCCGCCGGACGCACCGGGCGCGGGATGCACGACCTCGAACTCGACATCATCCCAACGCCATCGATCTCCGCGCCGGCAGACGCGGGCGACGGACGGCAGTTCCTCGCCCGGACCGGACATCATCGAAGCGACCGACAGTGCGTCGACGAGCGTGCGGGCGCCGCCGGAATGATCCAGGTCCTGATGGCTCACGACGAGCTGGTCGATCTGGCGGATGCCGCGGGCGCGCAGGAATGGCAGCACTGAAACGCGCGCAGCGGCGCCGCCGCCACGCCAGCCCGGGCCCGTGTCGAATACGAGCACATGACGGCGCGTCTCGACAACGGCCGCGAGCCCCTGGCCCACGTCGAGCACGTGCAGATTCCAGCCGCCGGCCGCCGGCTCAGGCCTGGCGCCGCCAACGACCGCCAGCAGCAGTGCAGCCGTGGCAAGCTGCAGTCCGCGAAGCGGCAGGCACAAGGCCGAGAGCGTCACCAGGGCCGAGCCCGCCATCAGGAGCATTGGCTGCGCCGCCGGCGCCCAGTCTGCGATTTCCCACCCGGCCAGATTCAGCAGGCCGGGCCAGACCGAATCCAGTCCCGCGGCGAGGATGCGCCACACGCCGGCTCCCGAGCCGGGCGCCAGGAGTTCCAGCGATGTGCCAAGCAGAACCGCGGGCAGCAGCAGCAAGCTGAACAGCGGAATCGCCGCCGCGTTCACGAATGGCGCGATCAGCGACACGCGCCCGAACGCCCCCGCGAGCACCGGCGTCAGCAGCGCGAGAATCGCGAGTTGCGCGCGCGCAAACGCCGCGATCCGCGAGCGCCAGTCACGGTCGCAATCCATCAACGATAGCAAGGCCGCGGTAGCTGCGAACGACAGCCAGAATCCGGCCGACGTCAGCGACAGCGGGTCCATGGCGACCAGCACCAGTGCCGCCACTGCGAGTACCTGCGGTATCGGCAGCGCGCGCCGCAGCACGCGCAGCCACACGACGATCGCGACCATGACCAGCGTGCGCAGGGCCGGCAGCGATGAGCCGGATAGCCAGGCGTAGGCTGCGGTCACCACGAATACCGTCACCGCCTCGATGCCGGTCCGCAGCGGAATACGGGTCATGCCGGGAAGGCGCCAGGCGGCGCGCATCAGCAACAGGACAAACACCGCGCAGCCGGTCACATGCATCCCCGATATCGCCATCAGGTGCGCGACGCCGGTTGCCGCAAACGCATCCCACAACGGTTCCGGAATATTGCCGCGCACGCCGACCGACAGCCCCTGCAGCACGGCGCCTGACGCACTGTCCGGCAGCAACTCATCGATGCCGGAAGCAATGCGGGCCCGCAGGCGTTCGACGATTGTGTGCCCGCCTCCGTCGTCGAGTCGTTCCGGCGGCGAGGCGGCGACGACATAGGCGGTGGCGGCGATGCCCTGGCGCAGCAAGTCGAGTTCGCGATCCTGAGCGCCCGGATTCGCCATGCCGCTGCGGCAGCGCAGCCGCAACGTCATGCGCCAGTGCTGTCCCGGCAACGGCGATGCGCCCGGTTCGTACCAGCTCACCCGCAGGCGTGCGGGACGTCCGCTGCCGGCCGGATTCGCCGGGACATCGAGATCGAAATCGGTGCGTCCGGTGCGCTCGATGGCGGGCGTCGCAACCCTGCCCGTCACCTCGACGGCTTCGCGATCCCGCGCGCACGGCCAGTCGTCCCGCAAGGACTGCACCGCGCAGTACGAGGTCCACGCGAATCCCAGGCACAACGCAGCGAGGGCCGGCCGGCGGCCGAACAGCAGCAGCCCGGCAACCGCCGCCAGACACAGGACGGCCGACGGCCACAGCACGGGAAGAGCGAGCACGGCCGCCGTGCCGGCGCAGAAAGACGTGACGCGGAAAACCATCGCTGCAACCGCCGTAACCCGGCGGAGCATGCGCGGTCCGGGTCAGCGGCGCCGCGCGATCATCTAGCGGGTTCGTTCAGAATTCCGTCCTCGAGCACAAGCACGCGATCCATGCGCGAGGCCAGCGACTGGTCGTGGGTGACGATCACGAGACTGGTGCCGAGCTCGCGGTTCAGCTCCATCATCAGCGCGAACACCTGGCGCGCATGGGCGCCATCCAGATTGCCGGTCGGTTCGTCGGCCAGCACGATTCGTGGACGCGTCACGAGCGCGCGCGCGACTGCCGCACGCTGGCGTTCGCCGCCCGACAACTGCGAGGGCCGGTGCGTCAGGCGGTCGCCGAGCCCGACGCGACCGAGCAGGGCGCCGGCCTGGCGCCACGCCTCATCACGCGGCAGATTGCGGATCAAGAGCGGCATCCCGACATTTTCGAGCGCGCTGAACTCCGGCAGAAGGTGATGGAACTGATAGACGAATCCCATCGCGGAATTGCGCAGGCGCCCCCGTTCCGCGTCCTCGAGCGCCGACATTTCGCGCCCGTCGATCAGGACGCGCCCCGCCGTCGGCAGATCGAGACCGCCAAGAAGCTGCAGCAGGGTCGTCTTGCCCGATCCGGACGCGCCGACGATCGCGACGCGCTCGCCCGGGCGGATCGAGGCGTTGACGCCACGAAGCACGCGGACCAGCGCCGGGCCCTGGCGGAATTCCTTTACGAGGGCCTCGCAGGCCAGCACCACCTTGTCGTTCATGTGTTCGTCTCAGACCTCGTGTCTCAGCGCTTCCGCGGGCAGCGTCGCCGCCGCGCGCCAGGCAGGATAGATTGTCGCCGCAACGCAGAGCACGAGCGCGGTGCCGCCGATCAGCAGCACGTCGGCCATCCGGATCTCGGCCGGCAGGTCGGAAATGAAATACACGCGCGGATCGACGAACGCAATGCCCATCACCTGCTCGATTCCGTGGACGATCGTCGTGATGTTGGCCGATACGAGCAGGCCCAGCGCCACGCCCGCCGCGGTGCCCGCAAGGCCGATCACCGTGCCCTGCACGATGAAGATCGTCAGCATGTCCCGCGGCGATCCGCCCAGCGTGCGCAGGATTGCGATATCGGCGCGTTTCTCCTTCACGACCATGACGAGCGTGGAGATGATGTTGAACGCGGCGACCGCGACCACCAGCAGCAGCACGAAGAACATGATCGACTTCGTCACCTGGATCGAACGGAAGAAATTGCCGTGGCGACGGCTCCAGTCGCTGATCAGGTAGCTCCCGCCTAGACTCTCCGCGATCTCGCGGATACTCGCTCCTGCGCTGTCCGCGTCCGCGAAGGCATAGCGCAGGCCGGTCACCGATTCTCCCATGCGGTACAAGCGCCGCGCGTCGTCGAGGTGGAGCAGCGCGAGTCCCTGATCGAACTCGTACATGCCAACCTCGATCAGCCCGGCGACCGTGAACCGGCGCATGCGCGGCGCGACGCCTGCGGGAGTTACATTGCCCTGCGCGATGACGACCTGCACGACGTCGCCCGGCGTCACACCGAGCTTCTGCGCGAGGCCGCTGCCCAGCAGCACGCGCCATGCGCCTGGCACGAGTTCGCCGAAATCCTGGCCGCTGACATGCCGATGCATTGCCGAGACCGCGCGCTCGTCGTCGGGCAGGATGGCACGCAGCTCGACGGCCGCCGAGCGCTCGCCGGCGACCAGCATGCCGCGGCCCTCGATGAACGGCGCGACGGCGACGACACCCATCCTGCGCTCCGTCAGGCGCCGAATGGCCTGCCAGTCGTCGAGACGCCCCGCCTCGCCTTCCAGCGTCGCGTGCGAGACGACGTCCAGGATGCGCTGCTGCAGGTCGCGTTCGAATCCGTTCATCACCGAAAGAACGGCGATCAGCGTCAGGACGCCGAGCGCGATGCCGGCCATCGAGATGCCGGAGATGAAGCCGACGAAGCGGTTATCCCGGCGCGCGCGCAGGTACCGGAAGCCGATCCAGCGGGTCCAGGATCCTGGAAAGGCGCTATTCATACCGCAGCGCCTCGGCAGGCTCGGTTGCGGCGGCGCGGCGAGCCGGATAGATGGTGGCGAAAAAAGTCAGCGCCAGCGCCGCGCCGGCGACGAGACTGACGTCGGTTGCGCGCAGTTCCGACGGAATGCGGGTGATGTAGTAGACCTGCGGGTCGAATATCTCGAAGCCAAACCAGCGCTCGAGTGCCGGGGCGATGTCGCCGGCATTGAGCGCCAGCACGATCCCGAGGCCGACCCCGGCCAGCGTCCCGATCCAGCCGATGACCGTGCCCTGCACGATGAATGTCGCGACCACGCTGCCGCGCGACAGGCCCATCGTACGCAGGATCGCGATATCGTTGCGCTTCTCGGCGACGACCATCACGAGGCTCGCGACGATGTTGAACGCGGCAACGGACACGATCAGCAGCAGGATCACGGTCATCATCGTTTTTTCGAGTCGTATCGCGCGGAAATAGGCGGCGTGCTCGACCGTCCAGTTGGCGCCGGCGCCGGTACCGAGCGCTGTGGCCGCGGCTGCGGAACGCTGCGGCGCTTCGAACGGATCCGCAAAGAACAGGAGCAGCCCGGCCGTAGCGGATGGTCCCGCAAGCACCGCGACGTCCTCGAGCGAGGCAAAGGCCATCGTGGCGTCGTGGTCCGCGAGCCCGATCTCGAACAGCCCGGCGACTTCCAGCGCGCCGATGCGCGGCTCGAGTCCGCCGCCATCGCCGGTGCGAAGCAGCAGCACCGATACCGGGTCGCCCACGTTCAGCTGCAGCTGCATGGCGAGCGCGCGCCCGAGGACGACCTTGCGACTGCCCGGAACCAGCGCACCGAGCGTGCCGAATTGCATCGCCCCGGCCAGCGGCGTTCCCGGACCATGATCGGCCGGGTCGATGCCGCGCAACGACGCGCCCGCCAGCATCGCGCCATTCGACAGCAAACCCTGCACCTCGACGAAGGGCTCGGCCCGGGTGACGTCGGGTTGCGCGCGCGCGCGACCGGCGAGCGCGTCCAGCGCCGCGGCGTCCGCCGGTGCCGGCAGCGTCGCATGGGCCGTCAGCGCGAGCAGGCGACTGCGCAACTCCCCTTCGAAGCCGTTCATGACCGACAGGATCGTGATCAATGCGGCCACGCCCAGACAGACGCCTGCCAGCGACACCCAGCTGATGAAGGACACGAAATACTGGTGTTGCCGGGCACGCACGTAGCGCAATCCCAGCCCCAGCGGCAGGGGCATCAGCATTGGCGGTTATTCATTCAAATTTGGGATGCCGATCAAGGATTTATGGGAGCAATCTCGATTGCGATTGACCCGATGCTACACTCCGCGGCGGAGGAATCGCGATGCTTATCGTACGCATTTTGCTGATCTCTGCGCTTTTGACCGCGCAGCCGGCCCTCGCGGAAACGCTCAGCACGGCGACCGGCGACCCCGCCGCCGCGGCTGCGCGCCCGGATCGAGGCAGTTCGATGGCCACGGTGCACAGCCGCTACGGCGAGCCGACCAACCGGCACTCGGCGGTAGGCGATCCGCCGATCACGCGCTGGGACTATCCGCAGTTCGCCGTATATTTCGAACACGACCGCGTGCTGCACGCAGTCCTCGTGAAGTAAGGGCCGCACCCGCCATCCGACGGTTGCCTGCGGCCGCCGCACGGGTATCCTGCGCTGCCTGACCCCGCCGGGTTCGCCCGGAACGGGGTCGTCTGCCTGCAGGTTGGCGCATGACCCGTGATCGCACGTCCGATTTACAGCTGCCCGCTGCCGGCCAGTCCGTGCGCTGGGGCGAACTCTACGGCAGCAGCCTCTGCTGCCACCTCGCCCGGCTCGCCCCCGTCGCCGCCGGTCCCATCCTGGTCGTCACCGCTTCCGGCCGCGAGGCCGACCAGGTGCAGGCCGAGCTTGCGTTCTTCGGTGGTCCCGAACGCACGCCATGGGATTTTCCCGACCGCGAAACCCTGCCCTATGACCCGTTCTCGCCGCACCCGGATATCGTATCGCAACGGCTGCGGACGCTTGCCGCACTGCCGCGGTTGCGCCAGAGCCTGATCGTCACGACGCGGTCCGCGCTCCTCGACCGATTGCCGCCGCGCCGGTTTTTCGACGCCCACGCGTTTACGCTGAGATCCGGCGACCGCCTCGATCTGCCGGAACTGCGCCTGCGATTGACGAATTCCGGCTACGTGCAGGTCACCCAGGTCTTGAGTCCGGGCGAATTCGCGGTGCGCGGCTCGGTGGTCGACCTGTTCGCTGCGGGCGCAGCGGAACCGTTTCGTCTCGACCTGTTCGACGACCGGATCGAGAGCATTCGCGCGTTCGATCCGGCGGACCAGCGCTCGGCCGCGACGCTCGAAGCGGTGTCCCTGCTTCCCGCCCGGGAGTTCCCGACATCGCCGGAGGCGATCGCGGGATTTCGGGGCCGCTGGCGCGAGCGCTTCGAAGGCGATCCGCAGCAGTGCGCTGTCTACCGGGCGGTCAGCGCCGGCACCGTGCCGGCCGGCATCGAAGCCTGGCTGCCGCTGTTCTTCGACGAGACGACCGCCTTGACGGAGCACCTGCCGCCCGGCAGCACGATCATCGATCTCGCGGACCTCGAGCGATCGCTGCCGCTCGCCTGGGCGGATATCGGCGAGCGGTACGAGCAGCGCCGCCATGATCGCGAGCGGCCCTTGCTGCCGCCGGAAGCGGCCTTCGTCCCTGCGGAAACGACAATCGCAGCGCTCGATTCCTGGCCGCGCGCGATCGTCGCGCCGGTCAAAGTCGAGCCGCTGGCCGCGACGCATCACTTCGTAAACTTCGGCACCGAGCCGCCACCCGCGCTTCGCGCTGATGCCCGGGTCCCAAAGCCGCTCGATCAGCTCGAGGCTTTCCTCGCAAGCTTCGACGGGCGTGTGCTGCTCGCCGCGGATTCCGCGGGCCGTCGGGAAGTCATGCTGGAGATGCTGCGCCGGCAGGACCTCGCGCCGGCCGTTGTGTCCGACTGGACCGCCTTCGCCTCGGGCACGGTTCCGCTCGCCCTCGCCGTTGCGCCGGATGTGCGCGGGCTTCTGATGCTGGCGGATCGCGTGGCGCTGGTCGCCGAGGACCAGCTCTTCGGAGAGCGCGCACGACAGGAGCGCCGCCGGCGCCGCGCCGAACGCGATCCCGACGCCATCCTGCGCGAACTCGCGTCGCTCTCGCCGGGCAGCGCCGTCGTGCACGAAGAATATGGTGTCGGCCGCTACCGCGGCCTTCGCGTCATGCAGGTGGCAGGCAATCCGGCCGAATTCCTGGTCATCGAATATGCCGGCGGGGACCTGCTTTACGTCCCGGTGCACACGCTCGACCGCGTCACCCGCTACACCGGCGGTGCGCCGGAGTCCGCGCCCTGGCACCGGCTCGGGACGGAACAGTGGGCGAAAGCCCGACGGCGCGCGGCGGATCGGGTGCGCGACGTTGCGGCAGAGCTGCTGGACCTGTACTCGCGGCGTGCGGCGCGGGCGGGCCGCGCGGTGCAGTTCGATGAACCGGCCTACCGTGCGTTCGAAGCGGCCTTCCCGTTCGAGGAAACGATTGATCAGCACGATTCGATCGAGGCCGTGCTCGCCGACATGCGCTCGGGCCGGCCGATGGACCGGGTGGTCTGCGGCGACGTCGGCTTCGGCAAGACCGAGGTGGCGCTGCGCGCCTGCTTCGCGGCGGTATCCGGCGGCCGCCAGGTGGCGGTGCTCGTTCCGACGACGCTGCTTGCCCAGCAGCATGTCCAGACTTTCGCCGACCGCTTTGCGGACTGGCCGGTTCGGGTAGAGAACCTCTCCCGCTTCCGCAGCGCAGCGGAACAGCAGACCGTGATCCAGGGGCTCGCGGCCGGAACGGTGGATATCGTGATCGGCACCCACCGGCTGCTGCAGCGCGATGTCGCCTTCCGCGACCTCGGTCTCGTCATCGTGGACGAGGAGCACCGCTTCGGCGTCAGTCACAAGGAGCGGTTGAAGCAGCTCCGCGCAGACGTCGACATGCTGACGCTGACCGCGACGCCGATCCCCCGCACGCTCAACATGGCGCTTGGAGGCCTGCGGGACCTGTCGCTGATGACGACGCCGCCGGCGGAACGTGTCGCAATCGAGACCTTCGTGACGGAATGGAGCGACAGCCTCATTCGCGAAGCCTGCCTGCGCGAAATCCGCCGCGGCGGCCAGGTTTATTTCGTGCACAACAGCATCGACGACATCGAAGCCTGCGCCGCGCGCCTGCGGCGGCTCGTGCCGGAGGCAACGATCGGCGTCGGCCACGGGCAGATGCGCGAACGCGACCTCGAGCGCCTGATGCTCGATTTCTATCACCGGCGCTTCCAGATACTGGTCTGCACGACGATCATCGAGTCCGGCATCGACGTGCCGACCGCCAACACCATCCTGATAGACCGCGCCGACCGCTTCGGCCTTGCGCAGCTGCATCAATTGCGCGGCCGGGTCGGTAGATCCCACCATCGTGCCTGGGCATACCTGATTGCGCCCCCGATCGCAGCCCTGCCGGCCGACGCGGCGAAGCGGCTGGAAGCGATCGAAGCGCTCGAGGATCTTGGGGCGGGCTTCACGCTCGCGACGCACGACCTGGAGATCCGCGGTGCCGGGGAGCTGCTTGGCGAAGAACAGAGCGGCCAGATCCAGGAGATCGGCATTGGCCTCTATCTCGAATTGCTGGAACGAGCCGTGCAGGCCCTGCGCGAAGGACGGGAGCCGGATCTCGAGCAGCCGCTGCACACGGGCGCCGAGGTGGACCTGCAATTGCCCGCGCTGTTGCCGGAGGATTACATCCCGGATGTCCACCTGCGCCTGCAGCTCTACAAGCGCATGGCCGCCGCCGCCGAGGGTGCGGCACTCGACGACCTGCAGACCGAGATGGTCGATCGATTCGGGCCGCTGCCGCCGCCGTCGGTCACGTTGCTGCAGATCCACCGGCTGCGCCTGCGCGCTGCCGGCCTCGGCATCCGGCGGCTCGAGATCGGCACGCAGTCCGGAAGGGTCGAGTTCGGAACCGGCCATCGCGTGGACCCCGCGCGCGTGATCCGGTTGATGCAGCAAGGCGGCGGGCGCTACCGGCTCGATGGCGAGCAACGCCTGCGGCTGAAGCTGGAAGCGCCCGACGCGAAATCGCGGTTCCAGGCCGCAGCCGGATTGCTCGACAGCCTCGGCGGCTGATCGGTCAGGACGGAAGGTCGCCTTCGAGCCGCAAGGCCGGCCGCTCGACGCATTCACGTGCGCTCGCGACCGCCGCATGCCAGCGCGGCTCGGTATCGAGCGGGAGTCGGGCGCCTTCGCGCCCATGCAATCGCGCGAGCCGGAGGCGGCCGACGGGATTCACCGGCGCGCGCAGGCCGTCGAGCAGTTCCAGCGCGGACTTGCGGTCATTGCAGACAGGCAGCACATCGCAGCCTGCCGCGAGCGCCTGGCGCGCGCGCGCCACGATGTCGCCGAATGCGGCGGCGCCAGCCATCGAGAGATCGTCCGCAAAAACCGTCCCCTGAAACCCGAGATCCCGGCGCAGCACGCCGTCGATCCACCGCGGCGAGAGGCTGGCCGGCAGGCGATCGACCTCCGGGAACACGACGTGCGCCGCCATCACGGCCGGGAGGCCGTTCGCGATCATGCGTCGGTAGGGCTGCAAATCCGCCTCGATGTCGGGCCATTCGCGCCGGTCGACCGGCAGGGCGACGTGCGAATCGGCCGCGACCGCGCCATGGCCGGGGAAATGCTTCGCGGTTGCCGCCATGCCCGCCTCGCGCATTCCGAGCATGTAGGCGACCGCGAGCTCGGCGACGACAGGCGCGTCCGGATGCAGGGCCCGGTCGCCGATCGCCTGACTGACGCCGTAGTCGAGATCAACGCAGGGTGCGAAGGACAGGTCGACGCCGACCGCGCGCAGCTCCGCAGCCATCAGCCAGCCGAGCTCGCGCGCGAGCGCGAGGCCTTCGGCATGGCCGGCCGCCCAGCGGCGGCCCACGTCGCGCAGCGCGGGCAGGCGCGTGAATCCCGACTGGAAGCGCTGGACGCGCCCGCCTTCCTGGTCCACCGCCACGAGCAGCGCCGGCGTGCGGATGCCGTGTATTTCCGCAACGAGACGCGCGAGCTGTTCCGGGCTCTCGTAATTGCGCGTGAACAGGATGACGCTGCCGACCAGCGGATGCGCAAGAAACTCACGCTCATCCGGCTCGAGCGCGATACCCGCCACGTCGACCATGACCGGGCCGAGTGTCACGGGATAGGCCCGCTGCGGAGCGTCGCCTGCCCGGTCGACGGTTCGAACAGGGCGATCGCTTCGACGTGCGAGGTATGGGGAAACATGTCCATGATGCCTGCCGCCGTCAGGCGGTATCCATGCTGCCCGACGAGTATGCCCGCGTCCCGCGCAAGCGTCCCCGGATGGCAGGACACGTAGACGATGCGGCGCGGACGGCAGGCGGTCGCGACCGGCAGAACTTCCCGGGCACCTGCGCGCGGCGGATCGAGCAAAACCAGGTCCCAGGCCTGCTGCGCCCACGGCGCGTCCGCGGACGGCAGCGCGAGGTTCGCGGCATAAAAACAGGCGTTCGTGACGCCGTTACGCTTGGCATTGCGGGCGGCACGAGCGACGAGCGCGGCATCGCCCTCGATGCCGGTGACCGTCGCGACATGACCGGCGAGCGGCAGGCTGAAGTTCCCGAGGCCGCAGAAAAGATCCAGCAGCCGGTCGCCCCCGCGCGGCTCCAGGAGATCGATGGCACGCGCGATCATCGCGCGGTTCAGTTCGCCATTGACCTGGATGAAATCGGTAGGTGCAAACTCGATGCCCGCAGGCAGGCCTGGCAGCGCGTAGCGCAAAGCCGTCGCGGGCGGCGACAGCGGCGTGACCGTCTCGAGCCCGCCACGCTGCAGGTAGATCTCGACGGATTCCGCGGCCGCAAAGGCACGCAGCCCGGCAAGGTCGGTTTCCTGCGGGTCATCGAGGACACGCAGCACGAGTGCGGCCGCATCGTCCGCGACCGCGACCTCGATCTGGGCGACGCGCCGGCGGATCTCGAGTGTGCCAACCAGCGCTGCCAGTTTATCGAGCAGACCGTCGACGGGAGCCGAGAGGATTTCACAACGTTCCAGCTCGGCGATGTACGGACTGCCACGCTCACGGAACCCGACCAGCACGCGGCCCTTGCGGTCGACGAACTTACATCCGAGGCGCGCACGACGGCGATAGCCCCACACTGGCCCGGCGAGCGGCGGCAGCCATCGCTCGGGTTCGACGCCACCGATGCGCGCCAGTTCGTCCGCGACCATGCGGCCCTTGGCGGCGAGCTGTGATTCGTGCGACAGATGCTGCAGCGAACAGCCGCCGCAAATGCCGAAATGCCGGCAGCGCGGCGCCACGCGATCCGGCGCCGGCCGCAGGACTTCGAGCAGGTCCGCTTCGTCGTGGCGGCGCCGGCGTCGCCGGCGCTGGAGCAGCACTCTCTCCCCCGGCAAAGCGCCGGGGACGAACACCGCTTTGCCGTCGATGCGGGCGACGCCACGGCCGTCGTGATCCAGCGAGACAATATCGGCGGTCTCCGGCTCCGGGACCGGTTTCAAGCGCCAGTCCATGCCGCCGCGAAACGCCGCCAGTGATCCTCCGTGCGCTCGCCCAGCCAGCTCCGCACGCGCCCCTGTTCCGCCTCGAGACCGGTGGCGCTCAGCGAGCCGCGGATCAGCTCGAACCGAAGATAGACGAGGTAGGTGTTCAATACGTCCGTCTCGCAGTAATCGCGGATCTCACCGATCCTGCCGCTCTGCCACGCGCTCCAGACCTGGTCACCGGCCATGCCGAGCTTGCCCGGCAGCCCGAGCAGCAGCGCCACGTGCTCCAGGCTCGCGCGCCCGCGCGCCTGATAGGCCGACAGCACGTCCATCAGGTCGATGTGCCGCGCGTGATAGCGGTTCAGGTAGTTGTTCCATTTGAAGTCGCGATCGAGTTCGCCGCTGTCCCAGTACGTGGGCGACGCGATCCCGTGCTTCAGCATGCGGTAGTGCAGCACCGGCAGGTCGAAGCCCGTCCCGTTCCACGACACGAGGGTCGGCCGGAGCCTGTCGAGACCGCCGAAGAAGCGGCGCAGCAACTCGTCCTCCCCGCTGTCCGCGGACCCGATGCTCCACAGCTGAAACTGATCGCCCTCGCGCAGCAGTGCGGAGATCGCGACCACGCGGTGCTGTTCCAGCGGCAGGAACGAAGAGCCTGTCTCCTCGATCCGGCGCGCGAACATCGCCTCCGCGACCGGCGCATCGTCGGCGTCGGCGAGACCGAGCAGCCGGCGCCCGAACTCGACGTCGGGCACCGTCTCGATGTCGAACACCAGGCAATTGAACGGTCGGCTCATGACTTCCTCATCAGGATCGCCACGGCGACGACGAGTCCCGCCTCGTCCGTCAGGCTGACGTGGCCGTCTCCGGCGCCGAGCTGGTTTGCGACCGCGCGGCCGCGCGGCGAAAACCGCACTTCCGGGCGGCCCCAGGCATTCGCGAGAAATCCGACGTCGCGGATCCAGACGCCGTGGCCGAAGCCGGTGCCGAGCGCCTTGACGATTGCCTCCTTGGCCGCGAAGCGCATTGCCAGAAAGCGCGCGGGGCGCTGGTCCGCGTCGAAGACAGCCCGCTCCTCCGGCAGCAGCAGCCGCTCGACGAAATGCCTGCCGAACCGCTCATAGACGGCGGCCACGCGCTCGATCTTCACGACATCGGTGCCGATGCCGAAGATCATGCGCCGCGCGCGGCGCGCATCAGCCGCTTCATTTCGCTGACAGCAGGCCCGAAGCCGCTCATGACGGCGCGGGCGACGATCGCGTGGCCGATATTGAGCTCCTGCAGTTCCGGCAGCGCGGCGACCGGCTGCACGTTGTGGTAATCGAGACCGTGACCGGCATGCGCGATCAGGCCGGCAGCCACCGCGCGCCGCGCGGCCGTCGCGAGCCGCGCCAGTTCACGCCCCCGCTCCGCGCCCTGCGCCTCGGCATAGGCGCCGGTATGCAGTTCGACGACCGCAGCGCCGCTTCGCGCCGCTGCGTCCACCTGCTCCGGATCCGGGTCGATGAACAGCGCGGCGCGAATGCCCGAGCCGCCAAGCCGGCGGCAGGCGGCAGAAACGGATTCGAATCCCGCAATGACGTCGAGCCCGCCCTCGGTAGTCAGCTCGGTGCGTTTCTCGGGCACCAGGCAGACGTCCTGCGGCATGACGGAGAGCGCGACGTCCAGCATTTCGGGCGTCGCCGCGATCTCCAGGTTCATGTGGGTCAACAGGGCCGCGCGGATCGCGGGCACGTCGCGGCCCTGGATGTGGCGGCGATCCTCGCGCAGGTGCAGCGTGATGCTGTCCGCGCCCCATTGCTCCGCGACCAGGGCCGCGAGCAGCGGATCCGGCGAACGGCCGCCCCGGGCCTGCCGTAGCGTCGCGACATGGTCGATATTGACGCCGAGCATCAGGGTCGACGCGTTCATCCGTCCTGCTCCTGGCGCCTGAGCGCCATCATGACCTCGCGGCTCGCGAGACTCCGGCCTTCCAGGCAGTGTGCGATCGCCGCGCCGAATATCCGGCGAGCCGCCGTCAGCGACGGCGCGCCGGCGAGTTCGCCGCGTGACACGGCGATCACGTCGTGGCCGCGCAATGCATCCCCGGCCGCCGCGCCTTCCCGTACGGCGTAAACGCCCCTGCCCGGCTCGAAATGATAATACCGCTCCGGCAGGACGGCCTCGCCGCTGCCGGCATCGTGCGCCAGTTCGAGACCGTAACCGAGCTCTTCGAGCAGCACGCGTTCGAACTCCCGCAATGCGCGATGGCCGGGTGTTCCGCGCAGGTCCCCGAGCGTGTCGGCATAGGCGTCGTACAGGCGTTCGTGGCGGTCTTCCTTGGGCAGCAGTCGCAGCAGCAGCTCGTTGACATAGAACGCCGACAGCAGTTGCGCGGGCGGCATCGATGCGACTGCGCCGGCGATCTCGGCGTCCGTCAGCGTGCCGCCATCGCCACGGCCCGTCCACGACACGAGCAGCGGCTGAAACGGCATCAGCACGCCGCGCCACGGGGATTTCGGCCGCCGTGCGCCGTGCGCGAACAGCGTGATGCGTCCGTGCGCACGCGTCAGCAGCTCGAGGATGCGGCTCGTATCGCTCCACGGCCGGTGGTGCAGCAGCCAGGCGGGCTCGAGCTGCGTGCGCCGCGCCAGGCTCATGACGGATCGTGGCCCAGGCGGTTCAGCATGCGGTCGTCGTCGGTCCAGCCTTCCCGGACACGCACCCAGGTCTGCAGGTGCACGCGGCGTCCCAGCAGTTCGTTGAGCGCCATGCGTGCGGCGGTACCGATGGCCTTCAGGCGCGCGCCGCCGGCGCCGATCACGATCTTGCGCTGGCCGACGCGCTCCACCCAGACCACCGCGTCGATCTCGGTGCGTCCATCCGGCAGATCCTCGAACCGCTCGATCTCGACCGCGAGTCCGTACGGGAGTTCGTCGGACAGGCCGAGCAGCAACTGGCCGCGCAGCACTTCGGCGGCGAGGAAGCGCTCGCTGCGGTCCGTCACCTGCCCATCTGGATACAGCGAGGACGCTTCGGGTAACAAGGGCACCAGCACTTCGACCAGCCGGTCCAGATTGTCCCCCCGCGACGCGGAGACCGGCACGATGGCGGCAAAGTCGTGCTCGCCGGCAACGCGTTCGAGCAGCGGCAGCAGCTTGTCGCGCGGATGCACGCGATCAACCTTGTTGATGGCGACGACGATCGGCAGTCCGCTTGTCCGCAGTCCACCGAGCACTGCCGCGTCCTCCGGCGTGTACTGCGGCGCCGCAGTCATGAACAGGACGACATCGGCGCCGGCGACGCCGGCGGCTGCTTCGCGGTTCATCGCATGGCTGAGCCGGCTGCCGGCAGGCTTTCCGGCGCCTGGCGTGTCGAGCAGGATGAGCTGAAATCCGGGCCGCGTCAGGATGCCCCGGATTCGGTGGCGCGTCGTCTGCGCCTTGTGCGTGACGATGCTGATCTTCTGCCCGACCAGCGCGTTGAGCAGCGTCGACTTGCCGACATTCGGGCGGCCTGCAAGCACGACGGCGCCGGAACGGTGGGCAGCGCCGGCCGTCATCGCAATGTCCGCAGGGCCGGATCCTCGAGCACGCGCAATGCCGCCTCCTGCTCCGCGCGGCGCCGGCTGCTGCCATCCGCGACGGCGGAGAGCAGCAATTCGCCCACGTCGCAACGCACGCGGAAGCGCTGATCATGCGCCTCGCCGCTGACGTCCAGGACCGTGTAGGTCGGCAGCGCAAAGCCGCGGCCCTGCAGCAGTTCCTGCAGGCGGGTCTTGGCATCCTTCAGTTCGGAGGCGGCCGGCAGCGCGCGCAGCGGCTCGCGAAACAAGCGTTCGGCGACTTCGCGCGCCGCATCGAGCCCCTGATCGAGGAAGACCGCGCCGATCAGCGCCTCCAGTGCATCCGCGAGGATCGTGCCGCGCCGCTGCCCGCCGGATTTCATCTCCCCGTCGCCGAGCAGCAGCTGCTCGCCGACGCCGGCGTCGGCAGCGACCTCGGCGAGCGCTTCGCCGCTCACGAGGCTCGCCCGGTAGCGGGACAGTTCGCCTTCGGTCGCTTCCGGAAAATTCCGGTACAGCATTTCCGCGACGACGAACGACAGGACCGCGTCGCCCAGGTACTCCAGCCGCTCATTGTTGTCGGCGCCGTAGCTCCGGTGCGTCAGCGCGCGCCTGAGCATGCCGCCGTCGGTCAGCGTGCAGCCCAGGCGCTCCTTCAGCCAGCGACCCGCGGGATCCACGCGTCGACCGTGCGCCGTCAGCGCGCGGTGACCTCGACGGACTTGTCGAACTGCACGAGGAAAGAAACGTTCCCGGCCAGCGGAACCGTGTCTTCGTATGCCGCCCGCAGGAGAAACAGGCTGCCGTCACGCTTGATCTCGATGTCGTTCTCGGTGATCGCCGTGACGCTCTCGATGTTGAAGTGCCGTTCCACAGCCTTGCGCAGCATGAACTCCGTCGTGCCCGGATTGTTCTCGTGCTCGTCGCGGACTTTCTCCAGTGTCGCCGCCACCTTCATGTACTCGAGGTATTTCGGCGCGAGCCGGATGCCCGAATAGACCCATGCTCCCACCACGACGACCAGAACCAGAATGCCGAGGAACGTCATTCCACCCTGTCTATGCTGCATACGGAGTCTCCCTATCGAATCACGGTGCCCATGCGGTCCCAGAGCAGGAACGAACCCTCCCCCGGATTGAATGCCAGCCAGATCGCTTCCGCCTTGCCGATAATGTTGTCTTCGGGAACGAAGCCGACTTCCGGAAACCGGCTGTCGCGGCTGTTGTTGCGGTTGTCGCCCATCATGAAGAAATGCCCGTCCGGCACCTCCCATTCGCCCTCCATGCTGGGACGCGCCGGATCCAGCATGATGCCGTGGGTCGCGTCGCCGAGGGTTTCCTCGCCCACGCGCGTGAACGGATACTGCTCGTTTTTGGGCCCCGAGTACAACTCGCCCCGGTAGATCTGAGACGGCGTTCCGTCCACCCAGACCTGCGATCCGGTCACGCGCACGGTGTCGCCCGGCAGCCCGACCAGACGCTTGATGAACACCAGCGACGGATCGGACGGCTTGCGGAATACGACCACGTCGCCGCGCTCCGGCCGCTCGATCTCGACGATCCGCGTGTTCAGCACCGGCAGGCGCAGGCCGTACCGCCACTTGTTGACGAAGATGAAGTCGCCCTGGATCAGCGTCGGCATCATTGAATCCGACGGAATCCGGAACGGCTCGTACAGGAACGACCGCAGCACCAGCACGACCACGATGACCGGAAAGAAGGAGCGGGCGTAATCCACGAGCACCGGCTCCCGGGTGACGCCGCGTCGCGCGCGGCCGGGCACGAACAGCCAGCGGTCCAGGCTCCAGATCGCGCCGCTGAGCACGGCCAGCGCCACCAGGAAGAATGAAAAATCGAATACCATCATCCGGCTCCCCGCTTCACTTCTTGCTGACCTGCAGCACCGCGAGGAAGGCTTCCTGCGGAATCTCGACCGTGCCGAGCTGCTTCATGCGTTTCTTTCCTTCCTTCTGCTTGTCGAGCAGCTTGCGCTTGCGCGAAACGTCGCCGCCGTAGCATTTTGCCAGCACGTTCTTGCGCAGCGCCTTGACCGTCGCGCGCGCGATGACCTGCCCGCCGATCGACGCCTGGATCGCCACTTCGAACATCTGCCGCGGAATCAGTTCCTGCATCTTGTCCACGAGCTCGCGGCCGCGATGATAGGCGCTGTCCCGGTGGACGATCATCGACAGCGCGTCCACGCGGTCGCCGTTGATCAGCACGTCGAGTCGCGACAGCGGCGCGGGCTGGAAATGGCTGAACTCGTAGTCGAACGACGCGTAGCCGCGGCTCACCGACTTCAGCCGGTCGAAGAAGTCGAGCACGACCTCCGCGAGCGGCAGCTGGTACTGCAGCGACATCTGCGTGCCGAGCTGCTGCATCTTCTTCTGCACGCCGCGCTTTTCCTGGCACAGGCCCAGCACGCCGCCGACGTGCTCCGGCGGCACCAGGATGTTCGCGGTGATGATCGGCTCGCGCAGCTCGCGGTAGCTGAGCGGAAGCTTCGACGGGTTGTCGACCAGGCCGAGCTCGCCGTCGTTTCCGAGTACCTCGTAGACCACGGTCGGCGCGCTCGTGACCAGCGACAGGTTGTACTCGCGCTCGAGGCGCTCCTGGACGATGTCCATGTGCAGCAGTCCGAGGAAGCCGCAGCGGAAGCCGAAGCCGAGCGCGGTGGACACCTCCGGTTCGTAATGCAGTGCCGAGTCGTTCAGCTTCAGCTTCTGCAGCGCGTCGCGGAATGCCTCGTACTGGTCCGATTGCACGGGAAAGAGACCCGCGAAAACGCGCGGCTGCACCATCTTGAATCCCGGCAGCGGCCTTTCGCAGGGCCGCGCCTCACCCGTGATCGTATCGCCGACCGGAGCGCCGTTGATGTCCTTGATGCCGGCCGTCATCCAGCCGACTTCCCCGGTCGACAGGCCGTCGGTTGCAATGCGCTTCGGCGTGAACCGGCCGACCTTGTCGATCTCCCAGCCACGGCCGGTCGACATCACCTGGATACGGTCCCGCGGCCGCACCACGCCGTTGACGACGCGCACCAGCGAGACGACGCCCACGTAATTGTCGAACCACGAATCGACGATCAGCGCCTGCAGCGGGGCCGCCGGGTCTCCGCGCGGCGGCGGAATGCGCCGCACCAGTTCCTCGAGCAGTTCCGGCACGTTCTGGCCGGTCTTCGCGCTGACCTGCACGGCGTCGGTCGCCTCGATCCCGATGATGTTCTCGATCTCCTCGATCACGCGATCGGGATCGGCGGACGGAAGATCGATCTTGTTGATGACCGGAACGACCTCGAGCCCCTGCTCCAGCGCCGTATTGCAGTTGGCGACGCTCTGCGCCTCCACGCCCTGTGCCGCGTCGACGACCAGCAATGCGCCCTCGCACGCGGCCAGCGAGCGGGAAACTTCATAGGAAAAATCGACATGCCCGGGTGTGTCGATGAAATTGAGCTGGTAATCCAGGCCGTCGACCGCGCGGTAATTCAGCGTGACCGACTGGGCCTTGATCGTGATGCCTCGCTCGCGCTCGAGATCCATCGAGTCGAGCACCTGTTCCTGCATCTCGCGCGCCTCGAGGCCGCCGCAGACCTGGATCAGGCGGTCGGCGAGCGTGGATTTGCCGTGGTCGACGTGCGCAATGATCGAGAAATTGCGTATCTGCTGCATCGAGGGGGAGCCGGACGCCCTGTGGCCGGACAGGCGTGTCCGGGGAACGGCCGATTATAGCAGTCGGGCGCCCCGGGACCGCCTCAACGGGCGATCAGGCGCGTCACCGCCGCGGCGTCAAAGCGGCCGTGGCAGACGACACTGCCGTTGCAGGTCAGCACCGGCACCTTGAGTCCGAAGCGCCGCGCGGTGGCCGCATCGGCATCGACGTCGCGGACGCTGAATGCCTCGCGGGTGCGTTCGAGAGCCTGCGTCAGTCCGAGGATGAACTCGTCGCAGAGCGCGCAGCCATCGCGCGTATAGACGAGGAAGCGGGGGTCCGGCATGCGGCGCGATCAGTTGCGCCTGTCGCTCGCGGAAACCGCCGCGGGCACCACGGCCGTCCCGTCCGTCACGGGCCGCAATCCGGTCGCGAACACCTTGAGCGTGCGCGGCGGCACTTCGCCTACCACGGTGACCTGGTGCCCCTGCACGACCGTGGAGAGAGCGGAAGCGACGCCCGAGCGGCCCGATCCTTCGACCGGCGTCTTGCCCGGCACCGGCGACTGGATGAACACCGAGACCGACGCGAGCCCGTCCGAATAGACGAGGTGCCGTACCGGCGTACTGGATCCGGCGACCGCCTGCAGGCCGCTGACCGAGAGACGGAAACCGGGTGGCAGCTGCACGGCGCGCCAGCCCGGCGACTCATCGGCGATCTGCGGCGCCTGGCGCACCCAGCGCAGCTTCGTGCGGTCGAGCGCAGGCTCGAACGCGGAATCGGGAATGTCATCCGGGAAAGTCAACTGCGTGAAACGCAGGCGCTCGACCACCTTGCCGGCGGCATCGGACAGCTCGCTGCGCACGGGCATGTGCGAGTCTTCGTCGATCCAAAGGCGGTAACCGAAGCGATAGCCATCCAGCGGACGCACGGCAACGACAGCGGCGCGGCCGAGCAAAGCGGTCTCGCGACCGACGTAGTCGACCTTGTACCAGGAATCCATCTCGTCCTCGAACGGCGGCAAGGCGCCGAGCAGATCGCTTCGGCTCGGGCGGCGCTCGATGATGGCGAGCTTCTGGTCCGGCAGGTAAACGACCACTTCATCATTCTCGCGCACCAGTTCCCGGCCGCTGCCGGAGTGCGAAACAAGCCGCTCGGAGACAACGCCGTCCTGGACGCGATGCGTGATGCTCAGCCGCTCGACGCGCCCCGCGGACTCCGAGACGAAGTCGCCGACATAGCTCGAGCCATTCAGTGCCACCGTCATGCGGTCCAGCCATTCGCGGCCGCTTTCCGCCGCCGCGGGTGCGGCGGCCGCCAGGCACGTCACGACCGCAATGACCCCGTTCCGGATCACTGGCCGGTCCGCGCGTCCGCCGCCACCTCGGCCAGGGCAGCCGCATCATTGGCGCTGATCAGGCCGGCACCGACGCTGCGGCGAACGAGCGGCGATGCATAGCCGTAATGGGCAACCAGATAATTTGCGAACTGGGCTGGCGGCAGGCTGCCCGGGCCACCGGCCGCGGGCGGCGTGACATAGCTTGCAGGCAGCGAATCATCCGCATCGTCGACTGCCGATACCGGCTCGATCGGCGATTCCGCGGATTGTGCCAGGATCGCGACGGGTGCGGCCTCATCCTGCAGGGAACCCTGCTGCACCAGCAGCACGGCGGCCGCAGCGACGCCCGCAGCGATGGCGAAACCGCCTGCGGAACGCAGCAGTGCGCCACGCCCGGGCAGGCGCAGCCCCGTACCGTCCTGCGCGGGTTCACGCGCGATGGCCGCACTGACGCGGGCCGCAACCTGGCGCGCGGCCGGCACGTCCCCGTCATTGCGGAGCACTGCGCCGATCAGCGAATAGCGAGACAGCGCGCCGCGCAGTTCGTCGTCGCGCTCGAGGCGCTTCAGCAGCAATGCGGTCTCCTGATCCGGCAGTTCGCCGTCCAGAAAAGTCGAGAGCTGTTCCTTGATCCGGTCAGTCATTCAGAGGTCTCCGATGCGCCCGAGGCCGCCGTCGAACACTTCGCGCAGGCTGCGATCGATCGCTTCGCGCGCGCGGAAAATTCTCGAACGGACCGTGCCAACCGGGCATTTCATGGTTTTCGCGATGTCTTCGTAACTCAGGCCTTCCAGTTCGCGCAGGACAATGGCCAGTCGCAGATCGTCAGGCAGGGCTTCGATGGCTTCATTGACCGTGCGGCGGATCTCATCGGTCAGTGCCAGCGCTTCCGGCGTCTCCGTATCCGCCAGCCGGGCATGGGCCTGAACCTGTGACCCGTCCTGCAGGTCGAGGTCGTAGGTCACCGGCCTGCGGCGGCTTGCGACCAGCGCGTTCTTCGCGGTGTTGATCGCGATGCGATACAACCACGTATAAAAGGCGCTGTCGCCGCGAAAGGCCGGCAATGCCCGATAGGCCTTGATGAAAGCTTCCTGAGCGATGTCCTCGGCTTCGGCCGGATTTCGGACATAACGCTGCACCAGCTTCAGCACCTTGTGCTGATACTTGAGCACCAGGGCATCGAAGGCGGCTTTGTCGCCTTTCTGCACCCGGCGAACCAGCGCAATGTCGCCAGCCTCGGCCCGCATCGGCTCGCTCTGTCGCGCTGTGCCCGCCGAATTCACGCCGGTTATGACCGGCTCCCCCTGCGTTAGTTCGCACGGGATTGGGCGGGGGGCGCGCACGCCTCCTTGGTTTTGTGAACTGACCGCCGGATTCTAGCAACTCAGGCGGATACGGGCCTTCAGGCGCCGAAAAGAGTCTGCGGGCACGGCCCCGCGCGGCAGCAGCCAGCCGGCGCGGCGCCCGGTCACCCGCAAGTCCAGCAGCACGCAATCCCGGTACGCGCGCGTACCGGCGCCCAGGGCGGCCGGCTGCCAGTCGGCTGCGCCCGCCAGCCGAACTCGCCAACGGCTGCCGTCCACGGCAATGGCCTGCAGACGGCAATGGCGCCCCGGCACCCAGGCGAGGTTCAGGTAGAACCCTGCGATCGCAAGCGTCGAGAGCGCGGCCGCAAGCGGCGCCGGGCAGCGCGCAAACCAGGGACAGAACGCAATCGCGGCATGCAGGAGCAGGAGCCAGGCCGCCAGCCGGGGCTGGCTGGCAGGCTCAATGACGAACGCAAACGATGTCATCGACGAGCGCCCGGAGTTCCGGATCGTCCGGGCGTACGCCGCCGATGAGCCAGCTGACGATCCGCGGATCGGGTTCGTCGAGCAGCAGCCGGAACGCCTGCTGGCGGGCCGCGCCTGCCGCCTCGAAACGCCGCTCGAACCAGCGCTCGAGCAACAAGTCGAGTTCCTTCATGCCGCGGCGGCAACGCCAGCGCAAGCGACCCGGCAGCTCGCCGGTCACCGCTGTGCCTCGCCCTTGAGTATCCGCCGCTTGATGTCGGCGATCGCACGCGCGGGATTGAGGTCTTTCGGGCAGGCTGCCGTGCAGTTCATGATCGTGTGGCAGCGATAGAGCTTGAAGGTATCGTCCAGTTCCGCGAGCCGTTCCGAGCTGGCCTGGTCGCGCGAATCGACGATCCATCGGTGGCTCGCAAGCAGCGCGGCCGGCCCGAGAAAACGTTCGCTGTTCCACCAGTAACTGGGACAGCTGGTCGAGCAGCAGGCGCAGAGGATGCAGGCGGAAGGCCGGTCGACCCGTTCCTGGTCCTGCGGCGACTGCAGCCGCTCGGCACCGGCGGGTGGCGGCTCCCGCGTCTGCAGCCAGGGTCGCACCGCGGCATATTGCGCGTAGAACTCGCTCAGGTCAGGCACCAGGTCCTTCACCACCGGCAGGTGCGGCAGCGGGAACACCCGCACGTCGCCCCGGATTTTCGCGATGGGCAGCGTGCAGGCGAGCGTGTTCAGGCCGTCGATGTTCATCGCACAGGAGCCACAGATGCCCTCGCGGCACGAGCGCCGGAAGGTCAGCGTCGAGTCGACCTCGTTCTTGATCTTGATTAGCGCGTCCAGGACCATCGTCCCGCAGCGGTCGAGATCCACGTCGTAGCGGTCGACGCGCGGCGGCTCGCCGGAATCCGGATCCCATCGATACACGCGGAACTGGCGCACGCGCGTCGCGCCCGGCGGCGCGGCGTGGTGCCGGCCTGGCCTGTCGGTGTATTGCGAGCTGGCGGGCAGCCGGAATTGAACCATCGTCGCTCCGTTTTCCTGTCTAGTACGTCCGCGCCCGGGGCGGGATGGATTCGACCTCGCCGCTGGCCGTCTGCAACTGCACCGGCCGGTAGTCGAAGCGCGTGTCGCCGGCATCGTCCACCCACGCCAGCGTGTGCTTGAGCCAGTTGGCGTCATCGCGCCCGGGAAAATCCTCGCGGGCGTGCGCGCCCCGACTCTCGGTGCGGTTACGTGCCGAATGGATCGTCGCGATGGCCTGCCACAGGAGATTGTCCAGTTCGAGCGCTTCGACCAGGTCGGTGTTGAAGATAAGCGACCGGTCGCTGATGCGCAGTTCCCCGCGCGCCGCAAAACAGTCTGCCATGAGGCGGCAGCCCTGCTCGAGTGTCGGCCCGGTGCGAAAGACCGCGGCGTCCCGCTGCATCCCGCGTTGCATCGCCTCGCGCAGCGCCGCCGTCGGCCGCCGGCCGTCAGCATGACGGATACGGTCGAAGCGCGCGAGCGACGCCTCCGTCGCGGCCGGCGGCGGCTTCGCGGGTTCCGCGCCGGGCTTCAGGAGCTGCGCGCACCGGCGCGCGGCCGCGCGCCCGAAAACCACGAGATCGAGCAGCGAATTGGAGCCCAGCCGGTTGGCGCCATGCACGGACACGCAGGCGGCCTCGCCGATCGACAGCAGGCCCGGCACGGTCGCATCGGCACCATTGGCGCGCGTCAGCACTTCGCCATGCAGGTTGGTCGGTATGCCCCCCATGTTGTAGTGGGCTGTCGGCTGCACCGGGATCGGCGCGCGCGCGACATCCACGCCCGCGAAGATCATCGCGGTTTCCGCGATGCCCGGCAGGCGCTTCTGAATCACCTCGGCGCCGAGGTGCTCGAGATGCAGGTAGATATGATCACGCTCTGGTCCGACGCCGCGGCCCTCGCGGATCTCGATGGTCATTGCGCGGCTCACGACGTCGCGCGATGCCAGGTCTTTTGCATTCGGCGCATAGCGCTCCATGAACCGTTCACCCTCCGCATTGCGGAGAATGCCGCCCTCCCCGCGCACGCCTTCGGTGATCAGGCAGCCGGCGCCGTAGATGCCGGTCGGATGGAACTGGACGAATTCCATGTCCTGCAACGGCAGGCCGGCGCGCAGCGCCATGCCGCCGCCGTCGCCGGTACAGGTATGTGCCGACGTGCAGGAAGAGTAGGTGCGTCCGTAACCGCCGGTCGCGATGATCGTCGACTGCGCCAGGAACCGGTGCAGCGTGCCGGTGGCCAGGTCGAGCGCCAGCACGCCGCGGCACGCGCCATTTTCCATGATCAGGTCGATGGCGAAGAACTCGATGAAGAAACGGGCCGCGTGTCGCAGGCACTGCTGATAGAGCGTGTGCAGCATCGCGTGGCCGGTCCGATCCGCCGCGGCGCAGGTGCGCTGCGCGATCCCCTTCCCGTAATGGGTCGTCATGCCGCCAAACGGGCGCTGGTAGATGCGCCCGTCCTCGGTGCGCGAGAACGGCAGGCCGAAGTGCTCGAGCTCGAGGACGGCGGCGGGCGCCTCGCGGCACATGAACTCGATCGCGTCCTGGTCGCCCAGCCAGTCGGAACCCTTGACCGTGTCGAAGAAGTGGAATCGCCAGTCGTCCTCGCCCATGTTCGAGAGCGCGGCGCTGATGCCACCCTGCGCGGCGACGGTGTGGCTGCGGGTCGGGAAGACCTTGGTGATGCAGGCCGTCGACAGGCCCGCCTCGGCAAGGCCCATGGTCGCACGCAAGCCCGCGCCGCCGGCGCCGACGACGATGACGTCGAAGGCATGATCGATCAGCGGATAGGCGTTCAAGAGCCGCCCTCCATGGCGATGACGCCGATCGCCGCTGCCAGGATCAGCGCAAGCGCTCCGTGCAGCAACCGCGAAGCGAGGCGCACGCGCCCATGCAGCCGCCCGGGCACGTAGTCGTCGACGACGACCTGGATGCCCTGCGCCGAATGCCACAGCGCACACCAGCCGAACAGCAGCAGGAGGCCCGCCTGCCAGGGGTCCGCCAGCCAGGCGACAACCGAAGCATGCGCAAGATCGGGCTGCGAGAGGAGCGCATACAGGAACCAGACGCCGAGCGGCATGAGCGCCACGGCACTGATGCGCTGATTGCGCCAGTGGCGCGCCCCGTTCACGGACCGCCCACCAGCCAGCGCCACGCCGGCGTCAGCGCGAGCGTCGCGCCGAACGAGACTGCCGCGAACAGCACGACCAGTGCGCCGCTCCCGCGCGCGGCGCGCATGTCGAATCCGAATCCCGCGTCCCAGACGAGGTGCCGGATCCCGTTGAACAGGTGGTACCAGAACACGGCGAGCGTCCCGGCGAGCAGGATTCTCACGGGCCAGCTTGCGAGGACGCTGCCGATCGCGGCATACGGCTCCGGGCCGCAGGCGGCGGCGGCGAGCCAGGCGACCAGTACCACGCTGGCCGCGGACAGCAGCAGGCCCGTGATCCGGTGCAGTCCGGACAGTACCGTCGTGAATGCCAGCCGATAGACCTGCAGATGCGGCGACAGCGGCCGGGAAGCCGTATTTTCGGGAGGATCCATGGAACGGCTATTCTGCCAGAAAGGGTCCGCGCCTTCCCGCGGCCATATGCTGCCTGTTGCGCGAGATGCGCTGCGCTACGATGTCGCCATGATGCCGGTGCGCGCCATGCTGCTGCCTTCATACGGAGTCGTCGAGGTCAGCGGCCGCGACTCGCGCGCTTTTCTGCAAGGCCAGCTGACAAACGACCTGCTGGGACTCGAGCGGCACCCGGGAATGCTCGCCGCCGCCTGCAACCGCCAGGGTCGCGTCGTCGCGATGATGCGTCTTGCGGCGGCCGGCGACAGCGTGCTGATCGTGCTGCGGCGCGACATCGCGCCGATCCTGGTGGCGCAGCTGTCACAGTTCGTGCTGCGCGCGCGGGTCACGATCGAGGATCGCAGTCGCACCCGGGGCGCGATGGGATTGCTCGACGCCGAACCCGATGCGCGCTGGTCGCAGGCGGCTGCGGCCGCGAGCGGCCTGGCGCTGCTCGTCTGCAGCGCGCGCCGCATGCTGCTCGCCGGCCCGTCGGCGGCGCTGGCCGCGGCGGTGGCCGCGGTCCCGCGCACCGATCCGGCCGACTGGGAGCGCGCCGGCATAGCGGATGGCGAACCGCTGGTGCATCCGGACACGTCGGCGCTGTGGCTGCCGCAGATGCTCAATCTGGACCTGCTGTCGGCGGTCAGCTTCACGAAGGGCTGCTACCTCGGCCAGGAAATCGTGGCGCGCGCACAGCATCTCGGACGGATCAAGCGCCGCATGCTCCGCTATGTTGCGCCGCCGGGCACGCCCCTGCATCCGGGACAGCCGCTGTTCGGCGGCGATGAGCGTGTCGCGCAGGTCGTGAGCGCCAGCGGCGACGCCGCGGCGACTCACTGCCTCGCGGTGGTCGAACTCGAGCGCTGTGCAGACCTGCTGGGTGTGCTGCCGCTCGGATCCGAATTCGTGCCGGCCGGTCTGCCTTATGCGATTCCGCCGCCGGAGCCGGCCGTCGTGGACTGAACGCCCGCGGCCGTCACTCCTCCTGCGCCTGCCGCAACTGCGGAAACAGCAGCACGTCGCGGATGCTCGGGGCATCCGTCAGCAGCATCACCAGACGATCGACGCCGACGCCGAGCCCGGCGGCAGGCGGCATGCCGTACTCGAGGGCGCGGATGTAGTCGGCATCGTAGTACATCGCTTCGAGGTCGCCGGACTGCTTGCGCGTCACCTGATCGCGAAACCGCGCCGCCTGGTCTTCCGGGTCATTGAGCTCGGAGAACCCGTTGGCAATCTCGCGTCCGTCGACGAAGAACTCGAAACGATCGGCGACGAACGGATCCGCGTCGTTACGGCGGGATAACGGGGACACCTCGGTCGGATACGAATGAACGAAAGTCGGCTGCAACAGATGCTGTTCGCAGGTTTTCTCGAACAGTCCGATCTGCAGGCTGCCGGCGCCACCGCCCGCCGTGCAGTCGATGCCGCGCGCTTCGCAGAAGCTCTGCAGGTAAGGGATGTCGCGCAGGCGCGCGGCGTCGATCCCCGGATTGTGCGCAACCAGCGCGTCTTCGATCGACAGCCTCGCGAACGGCGTGCCGAAACCGATCCGGCGCCCCTGGTAGGCGACCTCGCGCGTGCCGGCGACGGCGTCCACGAGGCCCTGCATCATGCGCTCGACCAGGTGCATGAAGTCCTGGAAGTCCGCATAGGCCTGGTACAGCTCCAGCATCGTGAACTCGGGATTGTGCTGGGTCGACAGTCCCTCATTGCGGAAATTGCGGTTGATCTCGTAAACGCGCTCGAAGCCGCCGACCACGAGCCGCTTCAGGTAAAGCTCGGGAGCGATGCGCAGATACATGTCCTGGCCGAGCGCGTTGTGATGCGTCACGAACGGGCGGGCGATGGCGCCGCCCGGGATCGGCTGCATCATCGGTGTCTCGACTTCGAGGAACCCCAGGGCATCCAGGAAATCGCGCAGGTAGCGGACGACGCGCGTGCGGGTACGAAACACTTCACGCGACGCCTCGTTCACGATCAGATCGACGTAGCGCTGCCGGTAGCGCGTTTCGGTGTCCGCGAGCCCGTGCCACTTGTCCGGCAGGGGTCGGAGCGCCTTGACCAGCAGGCGCGCGCTCTCGACCCGCACGGACAGCTCGCCCGCGCGCGTGCGCATCAAAGCGCCCTGCACGGCGACGATGTCCCCGACATCCCAGCCCGTGAACTCCTGGTAAACGGCGCCGAGCGCTTCGGCCTGCAGATAGACCTGTATCTGCCCGGTCGAGTCCTGCAGCTTCGCGAACGACGCCTTGCCCATTACCCGCTTGAACATCATCCGTCCGGCGACGCGTACGCGCACGGGATTGCCCGACAGCCACTCATCCTGACGGTCGCCCCAGGTCGCATGCAGGTCGGCCGCGAGCGCGTCGCGGCGGAAATCGTTGGGAAACGCATTCGCGCCTTCGCGCAGGCGTGCGAGCTTGGCGCGGCGCTCGGCGATCAGCGCGTTCTCGTCAGCTGCGGGCGGCGATTCCTTGCTGGCCATGGTACGAAGCTTACAGTCCCTGCTTCAGGCTCGCTTCCATGAATGGATCGAGCGCGCCGTCGAGCACGGCGGCCGTATTGCCGGATTCGAGGCCGGTGCGGAGGTCCTTGATGCGGGACTGATCGAGCACGTATGAGCGGATCTGATGACCCCAGCCGACGTCGGTCTTCTGGTCTTCGAGCACCCTCGCGGCGGCATTGCGCTTGTTGACTTCAAGCTCGTACAGCTTGGCCTTCAGCATCTTCATCGCGGTCGCGCGGTTCTTGTGCTGGCTGCGCTCTCCCTGGCAGGCGACGACGATACCGGACGGCAGGTGCCGGAGCCGCACGGCCGAATCGGTCTTGTTGACGTGCTGGCCGCCGGCGCCGCTGGCGCGATAGGTGTCCATCTCGATGTCTGCGGGATTCAGGTCGACTTCGATCTCTTCATCGATCACGGGCGACACGAACACCGATGCGAACGACGTATGCCGGCGGTTGCCGGAGTCGAACGGCGATTTCCGCACCAGCCGGTGCACGCCGGTCTCGGTGCGCAGCCACCCGTACGCATAGGGCCCGTCGAACTCGATCGAGGCGCTCTTGATGCCCGCAATCTCACCCGGGCTCTGCTCGATCACCCCGGCCCGGAAGCCGCGCGAGTCGGCCCAGCGCAGGTACATGCGCAGGAGCATGGACGCCCAGTCCTGCGCCTCGGTGCCGCCGGCGCCGGCCTGGATGTCGAGAAACGCACCGCGTGGATCCATTTCGCCCGGAAACATGCGCGAGAGTTCCAGCAGCCGCACGCGCTGGTCGAGCGCGGCGACGTCGCGGGCAATGTCGGCGAATCCCGCTTCGTCCCCGTCGGCCTCGACGAGCGTGAGCAGTTCGGCGGAATCGGCGAGCCCGTTTCCGAGCTGGTCGAGTTCCGTGATCGTCGCATCGAGCCGGGCGCGCTCCCGGCCAAGGGTCTGTGCCTTGTCCGGCGCGTTCCAGATCGCCGGATCGCCGAGCTCGTGGTTCAGCTCCTCGAGACGCTCGCGCTTCGCGTCGTACTCAAAGGTACCCCCTGAGCGCGGCCAGGCGCTCCGTGAGGTCGTCGATCAGCCGGCGGGTCGGTGCGGTTTCCATGCGGCCGGCATCTTAACAGAGGGTCATGCGCAGGATTGCAGGTACTCGGCCAGCAGTTCGGCGCGCGGCGTGCCGCCGAAAGTCGTCGACTGCAGACGGTACGCGAGCCGCACGCGCGCGCCGGTGGCCGGCCGCGCGGCCTGCGGATCGTCGAAATGGCCGAACGCGATCGCCTCGATCGGAAGCGTGTCCGCGCGCGGCCGCAGCCACAGCTTCAGGTGCCGGTCGCCGACGATGCGCGAGTCGGCCACGTCGAACACGCCGTCGAACAACGGCTCGGGGAAATGCTGTCCCCAGGGCCCGCCGGATTCGAGCGCGCGCGCCGTGTCGAGCGAAAGCTCCGAGGCGTCGAGCTCGCCGTCCGAGTCGAGAACGCCCATCATCTGATCGGGTGGCAGCAATCGCCCGATTTCGTCGGCAAACGCATCCGCGAACCGGGCGAGCTGCGACGGGCGGAGCGTCAGTCCCGCCGCCATCGCGTGACCGCCATACCGTTCGATCAGCCCGGGATGGCGCGTGGCGATCGCCTCGAGCGCATCGCGCACGTGCACACCCGCAACGGAGCGCGCCGAACCGCGCAGCTCGTCGTCGCCGGCCGGAGCAAATGCGACGATGGGCCGGTGCAGCCGGTCTTTCATGCGCGAAGCGACCAGTCCCACGATGCCCGCGTGCCAGCCGGGATCGAACAGCGCGAGCCCGGGCGGCAGGCTGCCTTCCGCGATCCGCAGGCGCCGCACGGCATGCGCGGCTTCGTCGCGCATGCGCAGTTCCATTTCACGGCGCTCACGATTCAGCCGGTCGAGCGTGCCGGCGAGTGCCATGGCTTCCGACGCATCGTCCGTCAGCAGGCAACGGATGCCGACCGCCATGTCGTCGATGCGGCCCGCCGCATTCAGCCGGGGCCCGATCTGGTGACCGAGTTGCCGGGCCGACAGTTCGTCCAGCCGGCATCCCGCCACGCGCGCAAGCGCCATCAGGCCCGGCACTGCCGCGCGCGCCCGCAGGCGGCGCAGTCCTTCATTGACCAGTATCCGGTTGTTGCGGTCGAGCGGCACGAGATCCGCGACGGTGCCGAGGGCGACCAGGTCGAGGAGATCCGCGACCGGAGGCTGCGGGCATCCGCGCGCCGCCTCGAGCGCGCGAGTCACCGATGCCATCAGGTAGAACGCGACCCCGACCCCTGCCAGCGCGCGGCTGCCGAAGACCGCGCCGGGCAGATTCGGATTCACGTGCGCGGCGCAATCGGGCAGGCTCGCGCCCGGCAGGTGGTGGTCGGTGACGAGCACCTCGATGCCGAGCGCCTGCGCGGCCTCGATGCCCGCGAATGCGGAGACGCCGTTGTCGACGGTGATCAGCAGTTCCGCCCGTTCGTGCGCCAGCTCGGCGACCAGCGCCGGCGTCAGCCCGTAGCCATGGCGCATGCGGTCGGGCACGCGAAACGTCAGGTTGCGGTGGCCGAGACGGTTGAGCTGGCGCATGACGACGGCGGTGCTGGTGGCGCCGTCAGCATCGAAATCACCCGCCACCAGGATGCGCGATCCGCGCGCGAGATGCCCGAGCAGCAACTCCGTCGCGCCGGCGATGCCATCCAGCGTCGAAACAGGCAGCAGGCGGCGGAGCTCGAGCGACAGGTCGTCGGCATCAATGATGCCGCGCGCGGCGTAGACCCGCCGCAGCACCGGATGCAGCGTACCCGGCAGGCTGTCGATCGCGCCGGGTGGCCGGCGCCGGATGACCGGCGCGGCCGAACGGGGCATTTCCGCGGCTTTCATCGCGCGCCATCATAGCGGCGCATGGACGCGGGATTGGCTATATTTCGGACGGTCACATGCACTTCCAACGCGAGCCTGTCACCGAAGCGAATGCGATCGTCGGCTGCGCCGACGGCGAAATCCGGCTGCAGAGAGCCACCTACACCCGGAGCCTGATCGTGACCCGCGATGGCGTCGTCGATGACTGGCGCCCGCCCCCGCTCGAGCAGCTCGCGATAGAAGATTTTGCGCCGCTCTTCGGGCAGCCGCCCGACGTGCTGCTGCTGGGCACCGGCCAAAGGCAGCGCATGCCGCCGCCCGCGCTTTTCGCCGCCTTCGCTGCGCGCGGAATCGGGCTCGAAGCGATGGATAACCGCGCGGCCTGCCGAACCTACAACCTGCTGCTGTCCGAGTTCAGGAACGTCGCGGTCGCTTTGTATGTCTAGTCAGCGCCTCGGCAACTGGGCGAGCGGGTCGAGCGGACGGCCGTCGAGCCGGATCTCGAAGTAAAGCATCGGCTGTTGCGCAGGACCCAGGCCCATCGCCGCGATCGGCTGGCCCGCCCGCACTTCGTCGCCCTCCTTCACGTGCAGCAGCGAATTATGCCCATAGGCGGAAAGCCAGCCGCGCACGTGGTTGATGATGATGAGCTGGCCATAGCCGCGCATCGCGTCGCCCGTGTAGACGACCTTGCCATCCGCTGCCGCGAGCACCGGTTGGTTCAGCTCGCCGTCGATGCGCAATCCGACGCCGCCCGACGGTTGCCTGACATTGCCGATGACGCGCCCTCCTGCCACCGGCCAGCGCCACTCGGGTGGACGGTACGCAGGGTCGGCAGGCGAAGCGCGCGACAGAGGCGCGGCCGGCGCCGGCCGCCCGGCCTCGGCAGCGCGCCGGGACGGTGGCGGATCGAGCCGCAGCCGCTGCCCGGGAAGGATCAGGTAATCGCGGCCAATCCCGTTCCAGCGCGCGACGTCGTGATAATCGAGCCCATAGCGCATGGAGATGGAGTACAGCGTCTCGCCGCGCCGCACGACGTGATGATCCGGGACCGCGGCCCGGCGATCCGGCCCCGCGCAGGCAGCGAGCGCGGCCGTCAGCGCCAGCGCAAGCGCGAGCGCCCGCACTTCAGGACATGCCCCCCAGCAGCGGCACGAAGCTTACGAATCCGAGGCGCTCGCGCAGGAACTGGTCGCCGCGGCGCGTCAGTCGCACCAGCTCCTGCCGTCCTTCGGGCCCGACCGGCGCGACCAGGCGCCCGTTCTCCGCGAGCTGGTCCAGCAGTTTCTGCGGGATCGCATGCGGCGCGGCGGCGAGCAGGATACCGTCGAATGGCGCCTGCGACGGCCAGCCGTCGGAGCCGTCGCCGTGCTTGAAGCGGACATTCCTGATGCCGAGTTCGCGGATGCGTTCGCGCGCGCGATCGAGCAGCGCGTCGATGCGTTCGATGCTGTAGATACGCCCGACCAGTGGCGCCAGCACGGCCGTCTGGTATCCGCAGCCGGTTCCGATCTCGAGCACTTTTTCCGGCACGCCGCCGATCGTCAGCGCCTCCGTCATGCGCGCGACGACATAGGGCTGCGAGATCGTCTGGCCATGGCCGATCGGCAGGGCCGTATCCTCGTAGGCCCGGCTCGCGATGGCCTCGTCGACGAACAGGTGGCGCGGGACATTCCGGATGCGGTCGAGCACGCGCGGATCGCGGATGCCCTGCTCGACGAGCCGCTGTATCAGCCGCTCGCGCGTGCGCGCGGAGGTCATGCCGATGCCGCTGCGCTCGTTCATGCGGCCGGATCCTGCAGCCAGTCCCTGAGCTCGTCGAGCGCCGCATGGCGGGTCAGGTCCACCTGCAACGGCGTCACCGAAACGCGCCCCCCGGCGACCGCGTGGAAATCCGTGCCGGCGCCGGCGTCCTCGCCGGCGCCCGCGGCCCCGATCCAGTAGATCTGGCGGCCGCGCGGATCGACGCCCTGCACCGCCGCTTCGGCGCGGTGGCGGTGGCCGAGGCGCGTGACCTCGAATCCCTTCAGCCGCTCGTATGGCAGGTCGGGCACATTCACGTTCAGGATCATCGAGCGGTGCATCGGTTTTGCCAGCACGCGCAGCACGAGTTCGCGCGCGACGCGCGCCGCCGTTGCGAAATGGGGGCCGGTGCTGCCGCCGGCGACCAGCGAGACGGCGATCGTCGGCAATCCCAGGAAGCGGCCCTCGATGGCCGCGGCGACCGTGCCCGAATACAGCACGTCGTCGCCGAGATTGGCGCCGTCGTTGACGCCCGAAACGACCATGTCGAACTCGTGTTCGAACAGGCCCGTGATCGCGAGATGAACGCAATCGGTCGGCGTGCCATTGATCACGTACCAGGTGTCCGCATCGACCTGCTGCACACGCAGCGGAATCTCGAGTGTCAGCGAATGACTGGCTCCGCTGCAGTTGCGGTCCGGCGCGACCACGGTGAGCGGCGCGACGCCGGTCAGCGCTTCCTTCAGGAAGCGCAGTCCCTCGGCGCGATAGCCGTCGTCATTGGCGAGCAGGATATTCAAGGCCAGGCAACCGTTCCCGTCGCGTCCCGCGCGACCGGGGCGCACTATACTGGAAAGCGCCGGTGATCTGGCATCGACGCCGGATGCTGCCTGCATGAGCGACGAAGACGAGCGCGAACTGTTCCGCAAGGCCGTGCGCGGCGTGCGCAGGCTGCGCCACGCGCGGGTCGCCGCCGAACCGCCGCCGCGACGCCCGCTCGCGACGTCGCGGCGCGCCGACGACCGGAGCGTGCTCGCCGAATCCCTCGTACTCGACGCTGCCGATCTCGAAATCGAAACCGGAGACGAGCTCGCCTGGCGCCGTCCCGGCGTCAGCGAAGCGACGTTGCGGCGACTTCGGAAGGGACAGATTGCCAGGCTTGCGGAACTCGATCTGCACGGCATGACGCAGGCCGAAGCCCGACTTGCGCTCAACGAGTTCCTCGCGGAATCGCGCGCGCTCGGTGCGCTGTGCGTTCGCGTTGTGCATGGCAAGGGCCGCGGCTCGGGCGAGCGCGGCCCGGTGCTGAAGGCTGCCGTCAACCGCTGGCTGCGGCGCACGGGCTCCGTGCGGGCATTCTGCTCTGCACGCCGGCCGGATGGCGGGACCGGCGCGGTTTACGTACTGCTCGATCCCTGACGTCAATCGGCGCCGACGTCCGGCACCGCCGCGTTCACGATTTCGCGCAGGAAGCTCGTGGCGTAGGCGCCACGCGGCAAATCGAACTGAAGCTCCAGCACGCCGGGCGAGAGCCGATACTGCAGTCCCACG
>DATKBY010000047.1:0-19534 GCA_035513555.1 Steroidobacteraceae bacterium | reverse complement strand
CTGGCGGCTCGGCGACAACTTCCGCGTGCACACGACGCTCGGCTACATCGACGTGGACGTGAAGGATGCCAACCCCTTCGCGGTCGCGCCGCTGACGCCGGAGATGACGGCATCGGTCAGCCCTGAACTGACGATCCCGATGGGCAACGGCGAATTGACCCTGCGCGCGGACTGGTCGCATCGGGACGACATGTACGGCGAGCCGAGCTCCGATCCGGGACGCTTCACGCAGATCGACAGCCGCGACCTCATCAACTTCGACTTCACGTACCGGCCTGCGGATGGCGGGTGGTCACTGGGTGCCTACGGACGGAACGTCACTGACGAGCGCTACGACAATGCTCGCCTGAACACCGGCGACTACGTTCTCATCATGATGAGCAATGACGCGAGCGAGTTCGGAGTCCGCTTCACCAAGGAGTTCTGAGCCGCATTCGGACGTCAAAGGCCGGGAAGCGATCCCCGGCCTTTTTTTATGCGGGCTGCACGTTCGCGTTCAGACGGAACAGGTTGCCCGGGTCGTACTTCTTCTTGATCGTGCGCAGCCGCGCGAGATTGCCCTGGTAGTTATCGTCCACGTTGGACTGGGCTTCGTCGCCGACCTCGTTCGTGTAATAGCCGTCGGTGAAGCGCTCGAGCGTGCTCCAGTAGTCCTTGACATAGCGGATATGGGGCGCCGCATCGTTGTCGAGGTTCCACGAGACCACGGCGAACATGTTGTGCTTCGAGTGGCGATGCGGGAACGCAGTCGCGTCCGTCGCCACGCGGCCGATGGCGCCGCCGGAATGCTGAAAGAACACGACCGTGCCGCGCTGCGCATCCGGCTGGAAGCCGTCGACCAGCGCGCTCACCATGTCGGACTTGAAGTCGCTGATGAATCCGGACTTCAGATACGTGCCTTCGTTCCGCGGATCGCTGCGGTCGGTGCTCATCTGCACCGCCACGTAATCCTGCGCCTTGATCGTGTCCGCCACCGGCGTGCCGAGCTTGCGTAGCGGCGCGAACAGCGCGTCTGCCTCGCTAGCGTCCCCGGAATAGCAGACGTGCATGCCGCAGACGCCCGGCTTGCCCGCCGGCGGCATCTGCATGAAATAGTCGACATAGAGATCATCGGGCGCCATTGAGCTGTAATCGCCGTAAAACCCGATGATCTCGCGAGCGCGATCGATCGGGAACAGCAGGTTTCCGGCGATCACCTGGCGCTGCATCGGGTGCAGCTCGAACTCGAAGTTCGTGACGACGCCGAAGTTGCCGCCACCGCCGCGGACGCCCCAGTAGAGGTCCGGGTTTTCGTCGGGATCCGCGTGCAGGTAGCCGCCATCCGCGGTCACGATGTCCACGGCGCGGACGTTGTCGAGCGCGAGCCCGAAGCGCCGGGCAAGGCGGCCGAAGCCGCCGCCGAGCGTGAGCCCGCCGACGCCGGTATGCGACACGGTGCCCGACGTCGTGACGAGTCCGAGCGCCATCGCCTCGTGATCGAGGTCACCCAGTAGGCTGCCGCCGTCCACGTAGGCGCGGCGGGCGCCGGCATCGACGCGGACTCCGCGGAAACGCGACAGGTCGATCTGCATGCCGCGATCGCAGGTGGATTTGCCGCCGGGGCTGTGGCCGCCGCATTTCACGGCGAGCAGCAGCTCGCGCTCGCGCGCGAAATTGACGGCGCTCTGGATGTCGGCGACGCCGGTCGGCTGCACGACGAGCGCCGGATGCCGGTTGATCGATTCATTCAGCACGCGCCGTGCCTGCTCGTACCCCGCGTCCCCGGACAGCAGCACGGGGCCGCGCATCCTGGCCTGCAGGTCCTTGATCGCCGCCTGTTCGATGACGATCGGCCTGCCGTCGAGCGTGACGGCCGAGATTCCGCCTGCCGCCTGCGATGCGGCCTGGTCGAGCGCGAACAGCCGGCCATAGGGCAGGGAATACGCGACCGCGGCCGCGACGGTTGTCTGGAAGAAATGTCTGCGATTCATGGTATCTCCATCACGGGTTCGGGAACCGGTCTGAATGCTGCGCGCAGCAGCAGGAATGCGGCATAGAGCACGACGACGACGACGCCCCAGCGCAGCCAGACGATCGGCATTTCCTTGATGACGAATGCCGCGACGAGCACTGCCGGAATGCCGCCGATCGCGATGCCGAGCACGATCCTGAGGTCGATACGGTCGGTCCTGATGAACCTGAAGCCGGTCGTCGGCATCAGGAAGGCGCAGGCGCTTGCCATGATCGGGAATGCCAGGCGCGGATCGAGCCCGAGCAGGCTCAGCAGGATCAGCGACGGCGCGTACAGGCCGATGCCGAAGGCCATCAGCGCGCCGAGAATGAAGTGCACAGCAATGGCGACGGTCATCTGCATCGCAGGCAGCGAAGTCGCGTCGCCGCCGATCGGCATCAGGTTCAGGTTGCTCATTGCGTACAGGCCGGCGGCGATCAGGAGCGCCACGCCGACCACGGCCTGGACGACCTGCACCGGTGCCCTCACGACCAGCGGCACGCCAACCACCGCTCCCGCGACGGCCGCGATGATGCACGATGCCAGCAGGACCGGGTCCACGTGGACGCCGAGAATGACGAGGAAAATCGCCGACTGGGCGATCGTCGGCAGCGCATGGCCCACGTTCAGCGTGGCCGGGATGAAGCTGTCCGGCACCATACGGCGGAACTTCAGCCAGGCCGTGGTCGTCGCGAACGAGCCGATGCCGAGCGTATCGAAGAAATTCGTGACTGCGCCGAGGCCGATGGATTCGACGTTCGGCCGCAGTTCGCCGCGCTTGCGCGCCGCGGCGAGCAGGACGGGCACGAACGCGATGACGAGAATCGCTAGCGCGGCGAGCAGGATGACGATGGTCATGTGAGAGGTGCCCTGGTCTGGCGCGTACTTTAGCGCAACCGGGCGGCATTGCACTTGCGCCCGGGCACAGGCGATTGCGAGAATGATTCAAATCCCCGCAAGGAAAGACCGACATGCGGCATCCGACCCACGCCGGCCGACGCCCGGCCGCCCTGCTGCTTTGCCTGCTGTTCGTGCCGGCCCTGGCGGCCGCGGAGGCGGCCGTGCCGCCTGCGCTCTCGAAGCAGGCGCTCGAGATCCTGACGCGTTCGGTCGGCTTCAGGACGGTGCTGGGCGAGGGGCAGGTGCCGGCGTACGCGGCCTATCTGTCGACGGTCCTCCAGTCCGGCGGGTTCGCCGCCGCCGATATCGAGATCACGCCGATGGGCGAGACCGCCACGATGGTCGCGCGCTATCCGGGCAGCGACCCGGCGGCGAAGCCGATCGTGATAGCCGCGCACATGGACGTCGTCTCGGCACATCGCGAGGACTGGGACCGCGACCCCTTCGTCGCCATCGTCGAGGACGGATTCGTTTTCGGCCGCGGCACTGCCGACAACAAGTTCGGCATCGTCTCGATGGTCGCCGCCCTGCTGTGGCTCAAGGAGGAGGGCTTCAGGCCACGCCGCGACATCCTGCTCGCGCTGACGGGCGATGAGGAGACGAGCCAGTCCACGACCGCGGTTCTCGCGGAACGCCTGAAGCACGCCGAGATGCTCCTGAACAGCGATGCCGGCGGCGGTGAACTCGGCGACGACGGCAAGCCGGTCGTGTACGCGCTGCAGGCCGCCGAAAAAACCTACATGGACTTCGAGGTCACTTTCACCAATCCCGGCGGGCACAGCAGCCGGCCAGGTCCGAAGAACGCCATCCAGGACATGGCGCGCGCGATATCGAATATCGCGGCGTTCCGCTTTCCCGCGCGTTCGAGCGAACTGACGCAGGCCTATTTACGCGCGGCAGGCCGGCTGCAGCCGGGCGAGGTCGGCGACGCGATGCTGCGCTATGCGGAAGACCCGACGGATCAGTCGGCCTACGACCTGCTTGCGTCGAAGCCGGGCTACGTCGGCCAGCTCGGCACGACCTGTGTCGCGACCATGGCGAAAGCGGGACACGCGCCGAACGCGCTTCCGCAGAGTGCGATGGTGAACATCAATTGCCGCGTCTTTCCCGGCGAATCGGTCGAAAGCGTGCAGACGACGCTCGCACGGGTCATCGACGATCCCGCCGCGTCGATTGCGGTCGTCGGCGAGCCGGTGCCGAGCGACGCGTCGCCGCTGCGCGAGGACGTGATGCAGGCGCTGCGCCGTGCGATCGACCTGCGCGCGCCGGGCCTGCCGATCGTGCCGTCGATGTCGGCCGGCGCCACCGACGGCCTGTACTTCCGTAATCTCGGGGTACCGAGCTACGGTGTCAGCGGTATTTTCATGCACCCGGAGGACAGCTTCGCCCACGGGCTCAACGAACGCGTACCGGTCGCGACGATCGATGGCGCGGTGCTGCAGTGGCGAAGCCTGCTGCGCGATCTCTCGCGCTGACAGGCTCCAGCACCGCGGCCCTCAGAAACCGACCGAGAGCCGCCCGTATACCAATCGCCCGGACCGCCCGAACGGGGAGTAGTTCGAGTACGGCGTATTGCCGGTCGCGTTGCGCGCGACCTGGAATGGATCCGGGTACTCGTCGGTCAGGTTCTCCGCGCCGACCGCGATCCGGATGCGATCCGTCAGGTCGAACCGGCCCTCGAGGTCGACCAGCGTTTCGGCGCCGATGCGGAAATCGAGTGCCGCCGACGTGCCCGGGTCGAGCGCCTCGCCATAGCGCGTCGCGCGAAATGTCGCCCCGAACCGGCCGAGCGTCCAGCCGATGATCGCTGCAAACTTGTCCTCCGGATTGCCGTCCTCGAAGGTCAGTATGTTGATGCGGGCGAACAGCGGGGGCGGCGGGTCCAACGCGGACAACGGGGCCGTTTCCGGCAAGCGTGTCACGTCGGTTGAGTTGAAGTTCGCCACCAGCGTGAAGTCGAAGTTGCCTGCGGCGCCCGACTGGAACGGCCAGTTGACGACGACATCGAGGCCTTCGGTTTCGGTGTCCACGCCATTGATGAAGAATCTGCCGCCACCGATGCCGACGAAGCCCTGATCCGCCAGGAATTCGCGCACGTTGGCCTGCGTCAGGTTCTCCGAAAGCACGACGCGGTCGTCGATGTCGATGCGGTAGGCATCGACGGTGATCGTGACTTCGCCCAGCCTCAGCACGGCGCCGATCGAGAAGTTGGTCGATTCCTCGGCGTCGAGCGGCTGCGCCCCGAGCGCGATCGCGACCGGGTCGCTGACCGGGAAGGTCGTGATGTCGAATGGCACGCCGTCGATGAAGTTGGTCGATGTGGTCGCGAAGTACTGCTGCGGCAGCGACGGCGCGCGGAATCCGTTCTGCACCGACGCGCGCAGTGCGAACGCTTCGGTGAAGTCGTAGCGCATGGCGATCTTGCCGGACACGTTGCTGCCGAAATCCGAGTAGTCCTCGACGCGAAGCGCAGCCGAGCCAAGCAGCTTTTCCGTCAGGTCCGCCTCGAGGTCGATGTAAGCTCCGACCGCGGTGCGGTCCTCGTTGACTTCGTTGGACGGACGGAAACCGGGGAACACCTGCGCGCCCGACGCCGTCGGCGATCCATTCGGCAGCAGAACCCCGCCGTTGCGCCAGGAATCCAGTTCGCCGGCAAAGATGGAGTAGCTTTCCTCCCGGGCCTCGAGGCCGGCCGCAATATTGAGCGGCGACGCGAGGTTGCCGATCGTCACCTGGCGCACGCCGGTCAAATTGAACACGATCTGGTCATAGTCGAATCCGCCGGCATCGAACTCCGTCGGACTCGCCGGGCCGAGCGAGCGATTGAGCGTGTTCTCGATCGTGAACTCCATCTCGTTCATGCCGTAGACCAGCGAGCTGTCCATCTCCCAGTCGCCCCAGGTCCATGCAAATCCGCCCGCGACGCTGAAATCCGTCACATCCGGCGCGATGATCGGCAGGAAGCCGTCGGGGTAGATCTCGATCACGTTGCGGTCGTCGAGCGCCCGTCGGTAGAAGCCGGCTGAGCGGGCCTCGCGGTCCTGGTAACTGGCCCAGCCGTAAACCCGCACGCCATTGGCGAGATCGGCACCCGCATTGGCGAACAGGCTGACCTGTTCCAGTTCCGGCTCGCCGTACCAGGCATTGAAGCGGTCGAAATCGGCTTCGCGCGGATCGAAGGCTCCGTCGACCAGCGGGTACTGCTGGCGGAAGTCCCAGCCGCCCCGTTCGGTGCGTTCCTGGTCCTTGTATTCCATGGCAAGCGTCAGGAAGCCATTGTCACCGAGTGACAGGCCCTTCCAGCCCGAGATCGTCACGGTTTCGCCGTCGGAGCCGTCGTTCTTCAGCATCGCGGGCGCCGACCAGGTTGCACCCAAGGGGGGCGTGCCGGTCGGCGTCGAGTAATCCGATTCCCGGGCGCCGAATGATCCGGTCAGGTTGCCCCCGCTGCGGTCTTCGCGCAGCCGCACGTTGATCACGCCGGCGATCGCGTCCGACCCGTACTGCGCTGATGCGCCGTCCCGCAGCACCTCGATCGAGCGCACGATTGCGGTCGGAATAGTGTTCAGGTCGACAGCGGCCGCGCCGCGACCGATGGTGCCATTGACATTGACGAGCGAAGAGGCATGCCGGCGCTTGGAATTGAGCAGAACCAATGTCTGGTCCGGGGCCAGGCCGCGCAGCGTCGCGGGGCGAATCGTGTCGGTGCCGTCCGCGAGGCCCGGGCGCGGGAAATTGAACGAGGGTAGTGCGACGGAAAGGGCCTGGTTCAGTTCGGTGACACCGCCATTCTGCAGCGACTCGCCGGAGACCACGTCCACGGCGACGGCCGTTTCAAGCGAGGAACGATTGGCCACGCGCGTTCCGGTGACGACGACCTCGAGCAATTCGCCTGCCGGTTCCTGTGCAGCAGCGTCATGCATGGCCAGTATCGAGGCAATTCCGGCTGCCAGCAGGCGCGAACCGCTCTTCAGGATCCTGTCCATATTCAAGTCTCCTCTTGCCCGATTTGATTGCCGCCCGACCACCTGCCCCCGGTAATTTACCTTAGCACGCCCCTGACCGGCATTGCCGAGTCTGCCGCCCGGCCCATGGTCAGGCACCCGGCCTGGCGGCGGACCGGGGCTCCAGGCCGTCCAGGAAGGCGCCGATCTCGAGTGCGCACATTGCGGGATGCTCGACGCAGGCGTCATGCGTGCCGCCCGGGATTATCGAGCGCCTGACGTCCGGCAGGGTGCGTTCGAGTTCGCCATCGACCAGCCGACCGAGCGCGTAAGTCTCAGCGCCGCTCAGCATCAGCACCGGCACGCGCAGGTCCTGCAATGACGCGCGCGGAACGTCCGGCAGCAGATCGCTTGACCGGAACATCACCTCCCAGTCATGCAGGTTGGCTCTGAGCGAGTCCCGGACGTCGGCCGGGATCTGTTCCATGGCGTCCGGCCCGGCAAAATAACGCAGCGTGATGGCGAATGCTGCGTCTCGATCGCCGGCCATGAAGGCGGCGCGCACGGGCACGACCAGTCGATCGTTGAAGTCGTCGAGCACGGGTTGGCCGCCATCGATGTGCGGCAGCCAGGAGACGAGTGGCGGCTCCACGACCGTCAGCGACGCGACCAGATCCGGGTAACGAAGTGCCAGGCACAGCGCGGTGAAGGCGCCGTAGGACGTACCGGCCACGTGCAGCGGCCCTGCGCCGAGTTCGCGGATGAGCGCCGCCAGGTCTTCCGCTTCGGTCCAGGGCGAGTGATCCAGCCGAGCCGGGTTTGGCCGATTGGGGTGGCTGTGCCGGCGACTGTAAGCGATCGCCGTGTAGCGGCCGTTCAGACGCTCCATCACGGGCAGCCACTCGCGATAGTCCGCCAGCCCGCCGTGCACGAAGACGATCGCCGGCCCGCTGCCTCGCGCCAGATAATGCAGCTCTGCGCCATTGACCGTGATCGGGCGCAACGATCCGTCGGCGATCAGTGCATCGGCCGGCGTCTCATCTCCCGCGCAGGAAACGAGCGCCGCAAGCAGCAAGAGTCCGGCCAAGGCCCGACGCGCATGTCGCCATGGGGGGTGGTTCAATGGGAACTCCGGGCGATACGGATGGTTGAGGCGCGGAGCGGCCGGGTTCTGTCAGGCCCGGACCCGTTCCCGATGCAGCAGGTACAGACCGGCCGCAACGACGATGACCGAGCCTACCACCATCCGGGCGCCCGGCAGCGTTTGCCAGACGACCCAGTCGATGCCGACGCCCCAGACGAGAGCCGAGTATTCGAATGGCGCCACCACCGAGGCGGGCGCCAGCCGGAAGGCCTCTGTGATCAGGTGCTGTCCGGCCCAGCCGGCGAGACCGATCGCAACGATCCACGGCCAGTCCGCGGCGATGATCGCAACCCACCCGGGCAGGGCGATGATGAGCGCGCCTGCCGCCAGCAGCACGAGATACCAGAAGACCATGGAAGCGGTCGTCTCGGTCCGGGCCAGGATGCGCACCATCACGACGACGATGGCATAGGCGAGCGCCGAGCCGAGGGCTGCAAGCCCCGCAAGGCTTGCGAATCCTTCCACGCTCGGTCGCAGCATGACGAACACGCCGGCGAGCCCGGTGAAGATCGCGAACCACACATGCCGCGCGATGCGTTCGCCCAGCATCAGGGACCCTGCAAGCACGACGAGCAGGGGCGCGCACATGTAGATCGCGTAGGTGTCGGCGAGACTCGCGCGGGCGAGCGCCCACAGGAATCCCCAGAGCATCAGCACGGCGAATGCAGCGCGTACGACGTGCAGGCCGAAGCGCACGGGGCGAAGCGCCGCCAGCCGCCCGGCCAGCGCATAAGTGAGGAATACGAATGGCAGCGAACTCGCGCCGCGAAGAAAGGCGACCTGCACGGCCGGATAGCGCAGTGTCAGCGATTTCATCAGCGCATCCATGATGGAGAAGGCGCCGACGGCTGCGAGCATCATGAGCACGCCCCGCAGCCGGTCACTGCGGTCAGTCACCTGGCACCGCGTCACTCCCGTTACAATCCGCGTTCACAGTAGCGTCCCGCAGGCGGAGCGACAACCATGAAGGTGTACGGCAGCGTTCTGGAGATGGTCGGCAGGACGCCGATGCTCGAGATCAGCAAGCTCGACACAGGCCCCTGCACGCTTTTCCTCAAGCTCGAACTGTTGAATCCGGCGGGCTCGATCAAGGACCGCATCGGCGTGTCGATGATCGAAGAGGCGGAGAAACGGGGCGACCTGAAGCCTGGCAGCACGATTGTCGAGGCGACCGCGGGCAATACGGGCCTCGGGCTCGCGCTGGTCGCCGCGCAAAAAGGCTACCGGGTCGTGCTGGTGCTGCCCGACAAGATGAGCCAGGAGAAGATCTTCAACCTGCGCGCGATGGGCGCGGAGGTGATCCTGACGCGATCCGACGTGGAAAAGGGCCATCCGGAGTATTACCAGGACCTCGGCGCGAGGCTCGCGCGCGAGCGCGACTGGTATCACGTCAACCAGTTCGGCAATCCGGACAACCCGAAAGCGCATGCAGAGACGACCGGCCCCGAGATTCTCGAACAGATGGACAGCCGCGTGGATGCGGTCGTCGTCGGCATCGGCTCGAGCGGCACGATTGCGGGCCTGACGCAATGCTTCCGCGAGCGCCTGCCGACAGTCGAATTGATCCTCGCCGATCCGGAAGGGTCGGTGCTCGCCGACCAGGTCAACAAGGGCAGCTATGGAAAAGCGGGCTCGTGGCTGGTCGAAGGCATCGGCGAGGATTTCATCCCCGAGATCTGCGATTTCTCGATGTGCCGCAAGGCCTACAGCATCCCGGATGCCGAGTCGTTCGCGACCGCGCGCGAGATCCTGCGCGCCGAGGGGCTGCTGGTCGGTTCCTCGACCGGAACGCTGGTCGCCGCGGCATTGCGCTACTGCCGGGAGCAGAAGAGCGCGAAGCGCGTCGTGACATTCGCCTGCGACACCGGCAACAAGTACCTGTCCAAGCTCTTCAACGATTTCTGGATGGAAGACCAGGGCTTCATCCAGCGCAAGCGCCATGGCGACCTGCGTGACCTCATTGGCCGGCTCCACGACGAGCGCGCGACGGTCACGGTCGGCCCCAACGACGTGCTGACGACGGCGCACAACCGGTTGCGGAACGCCGGGTTCAGCCAGCTTCCCGTCATGGAGTCCGACCGGCTGGTCGGTTTCATCGACGAGGACGACATCATGCGCCATGCGTTCGGCGATCCCGAGCGCTTCAACGACCCGGTGCGCGCGGCGATGCACACGAATTTCCTGACCGTCGAACCGGACTTCGCGCTCAGAAACCTGGTCGCGTTGCTGGACGTGCAGCCGTATGCCGCCGTCATGGACGACGGGCAGTTCCAGGGCCTGATCACGCGGGCCGACGTCCTGAACTACCTGCGGCGCCAGATGACCGTCACGGCGGCGAACTGAGGTTGGCGATGAAAGACCCGAAAAAACCGCTCGCATTCGCGACACGCGCCATCCATGCCGGCCAGTCGCCCGACCCGACGACCGGCGCGGTGATGCCGCCGATCTACGCCGTCTCGACCTATGCGCAGGAAAGCCCCGGCGTCCACAAGGGCTACGAGTACTCCCGCACGCAGAACCCGACGCGCATGGCCTGGGAGCGCTGCATTGCGGACCTGGAGGGCGGCACGCGGGGATTCGCGTTCGCATCGGGCATGGCCGCCACGGCGACGCTGCTCGAGCTGCTGGACAGCGGCGATCATCTGCTCGCGATGGACGACCTGTACGGCGGAACATTCCGCCTGTTCGAGGGCGTCAGAAAGCGCAGCGCCGCGCTCGACTTCACGTTTGCCGACCTGTCGGACCCGGCGGCGGCGGCGTCCGCGATCCGCCCGAACACGCGCATGATCTGGATCGAGACGCCGAGCAATCCGCTGCTCAGGCTCGTCGACATCGCCCCGCTCGCCGAGACGGCGCGCGCGCGCGGCATCCTGCTGGTCGTCGATAACACCTTTGCGACGCCGTGGATCCAGCGGCCGCTGGAGCTCGGCGCCGACATCGTTATGCATTCGGCGACCAAATTCCTGAACGGTCATTCGGACATGGTCGGGGGCATCGCCGTGGTCTGCGACGCGGCGCTCGGCGAACGGATCGCCTACCTGCAGAATGCGATCGGCGCCATCAGCGGCCCGTTCGACAGCTTTCTCGCCTTGCGCGGACTCAAGACGCTGCCATTGCGGATGCGCCAGTCGAGCGAGTCGGCCAGGGCGATCGCGGAGCGGCTCGAGCGACATCCGCGCGTCGAGCGTGTTCTGTACCCGGGACTGGCCTCGCATCCCCAGAGTGCGCTCGCCGCCCGCCAGATGCCGAATGGCGGCAGCGGCATCGTCACGATTTTCCTGAAGGGCGGTCTCGCGGAAACGCGCAAATTCCTCGAGCGGCTGGAACTCTTCACGATCGCGGAGAGCCTGGGCGGGGTGGAGAGCCTGGTCGATCACCCGGCGATCATGACCCACGCTTCGGTTCCGCCCGAGGCGCGCGCGAGGCTCGGCATCAGCGATTCGCTGGTGCGGCTGTCGGTCGGGATCGAGGAGGCCGCCGACCTGGTCGCGGATCTCGATCAAGCGCTCGGCTAGCCGGCCCGGCGCTTCAATCGAGACGCCGCACGCGCAAGCCGTGCGGATCGGCACGCTCGACGCCATCGGCGCCGGCGTTGCTCATGCGCACGATGCCGGCAAGTTCGCCGTTCTTCCCGCCTTCGGCCACCCTCATCACACCGAGCCCAGGGGTGGATCCGCGGGCATTATGAGGGTCGCCGCTCAACGGGGTCGGGCCGCGCAGGGCCACGAACACCAGCTCGCCGGCCGGCGACACATCGGTCAGGTCCGGCGCGGCGTTGTCGGTCCATGGGCCGTTGAGCGGAATCGTGCCGACGCGCCGGTCGTCGGCCGTCGCGAAGACCTCTGCCGTATCCGCGTGCCTGTCCATGACCCAGATAAATTCGCCCGCCTTGCCGGTCAGCACCATGCCGTGCGAATCGTGCTGCCCGTCCGCGTGATAAATCGAGGTCGCGGTCGGCGTATTCGGCGCGAATGGCCCGCCGCGGCGGAAATCCTCGAGCGTGATGCGATAGACATCGAAACCGTAGACGTGCAGGTGCTCCAGCGGGCCGGGACGACCGCCCGAATTCACGTACATGCGCCCGCGCACCTCGAGGCCGCCGCAGCCATTGCCTTTGACTGAATCCATGTCGTACTCGGCGACGATGCGCATCGGTGTCGGCCGCGGGTCGACCACCAGCATGCCGCCGCCGCGCAGGGTCACAAAGGCCAGGTCGCCGGCGTCGCTGACGACCGGGCAGATCGGCGCATTGTCGGGCCGCAGGCCGGGCGCCTGGCAGGGCTTGCCCGCCGGCGTCTCGCAAGTGGCCAGGTCGAGTGTCGCCATCGGGTTGTGGATGAACCGCCTGGCGGAGAAATCGGAATCGATTCGTTCGAGCCGCTTACCGTTCTGGTTGGCGACCAGGATGTAGGAGCCGTCGGGCGCCGGAAACGCCGCATGCGCCTGGCGGCCGGTCGGCGACTGCGTCGTGCGCAGGCATTCGACCGGTTCCCGCTTTGCCGCATCCATAATCAGCACGTGACCGCTGGCGACGAAGGCGATGATCGCATGAGTCCGTTCCGTGTTGAACAGCACCATGTGCGGCCGGACGGGATTCGCATCGGTCCGCTCCCGGCACAGGGCGGCCGACGTGCCACCCAGATCGACGACCTCGGCCGAATCGGTCGCGGGCACGCGCCCGCCTGAAAAATCCGAGCCCCTGAATATGTGCAGCGTGCCGCCGTGGTCGAGGCCTGGCGTGTCGGACTGGTCGATGATCCAGACCTCGTAAGATTCGCTGCCAGATGCCGCGGCAGTCATGCAGGTGGCGGAAATCAAGGCGAGAGCCGCAATGCGGAAGGCAGGTGCTCCGCCGCAGGATTGCATGTTCATTTCCATCTCCCTGACATCCGGCTACAGAAGTCCTGCTTCGACGCGCCCGTCGGCGAAGATCGTCAGTTCGTCGCCAGCCTCGGCGGTCGTCGTCACGTCGCCGGCCGCAAAGCCGACGGTGATCTCGTACTCGCCCGGCCAGGGCGCGCCCACCAGCAGGTCGTACTGGTTCTGCGAATGCAGGCCGGAACCCGACTCGATCACGCGCGTCATGATGCGATCCGGCGTGTCCTGCGGCGTGATGCGCACGATGCGGCCCTGCTGGTTCTGCTCGCCGCCGACGCCGACGACGCGCAGGCGTATCCGGCTGGTCAGCGGTCTTGCCGCGCGCATCAGGCGGTAGTTCGTGCCCCAGCGCGCCAGGACGTCGATAACGCCGTTGCCGTCGACATCGCCGCAGGCGAGAAGATCATTTGGCGCCACGAGATCGTCGGTGTCCGCGACGATTTCGCGGGGCACGGCCGAGGGCATCAGCGTGCCCGCGACATTCACGAGGAGTCTCGGCACGCCGGTGCCGGTCGCCGTGAGGTTGCTCGCGATCAGCACGTCCTCGAAGCCGTCGCTGTTGATGTCGCAGGCATTCAGACCCCTGCCAAAGGTCGAAACCGCATCCTGATTCACGATCGTGCCGCCGTCGAACACGCCCGCCGTATTGCGGTACAGCCGCGTGACGGCACCGTCGAAGTGGAGCAGGTCGAGATCGCCGTCGAGGTCGACGTCAAACAGCTTCAGCCCTTCATCCGCGCGCACCGGCATGTTGGCGGCGGCGCTGCCGTTGCTGAACGTTCCGTCACCGTTATTCAGCATGAGCCGTGACCCGAACAGCAGGTCGATGAAGCCGTCCTCGTTGAAGTCGACCGCCTGACCCCCGCGTGGCACATAGGTCGCACCTGCCGGGTTGGAGGCGAGCCCGGCTGCCGCCGCCGTATCCGTGAACACGCCGCCGCCATTGTTGATCAGCAGCCAGTTCCGTGCGCCGTCGCCCCGCGTGTGGTCATTCGGCGCGAACAGGTCGACGTCTCCGTCATTGTCGAAATCCGCCGCGAGCAGTGTGCCGCCGAAGCCGCCGATCGCAAGCGCCGTGACGCCGGCTGAAGTCTGGTAGTTGCCATTGCTCTGATTGACGTGCAGCAGTGCGACGGAACCGGCGGTGCCCGCGGGCGACAGCGTGTTGCTGAAGAGATCCTCGCTGCCGTCGCCGGTCACATCCGCGAAACGCGAGTCCCCGGTCGTGCGTCCGGCCGCGAGCAGGTCGGCCAGGCCGGCGTCCGGCAGCACCCGTGCAACCTGGCCGCCGAGACAGGTCGTGCCGGTGACCGTGCCGTCCGAGGTCACGGTGTCGGCGCAGCCATCGCCGTTCGGGTCGCCCCAGGCCGTGTTCACGCGGGGGAGTTCGAGGGTCACGACCTCGTGGGTCGCCGAGACCGCGATCGGGCCATCGACGCCGATGCGCTCGTCGTTCATCGCGATGACGCGATAGTAGAGAGGAGTCGCCAAGGCAACCTCCGGACGGACGTGCGGCGACTCATCCGCCTGGTCGAAGAGTGCAAACGGGCGCCGGCCGAGCAACTGCGATTCCGCGGCAGAAAAATAGACGCGGTAATGCGTCGCGTTGGCGGCCGGAGCGAAATGGATTGAGTGGCCGGGGTTTTCGCTCGTCACCACGGTCCATTCGACGGCTCCCGGGACAGGCCCGGGCACCGCCCTGACGGTGAGACTTTCGGGGCCGCGGCCGCCGCTGGTCTCCGCGACGATGCGGTATTCGTACAGACGCAGGTTGACCAGTCCGGTATGCGTGTAGGTCGTCTCTTGTATATCTTTGATTTGGTTGGTAAATTCACCTGCCGGCAGCGTCTCGTCGCGCCACAGGATCGAATACTTCGTGGCACCGGTGACGGCGCTCCAGCGCAGTTCGACCTCGCCGTCGCCGGCTTCGGCGACTGGATTGGCCGGCGCTGCGTGCGGTGGGCTCGTGCCGAATGCATCGCTGCAACCGGCAAGCGCCAGGGCCGAAATCAGCGCGAATGTTCCGCGGACCGCCCATGGGGCGGTGGTCTTGGCCAATGACATCGATTCGAGGCCCCGTGGTTCGGTAGGAAGTCCGCGTCCGCATAGACGGCTGCGCCCGGCGACAGTTCCACCATTGCCGGCGAACGGTCGGGGATCACCGCATTATAGCCGGCTTCAGGCCGCGTCGGCCCGCAGGTCGAGGCGGGAGTCGGAGGCAATGCAGAAGATTTCGACGGGCCGCGTGCGGCCGCGCAACACCAGTGGCGGCAGCTCGAGGATGTCGTCAGGCGCCGGATCGAGCGACTGGCGGACGGAACGCGAGAACAGCACTTCGCCAGCGCGCGCGCGCTGGACGAGTCGCGCAGCGACGTTGACGGCGTCGCCGATAAGCGTGTAGCTCGGCCGGTCCGAGGCCCCGACGTCGCCGACGATCACGTCGCCTGCGTTGATGCCGATGCCGATGCCGGTGTCGAGGCCAAGCCGGGATTTCCACGCCGCCGCGAGAGGCGCGAACTCGGCGATCATGCACCTCGCCGCGCTCAGTGCGCGTTCACTCGCATCGTCCGCCGGCAGCGGCAGGCCGAAACCGGCCATCAGGCCGTCGCCGGCGATGTGGAAAATCGTGCCGCCGTGCCTGGCGATCACCAGCGACAGCATCGAGAAGTATTCATTGAGGAGTGGCACGACTTCGCCGGGGCTCAGCCGCTCGGCGACGGATGTGAACCCGCGCATGTCGGCAAACAGCACCGTGCCGGACACGCGGGCCTGGCCGACTCCGCTGCGCGCACGCGCCGTGCAGCGGCAGGTGCCGAGCTGGTGCAGCTCGATCAGGTTGCCGGCCGGGTCGGTGAGGAAAAGCTGCCGGGATTCCGGCCCGAGCCTGCCATGCGCGACCCGATAAGGTATGGCGAGCCGGTCCAGCTCCACCTGCGCTTCGTCAATTGCGACGACCGCAAGCGCCACGTGCGGCACGGACGTGTCGAATCCGCCGCTCGCGGCGGCCGGCCGGGCGCCGCCGCCGTGAACGTGAATCTGGGCGCTCGCGCCCGCATTGATGCAGAGCCCGCCATCGGCGCGGTCCCAGGCGGACGGGTCGGCCTCGAGACCCAGCACCTCGCCATAGAAACGCATCGCCGCGGCCGTGCCATCGGGCCCGGGCGCGACCCGCACCGCGTGGTGGTGCAATTCGGCGATCTTCAGGGCCATGACGTGCCCGGCTGGTTGAAAATCTCGACCGTCAGGTCCACCAGGCGCTCGTCCCCGGCCGCGAGGCCGCCGACGCCGATGACCTTGCGCGCGAGCTCGGCGCCCTTGGCATCCCTGATCACGACGACGACGGAGTACTCCCCCGGGCCATCCGCCGTCGCTCGTGAGAACTGCCCGGACACCTTGAGCGCGACCTGCCCGGCCTGTTCCGGCTGCGCACCCTTGCGCTTTTCAAAGCGCAGGTGATGGCGGCAAGCCGGGCAGACCGACGCGCTCTCGAGGATCGTCGCCCGGCAGTGCGGGCACGATCGGGTCTTGCCGATGGATGCCGTATGCCGGTTCATCGACCCTTCGGCGTGCCGGTTTCGCTCCAGCCGAACTCCGCGCGGCCGCGCATGCGGGCGCCGCTCGCGACCGACAGCGAGCCGGCATTGACGTCGCCGTTGATGACGCCGGTCTGGTGCAGCTCGACCTTCTGCGCGCTCTCGACGTTGCCTTCGATCTCGCCGGCGACCACCACGGCGCCCGCGCGAACCGAGCCGGCGAGATGCGCGCCGGTTTCGACGGTCAGCGTGCCGTCGACGTGCACGTCGCCCTTGAAGCGGCCGGCGATGCGCACGTGGCCCGATCCTTCGATCTTGCCTTCGAATGTCAGGCCGGTGGCCAGCACCGATTCCTTGAGATCCTTGCGGGATGCCGCCGTTGCGGCCTGGGGGGCGGGCGTAGCGGGCACGGCTTCAGGCCGCGGGCGATTCAGGAGCGCCGCGGCGCTTTGGGGGTCGTCAGACGGACTCGCATCCTTGGCGACAATGTCTTTCCAGATGGCCATGGCAATTCCTCCGGTGGGGGACCCCAAGAGTAGCCAGTTGGGCGGCCGCGGGCGAGCGTCGCCGGAAGGCGACAGTCGGGAATCAGTCCAGCGGGCTCAAAATAGTCCGGGCAGGTTTGCCTGGGCGGGCGTCGGCTGCCGGCTCTGCGGCAGGCGCGTGCCGGCCTGTGCCTTCAAGAGCGGCGAAGCCGGTCCCGACATGAGCTGGCCGCAGGCGCCCGTTCCGAGCCAGCCCAGGGCGGCTGCCGTCGAGCTTTCCGCGGGGTCCCAGGGGGCGCGGGTCAGGTCGTCGCCGGCGGCACAGGCGAAGGGCAGCGTGGCGGCCAGGCCGTCGTAGTAATCGCCTTCCTCATCGGCATTCGTGACCCGGAACGTCACCAGGCGCAGCCGCAGGTCGCAGCCAGTCAGGTCGAATGCCGACTGGCCGACGGGCTTGCCAAAGGTGTCCGAGCCGACGATGGCGACCTCGTTCCAGGGCTTCATCGAATTGATGACGAGCTCGCTCGCGGAGGCCGTGCCCCCGGTCGTGATAAATGCGATTCGCACGGGCGCGACCGACTGCGCCTGCTCGATGAAACGGCGCACCGTGTCGTTACCGGACTTGTTGGCGTTGAACCGCAGGTTCGAGAACACGTCGGCGGGGGCCCGGTCGGCGCCATGCAGGTCACCGATCAAATCGGCAATGCTCACGAGGCCGCCGCCGTTGTAACGCAGGTCCACGATGAAATACTGGATGCCTTGCTCGCGGAACTGCGCGTAGGCGGTTCGCAGCGGCGTCTCCGCGGTCGAGATGAACGTGCGCAGGTTCAGATAAGCGACGGGCACCGACGGATTCGACGGCAACGCCAGGATCGCAGTGCCTTCGGCCGGCACCGGCGGAATCGTCACGACGCGCTTCGTGAACTCCGCTTCGACCTGCTGCCCGCCCGTCAGCACGAAGCGCAGACCGCGCACGACGCCCTCGGTCGCCGGGCCGAAAGCCTCCGCGAGATCAGGGTCGGTCTGCAGGATCGTTGCGATCGGCACGTAGCCGCTGCCGGAATCGACATGGGTGATCTCTGCGCCGCGCGCAAGGCCGCCTTCTTCCGCCGGGCTTTCTTCGTAAACGTCAGGGACACGGAGCTGGCTGCCGTCGATGAGAATGCGGAAGCCGAAACCGATGAACTGGCCTTCCTGCAGGAAGCTGCTGTCGGCCTGTGGCGTCGTCACATGGCTGAAGAAACGGTCGCGGTTCTGGGCGCGCGCGGTTGCCGTCAGCGCATCCAGGAGCTCCGCAGCGGTTGCATAGTCGCCGACATCGATCGTTGCCGGCAGGAGGTCCAGGAACAGGTACCACTCGCGCGCGGCATTCAGGACGAAATTCTTCTGGTTCGTCGCCCCGCAGGCTCCGCCGCCGGCAACCGAGCCGCCGCCGCTGCCACCGCCGCCGCAGGCCGCAAACAGGGCGGCGCAGCCGGCCACCACCGCTGTCAGCCAGCCGGCACTGTTGCGGGAGCGTGTCAGGCGAGCTGGGCGCCGATGCTCTTCAGGCGCCGGTGCTGCAGGCGCATCTGCTGGAGCAGCGCGCGCGTCTCCGCGCGGAACTTCGCTTCTTCCCAGCGCTGGACGATGCGTTCACGGGTCTTCGTGTACCAGGCATCGCTGAGCGCCGACCACTGCGCGAGCGTCGCGGTGAACTGCTCGTATTCGCGCGCGACGCGCGAGCGCAGTGCCTCGATTTCCACTTTCGGCAACGAGGCCTGGCGCTCCCGTTCGAGGCGGGCCTGGACGCGGCGGAACTGCATCGCGAGGCGCGCGCGCTGGATCGACACGTCGGGCGTGCGCTTCAGTTTGTGCGTGAGGCCGACCCAGGACAGGGACCGGATGATCCACTTGCTCGGATCCCAGTGCCACCAGCGGACGCCGTTCCGGTAGTCGTGGGCAAACTGGTGGTGGAAATTGTGGAATCCCTCGCCATAGGTCAGGAACGCGAGCCACCAGTTGTCGCGCGCGCTGTGCTCGTCGCTGTACGGCTGGCGGCCCCAGGCATGGGCCAGTGAATTGATCAGGAACGTGAAATGGTGGCTGACGACGAGACGCAGGACGCCGGCCAGCAGGAACACGCCCCAGAGGTCGCCATGCAGCCAGCCGAGCGCGAGCGGCACGAGCACATTCAGGCCGATGGCCAGCACGTAATAGTAACGGTGCTGGAACACGACCAGCGGGTCCTTCTGGAGGTCACGGACGTTGCTGAAATCCGTCGCGCCGCTGGGGTAGCGGCGCAGCATCCAGCCGATGTGCGAGAACCAGAAGCCGCGGCTCGCGGAGTAGGGATCGCGTTCCGCGTCGTCGACGTGCTGGTGGTGATTGCGATGGCCGGAAGCCCACACCAGCACGCTGTTCTGCAGCGCCATCGCGCCAACCAGCATATAGACGAGCCTGACCGACCAGTGCGCGTCGTAGGTACGGTGCGACCACAGGCGGTGGTACCCGCCAGTGATCGCAAGGCCGTTCCCATACAGCAGCACGACGAACCAGATCCAGGCTGCCGTGCTGTAGCCGACCGTGAATCCGTACCAGGGCACGACGATCACCGAGACCGCGAGGGTCAGCACGAACATCAGGACGTTGGCCCAAAGCAGACGGGGCTTTTCAGCGGC
>DATKBY010000046.1:0-26297 GCA_035513555.1 Steroidobacteraceae bacterium | reverse complement strand
CGCAGGGCCTGCCCTCGCCGCACCACTGGGCGCTCCGCGACAGTCCGACCTCGAGCCGCGGATGCGGCTTCCACGTTACGCGCATGCCGAAGAACTTTGCGTCAGGCGCGTCCTCGCGACTGCCCTCGAATTGTCCCATGGTCGCGACCAAACGCCACTGGCCAATCCACGCAAGCCATCGATGATCGACCGGATCGGAAAAATTCCGCTCGATCGTGACGGATGGCAGCGGGCGCGCATTCGTGCCGAGGATCAGGCTGCCTTCCCAGCCCGGGCCCCACCAGCGCTCGATGTAGCCGGCGTGCAGCATCCAGTTGCCGAGCACGGCCGCGATATAGCTGTCGTCCGCGCGGAAATCCTTGCCATCGGATGCATCGGCGACGGCGGTGGCCTGCAGCCGATAGGCGAAGCGGTCGCCGGTGTACTGCAGCCCGCCGGACAGCTCGCCCTCCTCGCGCGGCACGTCGCCGAAACGGCGCAGCGTCATGGGTTTCCCGGACGCTGCGGCGCGCGCGTTCCATTTCAATGAACCGGTGCGCGTGGCATCAGCAGCGGCGGACCGCACTCGCGCGAGCGCCGCAGCCAGGTGCGCCGGATGCCCGGCGTCGCCGGCGTGGCTGCGCACGTCGCGTGCGACCTCCGCCCAGGACACGGGCCATGCGGTCAGCGGCGCGCGCACGAGCCCGGCGTCGGACAGCAGCTGCAGATCGTGACGCAGGCGCGCGTCTCCCGGCGCCACCCAGGGATCGGCGGAGGCCGTAAACGCCGCAAGACAGGCGAGGACCGCGGCGATCGGGGTGGGCGCGTTGTTGATCATTGCTTCAGGAAAGCGACGTAAGCGCCCGTTACAACGGGAAAATTCTCCGGCATTGTAGGCGTCGCGCAAATCGCGATGCAACAGAATATCGGTTTCAGCGGTGGCGGGCGATCCAGCCGGCAATGCCTGAAAGATCCGCGGGCGGCTTGCGCTCGCCCAGCGGCAGCAGTTCGTTGCACAGCTTCTTGCCGAGTTCGACGCCCCACTGATCGAAGGGATTCACGTTCCACAGCACGGATTCGACGAAAACCTTGTGCTCATACAGCGCGACGAGGCGGCCGAGCATCGCGGGATCGAGTTGCGGAAACGCGAGCAGAGTCAGCGGCCGGCTGCCGGCATGGCGGCGATGCGGCTCAACGGATTCGTGACCCGCCATCAGCGCCTGCGCCTGCGCCAGGCAGTTCGCGATCACCAGTTCATCCGCCTGGCGGTCGGCTGCGCCGCTCACCGGCAGCAGGAAGTCGAGGCTGACCGACGCCGTGCCCTGGTGCAGCAACTGGAAGAACGAGTGCTGGCCATTCGAACCCGCTTCGCCCCAGATCACCGCGCCCGTGTCGCCGTGGACGGGTTTTCCGTCGCGGGTCACCTGCTTGCCGAGACTTTCCATCTCGAGCTGCTGCAGATAGGCCGGCAGGCGCGCGAGGCGCTGCGTGTAGGGCAGCACCGCGTGACTCGCGCAGCCGAGCGCATTGCGGTTCCAGATCGCGAGCAGCCCCAGCAGGACGGGCAGATTGTCGGTCCAGGCCGTACTGCGGAAGTGCTCGTCCATCGCGTGCGCGCCCGCCAGCATCGCCTCGAACTGCGACGTGCCAATCGCAAGCTCGATCGCGAGGCCGACGGCGGACCACATCGAATAGCGCCCGCCGACCCAGTCCCACATCGCGAAGCGCGCATCGTCCGAAATGCCGAATTCATCCATCGCTTTTGCATTCACCGAGACCGCCGCAAACTGCCGCGCGACCGCGGCTTCGCCGCAATTTCCGACAAGCCAGGCCCGTGCCCGGCGCGCATTGGCGATCGTCTCCTGCGTCGTGAATGTCTTCGAGCAGATGATGAACAGCGTGCTCTGCGGGTCGAGATCCTCCGCGAGGTCCGCAAACTGCGTGCCGTCGACATTCGAGACGAAGTGGCAGTGCACGTGCCCGGAATGGAAGGGCTTGAGCGCGGCGACCGCCATCGCCGGGCCGAGATCGCTGCCGCCGATGCCGATGTTGACGACGTCGGTGAAGTGCCCGCCGGTGCTTCCCGTCCGCCTGCCGCCATGCACGTCGCGCACGAAAGCCGCGCATTGAGCGCGCACCGCGAGGACCTCCTCGTGCAGCGGCACAAGCGCCTGCAGCAACGTAACGCCTGCCGGCACGCGCAGAAGCGTGTGCAGTGCCGCGCGGTTCTCCGATTCGTTGACCACGGCGCCCGAGAACAGCGCCTCGATGCGCCCGCGCAGCCCGACGGCATCCGCGCGCTCGATCAGCGCCTGCAGTGCGTCGGCATCGATGCGCTGGCGGCTGAAATCAAGCAGCAGCCCGTCGAAGTCGCGGGAACAATGCGTGAAGCGGTCGGGGTCGGCGGCGAAGAGGTCGGCGGTCCGTGTTGCGCCGAGCCTGCGTGCGTGCGCCTCAATCGTTTCGTGGAATGCGGTCACTGACTTCCCTCGCGGCGTTGCTCGCGCCTACGTGGCTCGCACCTTCAGTCCTTCTCGCCCTGCGGCTTCGGCCAGTTTCGCATCGCGACAGATAAAATCGACACCCTCAGGTTGATTCGCGGCCACAGTGAGTGCCGCAGCCAACTGAAGGCTGTCTGTGGCCCGCAGCACATGAGTACGCACAAGTCTTTGCGCGGCTCTCCGCACGGGCGCCGATGCCGGCACCTCGATCCATCGCGTGGCCATGTCGGCGAGCAGCGCAAGACTTTCCGATGCGGCCTCGATGGTAAGCGTTCCGAACCGCTCCCGACGCGCGATCGCGGAGGTTGCTTCGACAATAGTTCCCCACCACACGACCATTGGCGTGTTGAGGTAGGAACGGTCAACTGGCACCGTAGCCGCCTCGTCGAGGATCAATGGCACGATCGCCGATGTGTCCCAGAATCTCATCGGCCCTCGCGTCGTTCCTCCAGCAATGCCTCAAGTACTCCCGCGCCAGGCACCACGGGCCGTCGCCTGCGAATTTCCTCGATGCTGAGCGGCGGCGCCGTGGGAAGCGCAACCAGACCCTGTTGCACCAACTGAGCGATGCGCTCGGCCTCGCTACCGGGTTTCACAGGCTCCAGTCTCGCCACGGGCACGTTGCGATCGGTCACCACGACAGTCTGCCCCGCCCGGACCTTTTTCAGGTACGCGCTTAACTGGTCCTTGAGCTGGGAAACACTGACCTTTTCCATCTGGCTATTCTAGCCAGATTGACATGGCCAGTCTAGCCAGATCAACCGAGGTTCAATACCGGCGGATCCGCCGGCCCGCCGTCCTTGTAATAGTCGAGATACCAGGCGACGAAATGCTTGACGCCCTCTTCGACCGGCGTCGAGGGTCGGTACCCGACGTCGCGCACCAGTTCCTCTGCGTCGGCCCAGGTATCGGGCACGTCGCCGGCCTGGAGCGGCAGCAGGTTCTTCTCCGCCGTGCGGCCGAGACAGCGTTCGAGCACCTCGATGTAGTGCATCAGCTCGACCGGCCGGTTATTGCCGATGTTGTAGAGCCGGTATGGCGCGGCCGCCGTTGCCGGGTCGGGCGCGTCACCGTCCCAGTCCGGATTCGCGCTGGCCACGTGGTCGAGCGCGGCGACGACACCGCCCGAAATATCGTCGATGTAAGTGAAATCGCGCCGATGCTTGCCATAGTTGAATACGTCGATCGGCTTGCCGGCGAGGATGTTGCGCACGAACAGGAACAGCGCCATGTCCGGCCGGCCCCAGGGCCCGTAGACGGTGAAAAAGCGCAGTCCCGTGACCGGCAGCCCGTAGAGCGAGGCGTAGCAATGCGCCATCAGCTCGTTGGCTTTCTTGGTCGCGGCATAGAACGACAGCGGATGATCGACGTTCTGGTGCACGGAGAACGGCATCTTCGTATTGGCGCCGTACACCGAGCTCGTCGATGCGAATACGAGGTGCTGCACCGCGTTGTGCCGGCAGCCCTCCAGCACATGCAAGGTGCCGGTCAGGTTGCTCTCGGCATAGGCATGCGGATTCTCGATGGAATACCGCACGCCGGCCTGCGCAGCCAGGTGCGCCACCCGCTCGAACCGGCCGCGTGCGAACAGCGCATCCATGCCGGCGCGATCGGCCAGATCGAGCCGCTCGAAACTGAAGCGATCGTGCGCGCGCAGCCGGGCAAGCCGTGCCTGCTTGAGCACCGGATCGTAGTACGGGTTCAGGTTGTCGAGACCGACGACTTCGTCGCCGCGCGCGAGCAGGCGCTCCGCGACGTGATAGCCGATGAATCCCGCGGCACCGGTTACGAGTACGCGCATCAGAGCCGCCCGTCCGTTTCCTGGCGCCGGAACACATGCTTGATGTCGTAGAGCACGTGCTTGCGCCGGGCAAGCCGCCGCAGGTCGGCCGCCTTCATCGCCTGGAATTCGCGGTGCGCGACCGCGACCACGATGGCGTTGTAGCTGCCGCGCTTCGGTTTCGAAACCAGCCGGATGCCGTATTCGTGCCGGGCCTGTTTCGCGCTGACCCAGGGATCCCAGACGTCCACCGTCGCGCCGTACTTCTGCAGCTCGCTGACGACGTCGGCGACCTTGGAATTACGCAGGTCCGGGCAGTTCTCCTTGAATGCCAGGCCCAGGATCAGCACGCGCGAGGACTTCACGTGGATGCGCTTTGCCGTCATGAGGCGCACGATCTCGCCCGCGACGTAGAGCGCCATGTTGTCGTTGATCCGGCGGCCCGCCAGGATCATTTCGGGGTGATAGCCGATCTGCTGCGCCTTGTGCGTCAGGTAATACGGATCGACGCCGATGCAATGCCCGCCGACCAGGCCCGGCCGGAACGGCAGGAAATTCCACTTGCTGCCCGCGGCTTCCAGCACCTCCTGCGTGTCGATGCCGAGGCGGTTGAAGATCATCGCAAGTTCGTTGATGAGCGCGATGTTGACGTCGCGCTGGGTGTTCTCGATCACCTTGGCGGCCTCCGCCACGCGGATGCTGGAAGTCGCGTGGGTGCCCGCCGAGATGATCGACGCATAGAGCCTGTCCACGAAACGGGCGACCGCCGGGGTCGATCCCGAGGTGACCTTGCGGATCGTCGGCAGCCGGTGCTGCCGGTCGCCCGGATTGATGCGCTCGGGGCTGTAGCCCGCGAAGAAGTCGCGGTTGAACTTCAGTCCGGAAACGCTCTCGAGGATCGGGACGCAGATCTCCTCGGTGCAGCCCGGATAGACGGTGGATTCATAGATCACGACGTCGCCGCGCTTCAGCACCTTGCCGACCGAATGGCTGGCGCGTTCGAGCGGCGTCAGGTCCGGCCGCTTGTGCTCGTCGATCGGCGTCGGCACCGTCACGATGAAGACCTGGCAGTCATTGAGTTCGCGCAGGTCGGCAGTGAATTTCAGGCGTTTCGCCGCGCGCAGTTCCCGCGGCTCGGTCTCGCGCGTGTGATCGCGGCCGCGCTTCAGCTCGGCGATGCGGTCCTCGCGCACATCGAATCCGGTCGTCTGGTACTGCTTCCCGAACTCCACCGCGAGCGGCAGGCCGACATAGCCGAGCCCGATGATGCCGATCCGGCAGTCGCTGAGATCAGGAATCGCCTGCTTACGCGCCATTCACAATCCTCAGAGCAGATACAGGACGCCGAACACCGCGCCGCCGGTCATCATCACAAAATACGGCAGTGCCATCCACATCATCCGGAAGTACGACAGGCGGATCAGCGGCGCGAGCGCGGAAGTCAGCAGGAACAGGAACGCGGCCTGACCGTTCGGCGTCGCGATGCTCGGAATGTTCGTGCCGGTGTTGATGGCGACGGCGAGCTCCTCGAATTCCGCGCGCGATACCGATCCCGACAGCAACGCATCGCGGGCCTCACCGATATAAATCGTCGCGACGAACACATTGTCGCTGATCATCGACAGCAGCCCCGAAGCGCTGAACAGCGCGATCGGCTGGTCGCTGGTGGGCAGGCTCAGTACCCAGGCCAGAAACGGAGCGAACAGATGCTGCTGGTGGATCATGCCGACCACCGCAAAGAATACGACGAGCAGCGCCGTGAATGGCAGTGCGGCCTCGAACGCCTTGCCGATCCGCGCCTCCTCGATCACGCCCGTGAATGCCGTTGCGAGCACGATGATCATGAGGCCGATGACGCCGATTTCCGCGACATGCAGCGCCAGCGACGCGACCAGCAGGAGGGCCACCAGCGCCTGGACGATGATCACCTGGCGATGCTTTGGCGTCATCTGCGCCGATTCGTCGCGCTCGAAATCGGCCAGCACCTGGCGCACGGAATCCGGCACCGGCGTGCCATATCCGAACCACCCGAACCGCTCGACGACGACGCAGGTCGAAAGCCCCGCGATGATGGTCGGCACCGTGACCGGAGCCATCACGGCCGCGAACTGCAGGAAATTCCAGCCCGCCTCCTGTCCGATCAGCAGGTTCTGAGGCTCGCCGACGAGCGTGCAGACGCCGCCGATGGTCGTGCCGACCGCGCCATGCATCATCAGGCCGCACAGGTGGCGGCGGAACTGCTGCAGGTCCGCGTCGCGGTGGCCGGCCGCGGTGGCGGCCCGGTGATAGACCTCGAAGAACCCGCCTGCCACCGTGATCATCACGGCCAGCACGGTCAGCGCGTCCAGAAAGGCCGACAGCAGAGCGCCGATGGCGGAGAACAGGAAGGCGATCAGCACGCGCGAGTGGATGCGCAGCAGCATTTTCGTGAAGGTGTAGACCAGCATCTCGCGCAGGAAGAAGATGCCCGCCACCATGAACATCAGCAGCAGGATCACCGGCAATCCGGTCACGATCTCCTGCTGGATGCCGGCCGGAGTGACGAGGCCGAGCAGCGCGGCTTCGATCGCGATCAACCCGCCAGGCTGCAGCGGATAGCAGCGCAGCGCCATCATCAGCGTCGCGATGAACTCGAACAGCACGGCCCAGGCGGTGACGACCGGGCCGGCGATCGCGAGCAGCACGGGATTCGCGGCGAGGCAGCCGACGATCAGCCACTTGTACCAGTCAGGCGCCTGGCCCAGGAAATTGCGCCAGAAGGCCCCGCCGAGCGTCGTCGCCATTAATTCTCCCCGGCCGCGCGCTCCGCGTCGCGGAACAGGGCTCGGCCATTCGAGGCGCGCTCGATCGCCTGCATCGCGAGCTCATGCGCCGCCAGCTCGGCCGCGTTCGCGCGGATCACTGGAATATGCACCGTGCCGCGCCGCGCGAGCTGCGCGGCGCTCGTCGACGCGCTGTCCGTGGCGACCGGCTCGGCATCCAGACTGAGCGCGGCCTGGCCGCCGCTCATGGCGAGATAGACGTCGACCAGGATGCGCGCATCGAGCAGCGCGCCGTGAAGATCGCGACCGGAATTGTCGACGCTGTAACGCTTGCACAAGGCATCGAGGCTGTTGCGCTGCCCCGGATGCAGCTTCCGCGACAGCGATAGCGTGTCGAGAACCCGGCAGGCCGGGGTGATCGTCCTGTCGAGACCGGCGAGCTTCAGTTCCACATCCAGGAAACCGACGTCAAATGGCGCGTTGTGGATGATCAGCTCGGCGCCGTCGATGAACTCGAGGAACTCGGCGGCGACATCGGCGAAACGCGGCTGCGACGCCAGGAACTCGTTCGTTATGCCGTGCACGGCGAGCGCTCCGGCGTCGACTTCACGCTCGGGACACAGATAGCGCTGCCAGGTGCGGCCGCTCGGCCTTCGGTGCACGAGTTCGACGCAGCCGATCTCGATGATCCGGTGTCCCTCGGACACTTCGAGGCCGGTGGTTTCGGTATCGAGGACGACTTGGCGCACGGGGCGGAAGGATACCAGTTAGCGCATTTCGTCGATGCCGCGATTCGCGAGCGCATCCGCGCGCTCGTTCTCGGGATGACCGTCGTGGCCGCGCACCCAGTGCCATTCGATGTCGTGTTTCGCAGCCAGCGCGTCGAGCGCCTGCCACAGGTCCTGGTTCTTGACCGGCTTGCGGTCAGCCGTGCGCCAGTCGCGTCGTTTCCATTCCGGCAGCCAGGTCGTGATGCCGAGCCGGACGTACTGCGAGTCCGTGTAAAGCGCGACCTTGCTCCGGCGCTTCAGCGCCTCGAGCGCCCGGATCGCCGCGGTGAGTTCCATCCGGTTGTTGGTGGTCGCCGGCTCGCCGCCGAACAGTTCGCGCTCGCGATCGCCGATCCGCAGCAGCGCGCCCCACCCGCCCGCGCCTGGATTGCCGCGGCATGCGCCGTCTGTATAAATCTCGACCTGGCTCAAGATGCACGCCGCGCGGCGGGCTCTGCGAGGCCCCCGATGACGGCCGTGCGAAGACGGTTGCGCAGTCTCACCGGCGTCATCGAATAAACGCGCTTGCGCGCTTTCAGCAGATAGGCGCCCGACAGCCGCGGCCAGGCGCGCCGGCCGATGCGCTCGAAGAAACCGGCGGCGCGGCCGTGCTGCAGGCCGGCGAGCGGCGGAAGGTACAGGAAGCGTTCCGTCGCGCCGACCTCGAAGCCGGTCAGCTTCAGCCAGTCGGCCAGGCGCTGCGCCGATATCGTGCGGTCGATACCCGGCGGAAAACCGCCGCGCGTGAACGCATTCCTGAGCGACCAGCCGCCGAACGGCTCGAAGCCGAGCACCAGCAGCTCGCCTTCGCCGGTCAGCACGCGCGCGACCTCGCGCAGGACTTCGTGCGGATCGCGCGCGAACTCGAGTGTGTGAGGCAACAGGATCACGTCCACGCTGTCAGACTGCAGTGCGAGCGCGGACGGCTCGGCGATCAGCGCCGCTCCGGCCGTGCCCGCCGGCGCGACCAGCGCGGTACGGCGCGTCCGCGCGAGTGAAAGAAAGGTGTCGGGCGCGCCCCAGGAGCCGACCTGGAGACAATGCAGTCCAAAGGCGCATTCGAGCGACCGGGCGACGGCTGCACGCTCCTGCTCGAGCAGCATGGTGCCGAGCGGAGCGTCGAACCAGGCGTCGAGGGGTTGGGCGGCAGCAGCCATGGCGAGAGCATACAAGGCGCCCTGCCGCCGCGGCCAGTTGGCCGCCGGGCCTCAGTTGGCCGGATGGGTGGAATTGCCGCAAACTCGCGCATGCTCGATGTCGCGCCGATTCCGGCCTTCCGGGACAATTACATCTGGCTGATCCGCAGTGCGAGCGATCCGCGCGCAGTCGCGGTCGTGGACCCCGGCGATGCAGCCCCCGTGCTCGAAAGGCTCGCGTCGGAGGATCTGCATCTGCACGCCATTCTCGCAACCCACCATCACGCGGATCACGTCGGCGGTGCCCGGCAGCTCGTCGAGGCGACGGGCGCCGCCGTTTTTGGCCCCGGCCGCGAGCGCCTGCCGGTGGCGTGCACGCCGCTCGGCGGCAACGACCGCGTGAGCCTGCCGGCGCTTGGCCTGGCATTCGCAGTGATCGACGTGCCGGGCCACACCGCGGGACATATCGCCTATTACGGACACGACGCGCTCTTCTGCGGCGACACGCTCTTCAGTGCCGGTTGCGGCCGCCTGTTCGAAGGCACGGCCGGGCAGATGCTGGCCTCGCTGGACGCCCTCGCGGGCCTTCCCGACTCCACCCGCGTGTTCTGCGGGCACGAGTACACCGAGGCCAATCTGCGCTTTGCGGCCGCCGCCGAGCCCGGCAATGCGGACATCGGGGATTACGTCCGAAAAGTCGCCGAAATGCGAGCCGCGGGCCGCCCGAGCCTCCCTTCGACTATCGGGCTTGAGAAGCGCGTCAATCCTTTTCTGCGCAGCCGGACTGAAAATGTCAAATTATCGGCCGAACGCCGGGCCGGTCGACCGCTGCCGACGCCGGTCGCGGTGTTCGCCGAGGTTCGTAGCTGGAAGGACATGTTTCAATGAACCGACTGCGCATGCTGCCGCTCCGCCTGTTTGCCGCTCTTGCGCTCGCGGGGCTCGCCGCCTGCGCCGGTACCCCGCCGAAGGCCACGCCTGAACCCCTGCCCGAGGAGACGCCCGTCAGCGATTCCGCGGCGGTTGCCTTCCCGGACGAAGCCTCGGCACCGCCGGCCCCGGAACCGGAGCTCGAGTTGCCGGCAGTCGCGGATCTGCCCCTGGCGCCGCCCCTGTACGGCGACGTGCTGGTGCGCATCCGCAGCAGGCTGGCGCTGCCGGACACCGACCACGTGCGCATCGACCGCGAGATCGAGTGGCTGCAGCGCAATCCGGATTATCTCGGGCGCGTTTTCGGCCGCGCCCAGCGCTACCTGCACCACATCGTCAACGAGGTCGAGGCGCGCGGCCTTCCGGGCGACCTGGCGCTGCTGCCGGTGGTCGAGAGCGCCTTCAACCCGTTCGCGTATTCAAGCGCGCATGCGTCGGGCCTCTGGCAGTTCATTGCGCCGACCGGCGAGCGCTACGGCATGCGGCGCAATTACTGGCAGGACCAGCGCCGCGACGTGCTGGAATCGACGCGCGGCGCGCTCGAATACCTGCAGCAGCTGAACGTGCGCTTCAACGGCGACTGGTACCTGGCGATTGCCGCGTACAACTACGGCTCCGGCAACATGCAGCGCTCGATCAACCGGAATCTCGCGCTCCGGCGCAAGACCGATTATTTCTCGCTGTCGATGCCGGCGGAAACGCGCGCCTACGTGCCGAAGCTGATCGCGCTCGCTCGCATCGTCCGAAATCCCGAGGCCTACGGCATCTACCTGCCGCCGATCCCGGACGCGCCCTACTTCCGCGTCGTTCCGACGGATGGCCCCGTCGACCTGCGGCTCATGTCGGAAATCGCGGGCGTCGACACCGAAGAGCTGCATGCTCTGAACCCGGCATGGAATCGCTGGGTCACCGATCCGGATGGCCCGCACCGGCTGCTGGTGCCGGAAGTCGTAGCCGACGATTTCACGGCACAGCTCATGACCATGGACGCGGGCGCGCGCGCGCGGCTGGCCGTGCATCCGGTCGCCGCCGGCGAATCGGTCGCATCGATTGCAGGACAGTACAAGGTGCCCGAGACCTTCATCGAGCGGGTCAACGAAGGCAAGCGCGCCAGCCTGCAGCCCGGCGACCTGCTGCTGGTTCCGGCGGGCGACGTTTCGCAGTTGCGTGCGGGCCTGGGTTCCGATCTCGAACGGCGCGTCTACCGCGTGAGGAACGGCGACTCCCTGTGGAGCATCTCGCGCCGCCATGGCATGACCGTCGCCCAGCTCGCAAGGCTGAACGGCATCTCGACGCAGGCCGTGATTCAGCCCGGCCAGCGGCTGCAGGTGTCGGGCTCACGCGGCTCGACGCAAAGCCAGCCGACCGTCGCCGCCGCCGGCAAGGTCGATTACAGGGTCAAGAATGGCGATACGCTGTCCGGCATTGCGCGGCGCTTTGCGGTCACCGTGCGTCAGTTGCAGACCTGGAACAACATGGGCCGCAGCACCATACTGCGAGCGGGACAATCGCTGACGATTCACGTCGGCAGCTGATTCCGGCGGAGGGGAAGGCATGGGGTTTCTGGCAGGCAAGAAGGTCCTGATCGTCGGCCTTGCGACCGATCGTTCGATTGCCTGGGGCATATCGCAGGCGATGAAGCGCGAAGGCGCCGAACTCGCATTCACCTACCAGAACGAGCGCATCAGGGAACGGGTCGCGGAACTGGCGACGGAGCTCCGCTCGACACTGGTCATGCCGATGGACGTCAGTGTCGACGCCGAAATAGACGCTGCATTCGCGAAGCTGCGTTCGGAATGGGGCACGCTCGACGGCATCGTGCATTCGGTCGCATTCGCGCCGCGGGAGGCGCTGACCGGCACCTTTGTCGAGGCGACCACCCGCGCGGCCTTCGGCCAGGCTCATGATGTGTCGAGCTACAGCCTGACTGCACTGGCACGCGCCGGCCTGCCGCTCATGGAAGGACGCAAAGGCGCGATCCTGACGCTGTCCTACCTAGGCGCCGTGCGCTCGATCCCCTCTTACAACGTGATGGGGCTCGCCAAGGCGAGCCTCGAAGCCAACGTGCGCTTCCTGGCGGCCGATCTCGGCGCCAAGGGCATCCGCGTCAACGCGATTTCGGCCGGACCGATCAAGACGCTTGCGGCAGCCGGCATTCCCGGCTTCCGCAAGATGCTGCATCACGTCGAGCAGATGGCGCCGCTCAAGCGCAACGTCACGATCGAGGACGTCGGCAACGCGGCGGCTTTCCTCTGTTCCGACCTGGCGGCGGGCATCACGGGCGAGACCGTGTACGTTGACGCGGGCTATTCGCACGTTGGCATGAGCTTTCCGGAGTAGCGGCGTTCGTTGCGCCCTGGCGGGCGGGGCGGGGTTGCCTCGCTCGCTCAGCGGAGAAGAATCGGAGAATTCGCTCGCTCGACACCCCACCCCGCCCGCCAGGGCGCAGCGCGCGGTTCATACCGGCCGGATCATGCCGACGTGCAATCGTTTTCAGCGGCCCGAAAGGGGCCGACCGGACGCCCGAGTGAGCGAATTTCTCCGATTCCGCTGAGCGAACGAGGGCGATCCGGTCGGCCCCTTTCGGGCCGCCGGAAAACGCTTACTCGAAGAGCAGCGGGTTGATGTCGACGTCCGCGTTCTCCCGCAGCGCCGCGATGTACGCCATCGCATCCGCGAACGCCGCCCGATCGCGCGCCTGCTCGAACTCGCGTTGGCGCTCCTCCTGCGACAGCGCCGCAAGCGTTCCGCTCTGCATCGCCGTCACCGCCCAGACCGCCGCATCGCCGTTGTCGAGTATGGCCGTGCCGTATCGGGGCGCACCCGCCGGCGACGGTGCCTTGAAAGCGGCCAACCGGACTTCGCCCGGCAGCTGCACGTCGTTCCGGCGCGCGATCCGCGGCAGATGCGTCGCGGCAGACGCCGCCTGTTGCCAGGCCTTGGTCGCAACGTTCCACGCCGCGCCCGCCGCCAGTTCGTCCGCAAGCGCGCCAGCCCGCGCGGCGGCAAGCTGCTCCGCTTTCTCCTGCCGTGCGGCCGCCTCGATCTGCGGGCGGATCTCGTCGAGTGTCCGCGTCCGCGCCGGCGAATGGGCGACCACCGCCACCGCAACGAATCTGCCGGGTTCGAGTTCGACCGTGCGCACTTCCCGTCCTGCCAGGACATCCGGTGTAAAAACGGCATCCGACAATTGTGGCGCGGCGCCGAATTCGGCGCTGTCCGAGCGAGTGAAGCGCTCGATTCGGCGTACCGGAAGGTTCATCTGTGTCGCCACCGGCTCGAGACTGCCGGCGGCCTCGAATGCGAGCGTGTCCAGCTGTTCCTGTGCGTCGCCGAAGGCCTTCTCGACTTTCGCGCGGCGCAGTTCCGGGTCCAGTTCCACGCGCACCTCGTCGAAAGTCCTCGTGACTTCCGGGTCGATGGCTTCCAGCCGGATGACATGCCAGCCGAACTCGCTCCTGACCGGACCGCGGATCTCGCCGGGTTCCATGCTCCACACAGCGTCGCCGAAGGCCGCGACGAAGTCGCCGCGCTGTGCGAATCCGAGGTCGCCGCCCGATTCCTTCGACCCGGTATCGTCGGACAGCTCGCGCGCCAGCGACGCGAAATCCTCGCCGGCGCGCGCGCGCTCGTATGCCGCCCTGGCGCGGGCCTCGGCGGCCGCTTCGTCGTCTTCCGCCGCGATCAGGATATGGCGCGCATGGCGCCGGCCGGGCGTGGTGTAGCGGCTGATGTTGGTCTCGTAATACTCGCTCAGCTCGGCTTCCGTCACGTCCGCGGCCTCAGCGAAGCGCTCGATGTCGAGCTCGACATAGTCGACGGTCGCGACCTCTTCGGTCATGTAGAGCTGCTTGTTGGCTTCGTGGTACGCGACGATCGCCGCCTCGTCCAGCTCGACCGCCGCGATGAATTCCGCAGCCGGCACGACGACCCAGGCGAGCTCGCGGGTCTCGTTCCGGAGCGCAACCTGCCGGTCGAACTCGGACGGCAGCACAAAGGCGGACGTGCTGATGCCGCGGTCGAGCTGCTGAGCCAGCACGACATCGCGCTGCTCCGCCTCGAAGCGGGCGGGGGACATGTTGATGGAGCGCAGCGCGGCGTGGTACGCGTCCGCCGAGAACTGGCCGCCTGCCTGGAACGCCGGGATCTGCCGGATTGCCTCCAGCACCTGCTCGGGGCCCGCGGCGAAGTTCAGTTCGCGCGTGCGCTGGCGGATCAATTCGCTGCGCACCGCCTGCTCGACAACGCGCGTCTGCAGCGCTTTCTGCATGTCCTCGGGAACGCCGGCGCTGCCGAACGCCGCGTAGAATCGCGACAGCTCGTCCTGGTAACCGCTCAGCACTTCTTCGACGGCGATTTCCTGACCGTTGACCTCGATGCCGCGGGCTTGCGTTAAGTTGCCAACGCCGACGTCCACGCCCCAGAACACAAAGACGATGCCGAGCAAGATCAGGATCGTGATCGCGAAGATGCCCTTCAGCTTGTCGTGAATGGTCTGCAGCATGTTTTTCCAGAAAAGGGGACGCACCCCTTTTTGCGACCTCAATCAGAAAGAGAGACGGATAAAGGGTTGCGTCCCCTTTTTCTGCTCGGCACCATGAAGTCCAAAAAAACGGGGCGCTAGGGTAACATGATCGCGCCTGCGCCCCGTATCCACGGAGTCCGTCATGCCGATTCGTATCCTGCCGCTGGCCTGCCTCGCCTTCCTCGCATGCGCTCCGGCGCAGGCGGCGACGCCAACCTCTCCGCCATTTGCGCCGATGGACATTTTTGCCCTCGAATGGGCGAGCGATCCCCGGATTTCGCCGGATGGCGCCCAGGTCGCCTATGTGCGCCGCTCGTTCGACATCCGCACCGATACGCGGCGCGGCATGATCTGGATCGTCGGCGAGGACGGCGCCAATCACCGCCCCCTCGTCGGCGGCACCGCCAACGAATCGATTCCGCGCTGGTCGCCCGACGGCACCCGCCTCGCCTTCGTGTCATCCGAAGGCGACGGCGGTGCGCAGGTATTCGTCCACTGGATCGCCGAGCGCGTCACGACACGCATCACGAACCTGGTCGAGGCCCCCTCGGGCCTCGCCTGGTCTCCCGACGGCCGCACGCTCGCTTTTGTCATGCGGGTGCCGGTCCGGCGCGATCCGCTGAAGGTCAGGCTGCCGGAGACGCCGAAAGGCGCCAGATGGGCGGAGCCGGTGACCGCGATCGACCGCATGGTGTATCGCGCCGACGGCGAAGGCTTCCTGCCGGATGCATTCCGCCAGGTGTTCGTCGTGCCGGCCGACGGCGGCTCTGCGCGTCAGCTCACGGACGGCACGTGGCAGCACGATGACCTGTCCTGGTCGCACGACGGGCGCGAACTGCTGGTCTCCGCCAATCGCCGCGCGGATGCGGACCTGATGCCGGCGGACACCGAAGTGCACGCCATCGATGTGGCAAGCGGCACGATCCGGGCGTTGACGAAGCGCTTCGGCCCGGACGCGTCGCCCGTGGCGTCGCCCGACGGCCGTTACATTGCCTACACCGGATTCGACGACCGCTTCCAGGGCTACCAGCGCGACCGCCTCTACCTGATGCGGCGCGACAGCGGCGAGATCCGCGAACTCGCGGCAGATCTCGATCGCGACATCGAGAATCCAGTGTGGAACCGCGACAGCCGTACCATCTACGTCCAGTACGACGATCAGGGCACGACCCGCGTCGCCGGCATCGACCTGAACGGGCGCGTGACGCCGCTCATCGACGACCTCGGCGGTGAAGGCTGGTCGCGGCCTTATAGCGGTGGCTCTTTCTCGGTCGCGCGCGACGGCAGCATCGCTTACAGCCTGAACGACCCGCTTGCGCCCGCCGATGTCGGCCTGCTCGATGGCGGCAAGACGCGGCGCCTGACGAAGCTCAACGCCGGGTTGCTCGGCGCGCGCACGCTCGGCAGCGTCGAGGAACTCTGGAGCGAGTCGCCCGACGGCCGGCGCGTGCAAAGCTGGCTGATCCGCCCGCCCGGCTATGACCCGGCGAAGAAATACCCGCTGGTGCTCGAGATACATGGCGGCCCGTTCGCGAATTATGGCCCGCGCTTTGCGGCCGAACTGCAGCTCTTCGCGGCCGCGGGCTACGTCGTCCTGTACTCGAATCCCCGCGGCAGCACGAGCTACGGCGAGGAGTTCGGCAACCTGATTCACCACGCCTATCCAGGGCGCGATTACGACGACCTGATGTCGGCCGTGGACGCGGCGATCGCAAAGGGCGGCGTCGACGAGAACCGCCTGTTCGTCACGGGGGGCAGCGGCGGCGGCGTGCTGACCGCCTGGATCGTCGGCACGACCGACCGCTTCCGCGCCGCGGCGGTCCAGAAACCCGTGATCAACTGGGCGAGCTTCGTGCTGACCGCGGACCTTCCGAACATCTTCTACAAGTACTGGTTCAACACGCCGCCCTGGGAGGACTACGAGGCCTACTGGCAGCGCTCGCCGCTGTCCCGCGTCGGCAACGTCAAGACACCGACCATGGTCGTGACCGGCGAGCAGGACTACCGCACGCCAATGGCGGAGTCCGAGCAGTACTATCAAGCGCTGCGGATCCGCGGCATCGACACCCTGCTGGTCCGCGTGCCCGGCGCCTCCCACTCCCTCGACGCCCGCCCGAGCCTGCTGAACGCCCGCATCGCCTACATCCTCGCCTGGTTCGCCAAGCACGACCCCGCTGCGACGCCGGCGCCGGCCGCCGCGGGCGAGCCGGCCTCGCGCGCGGGCGAGTAGGCGGCGGCCGGGCCCGCCGCCAGGGGGCGACGCGCATCACGGAATGACCGCGCGCGGCCTGCGCCGCTGCGCCGCGCGCCGGAAACGTGACGCTCGTCACTCGACCAAATCCGTGCCTGAGCGTTACACCCTCAGATGTTTACGCACAGATGAGCGAGGCGCCCATGTTCACGTCAGCTATCAGACATGCATCTCTGGCACTTGCCTGCGCGCTGCTCGGCCTGCTGCAGGCCTGCGGCGGCGGCGGCGGATACGGAGGCGGCACGACCACGACGTCGGCTCCGCCCCCCGCGCCGGTGATCTCCAGCATCAACGGATCGGCGGTCGCCAGCGGCTCGCCCGGCACCGGTTTCATCGTGTATGGCAACCATTTCGGCGCGCTGTCCGGGTCCGGGATGACGGCCGGCTATTCGGTCGACTTCCGCGATGCCGCGTCCAACGCGATCGTCGCCAGCGCGAGTTACGCGGGTAGCGGCTGGACCAACACCTACATCAAGGCGGTGGTGCCGGGTTCCGGACTGACCGTGGGCACGACCTACAAGGTCACCGTGACCACGCCGAACGGCACGAGCAACGCCGTCGAGTTCACCGTGACGGCGGCCGTCGCATTCAGCCCGTCCACGATCGCCTGGGGCAGCACCTCCGCCCTGCCGGCGGCGATCCAGGGCTTCCCGAGCGTGGTGGCGCCGATCCGCGTGACGGCCGGCGGCGTGACGACGATCACGAATTACGTGTACACCTTCGGCGGCAACACGGCCGCGTCCAGCACGCCGGGCGGGCGCAGCGCCAACGTGGCGTCCGTGTATTCGAACGTGGTCAACGACGGTAGCGCCGGCGGCGACGCGGGCGCGCTCGTGAACGCGGCATGGACGACCGAGTCGAACGCGCTGCCGGCTGCACTGGGCTTCGCCGCCGGCGCGGCCGCCAACGGCTTCAACTCCGGCGTGACCGGGCACGGCGTCGTCTACGTCCTCGGCGGCCTCGACGACGCCGGCGCGGCCACCTCGACGGTCTACTACGCCGCGCTCGGCAGCAATGGCTCGGTCGGCGCCTGGGCGACCACGACTCCGCTGCCCGCAGCGCGGTACACCTTCGGCGCGGCGATCTTCCGCGGGCGTTTGTACGTGGCCGGCGGGTACGACGCCGCCGACACGGCCACGGCGACGGTTCACTCCGCGCCCATCAACAGCGACGGAACGCTCGGCGCCTGGTCGCCGCTGCCCGCGCTGCCGGCGCCGGTCGCCTACCACGCGCTCGTGACCACCGGCGGCACGCTCTACGTGCTGGGCGGGACGCTGAGTGCGGCGATCGACCCCGTCTCCACGACGCAGAGCATCGGAACCGTCGACGCCGTCGACTACAACTCGATCGAGCCGGACGGCACGCTCGCGGGCGCGGGCTGGACCGCGAATCCGAACAGCCTGATCAAGGCCGTCGAGAAGCACACGGTGGTCGCGATCGGCAGCTACGTGCTGGCGAGCGGCGGGCTGTACGCAGGCGCCAACACCGGCAGCACCGAGCAGACCTACGCGGTGCAGAGCACCGTCGACGCGAGCCTTGAGGCGTTCCAGGGCGCGACCGGGTCGCAGACGATCATCAACAGCCCGGGCGGCTACAACTTCTACAATCACTCCGCCGCGCTGTACGTGGATCCGAGCGGCAACCCGCATGTCTTGATCCTCGGCGGGCAGACGGTCGGCGACCTCGTCGTGCCGCCGGCGGTCCAGTCGGGCGTCTGGTACATGAAGTAGCCCCTGGAACAAATGAAGGCCGTGTCCCGGTGCGGGACACGGCCTTCGGCGGGATGCTGGCGGAGCGGACGGGACTCGAACCCGCGACCCCCGGCGTGACAGGCCGGTATTCTAACCAACTGAACTACCGCTCCAGGTCACTGGTGGGTGCTGCAGGGATCGAACCTGCGACATTCGCCTTGTAAGGGCGACGCTCTACCAGCTGAGCTAAGCACCCCTGCGGACCGGATTCCGGCCCCCTGGGAGGCGCGGAACTATACGGCATCGACCCCACGGTGCCAAGCCGCGGAAACCGCCCTCAATGCTGCTGCGGCGGCTTGCTCGGCCGGCGCGCGACGCGGCGCTCGAGTTGCTTGCGTGATTCGACGACGGCGGGCGCCGCCGCGGTTTTCACCGCGACCTGCGGGCTGCGTTCGAGCGCGATCTCGAGCACTTCCTCGATCCACTTGACCGGGCGGATGTCGAGCTTGTCCTTGATGTTCTCCGGGATCTCGACCAGGTCTTTTTCATTCTCGCTCGGGATCAGCACCGTGGTCACGCCGCCGCGTTGGGCCGCCAACAACTTCTCCTTCAGTCCGCCGATCGGCAGCACTTCGCCGCGCAGCGTGATCTCGCCGGTCATCGCGACGTCTGCGCGCACCGGGATCTTCGTCAGCGCGGACACGAGCGCGGTGCACATGCCGCTGCCGGCGCTCGGGCCGTCCTTGGGCGTCGCGCCTTCCGGCACGTGCACGTGCACGTCTATTTTCTGGTGATAATCCGTCTCGAGGCCGAGCTGGTCGGCGCGGCTGCGCACGACGGTCATCGCGGCCTGGATGGACTCCTGCATCACTTCGCCAAGCTGGCCGGTATACAGCAGCTTGCCTTTGCCGGGCACGACGGCCGCCTCGATCGTCAGCAGTTCGCCGCCGACTTCGGTCCAAGCCAGACCCGTGACCAGGCCGATGCGGTTCGCTTCCTCGGCCTTGCCGAAGCGGAAGCGGCGCACACCGAGGAAGTCGTTCAGGTTCTCGTCCGTCACCGCGATGCTCTTGGTCTCGGGCTCGAGCAGCAGCTGCTTGACCGCCTTGCGGCAGATCTTCGCGGTCTCGCGCTCGAGATTGCGCACGCCGGACTCGCGCGTGTAATGGCGGATGATGTCGAGGATCGCGGGATCCGTGACCTCGAGCTCGCCCTCCTTGAGTCCGTTCTGCCGCACCTGCTTCGGCAGCAGGAAGCGCCGCGCGATGTTCTGCTTCTCGTCTTCGGTGTAGCCGGGCAGCCGGATCACTTCCATGCGGTCGAGCAGCGGCGCGGGAATGTTCAGCGTGTTGGCCGTGCAGACGAACATGACCTCGGACAGGTCGAAGTCGACTTCGAGGTAATGATCCGCGAACGAAGTGTTCTGTTCCGGGTCGAGCACCTCGAGCAGCGCCGATGACGGATCGCCGCGGAAGTCCGTCGACATCTTGTCGACCTCGTCGAACAGGAACAGTGGATTGCGCACGCCGGTGCGCGCCATGTTCTGCAGCACCTTGCCCGGCAGCGAACCGATGTAGGTCCGGCGGTGACCGCGGATTTCGGCCTCGTCGCGGACGCCGCCCAGGCTCATGCGGACGAACTTGCGGTTGGTCGCCCGCGCGATCGATTGTCCGAGCGACGTCTTGCCGACGCCGGGCGGCCCGACCAGGCACAGGATGGGTCCCTTCAGCCGTTTCACGCGCTGCGTGACGGCGAGGTACTCGACGATGCGTTCCTTGACCTTCTCGAGTCCGAAGTGATCCTCGTCGAGGACCTTCTGCGCCGCCGCAATGTCGTGGGTTACTTTCGTGCGCTTCTTCCAGGGCACCTTCACCAGCCAGTCCACGTAATTGCGGACGACTGTCGCTTCGGCCGACATGGGCGACATCAGCTTCAGCTTGTTGAGCTCGCCGGTCGCCTTGTCGCGGGCTTCCTTCGGCATGCCCGCCTTGGCGATGCGCTTCTCGAGATCGCCGAGCTCGTTCGGCGCGTCCTCCAGGTCGCCCAGTTCCTTCTGGATCGCCTTCATCTGCTCGTTCAGGTAGTACTCGCGCTGGCTCTTCTCCATCTGCGATTTGACGCGCCCGCGGATCTTCTTCTCGATCTGCAGCACTTCCATCTCGCCTTCGATCAGCGACATCACCTGCTCGAGCCGGGCCCGCACGTCCTGGGATTCCAGCACCTTCTGCTTCTCGGCGAGCTTCAGCGCCATGTGGGCCGCGACCGTGTCGGCCAGCCGTCCGGGCTGCTCGATGCCGGCGAGCGAAGTCAGGATCTCGGGCGGCACTTTCTTGTTGAGCTTCACGTACTGCTCGAAGTGCGACACGACCGAACGCGTCAGCACGTCCATTTCGCGCTCTTCGTACTGTTCGACGTCCGGGAGCGGCGTCATGTCGGCCGTGAAGTAGCCGTCGACCTCCATGTTCTCGACCATGGCCCGGGCAATGCCCTCGACCAGCACCTTGACGGTGCCGTCAGGGAGCTTCAGGAGCTGCAGGATGGTCGCGATGGTGCCGACGTTGTACAGGTCGCGCGATTTCGGATCGTCGACATCGGCCTGCTTCTGCGCGACCAGCAGGATCTGCTTGTCACGGCGCATGGCTTCGTCGAGCGCGAGGATCGACTTGTCGCGCCCGACGAACAGCGGGATAACCATGTGCGGGTACACGACGACGTCGCGCAGCGGCAGCACGGGCACGCGCAGGGGTTCGGGGGCATTCGGAGACTTATCGGTTTCGTCGGTCACCTGGACATCCTTCGGCACGGTGGACGCGCCGTCGCCTGACGTTTGCAAGGATACGTCATGGGGACGGCTGGAGTGCTGCACAAGTCGCAAAAGGGGACGCAACCCTTTCAAAAAGGGGACGCAACCCTTTATGCGCACCAATGCAGAAAAAAGCCTTCCGTCAAAATAAAGGGTTGCGTCCCCTTTTCGCGGTCACAAACGGGTGGGTCGGGTCAGTGGCCGTCGGAACCCGCGGCGCGCCGGATTTCCGCGGGCGCGAGCTGCAATTCGTCGCTGCGGTAGACGAGATAGGGCTTGCTGTCGCCGACGATCACGGTCTCGTCCACGACAACCTTCGCCACATTCTTCAGCGAGGGCAGGTCGTACATGATGTCGAGCAGCACGTTCTCGAGGATCGTGCGCAGACCCCGCGCCCCAGTCTTGCGGTCCATGGCCTTGCGGGCAACCGCGCGCAGCCCGTCGTCCCGCAGCTCGAGTTCGACGCCCTCCATTTCAAACAGGCGCGCGTACTGCTTGGACAGGGCATTGCGCGGCTGCGTCAGGATGGTGACCAGCGCATCTTCGTCCAGCTCCTCGAGCGTCGCGACCACCGGCAGGCGGCCGACGAATTCGGGGATCAATCCGAACTTGATCAGGTCCTCAGGCTCGACATCCTTGAAGAGATCGGCGCCCTGCGGGCGCTCGGACGGTGCCCGCACCTCGGCAGCGAAGCCGATGCCGCCGCGGCTGCTGCGCTTCTCGATGATCTTCTCGAGTCCCGCGAATGCACCGCCGCAGATGAACAGTATGTTCGCCGTGTCCACCTGCAGGAACTCCTGCTGCGGGTGCTTGCGGCCGCCCTGCGGCGGCACCGAGGCGATGGTGCCCTCGATCAGCTTCAGGAGCGCCTGCTGCACGCCTTCGCCCGATACGTCGCGGGTGATCGACGGGTTATCGGACTTGCGCGAGATCTTGTCGATCTCGTCGATGTAGACGATGCCGGTCTGCGCTTTTTCGACGTCGTAATCGCACTTCTGCAGCAGCTTCTGGATGATGTTCTCGACATCCTCGCCGACGTAGCCCGCCTCGGTGAGCGTCGTTGCGTCCGCGATCGTGAATGGGACGTTGAGCAGCCGCGCCAGCGTCTCGGCCAGCAGCGTCTTGCCGCAGCCGGTCGGGCCGATCAGCAGGATATTGCTCTTGGAAAGCTCGACCTCGTCCCGGTCGTTGCGGTGGCGCTTGTCGCCAGGGCGCGCCTGCAGCCGCTTGTAGTGGTTGTAAACGGCGACCGCCAGGATCTTCTTGGCCCGGTCCTGGCCGATCACGTATTCGTCGAGGACTTTTCGTATCTCGTGCGGCTTCGGCAGGCGATCGCGCGACCGCTCCTGCTTTTCCTCGAGTTCTTCGCGGATGATGTCGTTGCAGAGCTCGACGCACTCGTCGCAGACGAACACGGAAGGCCCGGCGATCAGCTTGCGGACTTCGTGCTGGCTCTTGCCACAGAAAGAGCAATACAGCAGCTTGCCGTCGTCGTGCTTGCCCCGAGTGTCGTCGACCATGCGTGGCCCTCGTTCGCCGGGTGGCCGGCTGCCGTCTTATAGCATGCCGGTTTCGGCCGGTAAAATCCTTTTCAGCTCAACCAGTTGCCGTCGCTATCGGGTGCGAAATCTCATTTACGCCTTGCCGGGCACCGGCAGCAATCCGCGCCGGTCGAGCACCGAATCCACAATACCGTACTCGCGCGCCTGTTCGCCGCTCATGAAATTGTCCCGGTCCAGGTCCCTGCTGACCTTCTCGAGCGGCTGGCCCGTGTGATTGGCAAGAATGGTGTTCAGGCGGCTTTTCGCATCGAGGATCTCTCGGGCGTGGATCTCGACGTCGGTCGCCTGGCCATGGAACCCGCCCAGCGGCTGATGGACCATGATCCGCGAATGCGGCAGCGCGAAGCGCTTGCTCTTGGCGCCCGCCGCCAGCAGCACCGCGCCCATGCTGGCCGCCTGCCCGACGCAGATCGTGCTGATGTCCGGCTTCACGAACTGCATCGTGTCGTAGATCGCAAGCCCGGCGGTCACTGCGCCGCCGGGCGAATTGATGTACAGATGAATGTCCTTGTCCGGATTCTCGGACTCGAGGAACAGGAGCTGCGCGACAATCAGGTTCGCCATCTGGTCTTCGACTTCCCCGACAATGAACACGACCCGCTCTTTCAGCAGCCGCGAATAGATGTCGTAGGACCTTTCCCCGCGCGCGGTCTGCTCGACCACGATGGGAACCAGGTTCAATGCCTTCGTCGTGCCCCTGTCAACCACGTTGCCTACCTCATTCCTCGGACGCTTCGTCAGCCCCGAAGTTCATGATGTCCTTGAAGCTTCCCGGCTGATCCGTGACCTGCGCCACGCTCGCCACCCAGGCCACCGCCTGGTCTTCGAGCACGGACATCTGCAGCTGGCGCGTTGCCGCCTCGTTCTGCAGATACTGGCGCCTCGCCTCCTCCGGGTCCGAGTAACCGACCACAATTTCATCGAGCCGCGACTGCACCTGGGCGGCATCCGGCTTGATCCCGGCCTGACGGATCACTTCGTTCAGTATCAGCCCGAGCGCGACGCGGCGCCGGGCCGGTTGCTCGAAGTTCTCGCGCGGCGGTAGCTGCCGCGCATCGCGGGAACCCGAGCGCCGCAACAGTTCCATCTGCATGTCGCGGATCTCGGCCTCGACCAGCGCCTTTGGCACCGCAATCGGGTTGGCTGCGAGCAGCTGCTCCATCACCTGCGACTTGATCCGGGCGGTGATCGCCTGCGCGAGTTCGCGCTCCATGTTGTCGCGCACCTCGGCGCGGAGCGCACCGATGCCGCCTTCGGTCACGCCGAAGGCTTCGCAAAACCTGTCGTCCACTGCGGGCAGGTGGCTTTCCTCGACCTTGTGCACGGTCGCATGAAAACGCGCGGTCTTGCCGGCGACCGACCTGGCCGGATACTCGTCGGGAAAACGCAGATCGAAATCGCGCGACTCGCCGGCCGCGGCGCTCCGCACGCCATTCTCGAAGTCCGGCAACAACCGGCCGGTGCCGAGCACGATCGACAGGTTCTCGCTGCGGTTTCCTTCGAATGCCTCGCCGTCGATCTTGCCCTCGAAGTCGAGCGTGATGCGGTCGCCGTCCTGGCAACCGCGGCTGACCTCGGTCCAGTCCGGGCGCTGCTTGCGCAGGCTCTCGATCATCGCCTCGAGATCGCCGTCGGTGACGACCGCGGTCGGGCGCGTCAGGCGAAGCGTCGCCAGGCTCCCGAGTTCGAATTGCGGATAGACTTCGAAGGTCGCCGTGTAGCGCAGGTCGTCCTTCTGGTCGGACTTGAGCGGCTCAATGCGCGGGCCACCCGCGGGCTGCAGTTTCTCCTGGCGCAACGCCTCCGCAAAGGTTTCGCGGATCAGGTCGGAGACCACTTCTTCGCGCACTTGCGGGCCATAGTGCTTGCGCACGACGTGAATCGGCGCCTTGCCCGGGCGGAAGCCCTTGATGCGGACCGTGCGGCTGACTTTCAGCAGCCGTGCATCCATCTGTTGCTGGACGCGCGTGGCCGGGACCGACACCTGCAGGCGCCGCTCCAGCCCGGCGAGCGTTTCGACTGAAACCATCATCTGACCGTCAACCTCGTGGTGCGAAAGGAGAGACTCGAACTCTCAAGGGTTTCCCCACCGGAACCTAAATCCGGCGCGTCTGCCAATTCCGCCACTTTCGCATCTGGAACCGGCCCTGGATTACCCGTGTGATTTCAGCCGGCAAGTATAGCGTATGGGATTCAGCCGCCCGGCGGGCGCCGGCGCCGTCTCAGGGTCGTGCCGAGGAACGCCAGGACGCTCGGCAGCAGGAAGGCCGCCAGCACCGCGGCGCTGGACGCCGTGCGTCCGATGACGAGGCTGCCATAGGTCGCGAAGTAAAAGAGAGCGATGGTCACGCCCGCGGCGAGGATGGCGCCGATCTTGAGAGCGGCGAGCGCCGATTCGATCGGCGTCGGGTCGTCGTCGGCCGTCGGGCCGCCGGGCCAGTGATAGGTCGGCTCGGGGATCGGGCGACGCGGTTCCATTGATGCTTGATTCCAATCCCCGCGCCCATCGCCGCGGGATCCGGGAGTTGGTGGGCCATGTAGGACTCGAACCTACAACCTACGGATTAAGAGTCCGGAGCTCTACCAATTGAGCTAATGGCCCGGTATTTGGGGCGAGCGACGGGATTCGAACCCGCGACGGCCGGAATCACAATCCGGGGCTCTACCAGCTGAGCTACGCCCGCCATTTAAGGCGCGGGATTATATGCGAAAGCCCCGCCGGGCGCGCCATTGGTGCGCCCGGAGGGACTCGAACCCCCGACCGGCGGATTAGAAATCCGCTGCTCTATCCGGCTGAGCTACGGGCGCATCGCCTGGCCATGGCAAGGCGCGCCGAGTGTATTACAGGCCCGCAGTGCGCGCAGCCGGCGAGCTCAGCCCCGCAGCCCGGCGGTGCGCTGTTCCTTCCGCGCCAGCCGGTAGGCGCGTTTCAGATGCGCCTCGACCGTCGGCAGCATTTCTTTTGCAAACGCCTTCGTTTCGACGTCCCGGTCGCGCTCGATCTCCGCTTTCAAAAGGACGACCGATTCCTCCTGTGCCGTAATCTGGGATTCCACATAAGCCTGCTCGAACTCGGCACCGCGTTTCATCTGCAGTTCCCTGAGCGTTGCGCGCTGTGCGGGACTCGGCGCCGTTGGCAGGTCCACGTCGTGGCTGGCGGCCAGCGCCTTCAACAATTGCTGCGTCAGGCGGCGTTCCTTGACCAGTGTTTCCGCGTATGCCCGAACGTCGGGGGTCGTCGCCCTGGTCATGGCCATCTTGGCCGCCGCCACCTCGGTCATGCCGTCCTGGGCCGCCTTGTCGAGGAATTCCTCCGTGGGCTCTGCCTCGGCGAATGAGACGCTGACAAAACTCAGGATGATCAGACCCGCGAGAAACTTCATCTTCGGCACTCCTTTGCCGCGGGTCAATCGCGAAGAGCACACGACCCGCAGCCCAGCATGGAGGCTGGACCCGGGAATTGTCATCGGATAACTACCCGATTCGCTGTCGGCGAACGCGAGTGGGTGAGAAAGGAAGTAGAAGAACTGGTCGGGGCAGAGGGATTTGAACCCCCGACCCTCTGCTCCCAAAGCAGATGCGCTACCAGACTGCGCCATGCCCCGAC